>WRAK01000015.1 GCA_009780235.1 Oscillospiraceae bacterium
GGCGGAGAAATAGCGGATAGCCGGGGGCTATCCGCTACGTTTTCTTGTTATGCCGCAGGGGCAGTGTTTTGCCGCCCGTGTAGTGCACTACTCATTCGTATACCCAAAATTCCGCAACAGATACGCACTATCCCGCCAACGCTCCTTGACCTTGACCCAGGTCTCCAAATACACCTTTGCGCCCATGAACCGCTCGATGTCCTTGCGGGCCATTTCGCCCACTTGGCGGAGCATGGCACCCTGTTTGCCGATGACCATCCCCTTGTGGCTCTGCTTCTCCACGTAGATGGTGGCCTCTACGTCGATGATTTCGCTGTCCTCCCGCTCCGAGAACTTTGTAATCTCCACGGCGGTGCCGTGCGGGATTTCTTTTTGGAGGCAGAACAGGAGTTTTTCACGAATGATTTCAGCGATAATCTGCCGCTCGGGCTGGTCGGTAATCATACCGTCCGGGAAGAGTTGCGGCCCCTCTAAGGCGTAGCCGTCCAGTATTTTTATGAGTTCCTCTAAACCATCCCCCTTTTGTGCGGAAATGGGGACGATGGCATCGAATTTGTGGGCGGCTTGGTAGAGGTTGATGACTTCCAGCAGCTCCTCTTTTTTCACCGTGTCAATCTTGTTGATGACGAGGATACTCGGCACGTCATTTGCGGCAATCCATCCGATAAGCCGTTCTTCCTGCGCGCCGATGTTGGGGATGGGCTCTACCATGAGGATGACGGCATCCACATCCGCCACGCTCTCACGGATGACTTTGACCATATAATTCCCCAAGCGTGTCCGCGGGGCATGATAGCCGGGGGTATCGATGAAGACCAGTTGCGTCTCTTCCCGATTCAGCACCGCCAGAATTCGATTGCGGGTGGTCTGGGGCTTGTTGGTCACGATGGCGATTTTCTCCCCCACGAGCGCGTTCAAAAGCGTGCTCTTGCCCACGTTCGGGCGGCCTGAGATGGTAATCATGGCTGTTTTTTGAATTGTCTGCTTGTCCCTCATCGCGTTAACCCCAATGTCCCCATGACGTGTTCTTCACGGCCCCGCATCTGTGCCTTGTCGTCCGCGACTTTGTGGTCGTAGCCCAAGAGGTGCAGGGTCGCGTGTACCATCAGGTAAGTAATCTCTCGCGTGGTGTTGTGGCCGTACTCGGCGGCCTGTTTTTTGGCCCGCTCACCGGAGATGATGATATCACCGAGGTGCAGACAGCCTGTCTCGGGGTCAATGTCGTCCTCCCGCGCCTCGAAGGCCGCCGGGATATAGACGGCGGCGGGGAAACTGAGCACATCCGTGGGCGTGTCTTTGTCTCTGTGGTCACGATTGAGCGCACGGATTCCCTTATCGTCCGACACGAGAACGCTGATTTGCACGGGAATCACGATGCCCTCCTCCAAAAGCGTAGCCTTGACGGCACGGCGGCAAAGAGATGTGATGCCCTGCTCCCCCAATCCCTGCCGTTGTCTTTTCACGTAGATTTTATGCTTTGTCATCATGGCTTCTTTCCTCCCGGCCTGCGGTCTTTCTTCGCTTCGTATTTGTCGTAGGCCTGCACTATCTTTTGTACCAACACATGCCGTACCACATCGGCCCCGGTGAGGCGGCAGATGGCAATATCTTCTATCCCCTGTAACACCCGCACGGCCTCTTTGAGACCCGATATCTTGTCCACCGGGAGGTCAACCTGCGTCTCATCGCCCGTGATGACGATTTTGGAGCCGCTGCCGAGGCGGGTGAGGAACATTTTCATCTGTTCCCGTGAGGTGTTCTGGGCTTCGTCGAGGATAATAAACGCATCGTCCAGCGTGCGGCCGCGCATGTAGGCCAGCGGGGCGACCTCGATGTTGCCCCGCTCCACGTGCTTTTGGTAGGTCTCTGCGCCCAGCATGTCAAAGAGAGCGTCATAGAGGGGGCGGAGGTAGGGGTCTACTTTGCTCTGGAGGTCGCCGGGGAGAAAGCCCAACCGCTCCCCCGCCTCGACTGCCGGACGGGTGAGGATGATGCGGTTGACGGTCTTATTCCGAAACGCCGTCACCGCCGCCGCTACGGCGAGGTAGGTTTTGCCCGTACCGGCGGGGCCGATGCCGAGGGTCACGGTGTTTTTGGCGATGGCATCGACATATTTTTTCTGCCCGATGGTCTTGGCCTTGACAGGCTTGCCGCGGGCGGTGACGCAGACTACGTCCTTGGCGAGTTCATTTAACTTTTTCTCCTCGCCGTCTTTCACTACACCGACGATATAGCGCACGCTCTGGGCATCGATGCCCTCGCCTTTCGCCACAAGGTTCAACAGAGCCTCAATGGCGCGCTCAGCGTACATGACATTTTCGGCCTCACCTACGATTTTGAGTTCCGCGTCTCTGTCCGTGACTTTGACACCGAGTTCTTGCTCGATGATACGTAAGTTTTCGTCGAAAGAGCCGAATACGCTGATGACGTATTCCATGCGCTCGACGTTGATGCGTTTTTCTATCATATCGTTCCTCCTGCGGTGCGATGCGGGCATCGCACTCTACGATTCGGTTTCTTCGGTGGTCGGCGGCAAGGCCACCATCTCGTCTTCTCTCAGTCTGCGGATGGCGGCGATTTGTTCCAAGCATTCGGCTTGCAGACGGACGGTGACGATACCATTCCCGATTTCGACCTCAAAATCCGTGGATAGCACTTGGCCTGCGGGGCCGATAATCTCCGTCAGCCGCTCTAAGAGCTGCTCTTGCAGGAAGAGGGCGGCCGTTGTCTCATCCAAGCGTACCGCCCTTGGCTCATATGCGGTATAGATACGCCGCTCAAGCCGAATAGGGAGTACGATGCCGCCGAGGAGATGGAAATCGGTATCTTTGACTATTTTATCATAAGTCGCATGTGAAATTCTACCGTCAAAAAACAAATTTATTCTGCTTCGGCCGATGAATATTATACGTTTTGTCGAAATTTCGCCTGTATAGTCCTTTTCGATGTGTTCCAAGGGCATGGACATGCTCAGCGTATACCATGTCCGCGCGAAAATCTGCGCATCGGCTCGGACGAAGCGGGTACCGCTGACAAGGCTGTCTCTGCGGCCTGTAATGAGGTCTTGCCCCATGGTCACGGTGTCGCCTATCTCCACCAGAGGCGTGCCCTCCCAGATAATCATATGGTCAATGACACCGCTGCGGGTGGCGTAGACGGCGGTGGCCACGCCCTCGGGTACGCGCTCGGGGGCGTGGATACGTTCTCGGACAATGACGGTGGCACGGCTGCCGCTCACATTGACGGTAATCCACGATAAATCTTCCAGCTTGAGCAGCACCTCATGCCGCAGAGCCTCCGCCTCTATCCCCGGTCCGAATGTGCCGATGCCGACGCCCAGTTCCTCCAGCGTGCTCAATATCACAGCGGCGGGGACGGTCTCGTTGCCCTCGACACGGATGTCCCAGATGTAAAGGCTCATCCCCCACGTAGCGGCAAGAGTTAGAATCAGGCCGATAAGCAGAGCGTAGCGTCTCCGCACCCGCCGCAGGAATACCGGGACGCCGCTACGCTTGAGCGGCTTGACCTCGGCGGCGAGATTTTCCAGCAGGGGGCGCAGTTTGCGGTAGTTCTGCATTGTCATTGTCACTTGGACGGTGACTTCGCCCGTACGGGTTAAGTCCCAGAAGCTGATATCGTTTTGGGCGCAGAGGTTCATGAACCGCTCGGGATAGGCACACTCGACCCCCAAGCGAACGTGACCGGCGAAAAAGTTGACGATACGTTGCACTTTTTAAAAACCTCCGGCTTTTTTAATGCAGAATTTAAGGGCGTTTAATGCCCTTGACTTTAATTCTGCATCAGTAGATGAATTCCACGTTAAATATATCTCCCGTAATGAGCAAGGCCTCGGCTGTCATGGCGCGGAGTTCTAAGGCGTTGCCCAAGAGTTTCAACGTCACCTTGCCACCTGCTACAACAATACATTGGGGGGTGTAGTCCATGAGGCCTTGGTGGTTTTCTACTATGATTCTTTGGCCGCCTGTGATGGTGAGGCGGGGCAGGCCTTGGAGGACTTCGGCGGGCAGGTCAAATGTGTCTGCGGCACGGGTTAGGATGCCGGGGCGGTTTTTTTCTTCTTTTGCCAAGGTTTGTCACCTCCCGTTCATAGTAGCTTATGCGGAAGGTGGGACAAATACGCCAGTCAGGCTCGGACTGGGACAAGCGGTTGGGCGCATATAATGGGCAGTGTACATTGTAGAGGCGGCCATTGGCCGCCCGCCGTTCGAATATTTGACGCAAGCTTGTGAAAGCGGACGGCCAATGGCCGCCCCTATAACACGGAAACGGAGCCGTTTATGCTCTCCCGCCTTCTTGCCCGACCCAAGTTTTATGACGCACTTATCCTCCTCGGCTTACTTGCGGTCGCGGCGGCTTTGGTGCGGTTTCCGCGGGAGGCGGTGCAGGCGGCTTCGGACGGGGTTGCGCTGAGTTTTAATGTAATTGTTCCCTCGCTCTTCCCTTTTTTCGTACTTTCTACCTTGATGGTGCGTTTGGGGCTCACACAGTATTTCGGGCGGGTGTTGGATCCTGTGATGCGGCCCTTGTTCAACGTGGGCGGCGTGTGTTCTTCGGCATTTGTCTTGGGATTCGTAGGCGGATACCCTGTGGGGGCAAAGACGGCGGTGTCTTTGTATGAGAACGGGCAGATTAGCCGGGTGGAGGCGGAGCGGCTCTTGGCTTTCAGTAACAACTCCGGGCCGGCGTTTATTTTGGGCGTGGTGGGCGTTGGGATTTTTGCGTCCAGTCGGGTGGGGCTGATGCTGTATGCGGCGCACGCTTTGGCATCGGTGTTGGTGGGGGTGTTGTTTCGGCGATGGGGCTTGCGGGGCAATGCAGAACGCAGAATTAAGAATGCAGAATTGAAGGGCGGGGGGCAGATTCGGGCGGTGCGGTTTGGACAGGTTTTTGTGGAGAGTGTGACGAAGTCATTTCAGGCTACGTTGAACATTTGCGGGTTTGTGATTTTTTTTACGGTTTTTATTCGGCTTTTATTTTTGGCGGGTGTAATTCCTGCCGTGGCGGGGCTTTTGGGCGGGGTATTTGCCGAACTGGGATTTGATGCGGAATGGGCGTCGATGCTGCTCATCGGGCTGATCGAACTCTCCTCCGGGGTGTGGGGGCTGCGGGATGTGGCGGGACAGATGTCTTCGGCGATTGCCATGGCCGCGTTTATGCTAGGTTGGGCGGGGCTTTCGGTGCATTGTCAGGTGCTGAGTTTCATCGGCGGAAGCGGGCTTTCTGTGCGAAGTTATATTTTGGGCAAGTTTTTACACGGCGGCATCTCGGCGGGGCTGATTTTTCTGCTCACACGGCTCGTCCCGACAGGCACCACCGTTGCGGCGACCTTGGCCGAGGGCGTGTACGGGATTGCGGGGACGGATTTCTCTACGAGCATTCGCATTTCCTCCCTCTCGGCCCTCGGACTTTGGCTGGGCGTGATGGCGGTTTGCATGGTATCGACAAAAAGGGCTAGGCAAAAGAGGATAAATAGTGTATAGTGAATGGTGAAGAGTATAAAAGGTGGTGACGCCGATGTTATTTCGGAAGAATATGGAGCCTTGTTGCGCCTATTGTAAATATGGGAGTGCAATTAACTGGGACAAGGCGGCCTGCTTGAAGCGGGGCGTGGTACCTTTGTACGGGGCTTGCCGCAGGTTTACCTATGACCCGCTGAAGCGTGCGCCGGAACGGCCGAGGAAATTTCGGATTGCGGAGGATGGCGGCGCGGATACGTTTGAGTTGTGATAATCCGGCGAACAACTAATCTATTGAATCGTTAATAACTTTTACGGGCAAGAGGGTCGGCGCAATTTATACTGCGCCGACCCTTCGTTTTCCCTTGGTCATTCACTATCTCCGCCCCTCTATCTCCTCATGCAAATACGCCAGCGCGTCCGATAAGCCGCCGAGCCGGTCAATCAGACCGAGGGCGACCGCCTCTTCCCCGTCGATTACGCTGCCCACGTCGGCGGCGAGTTCGCCTGTATTGAGCATCAAGTCCAGGAACTTCTGTTCTTGGATGCGGGAGTTGCGGGTCACGAAGCGCACAATGCGGTCTTGGATGCGGCCGAAATAATTGTAGGTCTGCGGCGCGCCGATGACCACGCCCGTGAGCCGCACGGGGTGAATGGTCATGGTGGCGGACGGCGCGATGATACTCCGTTTTGCCGCCACGGCGAGCGGCACACCGATGGAGTGGCCGCCGCCGAGGACGAGAGAGACGGTCGGCTTCCGCATACTGGCGATGAGCTCTGCGATGCCCAGCCCCGCCTCGATGTCGCCGCCTACGGTGTTGAGCAGGATGAGCAGACCTTCAATCTCCGGGCTTTCTTCGATGGCAGCCAGCTGGGGCATAACGTGTTCGTATTTGGTGGTTTTGAGATTTTCGGCGAGGACTTGGTGACCTTCGATTTGGCCGACTATTGTAATACAATGAATTTGTCCGCCGGGGCCGTCTGTGGTGACGGATGCCATGTCTTCGATCTGGTCTTTTTGGTAGGGGTTGGATTGTTCTTCTGTCATTGGGGTCTCCTTTTTGGGGGTGGGTAGGCGGCAGGATACAAAAAAGCCCTTCGTCTTGTCCTTAGTTTGGACAGGCGAAGGGCATTTATTCTATTTTCTCTTACGCCATCCCCCGAAACACCGCCAGCGCGGCCTTATACGCCATATAACAATCCGCCTTTGCCGCCACCTCGAAGGGGGCGTGGAGACTTTGAACGGGGACACCGGCGTCAATCGTATCGATGTTGCGGCGGCTCATGAAAGCGGCTACGGTTCCGCCGCCGCCTTGGTCTACTTTGCCGAGCTCGCCCATCTGCCAAACGACATCGGCCTTGCCGAACACCTGACGCAAACGCCCTACGACCTCGGCGGAGGCGTCGCTGGTACCGCTTTTGCCTCGGCTGCCTGTGTATTTCATCACAGCCACACCGTAGTTCATGCGGGCGGCGTTGCGCTTTTCGGAGACTTCAGGATAGTTGGGGTCAAAGGCGTTGCAGACGTCCATAGAGAGGCAGAACGCGTTTGCGAAGCAATGATTCAGCTTCACGCCCTGCGCATCGCAGAGGTCGCCGATGAAATGCTCGAACGCCCCGCTCTGCATCCCGGAAACGCCCTCGGAGCCGATTTCTTCCTTGTCTGCGAGGATGACGACTGCAGTACGTTTGGGTGCACCGTCCAAGTCCAAAAGTGCCTTGAGTGCCGCCCAAGCGCAAACTCTGTCGTCTTGGCCGTAGCCGCCGATGAAATTGCGGTCTAACCCTACGTCTCTGGCCGGGAATGCGGGGGTGAGCATAAGCTCTGCGGAGAGAAAATCGGTCTCGGTGATGTTGTAGCGGTCTTTGAGCAGGGTGAGGACACCCAGTTTGATGCGTTCTTTGGTGTTCTCTTCGTCACTCGCCAAGGGTTTACCGCCCACGAGGGCGTTCAGTCCCTCGCCTGTGAAGCCCTCGGCCAGTGTTTTCTTGTTTTGGTCTTTGCTGAGATGCGGCGGGAGGTCGCTGATGGTAAGACAGGGGTCTGCCGGATTGTCGCCGATGCTGATTTCCACCACTTCCCCGCTCTCGGTCACAACCACACCGTGGAGGGCGAGCGGGACGGCGACCCATTGGTACTTGCGGACACCGCCATAGTAATGGGTTTTCAAATAGGCCAGTTCGCTGTCCTCAAAGAGCGGCAGAGGCTTGAGGTCGAGCCGCGGGCTGTCGATGTGAGCGGCAGCGATGTTGATGCCCGCCGAC
This sequence comes from Oscillospiraceae bacterium, assembly GCA_009780235.1. GTDB lineage: Bacteria > Bacillota > Clostridia > Oscillospirales > Oscillospiraceae > WRAB01. The sequence goes on from WRAK01000015.1 coordinate 7,743, forward strand.
AGCGGCTCTTCCCCAATGACGGCGAGGGTCAACGCGCGGCCCCTATTGTCTGCGTAGATTTTATCGCCGGGTTTGAGAGGCGCGTTGGGATCGTAGGGGCGGAAACCCTCGGCTTCGGCGCACTCTATCGCATAGCGGACACAAAGGCGTTCGGTTTTACCTCGGTCGAGGAATGTTTTATAGCCCTCACAATAGGGGTCTATGGCAGCGCGGTCTAAGTCTGAGAGGGTGTCTTGGAGGTTGGTTTGCTTGTAGAGTAAATCCATGTTGTTCTCCTTGTCCTTTGTAGGGGGCGGCGTCCTCGACGCCCCACAGTATTGCCTATATGTGACACGGGGCGTCGAGGACGCCGCCCCCTACAAGATACGTTCAAATAATGTCCGACACGCTTCGGCAAATGCCGTTTGGGTGGCATAGGTGTTCTCCAAAATATAATCGCAATTCTCCCAGAAAAACGCATCGTTTTTTTGGCTTTTGATTTTGGCCTTGGCATACGCCGGAGCTACGCCCTTGGCGATGATACGTTGGATTCTGGTTTCCATTGGGGCCAGGATGCCTACTGTGACGGTGCATCTCTCGGCGAGACCGCTTTCGAATAGAGCTATGGCTTCGATGGCGGCGAGGATGGGAGGATACGGGGCGTCGGAGACGCCGCCCCCTACGAGGGCGGCCAAGCGTTTGTCTACCTCTTGGCAGACGTACCCGTGGGTGATGGTGTTGAGGTCGGTCAGGGCTTTCGGGTCGTGGAAAACGATTTGGCCGAGGGCTTTGCGGTTGAGGTTGTCATCCTCTACTACGCCGGAGAAGCGGGCGGCGAGTTCGTCCAACATGGGGCCGCCGACTTCGACCAGCTCGTGGTAGACGGCATCGCAGTCGATGACGGTTGCGCCCATATCGGCTAAAACGCCGAGGGCTGTACTCTTCCCCGCTCCGCCGCCGCCGGTGATACCTACGATGGTGAGCGGCGGACGGCTAAGTGCCGCCCCTGCGACCGTGGTCATGCTTCTTCCTCGCTGGCCCGCATTTTTTCGGCTTGGTCGGCGGTGATAAGGGCGTCCAGCACTTCGTCCATGTCGCCGTTTAGGATTTGCTCGATTTTGTACAGGGTGAGGCCGATGCGGTGGTCTGTCACGCGGCCTTGCGGGTAATTATACGTGCGGATGCGTTCACTTCTGTCTCCTGTGCCGACTTGGCTCTTGCGCTCGGCGGCGAGGGTGGCCTGCTGCTTGGCCTGCTCGGCTTCGTAGAGACGGGATACGAGGATTTTCATGGCCTTGGCCTTGTTTTTGTGCTGGCTGCGCTCGTCTTGGCACTCGACGACTACGCCTGTGGGGACGTGCGTAATGCGAATCGCGCTGTCCGTCGTGTTGACGTGCTGGCCGCCTGCACCTGATGAGCGGAACGTGTCAATTTGCAAATCCGCAGAGTTAATCTCGAAGTCCACTTCTTCCATCTCCGGCAGGACGGCCACGGTGACGGTGGAGGTGTGGATGCGACCGGATGCCTCCGTATCCGGTACACGCTGGACACGGTGGACACCGCTCTCGTACTTGAGACGGGAATATGCGCCGTCACCCGCAATCAGGAAACTGACCTCTTTGATGCCGCCGAGCTCCGTTTCGTGGATGCTCAAAATCTCCGTTTTCCAACGCCGCCGCTCGGCGTACATGCAGTACATGCGGTAGAGGCTCTGGGCGAAGAGGGCCGCCTCTTCCCCGCCCGCGCCGCCTCGGATTTCGACGATAACGTTGCGGGAATCATTGGGGTCGCGGGGCAGGAGCAGAACTTTGAGCTCCTCCTCCAAACGAATCATCTCGGCCTTGGCCTCGTCTAACTCCTGTTGGGCGAGTTCTCGGAATTCAGGGTCGTCTATTTTCCCCTCCAACAAGGACAGGGCCTCGGCCGCGCTGTCCTCGGCTTTGCGGTAGGTGCGGTAGACTTCTACTACGGGGGCGAGTTCCTTTTGCTCCCGTGCGATTTTGGCAACGGCTTGGGGGTCGTTGTAGACCTCGGGGCTTGCCATTTTGGCATCCAGTTCGGTGTATTTTTCCTCGACCAGCTTTAATTTATCAAACATAGTGGGTTTCCTTTCACGGGGCCACGGCGGGACGCAATTGCAGGGGCGGCCAATGGCCGTCCGCCTTTCCTGCGTTTCTCCGTATTCGTACGTGCGGACGGCCAATGGCCGCCCCTACACGGGCTGCATACATATACGAGGATGCGGTGTGATGTGGGCATCGCACCCTACAATTTTTACATAGCCAGATTTTACCACAAATTCCGGGCAAAGTAAACGGGCGGGTTTGAGCCCCGCCCGTGGTGATGTGATAGATGACTACAATACGTACATAATCGCCTCGATGAACGCTTCTCTGTCGTTTTCGATTTCAAAATACGAACCGCGTCCAAGTGCATTTCTGAAACAGAACATGTGAAACCCATAGCTCTGCTCCAGAGTGTAAAACCGAAAGCCCGCCGTTTCGCTGTATAGGATTCCTATGTATGTACTGGTCCGCACCTGCTCGATATCATACATTTTTATGATAAATGCGAGCCAGTCCTCGTCCAAGGTCTCTACCGTTACCGCGACGATATGTTCGGCTCCCAAGCCCAGTTCATTCGGCGAAAATACGTCTCCCAATTCAAGCGTAATCATAGTCTCCGCCGTATATTCCCAAAAGAATACCAAAAGTTCTTTCATGCTGTCCGTATCCGATTGTTCCATGAACGCAGCAATCATATCGCGGCCTTCATGACCTTGGAATATCACGCTCGGCAGCACCTGCTGCTCAAACATCCATCTGGTGATACGCTGAAGTTCCGCCAGTTCTTCCGCGCCCATGTCATCCGGGGATGCAGGTTGCGGCGTTTCTTCTGCCGGCGTCGGCGTTTCCGGCGGGGTTGGGTCGGGGTCACTATCGGTCGGAACGCAGGCGGCGGTGAACAGGAGACTTAGGATTAGTATGAGGGCTAGGATTCTTTTCATGGCAGAGTTCCCTTTCTTGGCTGATGATATCTTACCGAGGCAAATCTTCATAGATCAAAAGGTTGGTAAATATCCCGAACACACCTCTGTCTAATACCGCACGGGCATACTCCAAATCATTTGTGGTGTGGGCAAACACGATTGCGCCGACTTCTCTGAGGGCTTCTACGAACTCCGCCTCTGCTCTGTGCGTCCACATGACGACGACTTCAATGCCGTGCGCTTCTGCGAAGGCGATGACCTCCTCATTTGTGTCGCCCGAGAGATAGAGCGTGTATACGTAATTGGGAAAATCATAGTACGTCTTCATGAAATGGTACATGGCCTGATTGTAAAATTGAATGATGATACGGTCTGCCAACGCGGGGTCTACTTCTTGTATGGCATCCCGCATCAGGTCAAATGTTTCTCTGATCAAATCGAAATCATAGAAATATTTTGTGTCTGTTATGATGAATGCGTCTTCGTGTTCCTGCAACAGAGCCAAAACTTCACGGAAGGTCAGGATGGTGTAATGGACATCGGCGTTTAGCTCGTCCAAGGTGCGCGGGACGGGCATACGGGACTCGTGTATCGTGACCAATTCTCCATCTGCTGAAATTTGAAAGTCCACCTCGAAGATTCTGTGCCCGAGTGCGTAGTTTTGCAAAAAGGCCTCTAAGCTGTTCGAGCCGAGATAACCGTCTAAGGCACCCATGGAGTGGGCGACCAAGTGGTGGCCGTGATCGAACCAGCGGGGCGCGGGTTCCTCTTCGGCCGCGGCGGGTGCGCAGGCGGCGAGCAGCAGGATGATTAAAAGGCAGCCAAACAGTTTGAAACAAGTTTTTGTTTTCATGGGTTATCCCTCTCCCCTGTTATATCTATGGGCTGATTTTACCACAGTCGGGGGAGAAAGTAAACGCCTTACAGCCCCAATCTCGCCCTGACTTCTGCGTTGATACGCTCTTGCAGGTCGGTCAGGGGCACAATGGGCGTGATGGTTTCGTTCGGCATACCGAAGATGGTGCGAGGCGGCCCGTCGGCGTGGTGAGATTCCCATGCTTCGCAGGGTACCAACCAGTCATCGCCGCCTACAAAGGGGCTTTGTTCGCCTGTGGTGTAGTTGTGGAAGTGGCCTTGCCAGTTCCAGTTCTCGTCGAGCGGTGCGTCGATAATCGGGGCTACCGTCATCCCCGTGTCGTTGAACGTGATATAATCATAGTTCATGACCATAAAATAGGATGGTTCGTCATTCAGCACAACAATCCGTCCGGCATCATCTCGGAAGAACTGCGCCACCAACCATAGTCTGCCGACTTCCTGATATACCCTGTCTGTGGAGCGATATACGATATATACGGCTTCACTAGTCTGCGGAATACCCCATAAAATCAAAATAATCGGCATCTCATCGTCGGTCAAGTCATACAAGTGGTACCGCAACGGCACGAAGCTGTCACCCCACTCACTAACCCACAAAAAATCCGGCGGGTCGATTCGGTTTTCTTGACTGTCAAACCACGGAGAGCCGATACCGTCCCAAGCTGTATCGAAATTATACAACTCCCCGCCGTCTCGTTCCCAGCTGAAGCTGAAGAGCGTCGGGAATTGGATTAGGAACTCTTCCGGGCTTTGGGGCGGCTCAGGTTCGGGCGTCGGAGCCGGAGACTCCGGCGGCGCGTCGGGGGTTTCTGTTGCCATGTCCGGGGTGTCCGGGTAGTCCTCTGCGGATGTGCAGGCCGCCATAAATGCGCATAAGACCAGGAGCAGGATGGTGATTCGGATGCGTTTTCTCTTTTTCATTGCACTTTCCTCTTTTGTTTATAAATTTCCCCTACACGCCCAGCCTCGCTCTGACCTCTGCGTTAATGCTGTTTTGCAGGTCGGTCATGGGCTGAATTGGGGTTAGGGTTTCGTTTGTGCCGAAAATAGTGCCGGGGGTGCCGCCGGCGTGGTGGGCTGCCCATGCTTCGCAGTACCAGCCGTCACCTATGAATGGAATGCGCTCGCCTGTGATGTGGTTGTAGAAGTGGCCTTGCCGGTTGCCATACTCGTCATAATCGCCGCTCTCTGTAAGTATTGGCGTGCGGGTCATACTGCTGCCGCTGAATGTGATGTGGTAATAGCCGATAATGCCGTCCCTGCGATTATCATAAAATCGCACAATGCGCCCGGCACTATCCCGAAACCAGCCACTCCCCCACTCAAGCAAGGCGACTTCCCGGTAGGCTCCGTCTATGAATCGAAACAGCGGCATTGCAAAATCGCAAGTAGGCCCACCAAAACGAAGTATGATTGTCGGTCTGCCGCTGTTGTCGAAATCATACGCACTATAGTTCACGGGAACGAGGTCTCTTCGCAAAAACGTCGGTGCTTCTACCGAGTTTCCATGTCGGTCAAACCACCCCGTTCCGGTTCCATCCATGTCAAAATTCAAAAACGCCCCGCCATCTCTCTCCCAACTGAAGCTAAATAGCGTCGGAAAGCGGCTCAAAAACTCCGCTTCCACCGATAGAGGTGTCTGTGCCGCTTGGTTGCCGCCGGTTGCGGGTACGTCGGAGGTTTGATTGCCGCCCGGCATCTGCATGTCGGGGGCTTCGGTTTGTATGTCTCGGGTTTCGGGTACGGTGTCCGGGTAGTCCTCCGTAGACGAGCAGGCGGTTATGAATACGCATAGAGTCAGGAACAGGATGGTGATTGGGATATATCTTTTCTTTTTCATTACACGTTCTCCCTTTGATTGACAAAATACGAGCCTCTTGTCCATAAGACGACAGAGAGGATGTGTTTGTTCCATCGGACGGTCGAATTTTATCATAATTTGCGAGAAAAAGAAACAGGCGGGCTACAAGCCCGCCTGTCTGCATGTTTCAGGGTCTCCCCTATTTCACCATCCCCGCAACCTCGGCTGCGAAGTCGGTCTCTTCCTTTTCGATGCCCTCACCACGCTCGAAGCGGGTAAACGCCTTGATGGCAATCGTGCCGCCCAGCTCTTTGGCGAGGTTCGCCACGTGCTTCTCGACCGTGACCTTACTCTCCTTGACAAAGGGCTGATTAACGAGGCAAACTTCCTCGAAGAACTTGTTCATACGGCCTTTGACCATGTTCTCGGCGATAGCCTCAGCCTTATCATCCGGGAGGTCTTTGGCTTTGTTTTCCTCGACCGCCTTGGCGAGTTGGATTTGACGCTCCGCTTCCACCACGGTGGGGTCTACGGAGGTGCTGTCGAGATACATCGGACGCATGGCGGCGATTTGCATGGCGAGGTCTTTGCCCAGCTCGATGACTTTTTCGTTCGTCTCCAGCCCTGCGGAGACTTCCATGTTTACCAGCACACCAATCCGGCCGCCCATGTGGACATAGGGGACGGTGACACCCGTCTCGTACCGCTCAAAGCGGCGAATTTGGATATTCTCGCCGATGACCATGATTTTCTCCTGCTGCATTTGGAGCACCGTCATGTCACTGCCGGGATAGGGCAGACCCATGAGAGCGTCAAGGTCGGCGGGGTTTTTATCGGCGACAATCTTTGCCACGTCTGCGGCGAAGCTGACGAAGCTGTCGTTTTTCGCCACGAAATCGGTCTCGGCGTTGACTTCCACCACGGCAGAAGCGGCACCCTCTGTGACTGCGGCCACGATGCCTTCGGCGGCGATACGCCCTGCCTTCTTCTGTGCGGCGGCAAGACCTTTCTCGCGCAGGAACGCGACGGCCTTGTCCATGTCGCCGTCTGTCTCGGTGAGGGCTTTTTTGCAGTCCATCATGCCCACGCCGGTCATTTCACGTAATTTTTGTACGTCTTTTGCTGTAAATGCCATCTTATACTTCCTCCCTGATTACGCTGCGGGATTTTGTTTCCACGGGCACTTCTACCACAGGTGCTTCCGCCGCCGCTACGAGCGGGTTCTCCGGCGTTGCCGGTGCCTCTGTCGGTTGGTCATCGCCTTGACGGCCTTCGAGTACAGCGTTGGCCATCGTCTGGCTGATGAGCTTAATCGCACGGATGGCGTCATCGTTGCCGGGGATGACGTAGTCAATCTCGTCGGGGTCGCAGTTGGTGTCTACAATGGCGACCACGGGAATTTTCAGCTTGCGCGCCTCTGCGATGGCGTTATGCTCTTTGCGGGGGTCTACAATGAAGATTGCCCCGGGGAGCTTCTTCATATTCTCCACGCCGCCGAGGAATTTCTCCAGCTTGTTAATCTCGTTGGTGAGTTTTATAACTTCTTTCTTGGGCAGCATGTCGAAAGTGCCGTCCTCTTGCATCTTGCGGAGTTGGACGAGGCGGTCCACGCGGGTGCGCATGGTTTTGAAGTTGGTGAGCATTCCGCCTAACCAGCGGGCGTTGACGTAGTACATGCCGACACGCTCTGCCTCTTCCTTGATTGCGTCCTGCGCCTGCTTCTTCGTGCCGACGAAGAGCACATTTTGCCCGTTTTCCGAAATTTCACGGATAAATGAGTAGGCCGTTTCCAGTTTCTTTACGGTCTTTTGCAGGTCGATGATATAAATCCCGTTGCGCTCCATGTAGATATAGGGGGCCATTTTCGGGTTCCACCGACGGGTTTGGTGACCGAAGTGTACCCCGGCCTCCAAGAGTTGTTTCATTGATACGACTGCCATTCTTGTTGATTCCTCCTACTGTTTTTTGTTGTTTACCTCCACCGTCATCCTCCAAGTTGCCTACGTTGGGCGTTCCAACGCACAAGGCAGCCTGTCCGACGGTGTGTGTAATGACCGTAGTATTATAGCAGATGTTGGGTGGGATGGCAAGGGGTTTTTTGCGGGGTAGCGTGGTTTGTAGGGGCGACCCTGTGTGGTCGCCCACCCTTTGCTCTTCGTAGGGTGTGATTTTTTCACCACGCCGTGCGGGGGTGGTCGGTGTAGGGGCGGGGTTCCATCCCTGCCCGTGCGGTATATCTTGATTGTTCCGTTGCTTTCGCCTCGCCGGCGGGGCCTTCCTTTTTACTCGTGCAAAAAGGAAGCAAAAACACGCTCAGGGGCTGCGCCCCTAAGAACCCGCCGCGGGTATCTACGTCGGATAAAACGGCGTACTCGTGCGGTATAGGTATTACACGCCATGCGCGCCTTATTGTTACGTCTGTGACCCGCGATGACAGGCGTCTGCGGGCAGACTGCCCGGACGTTCTCCCCCGCGCGCGGATGGTGGTGGGGGTGATGTAGGGACGACCGTCCTCGGTCGTCTGTGTGTCGGTGAGAGAGGAAACGTGCGGACGCGCAATGCGCGCCCCTACGTTTGCGCTTTCTGTCATTCTGAGCGTAGCGAAAAATCTTACGCATCCGACATGAGATTCTTCGCTACGCTCAGAATGACAAATCATGCCCTTAAGCCGCAAAGGCTCCTTTTCCAAAGGAGCTGTCGGCGCAGCCGACTGAGGATTGCCCTTGGCCTTTGCCCCTACAAACCTAAAAAAACCGCCCCTTCTTCGCCTTTGCGTGCCGCCTTGGTTCGCCGTCTATTTCCACCAGAATAATATCCGCTCCGATTTTGCTAATCTTCTCCCATGGAATCACCATGTCCTCTCCCCTGCCGAAGAGGCCGAAGAAGCGGGCGGGGCCGGGGACGATTAGGGCGGTTACTTGGCCCTCGGGCATGGTGATTTCGGCGTCGTAGACGAAGCCGAGGCGGTTGCCGTTTTGGAGGTTGATGATTTCTTTGTAGCGCAGGTCGGTGATAGTTGTGTGTGTCATGCTTGGGTACCCCCTGTGGTATTAGGCTATGCTTGGGGGTGGGTGGGTTATGTGCGGGGCAAACAGACTCTAAGGTGCTGAATTTCCACTTAAAAGACTAATAGTATAATCTATGATTGTTCTCTTGGGGCCTGAGCATTGAGAACACTTTTATCTAGTGTGTTTATAATGCTCGTTGCAGCATAACTTATTTGATTTTTTGTATCAGGTTCTATGCTTAAATAATACATTTCTTTAATGTCAGCAGGAATATAATCATTCGATTTGTTTTCACGTAGCACAATAGGAATAATAGGTTTTTCCTTGTCCTTCATCAATTCATATTCAAACTTCACATACTTTGTGTTACTTGTTGGGGAGATAACAACAATACAAAAATCGCTGTCGTCAATTGTATGAGATAATTTTTCTTTTATATTATCTCCTAACAACAACGCATCCTTTCCAGTATAGAAAACATACCTCGGTGTTTTTGCGTTCAATTCGCTATTAAGCTGTGTAACAAAATTTGAATCGTGCTGTGAGTATGAAATAAATATTTTGTATTTATCTTTAAGCATCTTAGAATACAAGTCAAGATCTTTTGCACTAAATTTAATATTTTGAATTTGTTTTCTTGTGTTTCTAATAAAAATGCCTATGGTAGATAGCGCAACCATACTACTTAGCCCTATTGCAAATGACCTAAAAATATCATTTTCTAAATATCCACTTCTTCCGAATATGACGAAGACAATAGAGAGCAAAGAAACAAGTATAGCTATGAGGCTAGTGGATTCACTAAGGTGCATCAAAAATTTTTTCCAAGAATTTTTTTTCATGTGATTCCACCTCCCACATAAATTATAGCTACGACAAGTAAAATTACACCCAATATATCCGGAACAATAACGCCTATCAGTTTTAGGCTTTGTTTGTCTTTGTTCCAATAACGTCTGTGTACAATATTCGCTGTAGCAAATATCCCCATGAAATAAAAAACTAAAAGCCAAATGCCAGCGTCGTTATGTAAGTTTGTAAGTATTATTGTTATTGATGTAATTGCTAATCCAAATCCGAAATCTAAAAAATCTATTATGGTTAAAGGTATCAAAGAATTTTTTGCAGTAGTTTTAATGAGGATTGATAAAAATATACTCAGGACAGGAACAACCCAAATTAAGTTTTCTATAATAAATTGACCCAAGTTTAATCCCCCTCTCCATTCTACAATTGTTTAATTTGTAAACACAAAAACAGAAGAGTTATGCCACATGTTCATTATAATACAAGTTTTTCATAAATCAAGTCAGAAATAAAAACACACTCCCCCGTCGAACACTCCCCCGTATCAAAGCATCCCCCCTCGGAGATACTACATCTACCAAGGGGGGATTCGGCTATGCAGGGAAAGGTTGAAATCTGCGGGGTCAACACGGCGAAGCTCAAGGTGCTCACCGGGGACGAAATCGCCGCGCTACTCCGCCGTACGAAAGAGGGGGACTTAGACGCACGGCAGGAGCTGATTTCCGGCAATCTGCGACTTGTCCTCTCCGTGATTCAGAAGTTTCTAAGCCGCGGCGAGAATGTGGATGATTTATTCCAAGTAGGTTGCATCGGGCTGATTAAGGCGATTGATAATTTTGATATCAGTCAGAACGTGCGTTTCAGCACGTACGGGGTGCCGATGATTATCGGCGAAATACGCCGCTACCTGCGCGACAACAGCCCCATCCGTGTCTCGCGGAGTATGCGCGACCTCGCCTATAAAGTCTTGCAAGTCAAAGAGCGGCTCATGGGCGAGACGCAAAAAGAGCCGACGGTGGAGGAAATCGCCAAGGCACTCGACATCCGCCGTGAAGACGTGGTGTTTGCGCTCGATGCCATCATGGACCCAGTAAGCCTCCACGAGCCGGTCTACACCGATGGCGGGGACGCGATTTGCGTCATGGATCAGGTCGGCGACACCAAGAACACGGACGAGAGTTGGCTGGAGCAGATTGCACTCAGCGAGGCCATCGCCCGCCTCAGCGCGCGAGAACGGCATATTCTGGCTCTGCGGTTTTATGACGGCAAGACACAGATGGAGGTCGCAGGCGAAGTCGGCATCAGTCAAGCGCAGGTGTCGAGGTTAGAGAAGAATGCGATTGGACAGATTAAGAAGAACCTATAATATAAGTATATAGGCAGAATAAAACCCGGCCGCTCCGTACTCTCCCGTTTTTGGGGAGAATACGGAGCGACTTTTTTATAGTTAACCCATTTCGATGTGTCATTGCAAGGATTTTTTGCAACGCGCCTCGTTCTCCTCCTTGCTCAACACAAAAAATCCTCGCAATGACTACCTCACTTTTCAAATGGGTTAACTATATATCTTTAAATACCTTTCTATTTCAAGATGTTTTTACAAAAAATTAAAAAATTTTAAAATAAACTATTGACAAGTATTAGATAATTTTGTAGAATATGCAAAGTAGTTATGGAAACTAACCGCATCCTAAAACAGGGCTTATTTTGGAATGTATGTTTGTCGAAAAGCCTTATATAATAAACAAATCATGGCATAGCATGAAGACATAGAAAGGGCAGCAGTATGGAGAGAGCGCAACGACATATGAAAAATCAAAATCGAGACAGCAAGGCGGCCACTTTAAAAGTGACCCGCTTTGTGGCGTTTTTTGTCGCCTTGACTATGTTAATCGGCGTAAGTGCCTATATCTTTGATGCGGCAGCCGCTGCGGACGGCTACGGGCTTGCACAGTCCGAAACAGAGCAAACCGTATCAGCTCCACAGCCCGACAATACTGCTCCCCCGCCGATTGCCGAAGAGGCGGATGCCCCATCGGCTGAGAATGAAAATCCCGGCATCGCGGAGGATAGTGCGCAAGCCGAGGAGCCCGGTTACACGGAGGACAACACCGACAGCGGCAACCTCCCTCCCCCGCCTCCTGCACAAAATATTGACATCCGCTTTGCGGAAGACGGCTCGGATTTTGACGCTCTGTTTATCACAAGAAATGAAAACTACAACCTCCTCGAAGGCGCAAGTGCGGCAGACGAGGGGGAAATTTCTATATCTATATTTATAGTAGACGACGGCGGCTTCGATATCGAGGCCGAATTTCCATATAACGAGTTTACTGTCACCTACGGCGCACGGCATCCCGTTTCCGATGAATTGTTCACGCGGGAACGAACTGTATTCGTGGTCGAGGGCATTGAGGCCTTGTTTACTGACTACGTCAATACTTGGGAAGGCTTGCGGACTGCCGTCAATAACGGCGCAACGGAAATTGTCCTTACCCAAAGCATTCTGACCGGCGGGCCTGTGATTAACATCCCGGCCACAGCTGATATCACGTTGACCAGCGAGACCGGCGAGCTGTTTACGCTATGGCAGACCGCCAGCGCACGGCATTTTGCGGTAAACGGCACTTTGCGCTTGGAAAATATCACTCTGAGCGGGCACTACCCATCGAATACTGCCAACCATGGCGGGATTCTGGTAAACGCCGGCGGAAGCTTGTACATGGAAGAGGACAGCGCGATTCGGAATAATCGTAATTCCGGCGGCAGCCAAGGCGGCGGTGTAACTGTGTCAGGCGCAAATGCTACACTTACCATGACCGACGGGGAGATTAGCGACAACAGCGGCGGCACAGGTGCCGGCGGGGTGTTCGTCGGCAATGGTGCTTTATTCACCATGGACGGCGGAGAACTCAGCGGTAACAGCATAACCGGCAACACCGGCGGCGGGATATATGTCGCAAATCCCGGGTCGAGATTTGTCATGAACGACGGGGTACTCCGTAACAATGCAGGCCGCTTCGGCGGCGGGGTGCGTGTAGGTGCGTCGGGTTCAGGTACACCTACATTAACCACCGCTCCCAGTATGCGCATGGAGGGCGGCGAAATATACGATAACACAGCTCTCTTTGGCGGCGGGGTGAATGTTGAGTGGGGCATATTCACCATGATTGACGGTACCATTCGTAACAACACAGTAACAGCCTTTGGGAACCCACCCTCATCCGCTATACAAGCCAACCGCGGAGGCGGCGGTGTGTTTGTACAGAATTCCGGCAGATTTTATATGCAGAACGGTACCATTCGCAACAATGACTCCGGCAATCACGGCGGCGGGGTGATGCTGTTACCCGACACCACATTCACTATGACAGGCGGCAGGATCAGCAGGAATACAACCGTCAATAACGGCGGCGGCGTAATTACGACGGGTGCAAACACCACCTTCACCATGAGCGGCGGCACGATTGGCGGTCTTATCAATAACGAACCCGCCGGTAACACAGCAACTCTGGCGGGCGGCGGCGTGGCAATTACAACGGGCGGTACCTTTACCATGTCCGGCGCAACAACGATTTCCGAGAACCGCGCTAACGGCACAGGCACATCCGCGACTGCAGCTGTTGGCGGCGGCGGTGTGTTTGTGACAGGGAATAACTCTGTCTTTAACATGAGCAGCGGTGAACTCGTCCGCAATACAGCCGACCGGGGCGGCGGCGTAAGCATCCTGAGCGGCGGCCGATTCAATTTGTCCGGTACCGGATTGATTTCGAACAACCTCGCCGACGGTAACATTCCTGACGGTACCAGTACTGCCACGGGCGGCGGCGGCGGCGTATTCGCAGCGGGCAATGCTGCTCTTCTCTACATGACCGGCGGCAGAATCTCCGCCAACAGAAGCAGCCCCTCACCCGGTATCGGCGGCGGTGCAGGTGTACACGTGACAACCGGAGCCGCAGTCGACATGAGCGGCGGCATCATCGGCGGTGACAGCTTGAGTGATGCAAACAGCTTTGTTATCGGAAACGGCATCGGTGCAGGTGTGATGGTGAATAGTGCTGCATTTTTGATGCGCGGCGATGCCCGCATTGCGTTCAACAGCGTACCCGCTCCTTTCCCTCCGGCCAATAATAATACCTCTAACGGCGGCGGCGTTACGATGCACGGAACCACTTCCGGCGCAAATATCGCTACTTTTACAATGCGCGAGAACGCTATCATTGAATACAACGACGCCGGCACAGGCGCGGGCGGTGTAAATGCAGCAGGCGGTATCCTCAATCTGGAAGACGGCACCATCGCACGCAACAGAATCAATCCCGCCGGCACGGGCGGCAGCGGCATTGTGGTATCCGGCACCGCCATTGTCAACATGTCAGGTGGGGCCATTGAGTGGCATACCGCAAACCGTACTAGTGCCACACGGACAACCACCGGCGGCGGCGTGCGCATGAATGGCGGCACGTTCAATATGACCGGTGGCTATATTCGGGATAACTTCGTTCGCACTAACGGCGGCGGCGTATTCGTGGCGGGCGGTACCTTTAACTTTGACGACGGCACAATCGAACGCAACACAGCCCGCACCGATGCCGCAAGCCTCGGCGGCGGCGGTGTGTTTGTGCAAAGCGGCAACTTTACCATGGGACGTAACAACACGCCCGGCGGAACCATGCAGTATAACGATGCCCTCCGCGGCGGCGGTATTTACATGTCCGGCGGCACGGTTCGCATGTATGACGGTCTCATCACAAGCAACATCGTCAGCACGGATGCAGGTCACGGCGGCGGCGGTGTGCGAATGAGCGGCGGCAACTTCCACATGGATGGCGGCACAATTACGAATCACGGCAACGATACCCCGGTACTTGACGGCGGCGGCGTGCTCATGGGCGGCGGTACCTTCCACATGAGCGGCGGCACCATCAACGACAACGAGGCCGAGAACACAGGCGGCGGCGTGCGGATGACAAGCGGCACTTTTAACATGACAGGCGGCGTCATCAGCGGCAATGCGGCCGCAAACGGCGGCGGGATGTATTTGGAAGCCGCCGCAAGCTTAAACGCCTCCGGCTCTTCTTTCAGTAATAACACAGCCGATTCCATGGGCGGTGCAATTTTTACCGAAACCTACTCCTACCGCAACCCGCTCCCTGCGGGGGCATACGGGAATCTGAGTATCACAGATGTGAGCTTCAGCGGCAACTCCGCTTCCTTTGCGGCAGAACCGCCCGTGAACGCAAATATCACAGGGTTCAGCTTCGATTCCGTGAGTGCGTATGATCATCCTCTCAATAACTACGATATCAACTATGATGTCGTCATTCCGTTCGTGTTTTACAAAGTCGATGATATATTCGACTACTTGGAAGATGCAGTATTTCATCTGTATCGTTGGGATGACGAAGAGGACGCTTGGGAGCGAGTCGATACTGCGACCAGTCCGCAAAGCGGGCGTGTAGAGTTCCTGCTCACGCCCGACGGGACGTATCGTTTGGTGGAGTATCAAGCTCCCGACGGTTTCCTGACCCCGGAAGACCATTGGGACCTCTTGATTGATGCGGCCACAGCCACGGTAACACCCGTGCCGTACGGCAATAACCCTTGGTTCCTTAATAGTTTGACGAGTGACTATCTGTATCTGATGAACATGCCGGCCATCTCTTTCGGGTTCATTAAAACGGACGAAGAGCTATATGATACCCCGCATGTCATCAATCCGCTGGCGGGTGCGACCTTCCGACTGTATCGGATGGATTGGAATACTACTGAATGGATTTACCTTGACACAGCCGTCAGCGCAGGGCCGGGCGGTGAGAACCCGGTCGGTTGGGTGGAATTTCAGCTTGCGACAGGGAATGTCTATCGGCTGGTAGAGACAGAAGCCCCGGACGGATTTGAAACTCCTACGGGTTATTGGACGCTTCATTTTATCCAAATAATGCAGGGAGTGGAAGCCCACGGAGCTCCTATTACCATAGTAGCCCATGGCGGCAATCCCCCGTTTATGTTCCTTGACAACCAATGGCATGTTGGCAACTTCCCGGAAGCAGACACCGTCCCCTTCACGTTCCACAAGACAGACGAGCGGGTATACAACTATCAAAACTGGGACGCCATCGACACGTTCCTGTTATCGGGCGCAACGTTTGTGCTGTACCGTTGGGACGGCGACGGCCCGGCACCCGAGATGGTGTTACAGAACGCCATCGGCCCCGGCGGGTGGGTACTCGCCGGTACCGCGACAAGTACGAATGACCCGACACAGCCCATGGAATTTGAGATGATGCCGGGCGAGACCTACCATCTGGTTGAGACCGTGGCTCCTCCCGGCTTTGAACTGCCGATGGGTCAATGGCGTATCATAGCGGACGAGGACGGCGAGACCTTCAGCATCACGGCGATGGGCGACACGACGACCCCCGCGTTCGTCTTCATCCCGGAAAATGAAATGTTCTATGTCGGCAATCGGCCACGGCTCATTCTGCCGCTCTTGGGCGGGGTCAGCATAAATACCTTGCTCATGATTGGCGGTTTCCTCTTCCTCCTGTTGGCAATGGGCACGGCGGTATACCGTACAGCCAAGGGCAAGCAGACGATCTCGGATGACTGCAAGCGCAACTGCGCGAGCTGCAAACACGGTCTCCGAAAAGGTCAGCAAATTTCCTGCCGACACCACGGCACCGTCTCCCCTGAAGCGGTGTGCACGAAGTACGCCTACGCACCGCGCCGACTGGCACCAAAGAGACAACCGGACGGCGGACGAATATTAGAAGCATAAAAACTTGCTTTTTATATACAACTTAAACTTTAAAATCATTTAAATTAAAGGAGCAATCAAAATGAAAAGAGCGATTAAAAAAAGTCTATTGTTGGTCATGGCCGTTGTTATGGTTTTGGGCTTGGTCACCACAGGCGCGCTGGCTGCCCCCGACCTGACAGGGAGAGACCCGAATGCAGCCGTCTCCCTGACCATCCACTACAACATCATGCCTGACGGCACACCTATTGCGGGTACCCCGGTCGGCCCCCCTTCCCTTCCGAACCCCCAAGGTGCTCCCATTTCAAACGCATCATGGAGCATCCAGCGGATTTCCGTACCCGACGGTGCGAACTGGAACGGCGCAGCTAACACGGTTCAGGACAGCTGGCTCGTCGGTACGGTGTACACAGATGTTACAGATACAAACGGCCGCGTAACCTTTACTCCTGCGGTGCAGGGTGTCTATCTTGTAACAGGACCCGCTGACGCGACACCCCAGCGTTTCGTAGTGAGCCTGCCCATGCTCTTTGAGAACGAGTGGCTCTATGATGTACACGTCTTTGCAAAGCAAGTGACCAACCCTGTGTTTGACAAAGAGTTGCTTACTGTCACAAAGCAGACAGGCGCGAATGCCGCTGCCCTCGGCTATGCACTCGCTACTTGGGAATTTACACTTGACATCCGTGCTGGTCTTGAAATCCTCCCCGCAGTTCCCAACACCGACGGCGCGGTGTTTATCCGCGTAGTTGACGTACTGGACTCGAGACTCGTACTTGTACCGGGCACCGTAGTCGTTTCGTTTGACACAGACGGCACAGGCAACAACCAGACCACTCTGACACATGGTACAGACTGGGTACTCAACTCTACCGGCAACACACACACGATTGACATCCTCGGCCCCGGCCGAAATGCGATTGCCGCAAACGGACATGTCGGCGGCCGTATCCGTATTGAGCTTCAGACCAGCGTAATCGACTTGGAGCGGGACGAAGATGACCTCGGGCGCATCGCAAACACAGGTACGCTGCACTACGGCAGCAGAGACCCGTTTGGCCTGTTCGGCACACCCGAAACGCATCCGAGCTTCACGGTTTTTGCGTTGGAAGTGCTCAAGACCAGCAACAGCGGTGCCATCCTCCCCGGTGCTGTGTTCCGTCTGTACAGAGCCGCAGATGTAACAGGCGGCACCATTAACAGCGGTGCGATTCCGATTGCAATCATGAACTCGGACACTGACCAACATTGGTTCTACGGCCTCTTGTCCGGCGACTACTATCTCTATGAGGTCGAAGCACCGACCGGGTACAATCGGATTACAACGCCGATGCGGGTCACGGTCACCGCAGCTACGACAGACGCTGACTACATTCTCACCGTTACCGTAGTGAACAACCGCAACTTCGAGCTCCCCCTCACGGGTGGTGCCGGTACCCTGCTGTTCACAGCAATCGGCCTCGCTCTGATTGGCGGCTCCATCCTCTTCCTCTTGGTTCTGTTCAAGAAGAAAAAGAAAGAGGACAACGAAGCGGCCTAAGCCTTAAATAGCCACAAACGGGGCAGAGGAATCTACCTCTGCCCCGTTCGCACGAAATGACATTATAAAAAGGAGGCCGCAAGTGATGAAAAAAATACTGCCCATACTTCTTGTCATACTCATGATTCTCTTGGGTGTCGGCCTCTTGTTCTATCCCGACATCAGCACATGGTACAACTCCCGCGTCCACAGCGGCCTGATGCAGACCTTCGATGAAGAAGTGGCCGCTATGGACGATGAATACATCGCGGAACATTTTCGCCGCGCTGAGGCGTACAACGCCGCACTCAACGGCGGGTCGATTGAAGACCCTTTCGTCGTCGGTTCCGGGGCGGTATTGCCGCCTGCGCACTATTTGGAAACACTCAACGTAAACGGGATGATGGCGCAGATTGAAATCCCCATCATCGATGTCCACCTCCCCGTCTTCCACGGCACCGGTATGGCCGTTTTGGACAGAGGCGTGGGACATATTGAAGGCACCTCCTTCCCTATCGGCGGGCAGGGTACGCACGCCGTACTCACCGGCCACTCCGGCCTCACGCATCACAGAATGTTTACCGATTTGGAAGAAATCGTCATCGGCGACCTCTTTTTTATCACCGTGCTCGACCGTAAATTAGCATATGAAGTGGACCAGATTATCGTTGTCTTGCCACATGAAATAGAATCTCTGCGCATCGCCCAAGATGCGGATTATGTGACACTTATCACCTGCACGCCTTACGCCATCAATACGCACCGTCTGCTTATCCGCGGTGCAAGAATCCCCTATGAGCCGGGTATGATAGAGGAAATCGTTCCGGTGACGCGGGTGATTGACTGGCGGCTCGTGATTATCATCGTCATGGTTCTTATTTTCCTCTTTGTTTTCATCCTGTTCAAGCGGAGAGAGAAGAAAAAAGCGCGTGAACGGCGTGCGCAGAAAGAACAGAAAGAAAGGACGGGTGGTTAGATGCGGAAAGTATTGATTGTACTCGCCCTGCTCATCTTGCTCGCAGGAATCGGCGTGTTTGTTTACCCGCATGTACAGCAGTTTCTGTATACCCGACACGCACGGGCCGTCATCGCCGACTTTGAGGAACGGCTGGAGGGCTACCGTGCCGAAAGCGAGGACGGTACACTCCGTTGGCTGAATGACATGATGGCGGAATACAACGAGCACCTGTATAAAACCGGTCAAGCGGGACTGGTAGATGCGTTTTCACTCACGCAGGTGAGCTTCAGCCTCCAAGAATTCGGGTTTGAGGAAGATATGATTGGATATATCTATATCCCCCGCATGAATATCGAGCTGCCGATTTACTTGGGCGCAAGTGAGGAGAACATGTACCGCGGGGCGGCGCATTTGACGCAGACTTCCCTGCCCGTGGGCGGAGAGAACCACAATGCCGTTATCGCCGCGCATCGCGGGTTTCGGAATGCCGCTATGTTCCGTGACATTGAGCTGTTGGAGCTTGGGGACGATATTTTTATCACCAATTTCTATCAGACGCTACGGTACCAAGTGGTGGAGACACGGATTATTATTCCGACGCAGGTAAATACGGTGCTGATTCAAAGCGGGCGGGATTTGGTGACCTTGGTTACTTGTCATCCGTATCGGCATAATTTTCAGCGGTTTGTTGTTTTTGCGGAACGGGTGGAAGATTGAGATAGCGGAGTCGCTTGGGGATGAACCAAGCGGCTCCGTTTTTTTATTATTACGTTGGGCTTGCCCTGCGGGGCGGTCTTACTTTGACTTTTCGTTCGTGGTAGGTTTAAAAGAGAACGTCCCTCCTCTGTTATGCGTAAGAATTCAAACAGAGCAGTCAGATAATACCCCTTGCGGCTCAAACATAAATATGATATGCTACATATATTAATTTTAGCGTGGGAGGATATGTACGAAAATGAAAAAGAAACTATTTGCTCTGCTGCTCGTCTTTGTGATGATGGCAACGCTCTTCGCAGGTTGCGGAGACCTGTTCGGTGACCGGCGGCCGGCTGAGACACCGGATGCAGGAGATGTTACGCAAGCGGCGGGTGAGGCGAAACGCGGCAGTTGGGACGGTGATGTCTTCATCAGCGAATACCTCGGCCTGCAATTCACCCTGCCATCCGGTTGGGCTGCGGCATCGGACGAGGAAATGGCCGAAATCATGGGCATGGGTATAGATGTGATTGATGGTATGGATCTTTTCGGTTTGGATATGGATATTGGCGGCCTCATGGATGTCTTCGGTGTCATGAATGTTACCGATATGATGGCCTCCAGCCTGTTTACGGGTGCCAGCATTGATATCTCTTTCGAGCGGCTCATATTCCCGCATAACAGGATGTCGGAAGAAGAATACATAGAGTCGATGGCGGCGTCCATGGAGATGTTGGGCATGGATGACCTTAGCATGGAGATTATCAATTTCCCCGGCACGACGAAAATCGGCGCATATGCGTGGTACTCTTATGGTATGGTGATGGAGTTTATGGGCGTAGAAATTTTCAGCCGCTACTTTATCACAATTCAAGACGGGTTTTCTAGGACGATTACGATTACCTACGTTGAGGGTTCGGAGACAGTAGAGGAAATTTTGGAGATGTTTAGTGCGCTGTAATAATCGCCGGAGAGGATATATACGAAAATGAAAAAGAGACTACTTGCTCTACTGCTCGTCTTTGTGATGATGGTATCACTACTCACGGGTTGTGCAGATATGTTCGGCAATCTGTTTCGGCGGCCTGCGGAAACACCGATGCCGCAAGAGACAGTTGAACCCGAAGAAACGTCTGTGCCGACCTCGGAAGCAAACGTTCAAAGGGACGGGTTCCCACAGCGCGGCAGTTGGGACGGCGATGTCTTCACCAGCGAATACCTCGGTCTGCAATTTACCATGCCGTCCGGCTGGGTGGCAGTCACGGACGAAGAGCTTGCCGATGCTATGGGTATTGGCTTTGAGTTTATGGAGCGGGAAACCGACTATCACGACCTCATGGAGCTTTTCGGGCTTTTGGCTGTAATTGAAATGGGGGCTGCCTGTATGTTTACCGGCGGGAATATCAACATCACCTTTGAGCGATTGACTTTCCCCCAAAACAGGTTGACCGCGGAAGAATATATTGCATTGTCGTCGGAGACTGTTGCAGAGATGATGGGTTCGGAGATTACATATATCTTCCCCGACGCGACAAGAATCGGCGCATATGACTGGTATTCCTACAGCTATGTGATGGATATGTTCGGCATGGACGTGTTCGGACGGCAGTTTGTCTCAATTGAAAACGGCTTTGCACGGATTATTACGATTACATCCTTCGACGGAATAGAGTCGGTGGACGATGTGCTGGCAATGTTTGATGCGTTGTAGGGTTTGGATGGAATAGAGAAGAGCGGCTCATAGGAGCCGCTCTTTTTTTCGTATGGTTGTTGTAACTAATTCTCTTCCGGCAAAAAATCGCCCAAATCCGTCTCCTGGCGCAGCATCATTGCCGTGTAGAGCGTATGATACTTCCCTCTCGCTGCCATGAGTTGCTCATGCGTCCCCTGCTCTACAATCTTGCCTTCTTCCACTACCAAAATCACATCCGCGTGGCGAATTGTGCTCAACCTGTGGGCAATAATAAAGCTGGTGCGGCCTTGCAGGATGTGGCTGATAGCCGCTTGGATGAGACCTTCCGTTTCTGTGTCGATAGAGCTTGTGGCCTCGTCCAGCACGAAAATGGGCGGGTTCGCCAACACGGCACGGGCGAAGGAGATGAGTTGCTTTTCACCCGTAGAGAGACGGTCACCGCCCTCGCCTACTTGGGTGTTGTAGCCGTCTTCCAGCTTCTCTACAACATGGTCAGCGGAGACCAATTTTGCGGCGGCGATAACTTCTTCATCCGTAGCATCGAGCTTGCCGTAACGGATGTTCTCCATGACGGTTCCGGAAAAGAGGTGCGGGTTTTGCAACACATAGCCCAAGCGGGATTGGAGCCAGAGGAGACTGCGCTCTTTGTAATCCTTGCCGTCGATGCGCACTTCGCCGCGGGTGGGTTCGAGGAAACGGCAGGCGAGGTTAACGAGGGTACTCTTCCCCGCCCCGGTACGGCCTACGATGGCGACCGTGGTACCTGCGGGGATGTCGAGGTTGAAGTCTTCCAGCACATATTCGTCGCCGTCGGGGTACATGAACCAGATGTCCTTGAAGGTGACATGACCCTGAATCGGCTCCCAGTTTTCACGTTTTGGGGTGAAGATGTCGCCATATTTGGCTTCGACTTCGGGGGCGTCTGTAATCATCTGCTCCTGCCCCAGCAAATCCGTGACACGCTCGATGTTGACTTGGGCGGCGATGAAGTCGGAAAAACGGCGAGCCAGTTGCTGGACGGGTTCCAATATAACCAGCGTGTAGGACAGGAAGACGGACAAGGTGCCGATTAATACGAGGTCATCCAAGACCAACACGCCGCCGTAGAACAGTACCAATGCCGTAGCAAGGGAGCCGACCAGCACCAGCATGGGGGCAAACACGGCCGTGAGGCGGGTTGAGCGCATACTCGCCTTGTAAAACTCCTCTGTCACACCGGAGAATTCGTCGGCGATTTTGTCTTCGATGACCAATGTTTTCGTCGTCTTCGCCCCGGTGATACCCTCGTTGTACATGCCTGTGATTTTGGCGTTGACGGAGCGGATTTCTCGGTTGACTTTGAGGAGTTTATTCTTAAAGAAGAAGCTAATCATCGCAATAATCGGTACCAAGACAATCACAATCAGAGCCAGCCGCCAGTCCAGGATGAGCATGGCGATGATGACGCCGGACATGTAAATCAAATCCCAGAAGAAGCTGATAATCCCCCAGGCCACCGTGCCGCTGATGCGGTCTGTGTCGCTCATGACGCGGGCGAGGATATAGCCTACCGGGGTCTGGTTGTAGTAGGTTAAGGAGAGTTTTTGCAGATGTGTGAAACAGGCAATTTTCATCTGCCGCCCCATCTCCATCTCGACCACCATACATTGGCGGAAATAGAGGATGATGAGGATGCCCTGAAACGTCAGCACAGCGGCATAGGTCAGGCCGAATGCGGCGAGGCCGTCTGTTGTTTCGAGGACGATGAAGCTATCCACGGCATATCTGGTGAAAAGCGGGATGATAACATCGACCACGGCTGAGAAGAAAATCAGAGACATGGCGAACAGGAACCTGTACCGCACAGGGCGGAGGAAAGGCCAGAGTTTTTTCCATGTGGCGACGCTGAACTTTTGGGGTGCGCTTACGTCGTATCGGTCGTTCATGATTTCCCCCCCTCTCCCGCTTCGCTTTGGAGTTTGTAGACACGGCTGTAGATACCGTCTTGTGCGAGTAGTGTTTTATGGTCGCCGAGTTCTGCTTGACGGCCGCCGTCCAGTACCAAAATTTGATCGGCGTGCATAAGGGTGGAGACCCTGTGGCTGATGAGGATAACGGTTGCACCGCCTGTATTCTCCCGCAGGGCGGCTTGGATTTTGGCATCCGTTTCCATGTCCACGGCGGAGAGGGAGTCATCGAAAATCATGATGGGCGCGTCTATGAGTAAAGTGCGGGCGATGGCGACACGTTGTTTTTGGCCGCCGGAGAGTGTCACGCCCCGCTCGCCGACGATGGTGTCGTACCCTTTGGCAAAGCCGAGGATGTTCTCGTCCACATCCGCCACACGGGCGACACGGCGGATGTCCCGCAGGTCGGCTTTATCACGCGTGATAGCTATATTTTCGCCTATGGTTTTGGAGAAGAGGAAAGGTTCTTGGAGTACGAGCCCTACCTGGCGTCTGAGGTAGTGGCGGTCGATGTTTCGGATGTCCGTGCCGCCAATGGTGATTTTGCCGTGGTCCGGTTCTAAGTCGTAAAGGCGGGTGAGCAGGTATGTAATGGTACTCTTGCCTGACCCCGTGCCGCCGAGGACACCGAACACGGTGCCTTTCGGGATGGTGAAGTTGAGGTCATGCAGCACTTCGGCGGCCCTGTAGGCAAAAGTCACATGGTCAAAGACGATGTCCGCCGCTAAGACGGGACAGGGGGCACCCTCGGAGCTTGCGTTGGAATGCGGGGCGTCGGGGACGCCGCCCCCTACATCTTCCGGCTCAGCGTTTAAGATGTCGAGGAGACGGGTGGCGGAGACACTGGCTTGGCTCATTTCCGAAAGTGTCCGCCCCAAGTTGCGGACGGGCCAGGTGAGGATTTGACTGTAACTGATGAAGGCAATCAACGCGCCCAAGGTCATATTGCCCTGTACGGTGAGGTAGGTACCGAAGATGACAACGCCCATGGTCTGCATCCCCGTGACAATGTCGCCGATGCCCCAGTAGGCACCCATGAGGTAGCCAAGGTCAATCCACGCCTTGGCAAACAGGTTGTTTTTCTCGTGGAATTTTTCCAACTCGAACTGTTCCCGCCCGAAAGCTTTGACGACCCGCACACCGGTGAGGTTCTCCTGCACGCGCACCATGAGAACACCCTCGGCTACATCGGCCTTGTGGAACTTTTTGCCGATGCGGCCGTAAAAGAGCATGGAGTAACACACGATGATGGGGACAAAGGCGAACGCGAACAAGGCAAGCGGCACGTTCATTGTGAACATCAGCACCGTGGCCGTTACGATGAGCACGAGGGTACGCACCACATCCACCAACTGCATGGACAAGAAATTGTGCAGGGTCTCTACATCTGAGGTGCAGCGTTGGATGATATCGCCTGTCAGGGTCTCGGTATGCCATTTGAACGGCAGCTTTTGGACGTGGGAAAACAGGGTATTCCGCAGACTGCGAATCACCTGTTCCGTCCCCCGTCCGACGCCCAGACGGGAGATATAGCTGAATACGCCGCCGAGGGCGACGAAGCCAAGGATGACCAATGCGGCATAAATGAGTGCCGTCATTGGCTCTAAGTCATAAAAGAACCGCAGCCATGACGGGAGCACGTTCCGGTCGCCGTCGATGATGCCGTCCACGGTGAAGCGCACGACTTGCGGGGCGAGGAACATGAGTATGATATTAACGGCGGTGGCGATGGACGCCACGATAAAATACCGCTTGCGACCAGGAAAGAAACGGCCGAAGATGCGGAATGCGGTTAGTGTTTTCATGGTTCTATTGTGCCATAGATTGGGGGAGAAAGCAACAAGTGGAAACTTTTTTCAAAAAAGTTTCCACTGCGTATAGAGTGCCTATTTAAATTTAGTTATTAAAATCAAAATTTAAAATACTTTTCAGCGTCTCAAAAAGTGCGTGTTCATCCGCTGACCTATCGAGAACGCTTACACTATCTAATTCAAGCAGGGCCCTGCTATAAGCGGCCATTGGAGTTTGTTCCCCATTTGCCCATGCGGCGTTCATTGTCTCGGCCATAAACATAATAGTATTCACCTGAACAGCATCGTCTGTCATCGCCAAGGCTTGCAGCCAAACGTGCGGGTCGTTTTGGAAGCGGGAAATAATGAGCACATTATCAAATCCGCTGTCATCCTCAAAAAAATTATTGAACGTAGTTGCGAAAGACTCCAGAGTTTCTGCTGACGGGCCTTCCGCTTGCGGAACTTCCGTTTCTTCGGGTTCTTCTACTATTTCTTCCGGTTCATACACCTCGTTGTTCGGCGTTTCTTCGACCTCCGCTTCGATAGGGAGTTCTTCTGTTTCTCCTCCCCCGCAGGCCGACATAGCAAATACGAGCATCAAAACCAAACACAAAACCAATAGCTTTTTCATTATCCAACATCCTTTTCTTATGTTTTTCATCGTCAAACGAAAACGATAGAAGACATTATATATATAATGTCAAGTGTTTTTTCACTAAACCTTGCACAAAAGTGAAAATTTGCAGAGACAATTTATTCTTACCTTTATTTTTATACCCACCTCACACAAATTTTACAAATCTCCTATACCCACAACACCGAATCTGTGCTACAATACAATTTGGAAGAAATTGGTCTGTCGAGGTGAAACCGTGTCAAATACCCACGATTATGCTGTCCCACATGAAACGATTGATATCCCCCGCATCCATGCCACGGCGGAGCAGGGTCTTACTTCTGATGAGGCCCGTATTCGTTATACGGCGGGGTATGCCAATATTCCCGTAGAGCCGCCGACGAAGACAGGGCGGCAGATTGTGCGCGGGCATGTAGTGACCTACTTTAATCTGGTTTTCTTTATTCTCGCCCTCAGCTTGATTCTCGTGCAGCAATGGAATCAGCTCTTGTTTCTTGTGATTATCGTTGCCAACATCATCTGTGGTATTGTGCAGGAGTTCAACAGTAAGCGGGTGATGGACAAGATGAAGTTCCTCTCCTCCCCCAAGGGCTCGGTAGTGCGGGACGGACAGGAGCGGGTGCTGAACACGGAGCAATTGGTCTTGGATGACGTTGTCGTTTTTCGTCCCGGCAACCAAATCTATGCCGACGCTGTTGTGGTGGACGGCGAGGTACAGGTGAACGAAGCTCTCATTACCGGCGAGGCCGACGAAATTACCAAACGGCCGGGAGATTTTCTCTTGTCCGGCAGTTTTATCCTAAACGGCAAATGTCACGCCCGCTTGGAACGGGTCGGGGCGGATTCTTATGTGTCCAAGCTCTCCTTAGAGGCCAAACGGGGCGGCAAGGAAAAAGACACGCCCATGATTCGCACGCTCAGCCGATTGATTATGTTTGCGGGTATTCTCGTGCTCCCCATTGGGATTATCCAAGCGTTTGTCCAAACGAACATTGCCGGCAATCTGGCTGACGGCGTTTCGACGACGGTGGCGATTGTGGTCGGCATGATTCCCGAGGGCTTATACCTTTTGACTACGGTCGCGCTGGCGGTATCTGTTATCCATCTGGCACGGCGGCGGGTACTCGTGCAACGGATGCGGTGTATTGAGACGCTGGCTCGGGTTGACATGCTCTGCGTGGACAAAACAGGGACGATTACGGAGAACAAGATGACGGTCAAAGATATCGTGCCCCTCTGCGCGGACCGTTTCAATGAGGACGACCTCCGCATGATTATGAGCGACTACGTGGGCAACATGGGCGCGGATAACGAGACCATGGCGGCGGTACAAAAATACTTCCGCGGTACCGTGATGAATCGCGCAGAGCGGACGCTCCCCTTTTCGTCTGCGCGGAAATATAGTGGTGTCTCCTATAATGAGGATGAGACCTATCTTTTGGGTGCGCCTGAGTTTATTTTAGGTAACAATTATGAATCTCAACAAGAAACAATTGAGCATTACTCCGCTCTCGGCTGCCGTGTGCTGCTTTTGGCACTTTATGACGGCAGCTTGGAGGACGAAAAACCTACTGCCGAGGTCATGCCGCTGGCTTTGATTTTGCTCACCAACAAAGTGCGCAAAGAGGCGGCGGACACTTTCTCCTACTTCGCCAAACAGGGCGTAACGGTCAAGGTTATCTCCGGGGACAACCCGGTAACGGTCTCGCATGTATCGAAAGAAGCGGGCATCGAAGGTGCGGAGAGCTTCGTCGATGCCGCCACATTAGAGACGCCGCAGGACATTTATGAAGCGGCACAAGCATATACGGTATTCGGACGGGTACGGCCGGAGCAGAAGCGGCTCTTGGTGCGTGCACTCAAGGCGCAGGGACACACAGTTGCCATGACGGGTGACGGGGTAAATGACGTGTTGGCGTTGAAAGATGCCGACTGTTCCATCGCCATGGCCTCAGGTTCGGATGTGGCCTGTCGGGTGTCGCAATTGGTACTCTTAGACTCTGACTTTTCCGCCATGCCGTCGGTTGTGGATGAGGGACGGCGGGTTATCAACAACATTGAACGCAGCGCGAGCCTGTTTTTGGTGCGTAATATTTTCTCGTTCTTCCTTGCGATTATTACGATGCTTGCCGCTTTGCGCTTGCCGCTTTATCCGAATCAGATGAGTCTTGTCGGCGGGCTGACCATCGGCATTCCCGGGTTTATCTTGGCTTTAGAGCCGAATTTCAATCGGATTCGGGGGCATTTCTTGCGGAACGTCATCTTCCAAGCCTTGCCTGCCGCTTTGACGAATGCGATTTTGATTTCGGGAATTATCATCTATTCCCGCTTCTTTGAACTTTTGGACCAAGAGATGAGTACGATGAGCTTGGTGATTCTCTCTGTTGTCGGCGTACTGATGGTGTTCAAGGTGAGCAGGCCCTTTAATCTGTTGCGGCGCGCGCTCTTTATCGGGGTGGTTGCGGCGATGCTTGGGTCATTCCTCTTTTTGCAAGACATGTTTTCGATTTATCCGCTTCGCCCGGAGGCCTGGATGCTTTTGGTCTTGTTCTTGGGTATAACCTATCCCATGATGTGGGGGCTTCGCAAGGGAATGGAGTGGCTTGTGAAGAAGTGGGCGGCGGTTCGGACGAGATTTGGACGGCAGGTTGGGTAGGATATGAGTCATGATTTGTTCCTTTTGCGCATCGGCATAGCCCGTGGCTTTCACTTGTCAGACAAACAATATCCCCACTCTAAGCAGAGTGGGGATATTGTTTTATAGAAATGTCAACTGCCGTTCACCATATCCCGCTTTGTACTGCCGGGTAATTGTCCGCATATCATACAACAACCCCAGTCTTACACATTCCGCTGTCGCTATGCTCCAAAGCTTCTTTGCATGGGGCGATGTGCATTGGTAACGGTCGCCGTATCGCTTGATATGCTTTTCTTTTACACCGGGGAATACCTCATCCAACTTCCGATAGTAATACTCCCGATTTCCCGGCCGCAGGGTCATGCCGAAGGCGGGAAATACGAACTTCGCTCCGGCTTCTTTTGCCTTTCGGATGATGGCGAGTACATTCTCTTCCGTGTCCTCTAAAAAGGGCAGGACAGGCATCATGAGTACGCCGCAGTATATCCCCTGCCCTGCCAGTATGCGCAAGGCTTCGAAGCGTTCCGTGGGCGTGGAAACGTGCGGTTCTATCTTGCTTGCGAGGGTATCGTCCGCGGTGGTGATGCTGATTTTTACGAGTGTGGGTGAGTGAGATTTGATATCTTGCAGGACATCGCCGTCTCGTGCTGCGAGGGCAGATTTTGTGGCGATGGCTACGCCGAAATCATAGGCGTGAATCAGCTCCAAGGCGTGGCGGGTGAGTTTCAAGTCGCGCTCTGCGAGATTATAGGGGTCGCTCATGGAGCCTGTTGCGATGACGCCGGTTTGGACTTTGCGCCGCAGTTCGTCCCGTATGAGTTCCAGGGCGTTTTCTTTTGCCTTGACCGTGTCGAAGTCGTGATTGCGGTAGCAGTCGCTGCGGCTGTCGCAGTAGATACAGCCGTGGGAGCAGCCGCGGTAGATGTTCATGTTGTATTCCGCACCGAACCAAGCCGAGGCGGCTTTTACTCGGCTGATGATGGTCTTGGCGGGGATGAGCGGGACTTGTTGCATGGGCTTAGCCGAAAAGAATCCGCAAAATATCCGCACCCGACACGAAGGTGCCGGCAACGCTGCCGAGGTTAGCCATAATCACAACGGCAAGCACCTTTAGAAAACGGTTTTGATACCAACCTTTAAAGCGGAAAATGTCCACAGCGATATTTTGCATGTCCTCTACTCTGGGTTTGCGTACCCAAGCTTCTGTCAGCCCGGCAAACCATCCGGCGGCTAGGATAGGGTTTAAGGTGGTAAGCGGGGCCGCAATAAAGGCAGTAAGGATGCTGAGCGGATGCCCCAAAACGAGCAATGCTCCTAGTGCGGACAATCCGCCGTTCCAGAGCCAGAAAGAAATGAGAATCTGACCGCCCAAGTCCATGCCGCCGCTAATAAACCCGTAGGCGAAAGCAGCTACGAAGATAGCGGGGATAATCCAAATCAAGAACTTGAGCTTCGACTTTTTCACCGGGACAGCCGTAATCTTCTCAATATCCTGATCTTTATAAAGCTCCTCTGTCACGCCTGCCACGTGGCCTGCGCCGAGGACTGCCAGGACTTTCGGGCCGGGGGCCTCTTTGATTTTACTCGCCAGATATTGGTCGCGCTCGTCAATCAGCACTTCGCCGATGACGGGGAACTCATTTTTGACCTCGCCCATCATGGCCTCCAGCATGTCTTGCTGCAAGAGAGATTCCATGTCGTCCTCGGTGAGTTCGCCGTCTTCTTCATCTCCCAAAACCAGTCCGAAGAGGATTTTGAACTTTTCCTTGAACCGCAGGAGCCGCCAGAGGCGGGCGAAGGTGATTTGGATACTACGGTCAGCCAAGATGAGTGTTGCGCCTACTTCTTCCGCGCTTTCAATCCCCTGTATCATCTCGCCGCCGACTTTTGTGCCGAGTTTTTTTGCCATTTTCTTTTGATAGGCCGAGAGCATGAGCTGGGCGAGCATACGCATGACTTTTTTTTCGCGGACAATCTTGCTCACGTCCGTGCGCTCCCACGCTTTGGGGTCTTTGATGCTCTTATATCTGCCCTCGTCTAATTCGATGCAGACGCTGTCAGGCCGCTCGGCTTCTATGGTCTCTTTCACCAGCGTAACGCTGGCTTCGGAGATGTGCGCCGTGCCGACGAGGATGATTTCTTTGTCTTTGTATTGCAGTCTTGTGATATTTTCTGCCATTTGGATGCGCTCCTTTGGGACATAATTGTCAATGATTTTGCTGTTGTAAATCGGAACGGACAGCCAATGGCCGCCCCTACAAGCGGCATATTTCCGCCCTCACCGGGTAAACTACCATAGAATTCCCTTGGAGGTGCCGCATGAAACAGCGTCAGCCGCGCAAGAAAGACATAGCTCCGCCGCTCTATACCACCTATGCCCTCTCTGATGTCGCCGAAATCCATCCCGCCACCGGGTGTGCCACACCGACGGAACTTGGTGTGAAAGAGGCCAAGGACTGGGTGGACCATAATCAGAAGTAACGGCAGATTTCCACGCCCCGCCGGAAACAGCCAAGCCGCAGCCGGGAATCCGACTGCGGCCTGGCTTGTGTAGGTAGAGGGGTATCGTTTTACCGCTGTTGGGTGCCTTGCGGCTCTTCTGCGGACTTGCCCTTTGCGGCTACGGCCCATTTGCAGGCTTTCATGCGCACTCTGTCCTCGCCGGTCTCTATGGTGATGTGTTCGTCATGCACCTTCACAACCTTGCCCACGATGCCGCAAGACAGGGTGACTTCATCGCCGACTTGCAGGTTATTCCGCAGCTCTTCGGCTCTTTTTCTCTGCTTCTGCTGCGGGCGAATCATGATAAAGTACATAAGCGGCAGCATTGCAAGCAAAATAAGCATCATCGGATCCATGTGATTGACCTCCTAAATTTTACATATCATTTTACACATTGCAGATATTATACCCTGTCCGGCACATAATTGCAAGGCCGAGTTTACAGTTTTTGGGCAAGTTTTTCGGAAAACGCCCGACGGAAGGTGTCGAAGCAGTCTTCCTCTATCGCTTTTTGCATCTCCCGCATGAGACTGTTATAGAAGTAGAGGTTATGTGTCACGGCCAGCCGCATGGCGAGCAGTTCACCGCATTTGAAGAGGTGGCGGAGGTAGGCGCGGCTATAGCGTTTGCAGGTTGAGCAGCCGCAGGCCGGATCGATGGGGCCTTGGCTCTCCCTGTGTTTTTCGTTGTTGATGTTGATGACGCCCTCCCACGTGAACAGGTGGCCGTGGCGGCCGTTTCGAGCGGGCATGACACAGTCGAAAAAGTCTATCCCCCGTGCGACGGCCTCGATGAGATTCGAGGGTGTACCCACGCCCATGAGATAGCGGGGGCGGTCTTGCGGCATGTGGGGCTCGACCGTTTCTATGGTCTCGTACATTTCCGCATGGCTCTCCCCCACCGCAAGGCCGCCGATGGCATAGCCGGGCAGATTAAGCTCAGCGATCTGCTGCATGTGGCGGATGCGGAGGTCAGGATAGGTCGCACCTTGATTGATGCCGAACAGGACTTGGCCGGGGGTGACGAGTTCCCCTGTCTCCCCCAATCTGTCCAGTTCCGCTTTGCAACGCTCCAACCAACGGAGCGTACGCTCACAGCTGCGAGCCACATAGTCACGGGGAGCCGGAATTTCGATGCACTCGTCGAAAGCCATGGCGATATCCGAGCCGAGATTTGCTTGGATTTGCATACTTTTCTCCGGGGAGATGAAAATCCTGCGGCCGTCTACATGGGATTGAAAAGTCACACCCTCCTCCGTGATTTTCCGAAGGCCCGCGAGCGAAAAGATTTGGAAGCCGCCGCTGTCGGTGAGCATGGGGCCGTCCCATGTCATCATGCGATGGAGGCCGCCGAGCCTCTGCACCAAGTCGTCCCCCGGGCGGACGTGGAGATGGTAGGTGTTGGCAAGGGCTACTTGACATCCGACGGTTGTGAGGTCTTCTGCGGAAAGCGCGCCCTTGATTGCGCCTTGTGTGGCAACGTTCATGAAGACGGGGGTTTGGACTTCGCCGTGGGGCGTGGTGAAGGTGCCGCGTCGGGCTTTGTTTTGCGTTTTGAGTAGTTTGAACATGGTAGGTGTCTCCTTCGGAGAATGCAGAATTAAGGACAAGGACGGGAGGTAGGGGGCGGCCCCGTGTGGCCGTCCTTTCCCTTGACCTTAGGCCCCTGCCCCTTCGCTTGCGAGGGGGCTGTCAGCGTAGCTGACTGGGGGAGAACTCCCTCCGTCCACCGCTTCGCGGTGGCCACCTCCCTCGCAAGCGAGGGAGCTTTCGTGGCTTGGTGTGTTGGCGTAAATTTGAAACGTGCAGATGCGCATTGCGCGCCCCTACATTGTGTTGGCATCATTTTTGCGACATGTTACACGTTCGCTATAGCGTTTTGTAGAATGGAATGATATCTTCAAACGTCCCGTCTTTCATCAAAAAACCGCCTTTGATTACCCCAAGCTTCACAAACCCCAACTTCTCATACAAACAAATCGCACCATGATTCGTCTTCACGACGGCATTAAACTGCAAAATCCGAAAATCCTGCTTTTTCGCTGTCTCCATGCTGTGCAGCACCAGTTTCTCGCCGATACCCCGCCCTCTCGTTGTGGATTTCACGGCATAGCTTGCATTTGCGATGTGGCCGCAGCGGCCCTCGTTGTTTGGGTGTAGGATGTAAAGCCCCAAAATCTCGCCTGTCTCCGTATCCTCCGCCACGCCTGTGAAGGATTGCTCGGCGTAGAGGCGATCGGCATCGTCGAGCGTCAAGGGCCAAACCTGCGGGAACGCGTCGCCTGCTTCTACGACTTCGTTCCAAAGCGGGCGCATTTGTTCGATATCGGCGTCTTGGTACGCTCTCAAGGTAATATCCATTACAACAGTTCCTTGATTTCCGCTGGGGTGAAGCGATGGACTTCGTCGCAGAATTGGCAGGTGACCACCGTGTCCTCCCCTGCTTCGGCCATCTCTTGCAGAGCCTGTTCTCCTGCGGTGATGAGGGCTTTCGTCACCCGCTCACGGGTGCAGTAACAGCGGTATTCTACGGGCTGCTCTTGAAGAATCCGTGGCCCGAACCCTGCAAGGACTTTCTCGGCCAATACCTCCGGGCCGTGTGTTTTCAGAGTGTCGGTGACGGGGCCGGTGGCGGCTACGTTTTGCTCTAAGGCCGTGAGCACATCATCCGATGCGCCGGGAAGGAGTTCTACGATGTAGCCCCCCGCGGCTAAAACGGATTGGTCCGTGTCCACCAACACACCGAGAGCGACGGCGGCTCCGACTTGCTCGCTCTCCACGTAATAGGCCGCCAAGTCCTCACCGATTTCGCCGCTGATGAGTGCCGTACTGCCCACGTAGGGGTCGCCGAAGCCTAAATCTTTCGTCACGGTGATGAGACCGTTCCGCCCTACGGCATCGCCGACTGCGAGCTTGCCGTCGGGGCGTTTGGGGAGGTCGATGCCCGGGTTTTGCACGTAGCCCCGGACGTTGCCCTCGGGGTCGGAGACTACAATGATGCTCCCGATTGGGCCGCCGCCGTTGATGCGCAGGGTAAGGCTGCCCTCGGGTACCTTGACTGCACTACCCAACATACTGGCCGCCGCCATGCTCCGCCCTAGTGCCGCTGTGGCTACCGGCAGGGTGCGGTGGATTTGTCTGGCACGTTCGACCGCCGTGCGGAGGCTGACTGCGGTGAGTTTGATTTGTCCGTTGGCTGAGATGGCGCGGATTAGTTTGTCCATTTTTGCTCCCTTCGGCTGTGGGAATGTAGAATTAAGGGCAAGGGCGGGGTGTAGGGGCTTTCATTGGGTGGCCGTGGCTTTAATTATATTGACGGTTTCCCTGCGGCAAATGTGCATAAGTCGCAAAGGCTCCTTTTCCAAAGGAGCTGTCAGCGAAGCTGACTGAGGATTCATTTTTGTGATGCCGGTAGTAGAGGAAGCAAATCCTCCGTCAGGCTGCGCCTGCCACCTCCTTTGCACCACAGGCACCCCTTCCGCCGAGCCAATCGCTTCGCTCTTGGGGCGTCAGTTGGAAAAGGAGGCTTCGCAGCTTATGTGCGTTTGCGCTGACCCTACGAATTTGTGTCTCTGTCTATGACAGGCTTGCCGTCTTTGTCGAGGAGTGGAGTTAGGCCGCCTCCATTGCCAACCGTAGCAAGCATATACTGCACCCCTGTTTGTTTATCACGGTAAATTTTTACTAAGTGAAGTGGCCGTACTTGTTCTTCAAGTAGAATTTCAAATCTTGTCTCTTTTGTTTCTTTTTTACCAAACATCACCGATTCCTCCTAATCGCTGTAAAAAACATCCGCTCCGCATCCCCCGTCACCGCAACCTCCGCAAACCCAGCACGCTCCAACATCTCCCGCACCTCATCCGCCACAAACACATACTGTACATGCGTCTCACGGTTTCGCAACCAGTACTTGCCTTGCTTTTCAAAGAGGTCGAAGTCGTAACGGCAGGTGCGTTTGTCTGCGTCGAAGCTGCAACGCCAGAGGCAGAGTAAATCCTCTCGCTCATCGCAGAAAATCTCACTATCCAGCCCCTTGAGTTTTTCCGGTGTGTTGAGGTCGAACGCAAACACGCCGCCGGGGTTTAGAAACAGAAAAACCCGCCGGAGCACTTGTTCGAGGTCATCCGGCGGTAGGTAGTTGAGGCCGTCCAGCGTACATATGGCGGCATCCACCGTCCCGTACAGGTCGAGTTCCGTAAGGTCTTGTTGGAGGTAGAGAATCTGCGGACCGCCAAAAGCGGCCCCTACAGCCAGCATCTCGGCGGAGGCGTCTGCGCCTATCATCTGATAGCCCCGCTCGGCCAGCATTCGGGTGAGCGTACCCGTGCCGCAGGCGAGGTCGAGGACAAGCTTCGGCTGTCTGCCGCCTTGGGTGATTTGTCTCTCATAGTGGCCTGCCAGGGCTTTGTAGTCCACGTCTTCCGTCAGGCGGTCGTAAAATTGGGCGAGGTGTCCGTAGGCACTCACGCTTTTTCCTCGCCGCCCGTCCGCGCGAAAGCGGTACGGTAGCCGCCTCCGGAACCTTGCAGGGAGCGGTTGACACGGCTGATGGTGGCACTACTGGCCCCTGTTTTCTCCAAGATGGCACTATAGACCATGCCCTCATCCAACATTTGAGCGACTTGATACCGCTGCTCCATCGCACGGAGTTCGGCAACACTAAGCAAGTCGTCAAAAAGGGCTATGCACTCTTCCACGGTGTTTAAGGATGTGATGGCCTCGTAGACACCCATGTGCCGGGGTTTGTTGATTTTTTTGTTCATATGAAAACCTCCCCATGCGGCCCGCCGCATGGGGGCCTCTTTTATTTCATCTATCACGGCAGGCAACGTCTGCCTATATCAAGGTTTTGCCTGCGGCAAAACGCTTGGACGCCGGACACCCGGCGGCGCAGCAAGCTACGCAAATGTTTCGTGCAACTTTCGCATATTACCGCATATCATTATATAGGATGTCTTGGATAGAATCAACACCTATTTGCGCTTTTAGAAAGGACGGGACATTATGGACAAACTAAACCTCACCATCGGCCGGCTGGAGCGTGACATCATTGAGGACGGCGAGATTTTGATTCAAATCGCCCTCCAACATCCTGTGATTGCCGCAGATACACACCCCGCCGCCAATGAGTTGAACCGTTGTTTTGCGGCAATGGCTGAGACTCTCGCAACCATGCTCAGCCTCGGGATGCTCGGCGAGGCACGGGCGGCGGCACAGATCATGCCGGAGGCTCTACCGTATCAAATTAACGGGACGTTCACCACCACGTACAACGCCCACGGGGTGCTCAGTTTTTACACAGACGTATTCCTCTATGTCGGCGGGATGCGGGGGATTACGTATCGGTACGGGAGTACGTTCGCGGTGGGCGACGGGGTGCGGCCCTTGTTTGTCAGTGCTCTTTTCCCTGCCGGGGCCGATGTGCGGGATTTGATTTGTGATTTTGCAGCCGAACGGAACGGGATGGATGTTTTCGCTGTTCGGGAGGCGTTTTCGCCGGAGAATGTGTACTTGACTGACGGAGGGCTGGCGGTGTTTTTTCATCCCGGCGATGTCGGGCCTGTGGCCGGGGGGATGGTTGTGGTGGTTATGCCGTATGGGAGTAATGAGCTACTGTCGCCCCCATTGATCCACCCATCGGCGGCCGTCTCGGTGGAAACGCAGGGTGTTATCGTTATCGATGTAGATATATAAGATTTCGTCTGATTCCCAGCGCAGGGTTATTGTGTTGATGTTTGTCTGCCTGTGGTAAGAAACCATGTGCCGTTCCCAGAGTTCTCCTATGCCGAGGTTTACGGTTCTGTTTTGCGGTGTGATTGTGATATCGGCGGAGGCGAAGCTTAAATGCTCCCTTTCGGTGACTCTGACTTCTACTGCATATGCAGCGTTTGGGGACAATCCGGTTTCTGTGAATCTGAGGGGGGCGGGATACAGCGGCCCGAATTGAAGATAGAGAAATATCCACATGAAGTAAGCGTATATTATGCCCGGAAGAATTTTTACAATGAGCCCTCGGGTGCAGGCGAAGAATAAAATCACGCTGCAAAGAAAGGTCAGTATCGTGAGTATGTTGTGAATTGGCGTGTGTATCATATTTATTGCTGCGGCCATGGCCGTGATATACACAATCGCAAGCAAAGGCAGTAATGCGGCACAGACGCCGGATACCTTTGTTTGTTCGTTTCTGTGTTTCACGCCGAGGACGGTGAGCAGGATTGTGGCCGCAACGGTAAATGCAATGAACACCACCGCAGCAGCGGTGTGCGGGACGAAGGCGTAGCCGAGGCTTCTGACTAGGATGAAGATTGCGCTGAAGGTGAGCAGGATGAGTGCCAGTATAACGGGGGCGCGGGGGGTGATGGTTTTCATAGAGAGGCCTCTTTTTGGTGGTTTTTTGTTTGTGGGGGTGGTGGTTTGACGGCATTCTCTGTGGCGGATGCACGCAAGCCGCAAAGGCTCCTTTTCCAAAGGAGCTGTCAGCGAAGCTGACTGAGGATTGTCCTTGACCTTGTAGGAGCAGGGTTCCATATTGAAACGTTGGGCTTGCCTGCCGGCGGCGTTCTTTTGGCATCGGCCAAAAGAACCAAAAATGCGACTCAGGGGCTGCGCCCCTAAGAACCCCGCGCGGGTATCTACGTCGGATAAAGCGGCGTACTCGTGCAGTATAGGTATTACGCGCCGTGCGCGCCCTACCACTAGGTTTGTGACCCGCGATAATAGGCATCTGCGGGCAGACTGCCCGAACGTTCTCCCCCGCGTGCGGATGGTGGGGTGCGGGGGTTATTTTCCGCGTACCGTCACTTTCGCATGGATAATTTTCTTGAGGTCTTGCATCTGCGCTTCATCTAATGCCCGAAACTCAATCCATCCGCCGCTTGCGCAAGGGGATTTGTCTGCCCAGACTTGTTTGGCATATGTACCGAGTTCGTCCAACACCGTCTCCATCGCTTTTGTCGAAACTTGGAACAAGGCCGTACATGCGCCGTTTTCGGCGAAGATGTCACAGATGTGTTTGCTTTTTACGCTGTACTTTGCGCTCCAGCCGTAGTCTTTTCCGTAGGGGAAGCGGATTTGCTTGGCGGCATTGTATGCGGTGGTCATGTGCTCGTCCAAGGCCAGCCAGAGGTCACCGCTTGCGCCCGAGCAGCGGATTAGGTCATCGAATGTCGGGACTTCCTGTTTGTTTAGCATTCTTTCGTACATATTGCTATCCTCCGATTAGGTTTTGTAATGCCTTGCAGATTACTTCCCGCTCTGTCGGGGTGTAGTAGGCGTGGCGGGAATCTGTCAGGGGAACTATGTTTGCGTGCGTGAGGCCGGATTTGAATAGGTTCGCGCTTTTGTGTGATACAGTTTCGTCCTTTTGGGAGTGGATGACTGTGGTTTGTGCGGTGATGTTCGGGAGGTTCGCTTTTGTCTTGGCCATGAGCTTGCGGAGGTCCGCCACCTGCCTCAGCCAGCGTATGGATATGCCTTGGACGCTGTTGGAGTCTCTGTAAGCCTTCCAAATTTCATCCCTGCTTTTCGGAAATAGCCGCAGCTTTATGCCGAGACGTAGTGTAGACGGCAAAAACCGCAATCGCAAGGGCGAGGAAATCAGCAGTACGCCCTTGACTTTCGGCTCGCCCAAGCTTGCGTTTAGGGACAGCAGGCCGCCCATGGAGTGACCGACGAGAATTACGTTTTGATATGCGGGTGCCACGCGGCGGATTTCGCTTTCGAGATGGGCTTCCCAGTCGTGCAGTCTCGCTTTTGCGAACTCTCTCGCCGTTCCGCCGTGGCCGGGTAGGAGAATGGATAGCACAGAACATCCCTGCGCATAGGCAAGCTCGGCCATGTCCTCGAATTGGCGGGGACTGCCGATGAAGCCGTGGGTGAAGATTACGATTGTGTTTGCGTCCGGGTGTGTGCGCTCGAACGGGGCGTGTGTTGCCATGTACTTCCCTCCCTGCCTCTCCTATTTTACCACATGATTTCAAAATTTACCTCCGTTTCGCCTTGATTTCCTGTTCGTTCTGCGGTATACTATATTTGGATTATTTTGTGCATTTCACAACTAGATATAGGACGGTATGGCAGCATGGCGAACACAATTAACACGAATGGGTACGGAAATGAATCAATCAGCGCGCTGAAAGGGGCGGACCGGGTGCGGAAACGGCCGGGGGTTATCTTCGGCTCGGACGGGCTGGAGGGCTGTCAGCACGCGGTGTTTGAGATTTTATCCAACTCCATCGACGAGGCGCGGGAGGGTTACGGGAAGCAGATTATCGTGACGCGTTTTGCCGACGGGTCTATTGAGGTGGAGGACTTCGGGCGGGGCTGTCCCGTGGACTTTAATCAGGCTGAGGGTTGTTACAACTGGGAGCTGGTGTTCTGCGAACTCTACGCCGGGGGCAAGTACCGCAATCAGGAGGGCGAGAATTATGAGTTTTCGCTGGGCCTCAATGGTCTCGGCTCCTGCGCGACGCAGTATGCCTCGCAGTATATGGACGTGACAGTCTATCGGGACGGGAAGAAATATTCGCTCCACTTCGAGCGGGGTGAAAACGTGGGCGGGCTGAAGTCCGAGCCGTACAGCGGGCGGCGGACAGGCTCGATTATCCGTTGGAAACCTGATTTTGAGGTTTTTACGGACATTGCGATCCCTGTTGAGTTCTTTCTCGACATACTGAAAAAACAGGCCGTGGTCAATGCGGGCGTGACGTTTAAGTTTCGTGACCAAGCGGGTAGCTCGTTTGAGATGACGGAGTTCGTCTACGAGAACGGCATCATCGACTACGTGAGCGAGCTGGTCGGAGCGGATGCCTCTCCCCTCACTCGGCCGGTGTTTTATCAGGCTGAGCGGCGGGGGCGTGACCGGGCGGACAAGGACGAATATAAAGTGCGGCTCTCGGCTTCGTTTTGCTTCTCCAATCGAGTGAATGCGATTGAGTATTATCACAACTCATCCTTCCTCGCCCACGGCGGTGCGCCGGAAAAGGCTTTGAAGAGTGCGTTTGTCTCTGCTGTGGATGCCTATTTGAAGAAAGAGGGCAAATATCAGAAAAACGAGAGCAAGATTAGCTTTACGGATATTCAGGACTGCCTTGTGTTTGTCTCCAACTGTTTTTCGACGCAGACGTCCTACGAGAACCAGACGAAAAAGTCCATCACAAACAAGTTTATCCAAGAGGCCATGACGGAGTTCTTGCGTAGCCAGCTGGAAGTCTACTTCATCGAACACAAACCCGAGGCTGACCGGGTGGTGGAGCAGATTCTCATCAACAAGCGCAGTCGGGAGACGGCGGAGAAAGCGCGGCTGAACATCAAAAAGAAGCTCTCGGGCAGCTTGGATATCATGAACCGGGTTGAAAAGTTCGTAGACTGCCGCACGAAGGACGTGGACAGGCGGGAGATTTATATCGTCGAGGGTGACTCTGCTTTGGGCGCCTGTAAACTCAGTCGTGATGCTGACTTTCAAGGGATTATGCCTGTGCGGGGTAAGATATTGAATTGCCTCAAGGCTGACTATGACAAGATTTTCAAGAGCGATATCATCACCGACCTGCTCCGTGTCCTCGGCTGTGGGGTGGAGGTGCGGAACAAGCATACTAAGGACTTGAGCAACTTTTCGATGGAGAATCTGCGGTGGAGCAAGGTCATCATCTGCACCGACGCCGACGTGGACGGGTTTCAGATTCGCACCTTGATTTTGGCCATGCTCTATCGGCTTGTGCCGACGCTGATTGAAGAGGGCTATGTGTACATCGCGGAATCGCCCCTGTATGAAATCGAGTGTAAGGGTAAAACTTATTTCGCTTACTCCGACCGGGAGAAAGAGCAGATTGTAGCGGGATTTGACGGTGTGAATCATACGATTAGCCGTTCCAAAGGTCTCGGCGAGAATGACCCGGATATGATGTGGCTGACCACGATGAACCCGGAGAGCCGACGGCTGATTAAGGTCACGCCTACGGACGCGCAGCAGACGGCGGATGTGTTTGATTTGCTCTTGGGGGATAACTTGGCCGGGCGGAAGGAACATATTGCCGTGAACGGGTACAAGTATTTGGATTTGGCGGATATCTCGTAGACAAACACCGGGCGGCCACACGGGGCCGCCCCTACACCGCCTATCCATATGTAGGGCGCGATGTCCTCATCGCGCCGTGCGTCTGAACGCAAGATAACAGTTATAAAGTTGCGGCGCGATGTGGACATCGCGCCCTACAAACACGAGGAGAATGACACATGCCACGTAAAAAAGACCCGAACGCAAAACAGAAAAAGGTGGACGATTCCAACATCATCGGCCTGCGCGCCGAAGTGTTGGAGCAGCCCATTGTAGACACCTTGGAAGAAAACTACATGCCCTATGCGATGAGCGTCATCGTCTCACGGGCAATTCCGGAGATTGACGGCTTCAAGCCATCGCACCGTAAGCTGCTGTATACGATGCACAAGATGGGGCTGCTCACGGGGAAGCGACAGAAGTCCGCGAACATTGTCGGGCAGACCATGCGATTGAATCCGCACGGGGACGCGGCGATTTATGAGACCATGGTGCGACTCACGAAGGGCAACGGGGCCTTGCTTGCGCCCTTTGTAGATTCCAAGGGCAACTTCGGTAAGAGCTATTCCCGTGACATGGCCTATGCGGCGTCCCGGTACACGGAGGCAAAGCTTGCCTCGATTTGCGGTGAGATTTTCCGAGATATCGACAAGGATACGGTAGACTTCGTGGACAACTATGACAGTTCCACAAAAGAGCCTACCTTGCTCCCGACTACTTTTCCCAATGTGTTGGTGAGTGCGAATCAGGGCATCGCCGTCGGCATGGCTTCTTCTGTTTGCGGGTTTAATCTGCGCGAGGTCTGTCAGACGACCATCGACTACATAAACGACCCCGATCATGACATTATGAGTACGCTCACCGCGCCCGATTTCCCCACGGGGGGCGAGTTGATTTACAACGACCAGGAACTCCGCGCCATTTATGAGACGGGGCGTGGCGGTGTGAAGGTGCGGGCAAGGTGGCGGCATGAGAAAGCGGAAAATCTGATTGAGATTTATGAAATCCCCTACTCGACCTCCATCGAGGCCATCATGGATAAGGTGGCGGATTTAATCAAGTCCGGCAAGGTGCGAGAAATTGCCGACATGCGGGATGAGACGGATTTGTCGGGCCTGAAACTCACCATCGACCTCAAGCGCGGGACGGATGCGGAGAAGCTGATGCAGAAGCTCTTTCGTCTGACGCCTTTGCAAGACACAGTTTCCTGTAACTTCAACATCCTCGTCTCCGGGATGCCCCGTGTGATGGGGGTGCGGGAGATACTGTCCGAGTGGGTCGCGTGGCGGGTGGATTGCGTGCGGCGGCGGGTGTTTTTTGAGCTGGGAAAGAAAAGGGATAAGCTTCATCTCCTGCGGGGGCTTGAGAAAATCCTCTTGGATATTGACAAGGCCATCGCCATTATCCGTGAGACGGAACGGGAGGCAGAGGTTATTCCGAATCTCATGATTGGCTTCGGCATTGACGAGATTCAGGCGGAATACGTGGCGGAAATTCGTCTGCGGAACATCAACAGAGAATATATCCTCAAACGTACGCAGGAGATTGCGGATTTGCTGCGTGATATCGAGGACTTGGAGGATATCTTAGACCGCAAAGCCAGAGTGCGGAAGATTATGACGGATGAGCTGACCGAGGTCAGCCGCAAATACGGTGAAGATCGGCACACGGGCATCGTCTACGCCGATGAAATCACTACCTACGAGGAGGAGACGGAGGTGCCGGATTATCCCGTCACGCTCTTCCTCTCGAAAGAGGGATATTTCAAG
This sequence comes from Oscillospiraceae bacterium, assembly GCA_009780235.1. GTDB lineage: Bacteria > Bacillota > Clostridia > Oscillospirales > Oscillospiraceae > WRAB01. Next base: position 50,170 of record WRAK01000015.1, read on the forward strand.
AAGATTACGCCGCAATCCCTGCGCATGAGTGCAGAGCAGAAGTACAAAGAGGGCGACGGGTCGGGGCAACAGATGGAAGCATCAAACCGGGATGAGCTTTTGATTTTCACGGACAAGTGTCAGGTCTACAAGACACGGGCGTCCGAGTTTGCGGACACGAAAGCGTCCGTGCTCGGCACCTATCTCCCCACGGAATTGGGGATGGACGAGGGCGAGAGTGTCATCTTCCTGCACGTGCCGGGGGATTATAAGGGGAATTTGCTCTTTTTCTTCCAAAACGGCAAGGTCGCCCGTGTGGAGACGAAGGCATACGAGACGAAAACCAACCGCAAAAAGCTCACCGGAGCCTACTCCGACCTCTCCCCCGTGCAGACTGTCTTGCCGCTGCGGGAGGAGATTGACGTCGTGGTCTACTCCACCGAGGGGCGGGCGATTTTGTTCCACACTTCCCTGCTCAACCCCAAGTCCTCCCGCAGTACACAGGGTGTGGGGCTGATGACTTTAAAGAAGGCGAAGTATCACTTACAAGAAGCGAAGCCGCTCGCTGAAACGAACATCCAAGGCACCGCTCGCTATCGGGCAAGAAGCATCCCCGTCGCGGGGGCAAGGCTCTTGGAAGAGGACATGGAAGAACAACAGGTGGGACTTTTAGATGAAGCGTAAGAGTACTCTGCGGCAACACGCCGAGACATTCGGAAGCATCCTCGCGGGCGGAGTCATCATTGCAATTGCGATTCAGATTTTCCTCGTGCCGAATCAGCTCGTCACGGGCGGGATCAGCGGGATTGCGATTATCATCAACCACTTCACAGGCTGGCCTGTGGGGGTTTTGTTCTTTGCCATCAATGCGGTTATGTTTGCGATTGCGCTCAAGCCGCTGGGCTGGGTGTTTATCCTGACGGCCTTTGTGGGCATCGTTACCACCAGCGTTTTGGTGGATGTGCTTGCATTGTTTGAATTTGTACTCACGGAAAATCTGCTGATAGTCGCCGCTTCCAGCGGGGCTTTGATTGGGGCGGGGATTGCGCTTATCTTCCGTGTCGGCTCCTCCACCGGGGGGATAGATATTGCGTCTCGGCTGATTATGCGAAAGCGTCCCGATTTGACTTTGGGGCATCTCATTTTGATTTTCGACGGGGCTATCATCATCGCCGGGGCCGTGGTGTTTCGGCAGGTGGATTTGGCCCTGTATGCGATTGTTTCGGTGTACATATTGAAGCGGGTCGTGGATGCGATTTTGTATCGGAAAAAAGAGGAAACGGAGTGTTCGAAATGATAAAAGGAAACAGAATTGACTTAGTGCCTGCCGGCTTGGACGACAGGCAGGACGTGTACAACTGGTGTTTTCATTCGGAGACCAGCAAATCCCATGCCGGGCCGCCGGATTATCCCGACATGCACATCCCGAGCTATGAAGAGTTTTGCGAGGACTATGCGGATTACTTCTTTACCGGGTCTGCGCCCGAGAAAGGCCGAGGGTTTTTCATTGTACATAACGGCGAGACCGTCGGGTTTATCAGTTACTGCTGCTATCACCTCAAGCCGCAGATATCGGAGCTGGATATTTGGATGAGTTGTGAGGCGCATTGCGGCAAGGGCTTTGGGACGGAGGCGATTGTCTTGCTGGGAGATTATTTGCATCAGACGCTTGATATTCGTATGCTGATTATGGGGCCGTCGGTGAAGAATGTGCGGGCGGTGTTGTCGTATAAAAAGGCGGGGTTCGCGGTGTCTGACGCGCCTATGTGTGATTATTTGTTGGAGGATTATGTGGATGAGTACGGGGATGGGGATTATGGGGTGGATGGGACGGTTGTGTTGGCGAAAACATTTTAAGGGGAGGTGTACACTATGAAAAAACCCGGTAGATGGTTGGTTTCCGTACTGATTGCCATTGTGATTGCCGTTTGGGCGGCGATGGAGTCCTTACAGCCGAGTGCGTTTGTCGAGTTCTTCCGCACGATATCACTTGCGGAGGTTCTCGCCTTGCTTGTCTTTGTCCTTGTGTTTCGGCTTAGTCTTGCACTTATTTTCTTTGGTATCAAAGCGGCTAAAGCGGCAGGCGAAGTCGCGTCTTCTGTTACAAATGCCGCAAATGCTGTTTCTGAGCTTGATTTTCTGAACGAGTTGGAACGCCAGCAAAATTCCGCACCCGCCCCGCCACCCGCCGAGCGGAGTGTGACTTGTGCGGGGTGTGGTGCTACAGTTGTGGTGAGAGGGGGACAGGCCGGCGAGTGTGAGTATTGTCGGCGGTCGGTTTAGGTGGTGCTGTTTTGAAAAGAGAAACCGCTATGGATAACAAACATCGTAAAATGTTCGGTATGCTTTTAATTCTATGTCTCATTCTTTCGACAGTCTCCGGCTGCATGGGGTCTCCTCTTGTGACCGGGACTTGGGACGGGGATACGTTTACCAACCAATGGACGCACATCACGTTCGAGCTGCCTTCGGGGTTCGAGGTGCTCTCTCGTGACAGAGGGCCGGGTTGGGTTGATGATTTTACGATTATGAACGATGATGCTCGTGTTGTCATCGGTTTGACTTACACAGACATCAGCCACAGAGATTTCGACGAATACACAGCCGAAGATTATTTGGGCATCATTCGGGAGTCGCTTTTGGATTCCCAAAGTCGGGATTTTACTTTTGCGAATGACTTTGAACTCGTGACAATTGCCGGGAGAGAATATGTCCTCATGCGCGGGGCGTATACGTATAAAGATAACCCGACAGAGGGTGCGTTTCACGATATCTACGCACACAGATTTGTCAACACCATGATGATTTTTATTGCTGTTTATGACGAGGACGCAAGGGAAACGGTTGATGCGTTTCTGTCCTCTATCGGCACAATTCGCTGAATATAAAAGGAGGTCTACCCCATGGCAAACGTAGAACGCACGATGGAAAACCTAGAAAAACGAGGATTCAAAGTCAGCCGCTTCCCCGACAGAGAAACTGCGGCGGAGTATCTGCTGAACGATATCGGCGGCAAGCCCGTCGGCATCGGCGGGAGTGTGACGGTTGGGGAACTTGACATCTACCCCCGCCTGCTCGAACGCGGGGACGTGTTCTGGCACATGGAGGTGCCGGGGAACGAGACCATCGCACGCGCCAATGCCGCGTCTGTGTATCTCATGAGTGCCAACGGCGTGAGTGAGACGGGGACAATTATCAACATCGACGGGCGGAGCAATCGGGTGGCCAATATGTGCTACGGGCACGAGCGGGTGTACATCATCATCGGCATCAATAAAATCGCCGTCACGGACGAAATGGCACTCTGGCGCGCACGGCACATCGCTTCGCCCAAGAACGCGCGGCGGCTTAATAAGGAGACGCCCTGCGCTTACGGCGATCCGAAGTGTTACGACTGCGACGCGCCCGCCCGCATCTGCGCCACCTTTGTGACGCTGGAGCGGCGTCCGTTCGGGATACCGCATTTTGAGATTGTGATTGTGGACGAGGTACTGGGCTATTGATGAAACGCAAATGTTTGTTCCTCCTGCTTATAGCAGCCCTCTTGACGGGGTCGCTGGCCGGGTGCGGCTTGTTTATCGACAGAACTTATATCGACGTCCGCCCGCATCGGGTAGAGACCGCGCCGCCGCTTGACACGGAGGACTACATCATCATCGCCACGCAGGCCGAGTTGGAGCGGGCGATTTGGGGCATGGTGCAGTCTCGCCAAGAAAGCGGCTTGTTTCGTCTGCTCTATCTCGGCACGGACGGGGTCGAGGCTGTCGAGGCCGCCGTGCGGGAGATGCGGGAACGTCCGCTCACGGCTTACGCAGTCAGCATGTTTGAGCAGCGCATCCTCTCCGAGTGGCAGGGGGTGACGGAGTTGGAGCTTGTCATCTCTTTCCAAAAGTCCGCCGCGCAAATCGACGGCGTACGCACCGTGAATAGTGACACTAGTGCCATGGCACTCTTGGAACAGATGCTCAGGGGCGGTGAGACTTACCTCGCCATCCTCGCCCCCGCGCACATTGCGAATCATGACTTTTTAGAGCGGAGTTTGCGGGATTATTATTACAGCCAAGCCTTGGAGGTAGTCGTCTGGCCGGAGATGGACTTTAACCTCTACACAACGGGTACGGGCAATCGGCGGATCGCCTCCGTATCGCTTGATTTCGGCTTCGACCAGCGCACCCTCGCCCAAATGCGGGGCGATTTGCGCCGTGCGGCCACGGAGCTGATCCGCGAGCTGCCGGAGGGCCTGACCCCGCCACAGGAGGTCATCTGGTTGGCGAATATGCTGGCAAATCGTGTCGTCGCCCCCCCTGTCTCGGACGAGTATGCGGAGGACGATAACCCGGAGGTGTTGTGTGGCCGCACTTGTGACACGGCATACGGTGCGCTGGTCACGGGACAAGCCACCGCCGAGGGCATCGCTATGGCGTTTCAGGCTTTGATGGAGCTGTTGGGGCTGGATGCGCAATTTGTCCGTGGTGAGTTGGACGGCGCGGCACATGCGTGGAACATTTTGGCCTTGGACGGGTATTATTTCCACATGGATGTCTCCATGCTGCGGGAGCTCGGGCCGGAATACGCGCTGTTTGTGCCGGATGAAGTGATGATGTTCCAGAATGGGTATAGTTGGAATGCCGTGCTGTTTCCGCGGGCGGATAGTGGGTGGCGGTATTGGGATTTTGGGGGGTAGGGGGTATATCCTCCTTCCCTGTTCAAGAAGTTATAGAATTGAGGTTAATTGAGATGGCATTATATGATTTTCTCAGAGATGCAGCTTCTGCTGCACAAAAAGCTAAAAATGTTGAACTATTTCAAGCTTTGCTTGATGCACAACAGCAGGCACTAGAACTCCAAACAGAAAATGTTGAGTTAAGAAAAACTATTGAAGAATTGCAAGATTCAAAAGCGTTGGAAGAAAAGGTTGTGCGCTACGAACATGGTGCATTTATAACATTTAGAGATGACGAACGAAATATTCAGTATTGTCCCTCTTGCTGGGGGACAGATATGAAGCGTATCCAAATGAAACGATGGATCTGTGAAACGTTCAAATGTCACGCCTGTGGAAATGAAACAAATCCTAGAATGTAACAATAAAAACACAAAAAAGCGAGACAAACCCATGCCCCCCACTAACCCCC
>WRAK01000016.1 GCA_009780235.1 Oscillospiraceae bacterium
ATCGAATATGTCCCGTGGAGGCTCTGCGCCATCTCATACGACAGCCCCGCCGCCTCTCGCAGACGCCGCAGGATGACGATGTTGTCTATCATGTTAATCAGCGCGAACACCGATGTCCCCAAGGTCAATGGGATGGCGATGTTGCGCAGGGTGCGGAAAATCTCCGATGTGGACTCTGGCGTGTCCGTGGCGTCCGTTACAAATCGCCGCCGCTCCATCCTGCGTTTGCTGAAGTACAGGTAAGCCGCAGAGATGCCCGTCCCTACGGTAACGCCCAAAATGGCACCCGCCACAACGATGGGCGAGGGGAAGCCCCGGCTCGCAAGCACCCACGCGATACCCAATCCGAGCACAAGCCGCACAAAAGCTTCGATAATCTGTGATATAGAGGTGGGCATCATATCGGACAAGCCCTGCCCGTACCCCCGATAAGCCGAACTCAGGCCCACAAACAGCACAGCGGGCGAGAGTGCCAATATCCCGTAAGCCGCAGACGGCGAACCGAAGAAATCCGCCAATTGCCGATGAAACACGGCCATGACGAGAAAGGACACCAAACCGAGTGCCACAAAGGCATTTCGTCCCACGAGGAACACCCGCTTAACCTGCCGCGGCCGCCCCAAGGCATCCGCCGAGGCCACCATTTTCGACAGCGCAACAGGCAAGCCCGCTGTAGACACGGCCAACAAAAATTGATAGATAGAAAAGGCCACCGTAAACGTAGAGGTCCCCACATCGCCCAAGATATTGTTGATGGGAATCCGGTATACGGCACCGATGACTTTGACAATCGCCACCCCCATCGCCAAAACGGCGGCCCCGTGGAGGTAGTTGTTCTGTCTGTGATTTGTCATAAGAAAGTCCTTCCGATTTAGATGAAATTGGGGCTTCGCCCCAATAGTATAGGTATTATACAGGCCGTCCAAACAGAACCGGGCAGGCCAATCATAGTATTTTACACCGAATGGAAGAAAAATACAAGCCCGCCGACTTTGGATGATTTCAATCCAATGTAGGGGCGGATTCCATATCCGCCCGGAGACGTTGCCGTAAACCAAACCGGGGCGGATATGGAATCCGCCCCTACACAAAAACCGTCCTTGCCCTTAACTTTCCTCCCGTCACGCCCCCCTGCCGCCCCGCCCTTGACAATCACCCCAAAATCCGATACAATGAAGTGCTGTAATCATTTATCGAAACAAAGTAGGGAGACGATACCATGTCCACAGTTAAATTTTTCTCCGGGGAAACAGTCCCATTAGAAATGCACAAAGTCCGCATGGTGCAGAAAATCAACCTGCACCCGGTGGAAGACCGTCTTGCCTCCATGCAGGAGGCCGGGTTCAACACGTTCTTGCTGAAAAACCGTGATGTTTTCCTCGACATGCTCACCGACTCGGGCGTGAATGCCATGAGCGAGAACCAATACGCCGCCATGTTCCAAGCCGATGACAGCTACGCAGGTTCCGAGACTTATTACCGCTTAGAGGCCGTGCTGGGCGACATGTTCGGCACCAAACACTTCCTGCCCGTCCACCAAGGCCGCGCCGCGGAGAGCATCATCTCCCAAACGCTGGTCAAACCGGGCAATACCGTGCTGATGAACTATCACTTCACCACCAGCAAAGCCCACATCACCATCCGCGGCGGCGGGATTGAAGAGATTATCATCGACGAAGGTCTGAAAATCACCAGCGACTACCCCTTTAAGGGCGAGATGGACTTAAACAAACTGCAAGAGGCCATCGCAAGACTGGGCGCAGAAAACATCAGTTTCGTGCGGCTTGAGGCGGGTACAAACCTCGTCGGCGGCCAGCCGATTTCCGTGAAAAACATACGGGAAGTCTCTCAAATCTGCCGCAACGCGGGTATCATAACGGTCTTTGACGCATCTCTTCTGGCGGACAACCTCTACTTCATCAAAACAAGAGAAGCCGAGTTCGCAGACGTTGACATCAAAGCCATCACCCGTGAGATGGGTTCGCTCATGGACATCACCTACTTCTCTGCCCGTAAACTGGGCGCGGCCCGCGGCGGCGGCATCTTGACAAGCAACGACGCCCTCGCTAACAAAATGCGGGAGTTGATTCCGCTCTTTGAGGGCTTCCTCACCTACGGCGGCATGTCCGTCCGTGAGATGGAAGCCATGGCCGTCGGCCTGCGGGAGACACTGGACATCGACGTCATCAGCCAGACTCCCATCTTTGTAGAGGCACTTTGTAAGGAACTCCTCTCCAAAGGCGTGCCTGTTGTCACACCGCCCGGCGGCCTCGGCTGCCACGTAGACGCGGGCGCGTTTTGTGACCACATCCCGCAACCCGAATACCCCGCAGGCGCACTCGCCGCCGCGCTCTTTATCGCCAGCGGTGTGCGCGGCATGGAGCGCGGTACCCTCAGCGAACAGCGCAGAGAGGACGGCACGGAGCCGCTGGCCGAGATGGAACTCGTCCGTCTCGCCATCCCCAAGCGCGTGTTCACCCTGTCCCAAATCAAATATACCGCCGACCGTCTGGCGTGGCTCTACCAAAACCGCCGCCTCATCGGGGGGCTGACGTTCGATGAAGAGCCGAAGGTGTTGCGCTTCTTCTTTGGCCGTCTGAAGCCCATCGGCGATTGGCCGGAGAAGTTGGCGGCACAGTTCCGTAAGGATTTTGGGGAGAGTTTGTAAGATATTGTGACAAAAATCGCTGTCGGCTATCGGCAGCGATTTTTTGTGTAGGGGAAACAGGTTACCCGGTATGCGGCCGCTACACCACATACGATGCAAATGCACCCATCCTCCACCCAAAACCACGTTTACCGTCCGCAAACGTGGTTTTTGTCTATTTTGCACACAAATCACCCCCCCCCGCTGGATTTTTGGCGCAATGCACATATCCATTATTCCTTTGATACGCTATAATAGGATATGGGTGATTGTGCCCGAAAAATGGAATATAAGAGGAGTGTTTGCGATGAAAGGAACGATGAAGCGAGGGATTTGTTTGGTGTTGGTGGTTTGTATGTTGCTGGTGCTTGTGCCGGGGGTAGCGTTGGCGAGTGAGGCGGCGTTTCGCACGGAGCCGATGGTGGCGGCAAACGGGGGGCTTAGTGTGGCTCTCAGAGCCGACGGTACTGTGTTTGATTGGGGCTGGTTCAGCGAGTCAGACCTCTACAGCGAAACGCCCGCACAGGTGCAAAACCTCAGCAATGTGACAGAAATTGCAACAAGTAGTGCTCATGTCTTGGCACTCAGAGCGGATGGCACCGTCTGGACTTGGGGGCCGGCCTTCCATGACCAGCCGGGTGTTGACCGGGTTTTAAACCTCCCGCCCAGCTGGTATAACTTGCCCCGGGAAGTCGTACAGGCCTTATTTAGAGAAGCCTATAATACCCCGATGCAAATACCGAATCTTAACAATATCACTGCTGTTGCGGCGGGAGATTTGCACAGCGCGGTACTCAGAGATGACGGCACCGTTTGGACTTGGGGGAACAATTTCTTCGGCCAATTGGGCGACGGCACAACGCAAGACCGTACCACACCCGTACAGGTACAGAATCTCAGCAATATTACTGCCATTGCGATAGGCGGAGACTATACTTTAGCGTTAAGAAGCGATGGCACTATTTGGGGCTGGGGAGATAATCACTTCAACCAGCTCGGCAGCGGTACCGGTGCTTGGGAACTCACGCGTACCACTCCCGCACAGATACAAACGCTTACCGATGTGACGGCAATTGCGGCAAGTCACTCCCATGCCTTAGCACTGAGAAGCGATGGCACGGTCTGGGCGTGGGGGGATAATCACTTCGGCCAACTGGGCGACGGCACCACGACAAACCGCGGCATACCCGCACAAGTGCAAAGCCTCAACAATGTAACGGCAATCTCGGCAGGAGGATGGTCAAACGTAGCATTGAGAGCCGACGGTACTGTTTGGGGCTGGGGAGACAATTCTAACGGCCAGCTTGGAGACGGCACCAGCGGCGAAGTAGACGGAGTATGGCAGGTGCATTACAGCACCACGCCTGTACAAACGCAAAATCTCGGCAATGTAACGGCGGTTGCAGCAGGTGGCGACCATACCGTAGCACTCAGGGCCGACGGCACCGTTTGGGCTTGGGGGAGCAACGGGTTGTATCAGTTGGGTATCGGTTTCCATGGTATTTTTCACTACCCCACCCCCGTACAAGTCCTCGGCCCCAACGGCGTCGGCTTCCTCAACCTCAACCCGACAACCGCCCCACACCCCACCTTCCCCGACGTCCTCGCCACCCACTGGGGCTTCCCCTTCGTCGAACAAGCCTACACCAGAGGTTTCATGCGCGGCGTCACAGGCGGCCGCTTCGACCCTTACGGCAGTCTCACCCGCGCGCAAGTGGCGCAAATCATGGTAAACATGGCCGACGTCGGCACACAGCCCCACCCGGCAATCGCCCCGTTCTCTGATGTCCCCGCCCACGCATGGTATGCACCCGTCATCGCATGGGCGGCAGAGCAAGAAATCATGAACGGCCACGCCGACGGCACTTTCGGCCCCGGCCAGCCGATTACACGGGAGCAATTCGCGGTCGTTATGCGCAACTTTGCCGCATGGCAAGGCTACGATGTCACAAGCCCCCCGGGCGGCGGTACAGAATGGCCGTTCCCCGACAACGGATCCATTTCATGGTGGGCGGCTGACGCGCTTAGATGGGCGAACTACCACGGCATCATCCTCGGCAGCGGCGGCAACGTATTACCCACCGCAACGTCAATGCGCGTCCAAGCCGCGACGATAGTCGTGCGGTTTGATGACACGGAGTTCCAACAAGCACCGCAAACACCATAACGCAGGGGCGGCCCCATGTGGCCGCCCTTTCCTTTTGCCCCTATTCCCCTCCTTGGAGGGGTGGCAGGCGAAGCCTGACGGGGTGGTCTCACGGGACATGTATGTCGTAGGGCGCGACGCCCTCGGCGCACCGGGGGCGTCGCGCCCTACACAACCAAAAAGGGCGGCCACAAGGCCGCCCCAATCATTACTTCTTCCGATATCCAATCGCAATCCCACCCGGCCCGCCATGCGACCCGATAACACCGCCCACGGGATGCAGGGTACAATCCGCAATCCCATACTTTTCCTTGGTCTCTTGCATGAATGCCTCACCGCGTTCCGCGTTCTGCGAATAACCGAAAACCACGGGAAAATCCGTATCATACCCGTCTTTCTCAAACTGCGCCCACAGCGCACGCTTGCCTGCGTCTAAGCCACGGGCTTTCGTCAGCGGCTCCACTTTGCCGTCCCGTACTGTGACAACGGGCTTCATCCCCAACACCTCACCCAAGAAGGCCATGGCAGGCGGTACGCGTCCGCCTTTTTTGAGATACTTCAAGGTGTCGAGTACAACGACCAGCACCATCTGCTCCCGCAGTTCTTCCAACGCGGTTACAATGGCGGCGCGGTCTTGACCCGCATCACGCAGTTTCAGGGCATGTTCAACCAACATCCGCTGGCTCAAACAGCACTGACGGGAATCCACGAGGCTAATGGCCTCGTATCCGCTCATCTCCTTCGCCATCTCGGCGGACTGATAGGTACCTGAGAGCGCACCGGAGATGGTGATGACCAGCACCTCGTCGCCCTTTGCCCTTGCATCTTCAAATAAATCCAAATACTGCCCCGGCGTCACCTGACTGGTCGTCGGCAGTTTCTTCGACCGGGTCAGGTTCTCGTAGAACACACTAAAATCCGTATCGGCCTGTTGGTCATAAGGGAATTCTTCAAACGAAATCCCAATTTCGGCCACGTCCAACCCCAATGCGCCTGCATCTAAGTTGGTGATGTCGGCTCCGCTGTCTGTGATGATTCGCAACATAGTAATGCCCACCTTTCACCGCCAAAGCGATAGTTGCTCAAATTATACCCATTCTTTTTTCAATAATATATTGTAGGAATGACTTTTTTGTTATACAATTGACTTAATCAAATCGAAACCGCAAAAAGGAGGCGGCCATGAACGTAGCAACCGAAGCCCGCATGGCAAAAATCATATACGAAAAAGACATGTACATCAGCGACACGAAAGAACAAGACATCGTCAGAACCTGCGAACACGAACGGCTCTTCCTCCAACGTATTCGCACCGGGGATGTAAAAGGCATTCTGGAACGCCGTGCACAGGGAGAGCGTGCACCCAAACCTTTCCGTCTGGTAGAAGACCCGGTGAAGAGCGCGGAGTACAGGGTCTGCGCCTTTATCGCCCTCGCCGCCTACGCCGCCATTGAGGGCGGTCTCGACCCGCCCAGTACCTACGCGCTCAATGACCTCTATCTCCGCCGTCTGGCCGCCTGTAAAGAGATTGCGGAAATACAGGAACTGCGGGATGAGGTAGAACTTCTCTTTGCCCGGCAAGTAAACCAAGTCCAAGAGGAGCGCAGTAGTGCCTCCTACGTGGAAAAATGCAAGCTCTTTATCGACCAGCATCTGGTCATGCCTTTCACCTTAGACGATATCGCCAAGGCGCTCGGGGTCAATAAGTCCTACCTCTCCCGCCGCTTCGGACAGGAGGCCGGGATGCGTATCATGGAATACACCCGCCAGAAACGAATTGAAGCGGCGGCGAATATGCTCAAGTATTCGGACAAAACTATATCCGCCATCGCCGCAAACTTCTGTTTCCCGACCCAAAGCCATTTCGGCAAGTGGTTCAAGACGCTCAAGGGGATTACACCGCTGAAGTACAGGGCGGCGAATCAGATTATTGAGGTGCGGGGCGGGGAATGATTTACCCCGAAACGACCTTTCAAAATATAGCGTTTTTTCATATAGAGCAAGCCAAAGGAGCACCAATCATGGACAAAAACACAACTATTCAGCCTGCCAAACCATTTGTAAAGTGGGCGGGTGGAAAATCACAACTTCTAAAAGATATTCGAGCAAAATATCCCGCTGTGCTGGGAGAACAAATCAACAAATATGCCGAGCCTTTCGTTGGTGGCGGCGCGGTGCTTTTTGATGTATTGAACCGCCATGCGGTGAGCGAAGTTTTTATCAGCGACATCAATGCCGAGTTAATCCATACATATACAACGATTCGAGACAAGCTTAGCGAACTTCTGGAGATTTTGAGTAAGCTTGAGCAAGAATATCTCTCTGTCGCGGACGAGGAGCGCAAAAAAATTTACTATGAAAAGCGAGAACAATTTAACACGTTTAAAATAGGTGAGGGAAAATCCACAGAACTTGCCGCACTATTCATTTTTCTGAACCGCACATGCTTCAACGGCCTATATCGAGTAAATGCCAAGGGCAACTTCAACGTACCACAGGGTAGCTATAAAAAACCTTGTATTTGTGACACGAAAAACCTACATGCTGTGTCCGCTAAGTTGCAAAATGTGAAAATTGTCCACGGTGACTATAGACAGTCCGCTGATTTCGTAGATGATAAAACGTTCGTCTACTTTGACCCTCCATATAGACCCCTTTCCCAAACGGCAAATTTTACCTCCTATGCACAAGGCGGCTTCGACGATACGGCTCAAAGAGAGCTTGCTAAGTTTATAGATACGTTAAGTGCCCGTGGTGCATATATCGTGGCCAGTAATTCTGACCCTAGAAACGTGGATAAAACAGATGATTTCTTTGATAAGTTATACGCTCTGTACAAAATAAATCGAATTTCAGCAAATAGAATGATAAATTGCAATGCTGAAAATCGTAGGGCAGTAAACGAGCTGTTAATATGTAATTAAGGGGATATTAAAAATGAAAAAGGGCGGAGTTGGTGGTGCTCACACAAAAACAGGACTTATTTTTGAAGGAAAAGTTGATATAGTAACATTTCTATCAACGCAAAAAGGGTATGCTGTACATCACAATGACATCTATTATCAAGGTGATCTCATTGCAAAAACGTACAAAAAATATAGCTTCTACAGGTTTCTTGAAGAGTTAGGCATCAATTGGAAAGAAATCATTTCAAAGCGTTTATTGCCGGATGACAGCATTTTCGTAATCGTTAATAACACTTTATTTATCATAGAATGTAAGTTCCAACAAGTAGCAGGATCTGTTGATGAAAAATTACAAACTTGCGGTTTTAAAAAGAGGCAATATCAAAAATTACTTTCACGGGCAAATGTCGAAGTAGAATACATCTATTTGCTTAGTGATTGGTTTAAGCAGCCTTCTTATAAAGATGTACTCGATTATATTATCAGCGTTGGCTGTCACTTCTACTTTGAGTACATACCTCTATCTAAATTAGGGCTGCCAGTCCCGGAGGAAAATTAAAAACATATGCGAACAATCAAAAAATGGGAACCCGATAATTTCGAGTTAGAAATGACCACGGCATGGAGTTTTCCCAAGCGTGGAACCTGGGCAACCCACGATGCAAAATATCGTGGGAATTGGTCACCCTATATACCAAGAAACCTCTTGTTGCGCTATTCAGCAGAAGACGATTTAATCCTCGACCAATTTGTCGGCGGCGGAACAACTCTGGTTGAGGCCAAGTTGCTAAACCGCAATATTATAGGAGTAGACATCAATCCGGCCGCGCTGGAGCGTTGCTATGAAAAAGTAGCGTTTGACCGAGAAAATACCGGTCAAGTTTATATCAAGCAGGGTGATGCCAGAAATCTGTCCTTCGTGCCTAGCGGTAGCATCGATTTTGTCTGCACCCACCCGCCCTATGCTGATATTATCCATTACAGCGAAGGACTTAAGGGTGATTTATCAAACTATAGCGCAAAAGATTTTCTGACTCAAATGGATGCTGCAGCTGCAGAATGCTTCCGGGTGTTAAAACCAGGAAAATTCTGCGCTATACTAATGGGAGACACCCGCAAAAGGGGCTGTGTAGTCCCCATGAGCTTTGAATTAATGAAGATTTTTGAACGCGCCGGATTTACGACAAAGGAAATCATCGTCAAAGAACAGCATAATTGCAAGGCAACAGGATTCTGGAAAACAAATAGCATCAAATACAATTTTCTTCTGCTCGCGCATGAGTATTTATTTGTATTTCGAAAATGAAGGCGCAAAATACTGTGCTTGTTCTGCGGCAAGGCGAATAAATTACCCTCTTGCACACCGCAAACGGACATGCTATAATCTCAAATGTCGGCAACCGGCAGTCGGTTGCCGACATTTTAAAAAAAGATTTGGGGATAGAGAGAATGGATTTAATGGAGATACTGCTTCCAGCTCTGGGCGGGCTCGGTCTGTTTTTATTCGGCATGAAAATCATGTCGGGCGGATTAGAACTCGTCGCAGGCGATCGGATGCAAAGCATTTTACAACGTGCAACGGCAAATAGATTCTTAGCCGTTATTGTCGGCATCGTCGCAACCGTCGCGCTCAACAGCTCAACGGCTGCAACCATTATGACAGTCAGCTTTGTGAATTCCAGCTTAATGACCTTAACACAGGCAATCGGTATCATTATGGGCGCAAACGTCGGAACGACGTTCAGCGCGCAGCTTATTGCCTTTCGCGTGGATAGTTTTGCGCCGCTGTTTATTTTTGTCGGCATCCTCATGCACTTGTTTGTCAAGAAGAGAAGCATCAAAAACATCGGCCAAATTATACTCGGCTTCGGGCTCTTGTTCTTTGGTATTTCCGTATTGGGCGGCCCGTTTGGAGAACTGCGGTACAATGATTCATTCCGTGAGTTCCTAATTAACTTCGACAACCCCGTTTTGGCTCTGCTGGCCGGCTTCGTGTTTACTGCCGTTGTACAGAGCTCAACCGCCACAACGGGCATTCTGGTCGGCTTGCACGTACTCGGTGTGCCGATTTCCTTTGAGACCTCAGCGTTTATCATACTGGGTACGAATATCGGCACCAGCATCACAACGCTCATCGCTTCCATCCCTGCAAACCGCAACAGCAAGCGTGCCGCCGTGTTCCATATCATGTTCGACATCATCGGCAGTACGGTATTCGGCACATTGATTTTCTTCCTCCCCGGCATTTTGCACTGGTTTGAAATGACTTGGTACGAAGATACTGCACGCCAAGTTGCCATGTTCCACACCTTATACAATGTTGCAACCATGATGTTCTTCCTGCCTTTCGTAAACCAGGCCGCGCTTTTGATGCAAAAAATCATCCCGATTAAGACGGATGAAATCGACACAACCTATGAGAAAAAGCTCCTCTACCTCGACACAAAAATCATGCAGACGCCCTCCGTGGCAGTCCTCAACGCACATCAGGAACTTTGTCGCATGGGAAGAATCGCAAACGAGAACCTGACCTTGGCACTCAAAGCCTTCTTTGAAAAGAGCGAGGACAAGGCAAAAAAGACGATAGAAAATGAGGATATCATCAACTATCTCAACCATAACATTGCGGCCAAACTGGTCTGGATTAACAACATGCCCTTGTCCAACTCCGAGGCCGAAAAGGTCGGGCGGATGTTCCGCACACTATCCGATATCGAACGCATCGGCGACCACGCGGAAAACATCGCGGAGTACACCTTGGCCATGAGGGAGCACGACCTCAAGTTCTCCGAAGCCGCCATGGAGGAGCTGAGAACCTTGAGCTACCTGACGCAAACCCTCGTCACCAGCGCCTTAGACACCTACGAACACCAAAACGAAACCGAACTCCCCCAAATCGGCGCGTTGGAAGAAGAAGTGGACAAACTCTCGGCGGAGTTCTCCGAAAACCACATCACCCGCCTGAAAGCCGAGAAATGCGAGCCGAAAATCGGTGTTGTGTTTACCGATATGATTATCGACTTAGAGCGTAGTGCAGACCATGCGAATAACATTGCATTTGCGATTGTACCGGAACGGACGTGGAGTAAGAGGTAGGGGGGCTTCAATCCCCAAGGAAGGCAGCTTTGGATAATGGGAAGAACCCGTTGCTTAGTAGCAGCGGGTTCTTCCTATTAGATAAGTCAGCGAACTATTTATTTAGTGATGGAATGTCAGATCGATTATTCAGAGGTTATCATGCCTACTTATTCCGCATCCCCCAACGCCCCCGCTGCACTCGCCTCCGCCGGATCATTCGTCCCCAACTCCCCACGGAACGCCCGGGCGAGGATCGCCTTCTTCATCAGATCCACCTGCCCGATGACACCCTCGCACAGCGTGCGGGCGCGTTGCTCTTTTTCGAGGAGGCTGTCGAGGACGCGGACGATTTCTTGTTGCTCGGGGAGGGTGGGACGCGGAATTTTTACAGCTCGAATATCCCTTAAATGGAGATTTGGAACCCCAATTCCAGTTAAGTTTGCGTCAAACTGCATTTTACAGACAGGGCTATTAACTACTCGCAAAAGGAATCTAGGGATAATGCAATTTGTGTCTGGTCGCAGTATCGCCAAGGTAACATATATATCGAAAACAAGGTCCATATCAACAATTGCAGCGACCCCAGTAGTCCCATTTTTTGCCAACAAGACATCGTCACGTTGTGGTGCTACACGTTTTTGTAGCTCTTTATGTAATTCTGGTATTATGTATTTGATTTTCATCAAACTGATTTGCCCTGTGGTTACATCTTTAGCAGATATAAATGGGACTCCATTTTCTTGGTCACTATAAGTTGGCGTTTGATGGGTTCCGTCTGTAATTTTCATTAAGCAGACCGACTGTAAATCTCGCTCCTCCCAACTATCCAACCCCACCCCATGCGCCTCACGCCACTGCGCCGTCAGCACCCCGGTGAACGCCTGATGCAAAATCACCGCCTTGCGTGTCTCAAAGCGATCTAACGCTGCTTGCGCCAGTTCTTTGGCGCGGTCGAGTTTGGTGAATAGGCTTTCGATGCGAGTGACGATGCGGTGTTGTTCGGGGAGGGGCGGTAGGGGGAATGGAATTGTAGACATTTTCCCCTTATTTACGATTGAAATTGTTGTCGCCGACGCTAGACTCAGTAGATGATTTACAAAGCTTTCCGTACAGCAATAATAATACAGAAACAATTCATTAAAGCGCGGTATCAGCGAATTGATTTGTTGGTTTGTTGTTGCATCTACTTCCAAAAAACCACATTTCCCTATTGTTCCAATGCAACAAACACTTGTCGAATATTTAGGAACAAAGCGTGCGACCGCCTTTCCGCTTTCAGAAAGATATTCGCTTGCAAATAAAACGTTTCTGCCTTGATCTAAATCGGCAGGCTTTATGAAGGGAAACTCTCCGCCGTAATACTCATCCTTTTTCTTGCTCGGTGTACCACCGGTAGCGATTTCTGCAACAGAATCCAACTTCACCCACACCCAATTCTCCGGCACCTCATACGGCCACATCACCCCGCACCCCCAAGACTCTTCAGCTCCTTCACCACACTCATCACAAGATCAACCGCCTCTTCGAGCTGTGCCGCAATCTCCTCGCCGCTCTCGATGGGGTCTTGCAGATCGTCGTAGTCGAGCACGCTGTCATCCCGGATCAGCCCGAGGTCAAGGCTGTCGCCTTTGTCGGTGATCTGCCGGCGGGTAAAGCAATTCCACCGTTCGTCCGTGACAGCGGCGCGGTCGTCTGCGTGGTAGGCGGTCATGAATGCGTCAAAGTGTTCGTGTTTGAGCGGGGTCGTCTTGCCGAAGCCGGGCATATTGGTGCGGAGGTCGTAAATCCAGACCTCTTTGGTGTTGCCCTGCTCCGTCTTGCCGCGGGTGAAAAACAGCACATTGGTTTTCACGCCTTGGGCATAGAAAATCCCGGTGGGCAAGCGCAAAATGGTGTGCAGATTACACTTGTCCATCAAATCCGCGCGGATTTTCGCGCCATCGCCGTCGGCGAAGAGCACATTGTCCGGCAGAACCACGGCGGCACGAGACTTGCCGTCTTTGTTCAAGCTGCGGTAGATGTGTTGCAGGAAATTGAGCTGTTTGTTCGAGGTGGGGAACGTGAGATCATCTCGGGTCGTGCGCTCCCCGCCTTTTTTTGTGCCGAATGGCGGATTCGTGAGCACCACATCAAAGCCGTTCATCCGCTTGCCGTGATTGGACAGGGTATCGGCAAGTAAAATCTTGCCCTCGATGCCGTGTAACATGGCGTTCATCAGCGCAAGACGGTGGGTATCATGGACCAGCTCACAGCCGGAAAAGGCGTCTTTGCGCTGGAAGTTTTGCAGCTCAATAGGCAGGTCAAAGTTATTATCCGTGGCGTCCTTCACGTGTTGGTCAGCGGCAATCATAAAACCAAAAGTGCCGCAGGCGGGGTCATTGCACCGCTCCCCGGCCTGCGGGTCGATCAGTTTTACCATGATGTCAATCAGCACCCGCGGCGTGAAATACTGCCCCGCGCCGGACTTCTTCTCGCTGGCGTTCTTTTCGAGCAGTCCCTCATACAGATTGCCCAGCCCTTCCTCCTTGGCGGAATACCAGTCGAGCGCGTCAATACTGGTGATAATCTTCTCCAGATTCTTCGGCTCGTCAATGTTAGAGCGTGCCCCGGCATAAATCTCCCGCACACGCCCGGTACAGTTCTCGCCCAGATGTTGGAGCAGTTCGTTGTAAAAACGTTTGAGTTCCGTGCCATCTTTTTTGACCAGCACATCCCAGCGATACTCGGCGGGGATGTGTCCGTCTGTCTCGGTCTCTTTGGTCATCTTCAGGAAGAGGATATAGGTCAGCTCCGTCACATACTGGTGATAAGTAATCCCGTCATCGCGCAGGACGTTGCATAGATTCCATAGCTTGGAAACAATTTCTTGGTTATTCATGCGGTGGCTCCTTCGTCATCGTATAAGTAGTCTTTCAGTTCGGACAGATACGCTTCCAGCTTGCCCTCAAAAATCTTGTCCGCCCGTGTGAGCCCGCCCTGTGTCCGGAATGCGCCGGTGTTGAACATCTCTTTGTCGATTACGGTCTCGGAGCGGAGCGTTTTCTCCATGCGCCCAAGCCAGTCGAGTTGGATTTTAGAGAAGCGGTGGTTCTGCTTGAGTTTGTCCACCGCCCGCGCCAAGCGTTCCTCATAGTTCACAAGCGGCGAACCCAAGGCATAGCGGCGAATGTAGCTGACAATATCAGCGGCGATATCCTCGTTTTTCAGCTCCCGCCATGCGGTGTTGAGTTGTGTCTCGGTGAAGTGATGGCGGTCCAGCTCCAGCTTGAGGCTCTTCAAGCTCTCCCGCGTCAAATCCTGCGGGCGTGTGCAGACCACGTTTAGTGCGGCGATAGTGTTGCGGTTATTTGTAATAAAGGCGTTGAACTCGTCTAAGTAATCCTCCGGTGCCTGCCCTTGTCCGTAGCCGCGCGTATGGCTGACAAGTTCATCTTGATGGTCGGAGTAGATAACCGAACGACCTTGGCTCTGTCCTCCTTCAGCTAAGATGTCAAATAGCTGCTCATTTCGCAGCAGGTATGTTGTTGCATCCCGGACGGGCATATCCGCCAAAACCTCCACAAACTGTGTGGGGTTCAACCCGCCGGAGAGGTCAAGGAAATGTTCCAACGCCTGCTCGCTCAGATTGCGCTTTCTGCGCTGAATCTTGGCGATGATCATGTCAATCTGGTTTTTGAGTTGTTGTTCTGATTCCAAGGCTTCGAGACTGTTGAGCAAGTCATCAAACGATGCGGATGGGCTCTGCACCACCGGTTTCATCGTACTAACCGGCTCTAGGGATTCATACACGCCTACTGGGTCGTAAATCTCAAAATGCGTCTTGCCGATCTTCGGACAAAGGCGAGTGGCACGTCCGAGCATCTGCTCGAACAAGATACGAGATTTCACACGGCGCATAAAGACGAGTGTGCTGATCTCCGGCACGTCTATGCCGGTGGTGAGCAGATCTACCGTGACAGCAATATTGGGATATTGCTCATTTTTGAAACGCTTGACGACTTCCATCGTCTTCTTCGAGTTCCCCTCGCCGATACTGCCCGTGATTTTTCTGATTGCATCGTTCGGCACACCGCTTGGCTCGTAAATCTCTTTAAGCGTCTTGACGATGAGGTCGGCGTGGTTGTCATCTACGGCGAAGATGAGTGTTTTCGCCTCGCCCTCGGGATTCAAATCGCGGGCGATTTCTCCTAACACCGTGCGATTGAAATTCTCTGTAATCACTTGGCGATTAAAGTTCTCTACGTCAAAGTTGAGTTCATCTTCCAGCTCGTCACTATTGAGGACTTCGCCTGTGACGGCATCGTAGCGGATCACTATTTCGCCCGCTTTGAAATTGATCCCCTCCACGCGCAGTTTCGTTTGGATATCATGGGGTGCATCGTGGTCAACCAGATAACCCTCAATAACGGCGCGGCGATATGGGTATTCAAATACCGGTCTACCAAAAATCTCTGTGGTGTGTAGTGCGGGCGTAGCGGTTAGTGCGATTTTTACTGCGTCAAAATAGTCGATCACGGCGCGGTATTTGCTTACAAAGTCCGCCTGGTCGCGGTAAAGCTGCTCGTCGTCACTCATGTCCTTGTCAAGCACATAGCCCCGGTGCGCCTCGTCTATGATAATGAGGTCATAATCAGAAACCGCAGGTATAGTGTCGGCTTCATTGTCCAGAACACGCTTGACGAGACTTTGCACCGTGGCGACATGGACTTTTGTCTCACGGTCGATGTCCTTATCGTCCAGGTTCTTGATGTTGTAAATTTCGTCAAGTGTCATCAGGTCTTCGAGCTTGACTTCTTTGAACACATCTTGCGCCTGTTCGCCAAGTGCTGTGCGGTCAACGAGGAACAGGATTCGCTTAAAGCGTCCTGATTTTAGGAAACGATAAATCATACCGAGGACTGTTCGCGTTTTCCCTGTGCCGGTCGCCATCGCCAAGAGAGCGGATTGCCGTCCACCCATCACGACGGCTTCCGCCTGCTCAATCGCCTCAATTTGGTAGGGGCGCAGATCGAGCCCATCCGGGTCACGGAGCAAGTCATAAGACGACTCCGAGAGTGCCCGGTTTGCAGCGGTAATGTCTTGGCCGAGCATATCCAATAGCCCCTGTGGGTCTGTCCAACCGCGAAGAGCCTTGGGAATGTTGGAACACTCCCGTGCATCGCGGAACCAGATGCCGGACTTTGTTTCAAGTTGTCTGTTGTACTCTCTGCCATTGGTCGCAAACAAGAAGGGTGCTTTGTACCCGTCCCATGAGGAGATTACATATTCTGCGTGCTCATCCTTAATCCCCATGCTGTACGCACGGCATTGGTTGTCGATGAGAGCGGAAACATCCTTGTGCCCGGCTTTCGCCTCCACGACACCGACTAACTTTAAGCCCGCAAAAAGCGCATAGTCAACGTGCCCCCATTTGCAGACGGTTGAATCAGTCGGCCACTCTGCGATGGCGATATTTCTGCCTTTCTGCGGGCGTGTTCCTTTAGAATAGCGGAGCGTTTCGGTGTCGGCTTCCCAGCCGACTTTGCGGAGCTGTTCGTCTATCAAGTAGCGGGTCTCTTTTTCCGAAAACTTCAAATTGCGCGTCGCCCGCTCAGTACGTTTTTTGCGCTCAGATAGTGTGACGGCACTATCTGCGACTGCTTTCACCTGCTCTAACTCAGCGGCGAGCTTCTCGTTTTCTGCGAGTAGCTCTTCATAGTTACTTTGCTCACGAATATCATCCGGCAATACGAAGTCTGTCGGATGATATGCGCAGTCGCCATATATCTCCATGAACCACGACGAAAACGTGTGCGCCATCTTAAGCAATGTTTTGGCATCTTCGAAGCAGTCACGATTTTCATGGACAGCTTGATTCCGCTTTGTGCGGAGCGTATAAAGGAGTTCACTAATTTCCCGAGACAGCACCCCTTCCCGTTTGAGGATTTTGATTCTGTTTGCCGCCGTGTTGTCCTGTCCGTATGGCGGCGTGAGACCATCCATGTCGAACATATAGTTCATGATGGTCTCAGCAAGCGCACCCAGCTTGTATAAGCAGGTGTTTGGGTCGGAATATAAATAGCTCTCGGCAAGGCTACCCAGCTTTTCGAGTGCGGGAAACTGCTCTTCCAAAAATACAAAATTACTTTTCACAGCATCCAGCTCCTATATCGCTCAGAAATATACTCCAACGCAGGGAGAAATTTGTCTTATTATATCTTATTTCTGTTGATAAGGCAATGTACTGAGAGCTGCACTCGCTTTTAAGCGCAAACAGAAAATATTGCATAATTTTCCAAAGAAATCGCATAATCCAAAACGCATTTCCAGCACCTCCAGACCACCTTCTTGAACACGAACGCCTTTTCACTCAACCACTCCAAAAACGCAAAAACGCTACAACCGTTGTGGTTGTAGCGTTTTCTTTGGTGGAGATGGGGGGAGTTGAACCCCCGTCCGAGAGCGTTTTACAAGGAGCTTCTCCGGGCGCAGACGGTTATTTACATTCCCTTACTCGGACGCCAACTCGTCAGGCTTCCGGGCTTGGTAGCTTCATCGTTCATGGTGCGGGCAAAGCTTACCGCACGCACGGTCACCACTAAAATGACACCCTAACGCCGGCCCGTGGTCCCTCCGGCAAGGATGGGTAGCGGCCTTAAGCGGCTACCAGTTGAGTTCTGTTAGTGTTCTTTAATTTATAAAGAGTGCCCATTTTTAGGATGGTAGGCGCATCCGCCCGCTACTCCCGGCTCCGCACCCCCGTCGAAACCCGTACATCCCCCTATGGCGCATACGTTCCCTGCGGGGAACGCATAAGTCCGCCTGCGGCGGACGATGCGCCTTCGAAGGGGGACTAGTCCCCCTTCGACCTTCCCCCTAGCCTCCGGCGGGGTTTTAGGGGCAAGGTCAAGGGCAAAAGAGCGAGGTTTGGTGCTGGGATGGTATTAGTATAGCACAATTCGCGGCTTTTAGCTAGTGGGAATTTCTATAGGTGTTTACAAGGTGTGCTTCAAAATGGTACAATACCTCTAGGCTTTGCGTCTGAGGAGAGTTTCATGAATAGTATACGACACGCGTTGTGCAAATATGGGGGTTTCTTGTTCTCCGCTCTGGCAATCGCCGCCTTTTTCGCCTTGCTTCGGTTCGTCTTTCTGTACGAGGACGATTATATCTACGGACAAGCCTATATTCTGCGCGATTGGGAGTCCTTTTTGACTTTCCACGTCAACCACTATCTGCACAGCAACGGCCGCGCAATCATTCACTTGTTCCTCACCGTGATTCTGGCCTTTGATGTCCACCTTCTCCGCATAATACTGCCCCTTATCACCTTCTTGACAATATACTGTGCCGCAAAATGCGCACAAAGCCCTCGCACCGAAGAACCCAAAGACAGCCGCTTTCTCCCGATACTGGTCACCGTCACCGCCCTATTCCTCTGCTTGCACGTCTACGTCATGCGGGAGACCGTGCTCTGGGCGGCGGGCGCGCTCAACTATGTGTATCCCATGCTGCTGTTCTTCCTCGCATACTACCTGCTCGACACAGGCCTCGCCTCCGGCAAAAAGCGATATTACCTGCCGCTTGTGACTTTTTTTGCGACTGCAACGATGGAGCAAATCGGCCCCATGGCCTTTGGTGCGCTTACGGTCTGCCTCATCGGGCACCGCATCCAAAAAACAAAAATCACTTGGCCCTACCTCTTCGCTTGGGTTACGGCACTAGGCGGACTGCTGACCGTCACGCTGGCTCCGGGCATCTTATGGCGGGTCGGACACGAGGGCAGAGCACCGAGCTTAGAGAGCATTGGCCATACTTTCCAATTCTTTATGACCTCCCCGGCGACCCGACTGTTCATCCTCCTGTTCACAACGGCTGTCATCGCCCTGCTCGTGCGGTTGTTCGTCAAGCGGGACGCGCCTAATCGGCTGCGCAAAGCGGTTGATTTTGCCGTCTTCGTCGGACTGGTTGCTTTTTTGGCTGTCTATATTCCGTTGCTCACAGGCCGCATGGACTGGAGCTTTCACCCCCTGCGTATGGTCGTCCTGACGGTCGGTTACACCGTACTCGTCTCTTACGTGCTGATTTCATTTTTCTTCTCCTCGAAGCAAATCATGCCCTTTGCGTTCTTCGCGGCGGCGGCCGGCGGGCAGGCTCTCTTAGCTGTGACACCCGCACCCGCCCTGTGGTATCGCACCTTGTTCGGCTCCATCCTCTGTATCCTCGTTGTGACCGTGCGAATCTGGTTCGTACTGGCGGAGCAGGTAAAATTTCAGCGAAAATCCCACGCCACCATGCGAACAGGCGTACTGGCTGCCGCACTTCTGCTCCTCGGCACCGCGGGCATCTATAACTACACGACCATCCTCCGCGGCTACATAGGAAACCGGGATACTCATCTGCATCACGCCGCTGCAGCCGCCGACATCCGTGACCACGCAGACGAGCTATGGCAAGCCGGCATCCCTTTGGAGGACTTCATCCGCCCCCTCCATGACCGCCGTTATGCACATGGCGAGCTGACCGCGACGACATGGTTCTCCACCAGCTTTATGCGCTACCATGAAATCTACGGCCGCATCGCCCGCACCGCCCAAGAGCAGCACCGCCAGCACAGGCTGTTCGTAGACGGCGAACAAGTCATGAGGCCTACCCCGGCGGCGGTGGCAGATACGCCCTACGTCCCCCTGCGGCTCATGGACATAGACGGCGCGCTATACTTCCCTTTACGGGAGACCGTAGCGGGCATAAACCGCACCGCACCAAACACCCAACTATCACTCCCTGACAACCCCCACGCCGCACGTACAATGTACGGCGAGATATATTGGCCGGTAGACGCAATCCAATCAGAGTTCGGCTTGGCATTTCGCATAGAGCCGAACGACAGAGGCGGATACGACGTTTGGATATCGTCGTAGAAACGCCCCAAAAGGAGTAACTATGTCAAAAATCAGCTTAGTCATCCCCTGCTATAACGAGGAAGCAAACATCCCCCTTTTCACAGAAGCCATCACCGCCGTAGAACGGGAGATGCCCGGTGTCACTTTCGAGCTCGTCTTCGTAGACGACGGCTCAGCCGACGCCACCCTCTCCGCACTCCGCGGCCTGTCCAAAGCGGACAGCCGTGTGCGCTACCTTTCTTTCTCCCGCAACTTCGGCAAAGAGGCAGCCATGTTCGCGGGCCTCAAGGCCGCAACGGGCGACTACATCGCCCTCATAGACGCAGACCTCCAACACCCCCCCGCGCTCCTGCCCGAGATGTATGCCGCCATCACGGAGGAGGGCTTCGACTGCGCCGCCACCCGCCGTATCTCCCGCCGCGGTGAACCGAAAATCCGCTCTTTCTTCGCGCGGAAATTCTACCGCCTCGTTAACAAAATCTCCCAGACGGAAATCATAGACGGCGCAACGGACTATCGCATGATGACCAGGCAGATGGTAGATGCCATCCTCTCTTTGGAGGAATACAACCGCTTCTCCAAAGGTCTGTTCAGTTGGGTCGGTTTCTCCACAAAGTGGATTCCGTTTGAAAACATCCCCCGTGTACACGGCGAGACAAAATGGAGCTTTTGGAGTCTGTTTTCCTACTCTCTGGACGGCATCATCGCATTCTCCGTCCGCCCGCTCGCTATCTCCTCACTCTTTGGCATCCTGTTCTGCTTCTTCGCCCTCCTCGGCTCAGCTTTCATTGTTGTCCGCTGGCTCATTTTCGGTGACCCCGTAGCCGGTTGGGCCTCCACGGTATGTATCATCCTCTTCGCTACCGGGATACAGCTGTTTTGCACGGGGATTCTGGGACAGTATGTTGCCAAATCATATTTGGAGACGAAGAATCGGCCGATTTATATTACGAAAGAGAGTAGTGACAGCGAATAAAGCCCATGAAAACAATCGCCCCTCGGCGTTTATCCGAGGGGCTTTTTCTATTTGAAAACATTGGCAAGGCCTGCCGACCGGCAAGTTCAACGTATAAACAAAATGAGGACTGACCCATTTTATGATTAGGCCAGTCCTGTTTGCGAGATGAGGTATCGTTTTGGTCGCATGGAAAAGAGAGGGCCGAAAACCGATAATTCCAAAACGCACAAAATTGGTGTAAAGCCAGATACAGAATCAAAAGATATATTGGAAAACTGCATAGAGCAAGAATCTGTATCAGCCGCAGAAAAAGAACGGAAGACCCTCTCGCGGCTCATAAACGCACAGCATGAGGTTACCATGTTTGTAGGTAGAGTTCGAACGCTTCGTCGAGGGCTTCCGAATCGGCGCGGGGCTGATGTCGGAGGCGTTTGTGGCTCCGCGGCAGAGTGTGGTACGGGATATTTGTTAGATCCGAAAAAACGGGCGGCAGATGCCGCCCGTTTTGCTATTCACTATCCAAAGCCTCAAGTTCTTTCTTCAAATCAATCCGCGGGAACAAGCCCTCGCCTTTTTGTACTGTCACCGCGGACGGCAACAGCCCGAACGTGGCGGCGGATTCCCAGCTGCATATCGCCGCATCCGCCCCAATTTGCACCCACGCTTTTTCACAGCTTTCAGGGGTAAACGGCAGGAGCAGCACCGTGGTGAGGCGTATCGTCTCCAGTAGATTGTAGAGCACACGGGCGAGGCGGGGACGCTTCGCCTCGTCCTTAGCCAACACCCAAGGGGTGGTTTCGTCAATGTATTTGTTGGCACGGGAGATGACCTTGAAGACCTCCACGAGTGCGTCTTGGAAAGCAAAAGCTTCCATTTTTTCCGCGTAGACGGTGCGCAGTACGCTTGCCATTGCGAGCAGTTCATCATCCTCGGGTCCCGTCTCTTGCATTTCGGGGAGGATGCCATCGAAGTATTTCTCTGCCATCGCTACGGTGCGGGAGACGAGGTTGCCGAGGTCGTTGGCGAGGTCGGTGTTGATGCGGGTGATGAGTGCCTCGTTGGAGAAGTTGCCGTCGGAGCCGAAAGGGAACTCCCGCAACAGGAAATAGCGCAGCGCATCCACGCCGTAACGGTTGGCGAGAATATAGGGGTCGATGACGTTGCCCTTAGATTTACTCATCTTCCCGCCGTCGAACAAAAGCCAACCGTGGCCAAAAACTTGCTTCGGGAGCGGCAAATCCAATGCCATGAGCATGGCAGGCCAGATGATGGCGTGGAAGCGCACGATTTCCTTCCCGACAAAGTGGACATCGGCGGGCCAGTAGCGGTCGAAATCGGCATATTTTTCGTTCCGGTAGCCAAGGGCAGTAATGTAATTGCTCAAAGCGTCAATCCACACATAGACCACATGGCCGGGGTCAAAGTCTACAGGCACGCCCCAAGTAAAAGACGTGCGAGAGACACAGAGGTCGGACAGACCGGGTTTGAGGAAGTTGTTAACCATTTCGTTTTTCCGGCTCACGGGGAGCAGGAACTCGGGATGGTCTTCATATAGAGTCAGAATCCGCTCCGTGTAGTCGGAGAGACGGAAGAAGTAGGCCTCCTCCTCGGCACCCTCAACGGGGCGGCCGCAGTCGGGGCAGTTGCCGTCTGTGAGCTGGCTCTCTGTCCAAAAGCTCTCACAGGGCGTGCAGTATTTACCCGCGTAGACGGATTTGTAGATGACGCCTTTGTCGTAGAGCGCGCGGAAAATCTTTTGGATACTTTCGACGTGGTAATCGTCCGTCGTGCGGATATAGCGGTCATAGGAGATGTTCATGAGCTTCCACAAATCATAGACCCCGCCAACCCCCTCGACGATATCGTCCACAAATGCTTTCGGCGGTACCCCGGCAATAGCGGCCCGCTCTTCGATTTTCTGACCGTGCTCGTCCGTGCCGGTGAGGAACATCACATCATAGCCCTGCATTCGCTTATACCGCGCCATGGCATCCGTCGCCACGGTGCAGTAGGTGTGCCCGATGTGCAGCTTCGCGGACGGGTAATAGATGGGGGTGGTGATGTAGTATTTGGGCATGATGGTGTCCTCCTAAATCTCGTGTAGGGGGCGGCATCCTCGACGCCCCGTGGTATCGCGGTGTGGGTGTGCGGGTATTATACCATAAAACCTTTTGCGACGCAAAAGAGTTCTGCCAAGACTTCGGCAGAATAAGGCACGATAGTGCGCCTTTTATGATAAAACGTTCTGAAGAATCCACTTGCCTCTTTTACGGCTTCGCGGGTCGGGTTGTTATACCATAAAACCTTTAAGAACAGGACGATTCACATTGAAACCCACGCCCCCAATGTGATATAATACCCCCAATAAAGCAAAGGAGGGCACCCCCATGAGCATCCACGGCGGCCACAGAGACCGTCTGCGTAAGCAGTTCCTCACCCACGGTCTGGACTCCTTTGCCGACCATCAGGTGTTGGAACTTCTCCTCTTTTATGGGATGCGGCAAGGGGACGTCAACCCCACCGCCCACGCGCTGATGAAACATTTCGGTTCCCTCGCCGCCGTATTCGAGGCATCGCCGCAAGATTTGCTGGAAGTCAAGGGCATAGGCGAGGTCTCTATGACCCTAATCCGCCTCATCAACGAACTCGGCCGCCGTTATCAAATCGACAAAGCGAATACAGACCGTATCTTGGACACCACCGAACGCACGGGGGCATACATCCTGCCGCTCTTCCACGGCCTCACGGATGAAGCGGTGTATCTCATCTGCCTCGACGGCGGTTTGCAAGCCGTCCATCGGGAAAAGTTGGCCGAGGGCTCTGTCAATGCCGCCAACTTCAGCATCCGCCGTGCGGTGGAAGTTGCCCTCAAGCGCAAGGCCGTCTATGTCGTCCTCGCCCACAACCACCCCAGCGGCGTGGCTCTGCCGAACGTGACCGACATCGCCACTACAGAACAACTCATGCACGCCCTCGCCCCGCTGGGGATTCGCCTGGCCGACCATATTATTGTGGCGGGGGATGATTTCGTGTCCCTGCGGGACAGCGGGCATTTGCATAGTATTGAGAAGCGGTTGCAGTTGTCATAGGGTCGCCCCTACAACCACCACCCCCGCGCGCGCGGGGGAGAACGTCCGGGCAGTCTGCCCGCAGACGCCTATAATCGCGGGACACAAACGTAATAATAAGGCGCGCAAGGCGCGTAATACCTATACCGCACGAGTACGCCGCTTTATCCAACGTAGATACCCGCAGCGGGGTTCTTAGGGGCAAGGCCCCTGAGCGTGTTTTTGCTTACTTTTGGCACGAGCCAAAAGTAAGGCCCCGCCGGCGAGGCGTAACCAACGTAATAATAAACCGGGCGGGATGGCCCCGCCCCTACAACGCAACTCAAAACATACCCCTACAACCAATCCCCATAGGGCACGCCGCTCCCCACAACATATGCACCCCGCGAAACCACCCCGTCAGGCTTCGCCTGCCACCCCTCCAAGGAGGGAAATCAGGGCACGGCACGGACGGCCAATGGCCGCCCCTGCACCCCCAAAAAGGAGACCCTCCCCATGCCAAACTTCAAAGTCATCAGCGACTACACCCCCGCCGGCGACCAGCCGGAGGCGATTCGTCTGCTCACACAGGGCGTGAATCTCGACCTCGCCGAGCAAACGCTTCTCGGCGTGACCGGCAGCGGCAAGACGTATACGATGGCAAAGGTCATCGAATCCCTCGGCCGCCCTGCGCTTGTGTTGGCGCACAACAAGACCCTCGCCGCCCAGCTTTGCAGTGAGTTCAGGGAGTTCTTCCCCGATAACGCCGTGGAATATTTCGTCTCCTACTATGACTACTATCAGCCCGAGGCCTACATCGCCCACACGGACACTTTCATCGAAAAAGAAGCCACGATCAACGATGAAATCGAACGCCTGCGCCACAGCGCGACCTCCGCGCTCTTTGAGCGGCGGGACGTGGTCGTCGTCGCCTCCGTGTCCTGCATCTATGGGCTGGGTGACCCCATCGATTACGCCAACATGGTCATCTCCCTGCGCGTCGGGCGGAAGATGGAGCGGGATGCCTTGCTCAAAAAGCTCGTTGAAATCCGCTACGAGCGCAACGACATGGCCTTTGACCGCAACATGTTCCGCGTGCGGGGTGACACGGTGGAGATTTTCCCCGCCTATGCCTATAACTATGCCTTGCGTGTGGAATTTTTCGGCGATGAAATTGACCGCATCAGCTCCATCAACACCGTCACGGGTGAGCCGACCAAGCGGCTTGACCACGTGGCCGTCTACCCCGCATCGCACTACGTCACCAGTCCTGAAAAGATGGAGCGGGCAATCCACGAAATCCGCCGGGAGTGTGACGAGCAGGTTGCGCGCTTCAAATCCGAGGAAAAGCTCATCGAGGCCCAGCGCATCGCCCAGCGGACGATGTATGACGTGGAGATGATGCAAGAACTCGGCTTCTGCAACGGCATTGAAAACTACTCCCGCATCATCAGCGGCCGCCCGCCGGGGTCTGCGCCGATGACCTTGCTGGACTACTTCCCGAAAGATTTTGTCGTCTTTATCGATGAGAGCCACGTCACCCTGCCGCAAGTCCGCGCGATGTACGCCGGGGACAAGGCGCGGAAAGACTCGCTCATCAGCCACGGTTTCCGCCTGCCCTCGGCACTGGACAACCGTCCGCTCAACTTCGCCGAGTTCAACGAGCGTGTGCATAAGCTCATCTACGTCTCCGCCACGCCCGGTAACTATGAAAAGGAACGCTCCGGCCAGATTGTGGAGCAGATTATCCGCCCAACGGGTCTTGTAGACCCCGAAGTCCTCGTCCGCCCCGTGCAGGGGCAAATCGATGACCTCATGGCCGAAATCCATGCGAGAATCGAGAAGAAGGAGCGCACGCTCGTCACCACGCTCACAAAAAAGATGGCCGAGGACCTCACCGACTACTTCACAAACGCCGGCCTCAAAGTCCGCTACATGCACCACGATATCACGACCATAGAGCGCATGGAAATCATCCGTGACCTGCGTCTCGGACACTTTGACGTGCTGGTCGGCATCAACCTGCTGCGTGAGGGCTTGGATTTGCCCGAAGTCTCGCTCGTTGCCATCTTAGATGCCGACAAAGAGGGCTTCCTCCGCTCGGAGACCAGCCTTATCCAGACCATAGGCCGCGCCGCACGGAACGCCGAAGGTCTCGTCATCCTCTACGCCGACCGCATGACGGGTTCTATGCAGAGAGCCATGGCCGAGACGGACAGACGCCGCAAGCTTCAAATCGCATTCAACGGAGCGCACGGTATCACGCCGAAGACTATTGTGAAGAGCGTCCGTGACCTGATTGAGATTTCCGGCGACATCTCCGACGCCAAGCGTGCGGAGAAAGACGGCATGAAGATGACCCGCAAGGAGCGGGACGCGCTGATTGCGAAGCTGGAGAAGGAGATGAAAGAGGCGTCGAAAATGCTGGAGTTTGAACTCGCGGCGATATTGCGGGATAAAATTATTAAGTTGCGGGGGCAGTCGTAGGGGCGGATGGTGTGCGCCTGTGGAGGTGTGTTTTGGTGCGCATTGTAGGGCGTGATGTCCTCATCACGCCGTGCGCTGAATCCATGGGAGACACGGCGCGATGAGGGCATCGCGCCCTACAAAACACCGGGATAATTGCCATCGTCCCCTACGAAGTGCAGGGCGCGCAAAGCCTCCTTCGCTTGCGAGGGAGCCTAAGGGCAAGGGCGACCACCCCACCGCCTGCGGCGGCACCCCTCCAAGGAGGGGAATTTTAAGGGCAAGGGCAAAGAAGCAGCGAATCCAAATTCGGATTTGCTGCTTCTTTCAAACATATTCCTACCCCGCACGCAGCATCTTGAAAATCTGCCGCAAGCTCGGCCGGTTCCCCGTCAGCATCACGCCGACGCGGTAAATCTTTGCGCTCAAAAACCCGAGGCCCAGCACATAGAGGAAACTCACCCCGGCGGAGAGTGCAATCTCCGTCACGGGCACCTCCGTCATCGTCGCCCGTGCCATCATGACGAGCGGGGAGAAGAACGGTACGTAGGAGAGTATCTGCACATGAATTGCATCCGGCGCGAACAGAGCCGAAAACGATACGTAATAGGCAATCATGAGCAGAAACGAAGGTAAGCTCTGCACACTACTCAAATCCTCCGCACGGGTGACGGTAGAGCCTAGTGCGGCAAAAACGAAAGCATACGTAAAGAAGCTCAAGAGGAAGAATACAAACGCTAGCCCCAAAACATTCGAGGCAAACACCATCTCCACAATTCCGCCCACCATGGGCGAGAATTCATGCCAATGATCCAAGTTGAAATAGATAACCAGAAACGCAGGTACCAGCATCAGCCCAAACTGCGTAATAGCCGCCAGCCCAACCCCGATTACTTTGCCGAAAATTAGTGAGTTCGGGCCGGTGGAGATGGTGAGCAATTCTATCGCTTTGCTGGTCTTCTCCGTAGACACCGACTGCGCCACAACCGCCCCGAAGATAGATACCACCAACATAAGCAAAATCGTAAACACCAGAGCTACCCAATAGCTTTGGCCACCATCCCGCCCGACGATGATTAGTTCCATAGCGGGATCTGTCGCGAGTACCGCCGTTATCGTCCCCTCGTCCACGCCCGCCTGTGCCAAGGTCACAGATTGCGCCATACTTCGGGCCATTTCATAGAATCCAAAATGGCCGCCGCCCATCCAGTCACCGCCGGGCATGTAGACCCGGACGTTATCCATCTCCAACACCAACCCAATCGCAAACGCGCCCTCTTCCAGCCCTGCCTCGATATCGGCGGGACTTGCAATCGGCTCCCACGCAAATTCGGGCGACCACACCGCCAGCACCTCTTCCGAATACCAGTCCGTGGCGTCATAGAACACGCCGACCGGACGCTCGTAGTCGGCGGCATACACATCATCCCCGCCGCCTTGGAACAAACCCATGATAAGCGGCAGATTCGCCGCCGCGAGGAGTATACCCATAAACAAAATCGTCGAAATCAGGAAGCCCTTGGGCCGTACCATGCCGAGATATTCAAACTTTAAGACCGTAAAAAAGTTTCTCATGCCACCGCACCCCCGTCTTCCTCAGCCGAAACCTCGCGGCCGACTTTTTCCACGAAAATATCCTCCAGACGCGGCTCCACCACGCTGATGCCGTCAATCGCGATTCGGCTCTCCGTGAGCGCTGTGAACAAGGCCGCCTTGTCCCGCTCATTGTGCAGCGTCACCAAGCATCCCTGCCCCTCGGCCGCTATGTCCGCCGCCAGCCTTGACACGGTGTTCGATTGTAAGAGTTGCTGCTTGAGCTCCGCCGCGCCCGGCACCTCCGGCCTGACGAGAATTTGATGCCGCGGATAGCTCGCCTTAATGTCCCGCAGTCTGCCGTCCAGCACGATTTGGCCCTGGTGGATGATGCAGATATCGTCGCAAAACTCCTCCACATAGCCCATCTCGTGGCTGGAGAAGAGTACCAGTTTCCCCTCGGCCACCAGCTCTTCGACC
Organism: Oscillospiraceae bacterium; assembly: GCA_009780235.1. GTDB lineage: Bacteria > Bacillota > Clostridia > Oscillospirales > Oscillospiraceae > WRAB01. Next base: position 28,144 of record WRAK01000016.1, read on the forward strand.
ACGCGCTTGAGGATCTGCGAGTTCACAGGATCAAGCCCCGAAAACGGCTCGTCGAGGATGACGATGTCCGGGTTCGTCAGCAATGCAATGGCGAGCTGAATCTTCTGCTGGTTGCCCTTGGAGAGTGTGTCGAGTTTCTTGTCAAAATACTCCTCCGCCTCCAAGCGCACGAGGAGCTGTTTCGCCCGCTCTTTGGCCACTTTGGGCTTTAATCCCCGCAGCGTCCCGATGTAGGCCATCTGTTCACCGATAATGCGCTTGGGGTACAATCCCCGCTCCTCCGGCAAATAGCCGATGCGCTTCCGCATTTTCTGCGTGGGTACCCCGTCAATTGTAGACGTCCCGCTGTCGGCGGGGAAGATGCCCATGATGGTGCGGATGGTCGTCGTCTTCCCGGAGCCGTTGCGCCCTAAAAGCCCCATCGCCACCCCGCTCCGCGCGGTGAAGCTGAGGTCCTGCAGCACATGCTTCGTGCCGAAGGATTTGTTGAGCTTTTCGATTCGTAGTTGCATAGTGTTCTCCTTCTGTCCGTGTTACAACATTTTTGCATGATTAATTGTAATGCAAACGATGCAAAATGTCAAGCTTAGAATTTGTCGCCTTTGATGCGCCGAATTGCCCGATAAAACAAAACACCCTGCCAAATCGCCCTGCCCACCGCGAAGGCAGTACCTGCCGTCAGCATCCAAAAGAGCGGGCTCTGCATCAGAGGCACACCGACGAGATTCCGCCGAGCTATATTCACAGCACCTAAGCCCGTGGTAATAATCGCGAGTGTGGTGTCCCGAATCCAAGCGTTTTTGAACCGCCGGAGTAGTTCAATTTTGCTTTCGGTATCCGTATAAAGCTCCAAAACAGCATCATCAGACCGGGGTCTTCTCAAATAGAGCCTGCGGCCAAACCCCTCTTTGCAATCGACAACTACCTCCCAACCGGCGTCTTCATAAAATCGGAGGCGGGCTTCCATCTCTCGTTTTTTGCCGACAAAATCTATCCTGTATTGGTCATCCCGGGGCCGGCTTCTTCTGAAATGGAATCTGTTTACTGTTATCCCCGTTAAATGCCAGCCTTTCCGGCTTTGTTCGCTCAAATACCGCTCCTCTTTTTCCGGCAGACCAAGCCATATCCATCGCCTGGTCTTTTTTTCGTTCTTCACTTGAGCCGCACCCCCTCCGAACTCTTATACAGTTCCCGAATCCGTCGAATCTCCGCCTCCAGCACCGCACGCCCCGCAGGCGTGATGCCGTAGACCTTGCGCTGTTGTTCCTCGGCGATGACGGCAATCAGCCCGCTCTTTTCCATCTTGCCCAATGTCCCGTAGAGCGTCCCCGCCCCCAGACGGACACGCCCCGCGGTAATCGCCTCCACGTGTTGCATAATCGCATACCCGTGACGGTGTTCCATGAGAGACAGCAGGATATAATACGCCGTCTCCGACATGGGGAGATAGGCTTTGATTTGTTTTTCGGTGCTCATAGGGTCACCTCCGATGCGGAATGGTATATCGTAACGTGATATAATTATATCGCATTGCGATATATCGTGTCAAGATGCAGTTTGCCCTTAGGCCCCTCGTAAACGAGGGGCCTGCACCACGGGCATTCCTTCCGCCAACCAATCGTACTGCGGCTTCGCCGTGCGCTCTTGGGGCGTCAGTTATCGGCGCAGCTTACCGGGGGAGTTAACGTACGTTGGAAAATCAGCGTGTACTCCCTTCGGCCCTGCGGGCCGCCTCTCTCGTAAACGAGGGAGGCTTTCGGACATCATTCCCTTGCCCCCAACCCCAATCTATGATAAAATATCATGTATTTTCCAAGAACCAATCACCATCTTCACCTCCCCGCAATATGCCGGGAGAAACGGGGGAATCACTATGCACATCGTAGTTTTATGCGGCGGCCTGTACCCGGAGCGGGACGTGTCCATCGCGTCCGGGCGGCAAATCGCCCAAAGCCTGATCGACCGAGGCCATCAAGTCCTGCTTATGGATTTATTTTTTGGCCACCCGGAGCCTTATACCGACCCTTTGGCCGTGTTTGACAACTCGCTCGAACGTGTCCCAAGCACCCTGCGTGCCGCCGCGCCGGATTTGGACGCCGTGCGCGCAAGCCGCCCCGGTGATGACCGGGGCCCCGTCGGCCCGAATGTTTTTGACCTCTGCCGTGCCGCCGACATCGTGTTCCTCGCCCTCCACGGCGAGGACGGCGAAAACGGCACGCTCCAAGCCGCTTTCGATTTGGCAGGCATCCGCTACACCGGCACCGGCCCGCTCGGCTCAGCCCTTGCCATGCACAAAGGTGTCAGCCTCGCCCTTTTCGACTGCGCCGGTATCCCCGTCCCGCCCGGTCGGGTCGTGCGCCAAGGCGGTCCCGTTGGCGAGATTTGCTACCCCTGCGTGATAAAACCATGCAGCGGCGGCTCCAGCGTGGCGACTACCATCCTCCAAGGCCCCGATGCGCAGGAAGCCGCCCTCGCGGAAGTCTTCCGCGTAGACAAAGAGGCCCTCATCGAAGACTTCATCCCCGGCCGTGAGTTCTCCGTCGGCGTGTTGGACGGCAAAGCCCTCCCCGTCATCGAAGTCCGCCCGAAGAGCGGCTTTTTCTGCTACGAAAACAAATACCAGCCCAACATGACGGAAGAGATCTGCCCCGCTGAACTATCCGAGGCCGACACCAAACGCCTCCAGCAAGCCGCCCTCAAGGCGCACGAAATCCTCCGCCTCGAAGTCTACTCCCGCTCCGACTTCATCCTCACCCCCGACGGTGGCCTCTACTGCTTGGAAACCAACACCCTGCCCGGCATGACCCCCCTCAGCCTCCTCCCGATGGAGGCCAAAGAAGCCGGGCTGGACTTCGGAGATTTGTGCGAGAAAATCATTGCGGTATCAATGGAGAAGTATCAATAAATGTAGAGTGTAGAATTATTGTGGTATGCCGCAAAGCGACATGATTTAAATTTACCAAAATTCTATATTCCAAAGGAGTGTTTCCAATGACAATGAAACCAATTACCCTATCCCAAGCCGCGAAAGCGATGGGCGGCACGCTCCTCGGCGGCGGGGGTGACACCCGCATCCGCCAAGTCGTCATGGACAGCCGTCTCGACGTGGACGGTGCGCTGTTTGTCGCCATCTCGGGGGCGCGGGCGGACGGGCATGACTTTGTGCAGGATGTATTCACCCGCGGCGCGGTCTGCTGTCTGGTCGAGCGGGAGATTGACGCGCCCGGCGGGCCTTGCATTTTGGTGGATTCCACCCTCCGTGCCGTGCGGGATTTGGCGGCTTATTACCGTAGTTTATTCGACATCCCCGTCATCGGCATCACCGGCAGCGTGGGCAAGACGAGCACCAAAGAGATGATGGCGCAAGTCCTCTCCGAAAAATTCCTCGTCCACAAGACGGCGGGGAACCTCAACAACGAACTCGGCGTCCCCATGACATTGCTCGCGCTTCGAGAGGAACATGAGGCGGCGGTGGTCGAGATGGGCATCTCCGACTTTGGCGAGATGACCCGCCTCACCGAGATGGTGCGCCCCACCGTAGCGATGATTACCATCATCGGCTACGCGCATTTGGATAACCTCGGCGACAGGGCCGGGGTCTACAGGGCGAAAACCGAAATCTTCCACGGCCTCGCAGAAAACGGCCTGGCTCTGCTCAACGGCGATGACGACATGCTCCGCCCCTGCGTGATTACCGACATATCCCCCGAAAAAACCACCGCAGAAAAGCGGCTCTACGGCCTCGAAGACGGCAACGATTATCGTGCGACGGACATCGTCACCCAAGGCGAGAACGGCACGGCCTGTACGTTCCACCTCAGCGGCGGCCCTCTGTCCGTGACCATTCCCGCGTTCGGCCTGCCTTTCGTCTACGCCGCCCTCGCCGCCGCCGCCGTGGGTGAGCGGTTGGGGATGACGCCCGACGAAATTCAGCGCGGCGTCGCCGCTTTTCATACCGTGGCGGGACGCGCCAACGTCTGCAAGACGGTGAGTCTCACCATCATTGACGACTGCTACAACGCAAACCCCAGCTCCGTCCGCGCCTCGCTTACCTCGCTTGCGGGATTGGAGGGACGCCGCATCGCCGTCCTCGGCGACATGGGCGAACTCGGCCCCGACGCCGAGACGCTCCACCGGGAAATCGGCGAGACCGTAGGCGGGAGCGACATCGACGCCCTTATCTGTATCGGCGAGTTGAGCCGATTCACCTGCGAGGGCGCGAAGTCCGTCCGCCCCGACCTTGCGGCGCGGCATTTCTCCGCAAAAGAAGAAGCCCTGACCATATTGCCCTCGGTACTCCAAGCGGGAGACCAAGTGCTGGTCAAGGCGTCACGGTTTATGCGGTTTGAAGAGATTGTGGGCATGTTGAAAGAGCTCGCCCTGTAGGGGCAGGGTCATCCCTGCCCGCACGTTTCAACTCTGCACAACATCGTAGGGGCGGCCCCATGTGGCCGCCCTTCCCTTTGCCCTTAGGCTCCTTCGCTTGCGAGGGGCCTTTTGCGGGTTGGTGTATTGGCGCAGAATTGAACCATGCGGGCGGCCAATGGCCGCCCCTACATTTACGGCAATTCATCCTCAAACAAAACTCTGTGAAGTCGTTCCTCCAGCATTTGTAATTGCGCCATCCGGCCTGCAGTCTGTGTGGTGGCCTTGTGGAGCAGCTCCAAGGCCGCTTGCGTTTCTTCGATTATGGTTTTCAATGCCCTGCGTACATCGTCTGTTTCGCAGAACAGGCGGTCGTGCTCTGCTTTGAGTTGCTCGTGCCGATCTGTTTCCATGTGCGCACTTCCTTTCAATCATGCACACGCTCACTCCCGGCCCTGCCTGCCGGTCACAAATAGAAAAAAGCATGGGCTTTAACACCCATGCTGCGCCTGTGGTATCGCAATTATAACCTCGTACTTGCCACAGTAACACGAGA
>WRAK01000017.1 GCA_009780235.1 Oscillospiraceae bacterium
CAGCATAATCACCGCCACCTGCGCGCGGGTGAGGTTGCCGTAGGGCGCAAACGTTCCGTCCGGGTTGCCGTTCAGGAAGCCTCTGTCAAACGCCTGTTCCACGAACGTCCGCCCCCAATGGCCCGCGCCGACATCCGGGAAGAGGAAGACCAAGGTATCCATCGCCTTTGTTAGTGTGCGGACTGCGGCATCGACTTCATTCTGTGTAGCGTTGGTGTTGTCGAGGACCGCTTGCGCGTCTGCCTTCGCGGTCACGAGCTGCGCCCAGCTCTCTCGGGTGTAGGATGTCCGATTGTGCCCGTGCGCCGCGTCGAGTGCTTCCTGCAGAACGCTGAAGTCGGTCATGGGCGGAATCAATACAATCTCATTCCGATCCCGCACGCGAATCCGGTGATGCACACCGTCCGCAATCTCACCGTGAGAGGAGAAGCCGACCGCGCTGACCCACACACCGTCTTGCACGAAGTCGAGGTCAACCCCCGGCGTGATGTAAGCACGCATATACACGGGAATCGAAGCACCGCCGTTTGTGAGCGTGAACTGGAGCACATCTCCCCCGCCGGGCGGGATTACTACGTTCGATACCACGCCGGACACCTGCGCCAGCGTACCCATGCGCGCACCCGATGCGGCCTCGGCAACGGTAATCGGTGTCGGCTCGACCAAATTGATGTTTCTGTCAAGCACTTGGAAACTGCCGCCCTGGTGGATGGTGAGCTGCCGCTCGCCCTGATACGCGCTGATGAAGCCGCGGGCCTGCACCCGCTGACCGACCTGCGCACCCATTGCGTTCTGGCTCGTGACCTCAAAGAGGTTGATGCCGCGGCCGCTCTCATCTTGGACGTAGATGGAGTTCATAAACCCGCGGTTCTCCGTACTGCCGAGGCCCGTAATCTGCAGGCCGGAAGTGACGGTACCCTCGATGGTGACCCATGCGCCCGATTCCATCTCCCAGACATCTGCAATCGGCGTAACCGTGGCCGGTACCGAAATGCTGTTGAAAATGTTTTTGGCAATATTATAGTTGATGTTGGCGGGAATCTGCCCGAAGTAATCCAAGTTCGGGTCCACATCAAAGTTACTGAAGAAGTTCGACGCAAACACCAGTACGGTGCCGCCGTCCTCATTGACAAACTGCGATGCGGCAACCAAATGCTGACCGGGGTTCGTGCCGCCCGCCGCCGGACGCTGGCCGTGACCCGTACCCGTGGGCGGTGCCGCCGCCATCCCTAATGTGGGATGCGCGTAGCGCGGGAAGTTCGCGCCGGGTGTCGGGAATTTCGTGCGGCTTGCGTTCGTGTGGGAGTCGAGTGTCCAAGAGCCCGGATGGGCCAGAACCATGACATCTACACCGAACAGGTCATACAGATCCATATCGCCGCCGACAACATAGCTCGTGACATCCGCTGCGTTGCGAGGGATGGCATCGGAGTCGTTCACCACATACAGCGCACCGGTAGAGAAGTTCCGATAGAGCTGACCCTGCGGACGGGCGTCATTTCCGAAGTAGACTACGCCCTCCATGAACGGGTTGCTTACGTTGAAGTTCTCCGCATAACGCAGGTCGTGTTGGTGCGCACTTGTATCAATCTCACGGAAGCCCACAGGGGCGGAGTGCGAGGTGTCACCAACACGGATGTTGGAGCCTGCGGCCACAAGGAGTTGGTTGAGTTGGTAGGACTGGGCAAATGCGAGGTCTCTGTTGGTGCTGCCCTGCTCATTAAAGTTGCCGAAACCCGCAACGGCGAGCGTACCGCCTCTGTCCACAAAGTCTCCGACCGCCTCTATCGTAGCGTCGCTGAACACTCTGTGCTCGCCCCTTTCGGGGTCTGCGATGATACTCGCGTGTCTGCCCGGCGAGGAGAAAATCATCAGGCGGAATCTCTCATTGTTCGCCGCGGCGATAATCTCTTCTTCGGTACGGAATACGACCGTGACGAGGTTCTCTTCCGCCGCCATCCGTGCGAAGTTCGTAAAGGAGTTTCTGAAGTTGCCGTCGACGTACTCATTGAAGTGCGCGCCGTCGATGCCGATGAACTGCACTTGGTTAATGTCGCGGATAAAGAGGTCAATGAAGCCCGTGTAGACACGGTAGCTCCCCGCGACATTGATAATCGCGCGCACGGTGATATTGTCATTGCCCTGCGCCGTCGGCGTGTAGGGGAAGGCAAAGGTCGGTGTCGTCCCCGGTGCAATGACCTGATTCGGAGTCAAAACGGCATACGGCGTATCCACGCCCGGAACCGCGCCGCGCGTGAAGAACTCCAAAGTCTCCAGCGTAACGGCCTCGTCCGTGTCATTGAAGAAATGCGTCTCCAAAATCAACTCTTCCGTGGTGACGGGCATAAAGGTATCCGTGGTCACTTCAGAGATGCCGACGATGGGCGCGCGACCCAGCCAAATCGGTGCGGTCAGGGAGATTCTCTCCCCTCTCGGCCCGCTGATGGTGTCGGATTGAGAGATAACGCGCAGGAAATAGTACCCCGGCTCCACTTCGATGCCCGGCAGACTTACATTATAGTAAGCAGTCTGACCCACGGGCAGGTCGAAGTATTGCCGATGCAGCGCGATGCCGCCGTTGGTGACAAGCTCGATATAACGAATCGTATAATCGTCTCTGTTCATCGGCACTTGGATGGGCGGACCTTGCGGATTCGACGGATTCGGCGCGTGGCCGATGACATCGTCTCTCTGCGTCTCCGGGATGAACACTTCCGCACGGAACTCGACATTCTCGGGCACGTTGTGGAAGATGGATCCCATCGGCTCATTGTTCACGTAGTAGCGAATTTCCATATCACGGATTTCCGTGGAGAACGCAGCTCTGTCACGGAACGCCTGCCAGATGCCCTCATAGGAGAGGTCGTTGGTGTAGATAGCCACACGGGCCTCGTTCGCCCAACCAAAGTTTTGGGCGTGGTTGTCCTGACTGCTGACAGGTGCGACCAACCAACCGCGGTCAAGTGCCAGCGTGAATTGCTCGTAAGAGGGGAAGAACATGCCGCCGCCGGGTTGGCCGGTGCCGTTGTTCACCTCTAAAAGCGGAATCCGCAGGGCGACTTCCGGGTCAAAGTGTGCGAAGTTATTAAAGTTGCCGAAGGTCGTACCCGGATGGTTGAACATGGAGACCGATTGCGGCTCATTGCGGAGCAGCTCATAGTAGCGCAGCAGTCTCAAGTCGTTATTGTTGATATTCAGGTAAGCATTTCTGCGGCATACCCAACCCGCAGTATTAAAGGTATTGATATGCCCCGGCCCGCCGGCCCAAGTGAACTCAAAGCCGTTGATGCCGATAAATTCGTCTGTCGTCTCCGTCCGCGCCGCCCAATGGCCGCGCTCCCAGCGGGAGTTCGGGCTGTTGTCGCTGATACCCAGCGGGCCGCCCGGCGCGGGGCCTGTCGGATTCTGCGGCTGGGTGTGCGCCTGATAGGTACTCAGGTTAAACACATCGGGCAAATCGCCCGTACCGGCTGTGCCGCCCTGACCGTTGGAGCCCCAGTTAAACCAGTTTGAGTGGTCGGTGATGGCAAAGAAGTCCAAGCGTCCCATGTCTCTGGCCATGCGCATGGCGGCTTCCGCCGTGCCGCGGCCGTCAGAGAGATTCGTATGCGAGTGGAGCTGCCCGAAGAAAATCTGCTCGCCGCCTCTGACATGCTCGGTGAAGTTGACCTCTACCCGCGCGCTGTCCGTCAGCCCGGGCGCAGTCGCCCACGCTTCAACGTGAACAGGGAACATGCCCGCCGCCAACACGATGGGGTCCGTATACACGGCCACAGAACGCACAAGCTCGTCCGTCTCCCCCGCTCTCTCGGTGAGGATAAAGTGAATGGCCGCGCCCGGTGTCGCGTTGGTCAGCGCAAGCTCCGTCCCCGGAGAAACACGGCCGGAAACATGGCTTGTCATCACATTGGCAACCGTCGCTTGGGTATAGGTCAGGTTCTGCCAAGGCGTCGTCTCCAAATACTGGCCGGCATTCGCCGGGTCAGGCAAGAACGCTCTCGCACGGATGACGAAAGTGTCCGCCGTATCAAAGGCATCCGCCGGGACGGTGACATCCACCGTATCGGCAGTCGAAACCGCAGGGCCTGCGCCATTGATATAGTATTCGATGCGAGCCTCAACCGGCGCGGCGGCAAGCGTCACCGTACCGCCTGCGGCCACCGTGCCGCCGGAGGCCGGATGCGCCGCCAATCCGCCGAGCAGCGGCGGATCTACCGGGAAAGTAATATGGCCCGTCGCAGCAGGCAGCACACGGAGCTGAATTTCACCGTTCGCCCCCGCACGGCCCGACCAGAGGTGGACAGCCGCACTATGTACTTCCACCCAAGTACCGGCCTCAAACCCGGCGGGTACCGCTGCGTTGAGATTGAGAACCACGGTGTTTCCGTTAATCGTCAGCGGACCGCCCGTGGCAGGGTCACGCAGAACGTGGTTCGCGTTGTTTCCGGCGGGGCCTGTGGTCTCACCGTGCAACAGTACACGGGACACGGAGACCAGCATACCGCTGAACGGCCTGTTCGTCCCGACGGGGCCTGTCAGTTGCGCAAGGCCAATCGCCGTCGGTGCGGGCAGGGTCACGTTTGTCTCCAAAATCGTGATATCCTGCGCCGTGTTCAAGACCGCAATCTGATCAACTCCCGCAAAGCCGTGGGGATGGGTACCGGTCACAAACGCCGGACGCTGATATACGCCCGTCACCTCAACCAAATGCCCCACGAACGCGCGGGCACCCAGCGGGTTGTCGTTCGGCGTGATGCCGTTATTCCCCGTAAGGCCGCCGAGGCGTACCATAATACCGCTGAACGCGCAGTCCCCGTCCGGGTCTTGCAGGAAGAACGCATTGTTGTTGCCTGAGTTAATCTCATAGAAGTTGGTAACAACACCGCGTACCGTCACCGTCTCACCGAGCTCTCCGCCGCGGACATCGGCAATGGACACCACCGTGGCCTCTTCAAACTCGTAATAAGTAAAGGTGCGAGTCTCAGACTCCAGCGCGCCCAACACGGCATAGGCCTCGATGACAGCCGTGCCGCCCGCGCCGGGGAAGGTGTTAACAGGCACCGAAACAGGCTGCGCCGCGGGGCCTTGCCATGCGCCGCCGTTCACGCGCCAGCGAATCTCGGCATTTGCCGCCGGGGATGTGAGCGTCACGGTACCGCCGCCGTCCGGCATCATCGATCCGGATGCGGGGTTCGCGTTCACGGGCAGCACATCGGGCGCAACTGTCTCAATCTCTGCGTTAATCAGCATAACCGCAGAGCGGGCTGTATTCCAAGCGACAAATGCACGGGTTACATCCAACATGTCGCCGACTTGTACATACTCCGGCACCGCCGCACCGCCGACAAGCCGAAGCTCAATCCGCTGTTCGCCCGCACCCGCGAGGAGTATCGTGTTTGCAGGAGCCGTCCCGCCCGTCAGAGCAGTCACTTCCATGTTCTCCAAGGAGACCATCATGGAGCGGAACGCAGGCGGCGTAAGCTGTGCCGCCGTCACGGAAATCGGTGCAACGGTATGCGGTGCAAGATTCTCAATCTGCGCAGTAGTGGTAACAAGCTGAGCGACACCGCCGAACTCGCCGCGCGTACCCGTCACCCGAATCCGCTGACCAACGTGCGCGGAGATATTCGCGCCCCCGGCATCGACTTGGATGCCGTCGTTCGCCCCGGTGCCGTCTTGCACCATAAGCGTTCTGTTCTGCGCCGCACCCGCCGCAAGCTGGGCAACACCGACAGCGTAGCCTTCGATAACCACAGCTTCACCGGCCGCCGCCGCATTGACTTCGGCGATGGTCATAACCTCGGGCAGCGTAATCGTTCCCGTTCCCCCGGAGCTGATGACGAGACCGTTCATCTGATGGGTGCCGCCGGGCGCAATCGTGCCGTTATTCGCCGATGTAGCCGATGTCAACAGCCAACGGAGATACACTACGGCGTGCCCCTCTGCACTCGCCGGCAGTTGCCGCGTTTGTCTCGGCAGATTCCACGTATTGGCATCCGGTCCGCTGGGCAGCACAATCGGCTCCCCGGCATTGTGCCAGTCCGCCGCGTCTGTGCCGCCGACCGTGCTGTACTGCAACTGCCAGTCACGGGGGCCTGTGTTGGTGGAACGCATATGCCAGCTCACGTCAATGTCGGTGAGCCCTGTCGTAGAAATACTTGTTTGCCACCAGGCGTTATTCGCCCGTGCATCCAGTCCGCCGCTGCCGTCATCTGCCGCATTGCGCACATTCATGCCGGAAGAGGCCGCATTGAGTGCGCGCTGCACATACACGCCCTCATCCATGGCCCAAAACGTCAGCTGTGCCGCGGCCGCTTGTGTGCCGCCGGACGGCCGGAACCAGTTTCCGCCCTCCAAGTTCGCAGAGACCGCTTGGTTGTTGGCCGCTGCCGCTCCGGCAGCCGAACCGAACTCCCAGGCCGCCAGTACGACAGGCTCATTCAAAAGCCCAATGTCCGCCCCTGCCGCCTGTGCGCGTATCGCGTCTACTTCTTCTGCCGTCATGGTCTGTGCCTGATTGTAGAGCGACCCGGTCAGGTCTGTAAACCCGCCGTCCTCTACAGGCACCGAATCCGCCGTGGCGATGGCTGCCGCCGGGAACATGGATAATACCATGACCAACGCCAGAACCAGCGTCAGGATTCTCTTGCTTCTTTTTGTGGTCATTCTTTGCATATTCTTGCCTCCTTAGTTTTTGGCTTGCTTTGATTTTCTGACCTTGTGTCTGTGCTCATCCCGTTTTCTTTTTGTCATCAGCCTTCTTTCTGCTCTTGTTCCACGACTTTCGCCTTGGTTTTCAGAAACTTGCTTACTTTATTATTAGACGCTAATAAAGCCGCCAATAATGCTGTAACAGGCACCGTTAGAATCAGTCCGATGCTGGCGGAAAGACCTTGGATAATCTCTATCGCCAATAAGTTCAAGTTGATAAATCGCATATAGGGCAACTGATACAAGGCAATAATCACCATAATAATCATCGATGTCCCCGCAAATGCCAAAATCAGGGTGTTCGACATCGTACCCATAATATCCCCGCCGATGCGCATCCCGCTCTTGTAGAGCTTCTTCCCGTCCATCTTCGGGCTCGCCTGCTTAATCTCAAACACAGACGAGGAGATAGACATCGCCACGTCCATGACGGCACCCAGAGCCGCAATGATAATCCCCGCAAAAAGCAAATCGGGAACCCGAATCGGATTATCCGCATAGATGAGAATCGCCTCGGCGTTCTCCATCTGCATCCCCGAAACGTGCGCCAAACGCCCTGCGATTACGCTGATAACCCCCGCGCAGGTCACGCCCACCATCGTCCCGCCGATGGCCGCAATACTCTTGAGACTGACATCGCCCACCATAAGTATAGTAAACACCGTGGTGAAAGCCGCCGTGATAACGGCGAACGGGACGGGACTGTCCCCCGCTATAATCCGCGGTATCAGGAAAAAGATAACCATAACCAGCGTAAAAGCCAACGACAGAGCCGAATAAAGCCCTTTCCGTCTGCCGATGACCAAAAGCACCAACAGGAAGAACGCTATAAATATGTACAGAAACGTAGAACGAGAGTGACTGAATACGTCCACAAACACAATCTGTCCCGTGTCGGGGTGGGTGTTGACGGACACGAGAATCTCCATGCCCTCCGTGAGATTGTGATTGAAAAAACGGCTCAGCGTGTTTACAAAGCGTACGCGATGCCCTGCAAACTCCCCGCCGAGAATCTCCACCTCCGCCACCTGCTGGCCGAGATACAGACCCTCCACCACGGGGTCGGGCTGGAGATTGCCCTCTTCCACCTCAATGACCCGCGCCCGCTGCACCAAAAAATGCGGGTCATCACTCGTGCTCACAAAGCCCGAGGTCATGATTGCGGCAACACAAAGTATGAGCCCGATGACACCCAGCCAAAACCGCCGACTGCGTAAAACATTTCGCACTATCATGGTTTCATCTCCAGTATTTTACATAATAAGGGCATCTTTCTACTTCATATGGTAACATATCACCCTCAAAAACACAATTGGTGGATTTTACAAAAATAGTAATAATTATCGTTCCGTTTTATGAGAATCGTAGAGCCGCCAGATACGACAACTGTTTGTCCGCACCAATCGTCACGGTACATCAAGGTTCTGCGAGGCCGCAAATGATAGATACAGCAGGATTAACCCCTCTGCCGCATGCACCTGTATTTGCTTTACATAAGAAAAATCTTTCTTCCATCGACAGAAAATCCGATAGAAAAGCTTGCATTTTTTCTCGTGTTGTTATATAGTAGCTGTTAAGATAATACTGCTATGCGTACCAAAAGCCAATCTCGGTCGGCAGATTCGGAAATCAATTGCTAATTTTACCAACTGATTTCCTGAAAAAGCCTGCTGAAATTGCCTTGCAAAGCGCAGAACAGATTATCTAAAAGCTGTGAAAAAAATTTCACAAAAAACTAGGAGGAAAAAAGATGAAAAGACTGATCGCTATCCTACTCGCAGCCCTACTCGTATTTGGCCTGGTTGCCTGCGGCAACGGCAACGGTGACGATGATCCGACACCGACTCCGGTTCCTGATGTTGAAACTCCGACACCGGACGTAGACATCGACGTAGACGTTGATGATAACCTCGCAGACCACATCCGCGTCGCTCTGGTCGCTCACTCCCCGGACTCCATCTTGGATGACGGCTCCTTCAACGAAGGCGCATGGCAAGGTGTCACACGTTTCCTCGGTGCTCACGGCCAACCCATGAGCCACGCAGAGTTCTTCCAGCCGCACGAAGCGTCTGACGAAGCACGCGTTGACCTCATCTCCGATGCCATCATCGAGTGGGGCGCAAACATCGTTGTGATGCCCGGCTTCCACTTCGCAAACTCTTCTGCCGTAGTGCAGGAAATGTTCCCGGAAGTCAGCTTTGTATTGCTGGATGCAACGCCCGAAGGCGGACCGGAAGCGAACACCGCAGCAATCCACTATGCTGAAGAGCAAGCCGGCTTCCTCGCTGGCTATGCAGTTGTCATGGACGGCCACAGAAGCTTGGGCTTCATGGGCGGCATCGCAGTTCCGGCTGTTGTGCGTTTCGGCCACGGCTTCCTCCAAGGCGCAGAGTATGCAGCAAATGAGCTCGGTCTGGACGAAGGCGAAGTAACCGTTCGCTACACCTACCTCGGCAACTTTGCTCCCTCTCCGGAGCACGTAACGATGGCAGCTGCTTGGTTTGCAGGCGGCGTTGACGTCATCTTTGCAGCAGCCGGCGGCGCAACCTTCTCCGTCATCAGCGCAGCAAACGATGCAGACGCACTTGTAGTCGGCGTAGACGTTGACCAATCCGGCCAAGGCCCTTCGGTTATCACCTCTGCTATGAAAGAACTCGGCGGCTCCGTTTACGACATGCTGACCGATTTCATGAACGGCACATTCAGCGGCGGCGTACTGCGCTTTGACGCTTCCAACAACGGTGTTGGCCTGCCCATGGCAAACTCCCGTTTCGAGAACTTCACACAGGCACAATACGATGCAATCTTCGCTCTGTTGGCAAACGGCACAATCGTTGTAAACAATGATTTGGGCGATATGCCTTCCGATGTAGACCTTGACCTGCACCTGATTGCAGTCACCGAACTCTAAGACGACCGAAAAAAGGGGGCGCGTTCTGCGCGCTCCCTTTTTCATATCTAAAATTAACTTGAAAGTGGCGAGAAGATATGTATATCATTGAAATGCGTAACATTACCAAGGAATTTCCGGGGATTATCGCAAACGATGACATTACACTTCAGCTTAAAAAAGGCGAGATACACGCTTTGCTGGGGGAGAATGGTGCCGGTAAATCCACACTAATGAGTGTGCTTTTCGGTTTATATAAGCCGGAAAAAGGCGACATCTATGCAAACGGAGAAAAAGTAAATATCACGGGACCGGGAGATGCCAATAAATTAGGCATCGGCATGGTACACCAACACTTCAAGTTGGTGCACAATTTTTCGGTTTTGGAAAACATCATCCTCGGAGTTGAAACAACCTCTCACGGTGTGCTCCGGATGAACGAAGCGAGAGAGAAAGTATTGGCTCTCTCCAAAAAATATGACTTTGAGATTGATATAGACGAAGAAGTGCGCCATATTACTGTAGGTATGCAGCAACGTGTAGAAATCCTGAAAATGCTGTATCGTGACAACGAGATTCTCATTTTTGACGAACCTACCGCTGTACTTACGCCCCAAGAAATCGAAGCTCTCATGCAGACAATGCAGGACATGGCCGCAGAAGGCAAGTCTATTTTGTTTATAACCCATAAGTTGGACGAAATCAAACAAGTTGCCGACAGATGCTCTGTCCTCAGGAAAGGCAAGCTGATCGGCACCGTAGACGTAGCTGACACAACAAAAGAAGAGCTGAGCGAAATGATGGTCGGCCGCAAGGTCATGCTGAGCTTGGATAAAGAAAAAGCCAAAGTCGGCGATACCATCTTGGAAGTAAAAGGACTGACACAAAGAGGGAAAGGTGAGAAAAACGCACTCACCGACATTTCTTTCCAAGCAAAGGCCGGAGAAATCCTGTGTATCGCAGGCATTGAAGGCAACGGACAGACAGATTTGGTCTACGCGCTTTCCGGCCTGAGGCCGATTGAGGCCGGGCGGGTTTTCCTAAACGGCGCGGATATCACGAAAGCAAAAATCCGCAAGCGCGGCGAACTCGGCATGGCACATATCCCGGAAGACAGGCATAAGCACGGCCTGGTGCTGGATTACACCCTTGGCTACAACCTGATTCTGCAAAAGTTCTATACAAAGCGGTTCCAGCGCGGCGGCTTCCTGCGGATGAAAACAATCAGAGAGTTTGCCGAAAAACTGATTGCCCGTTTCGACATTCGTTCCGGGCAAGGTCCCATTACGCCGGCCCGTTCCATGTCCGGCGGCAACCAGCAAAAAATAATCATCGCCCGTGAAATTGAGCGGGATACGGATTTGCTGATTGCAGTCCAACCCACACGCGGCTTGGACGTAGGCGCAATTGAGTACATCCACAGACAGCTCTTAGCGCAAAGAGATGCGGGCAAGGCCGTCTTGATGATTTCTCTGGAACTCGAAGAAGTTATGAATGTATCTGACCGGATTTTGGTCATGTACGAGGGTGAAATCGTAGCGGATGTCAACCCGAAAGATGTTACGTTCCAAGAGCTGGGTCTCTATATGTCCGGCGCAAAGAGAATGACGACAGGGGAGGGGAAAACAGCATGAACAGAGATGGTGTGTTTAATTTTATATCGTCCATTCTGGTGCTGATTGCCGGTCTCATAATCGGGTTCATCATACTGCTGATTAGTGATGCCTCTCAAGCTTGGCCGGCCTTTCGGACGATACTTACCTTCGGCGTAGGTTCTGCGCGCGGTATGGGAGATGTGCTTCTGCAAGCGACACCCATTATTTTTACGGGTCTCTCCGTCGCCTTTGCATTCAAAACAGGTTTGTTTAACATTGGTGCCACCGGCCAGTTCACGTTCGGTGCGTTTGTCGCGATTTACATCGGAATTGAGTTCGTGTTCATCCCCCCGTGGCTGCGTATTATCATCATGATAGTAGCCGCCGCAATCGCCGGAGCTCTGTGGGGCGCAATTCCGGGCTTGCTCAAAGCGTACCGCAACGTGCATGAAGTTATCACCTGTATCATGACAAACTATATCGGCATGTTTGCCGTCAACTACATGATTATCAACCTCGGCATTTTCGATCAGGGGCGCGCCACTACCTTGCCCCTGCCCGACAGTTCCAACTTGCCGTCTCTGGGAATGGACCGCGTCTTCACGGAACAAATCGGAAACTTCACCAGATACTCAAATGTAAACCTCGGTATCGTTCTCGCCATAGTCGCCGCAATCTTGGTCTATATCATTTTGGAAAAAACAACCTTCGGATACGGGCTGAAAGCCTGCGGTTTCAACAGCGATGCCGCGAAGTATGCCGGAATCAGCGAAAAAAACAAGATAGTCACCTCTATGGTGATTTGCGGCGCACTCGCCGGCATTGGCGGTGCTTTGACTTTCATGAGCGGAACGGGACTGTCCCTGCGGGCGGATAACGTGCTCGCCCCGGAAGGGTTCATGGGTATCTCGGTCGCTTTCCTCGGTCTGAACAATCCGATTGGCGTTATATTCGCCGGTACTTTGGTTTCGTATCTGTTCTTGGGCGGCAACCGGATTCAGGCACTCGGATTCTCTTTTGAAATCATGGAGATTGTCGTCGCTGTCATCATCTACTTCTGTGCCTTCGTCTTCTTGATGAAAACCTTCCTTGCAGGCAAGATTAAAATCGGCAAGTCCAAGAAACAACAAGACATACCACAGCACGATGCAGCAAAAGAAGAGGAGGAAACGGAATGACTATGTTCTATTTCATAGCGCAAGCTACCATGATATTTATGATTCCCCTCATGGTTGTTGCCTTAGGCGGTCTGTTTTCAGAAAAATCCGGTGTCGTCAACATTGCCTTGGAAGGTAAAATGATACTGGGTGCATTTACGGGTATTTTCTTCATCAATCGTGTCCAACTCGGATATATTTCCTTCCTCCCGGAGTTCTTGTCCGCCGGGAACGGGCTTTTGGCCATCGCTCTGGTCATTGCCGCGGCGACAGGCATCGTGATTGCTCTGCTTCACGCCTATGCGGCCATTAACTTGAGAGCAAACCAAATCATAAGCGGTGTTGCCATCAACATGTTTGCCTATGCCTTTGCCGTCTACGTGACAAAGCAGGTCACCGGCACGCAAAACCTGCATTTCGTAGACCAGTTCCGAATCAGAAGTGTACCTCTCTTGGGCGACATACCTGTGGTCGGCAACATGTTCTTCCAAGGCACTTATTTTACAACCTATTTAGGCTTTGTCATCTTAGCTCTTTCCGTCTTCGTTTTGTATAAAACGAAGTTCGGCCTCAGGCTGAGAGCTTGCGGCGAACATCCGCAAGCGGCAGATTCTGTCGGCATTAGTGTCGCAAAGATACGTTATGCGGGCGTGCTCCTGTCCGGCGGACTGGCGGGCCTCGGCGGACTGATTTACATCGTCCCCATCACCACCGTATTTAACGGTTCGGTGTCCGGCTACGGCTTCTTGGCATTGGCCGTGCTCATCTTCGGCGGATGGCGTCCCATGAGAGTGCTCTTTGCAGCCTTTTTCTTCGGGATTATGCAAGCGATTGCCGCAAGCTGGTCTGAGATTCCGTTCCTATTCGTCTTAGGCTTGCCCGGTCAATTCTTCCGCGCGGTACCCTATGTTGCTACCCTAATCGTTCTGGCATTTATGTCGAAAAACACGATGGCACCCAAGGCCGTCGGTATCCCTTACGACAAGGGTTCACGTTAGCACCAACACATACGTCAAGGGGGCGGGGTATTTGCCCCGCCCCCTTAATTTATGGAAGACGGCAAGATTTACCGTGTTCCCCCCGCCGCAGGCGGGGGAAACACGAAATAAGAAAGGAGTAACATCATATGACAGACCGTGAGTTAGTAGACCGTGCCCGAGAGATGCAAGAGCGGGCCTATGTCCCCTACTCAAACTTCCGTGTCGGCGCGGCTCTGCTCTGCGAGGACGGCACCGTCGTCACCGGCTGCAATGTGGAGAACGCCTCTTACGGCCTCTGCATCTGCGGTGAACGGACGGCAATGGTAAAAGCCGTCAGCGAGGGTCATCGGAAGTTCAAGGCCATCGCCATCGCAGGCGACACGGACGGCCCCTGCGTCCCCTGCGGTGCCTGCCGCCAGTTCATACGCGAATTCGCATCATCCCTAGACATGCCCGTCTACTGCGTCGGGAAAGACAACGAACACGTCAGCTACACCTTGGATGAGCTTCTGGCTCATTCCTTCGGCCCCGCAGATTTAGGAAAGTAAGGAGAATAAACACATGAGCCTATTGAAACGTATCGAAGAGAGCGCGTCCTACATCCAATCCAAACTGGGCGGCCTCAAACCCCAAGTCGGCCTCATCCTCGGCAGCGGCCTCGGTGCCTATGCCGATGACTTGGAAAACCCCGTCTGCATCCCCTACAGCGAAATCCCCGGCTTCCACGCCTCCACGGTCGTGGGGCATAAAGGACAGCTCGTAGCGGGCACACGGGACGGTGTCACCGTCCTCGCCATGCAGGGCCGCTCCCATTTCTACGAGGGCTACCAGCAGGCCGATATCACGCTCCCCGTGCGTGTGATGAAACAGTTGGGCATCGACACCCTCATCATCACCAACGCCGCGGGCGGCGTAAATGAGGCCTTCAAAGAGGGCGCGCTCATGGTCATCACCGACCACATCAACTTCTCAGGCACAAACCCGCTCATCGGCCCCAACCTCGAAGAGTTCGGCCCCCGCTTCCCGCCGATGACCAAGGTCTACGATCCCACCCTGCGGCGCAAGCTGCTGGTCATGACCCAAGCCGAGAGCATCACGCTCAACGAGGGCGTATACATGATGTTCGCAGGCCCCAACTACGAAACCCCGGCGGAGATTCGCTTCGCCCGCACCATCGGCGCAGATGCCGTCGGCATGTCCACCGTCCCGGAAGTCACCGTGGCAGCGCACGCAGGGATGCGTGTCATCGGTATCTCCTGCATCACCAACATGGCCGCAGGCATGCAGGAAGTCCACCTCAGCCACAGCGAGGTAGAAGAAGTCGCCACCCGCGTCCGCAGTACCTTTATCCGTGTACTGGATTTGGCCCTCCAAGTCATCAAAGCAGAAGAGTAAAATCATAAGGGCGGCACCCTGTCGCCCGCACAATACAATCAACAACCAAAACAAAAGGAGAACTCTACAATGGCAATGAAACCCCTCTATCACATCGGCTTCGGCGATGAGCACGGCGCGAAATACGTCATCATGCCGGGTGACCCCGGCCGCGTCGAGAAAATCGCAAAGTACCTTGACAATCCCCGCTTCTTCCACCAGAACCGCGAATACACCACTTGGCTCGGCGAGTTGGAAGGTGAGACCATTATGGTCATGTCCTCCGGCATGGGCGGCGCATCTACCGCCATCGGCGTGGAAGAGCTCTACATGACGGGCGTACGCACGTTCATCCGTGTCGGCACCTGCGGCGGCATGGCGGACGAGGTCATGGGCGGCGATGTAGTCATCGCAACCGGTGCCATCCGCTTAGACGGCACAACGAAAGAATACGTCCCCATCGAATACCCGGCCGTGGCAGACCTCGGTGTTACCAACGCGCTGGTGCAAGCTTCAAAAGACCTCGGCTACAACTGGCACGCGGGCGTGGTGCAATGTAAAGACTCCTTCTACGGCCAGCACTCCCCCGACCGTATGCCCATCAGCTATGAGCTCAACAACAAATGGCAGGCATGGATTAAAGCGGGCTGTTTGGCATCTGAGATGGAAAGCGCGACGCTCTACATCGTCTGCGGCATCCTCCGCGCCAGAGCGGGCTGCATCTTGAACGTAGTCTGGAACCAAGAGCGTGCGGCGAAGGGCCTCTCTAACCCCGAAGTCCACGACACCAGCCCCGGCATCAAGGCAGCGGTCGATGCAATTCGCCTGCTGATTCAGGAAGACAAAAAAGCTTAGGGCTTCAGGTTGTAGGCAAAGTCCTTACCCTACATTTCGTCTTCGGCAAAAAAGGCAGAATCTGTCTTTTTTCGGAATTCATTTCCGAAAAAACACCGGAGCCCACCGCAGCGACCCGGCCCGCAGGCCGATTCCTTGGGAATACAAAGCCCCGCGAAGCGGGTTTGCCTCCGGGCTGAAGCTTAAAACTGACCAAAAAGAAGCCGCCCTCCGGGCGGCTTCTTTTGTGTGTATGCCACTTGTCCAAACCATAAAAACGTGCTATACTATCCCCTGCGATGGGACCCTGCAGGGTCACGCGCGGGATGTCCCCAACACCCAACCCACCCAACAGCATCTCGTGACATCGGAAGGTCCCCCACTTGTCTGATGCCATCGCAGTATTTAAAACGATATTTTGCTACCTTGAGCGCAGCGAAGAATGGCAAAAGCTGCTCTCACAAAAAAATCCCAAAAAACACGGAACAAATTTCAAACCCAAAACGTCTTAGTAAATGACAATCAAAAAAACCAAACAAAGGAACGGTGAAAAAGATGACAACATTCAAGAAATTAGCCCTGCTCCTGCTGGCCCTGCTCCTCGCTCTGACCTTGGTCGCCTGTAACAACGACAACGGTGACGACGAGTACGACTACGACGAAGACGGCTACGTCGGCATCGAACCCCCCATCGGCGATATCAGCGACATGGAGATTCCCGACTGGTCGCTCTACCCCGTCATCATTGACGGCGTCGGCGTCCCCGGAGCCACCATCGCATTCGACCCCTACGTCGAGGATATCTTCCCCACCCACGTCTCCCTCATCAATGTGGCAGAGGCAATGGGCGCATCCGTTGAAGTGAACGGCGACGAAGTCGCTCTCGAGAGCCTGACCGGCGACCCCATCACTTTCACCGTGGGCGGTAATCACTTCCGCCTAAACGGCGGCGGCGTGGAACTGAACCAATCCACCTTCCTCGAAGGCGGCACCATCTATGTCCCCATGGACTTCTTCCGTGACGTATTCGGCGCAGAAGTCGTATTCTTCTCCGGCGGCCACGTCTATATCTACATTGACAGTGTTCCCGACGACATGTATTAAACAACAGACAAAGGGTGCTGACCACATGGTCAGCACCCTTTGTGTTATACCATAAATCCTTTTGCGAAGCAAAAGGGTTCTGCCGAAACCTCGGCAGAACAAGGCACGTTAGTGCCGCTTTTTATGATACAACGTTCCGGGGTACCCACTTGCCGCCTTCGGCGGCTTAGTGGGTCGGGGTGTTATACCATGAATTTGTTCAGAATTCATGGTATAAACATCATACTTTTCGGTTCCCGCCGAAGGCGGAGAGAAAAGTGATTTAAATGCCCGTATCATAACTACATAGTAGTTATGATTGGCCCCACCCCCCCACGAAACAATAGTTGACAAAAACCGTACGAGAGACTATAATATAAGTTTAAAATAGTAGATATCCGAAGTATTCTTCGGTTTTGTTGTCAAGAAGCGTATCGAGTGGAGCAAGTAGAATCGTCGTGAGGTGACACAATATGCAAGGCATAAAAATTAACAAAAAAGTGCTGGTTGTCGGCGATGCAAATGTAGATTTAATCGTACATTACCCGCAGCTCAACGACAACGGCCAGACAGCGTTCCAAGCACCGGTCATGAGCGGCGGCGGCACCGCCGCAAACACGGCAATCGCCTTGCGCAAACTGGGTGTCGCCGTTGATTTCATGGGGACCGTCGGCGATGACCAATACGGTCAATATGCCTTAGACGAGTTTATCGCATCCGGCGTCGGAACGGAGCCGCTGATTATCGACAAAGCCCTCAACACAGTCTGCGTGTTCGCATTCATCGACGAGCACGGGGAGCGGTATCCTTGGGCGTGGCCGCAAGAACGCGAATCCTTTAAAGAGCTGAACCCGGAGCGGATTTTGTGGCGGGCGGTGGAGGAAGCCGGGTGGATTCACTCCTCCGGCATGATTATGCCATACGACACTTCCGCACGAAAAAGCATCGTAGAAATCTTCAAGCGCGCAAAAGAGCACGGTATCACAACCTCTTTTGATTTAAACCTGCGCGTGCAAAATAACGAGCTTGACGAGAGCTACAGGCAAACCGTTCTTGCGCTTTTGGAGTATTGCGACTACGTACTCGGCTCCGGAAAAGAGGAGCTCTATTATCTGAACCCCATGCCGAACTGGCGGGACAGCGCAAAGTCATTCGTACGTCAAGACCGTGTTGTAATCGCAAGGATGGGCGCAAAAGGCTCACTCGCGCTCACAAAAGACACGGATTGGGAAGAATTGCCTTTCCCCGTCGAAGTCAAAGATACAGTAGGCGCGGGCGATGTATATAACGCGGGCTTTATCGCGGCAAGACTGTTGGGCAAGAGTCTGCGGGAGAGCATCATTTGGGGGAACGGCGTATCCGGTTACAAGGTCGCACGCGTCGGCAGCCGCGCAACGCCGAACTTGGAAGAGCTTACCCTCTTTTTAAGCGGCTTCGGCGTGCAAATTACAATCTAAGCTTTCGTATCAAACACACACAACAGCCATCATTATTTTGGAGGGAATGCCTTATGATTACACAGATTTACTCAATTCAAACGGTTGCCGAAGCGCAATACTGCATTGACGCCGGTGTAGATTTCATCGGCATGGCGGCAGGCACGGAGGCCAATTTGCCCTGTGAAATTTCCTTGGAACGGGGCAAGGAAATCTTCGACTACATCGGAACCCGTGCCGGGAAAGTCGCCTTGAGCGTCGCATTGTCCCCCGATCCGATTTACCGCCTCATCCGCGAACTCCAGCCGGACATTATCCACGTCTGCGGCAACGACTACATGGTGACGCCCGAATTTTGCGCTGAGGCGAAGAACATCCGCCCCGGCATCATCGTATTGCAGGCAATCGGAATCAGGGACGAATCTTCTGTGGCAGAGGCTGTACGTTTCAGCAAATTTGTTGACCGCCTGATTTTGGATTCGGTTGACCCGACTATCGCCGGTATCGGCGCGGCGGGCATCGTCAACGACTGGTCCCTTTGCCGCCGCATTGTGGAGCAAGCGGAATGCGACATCATCATCGCCGGCGGCCTCGGCCCGCACAACGTCGCAGACGCCATCCGCACAGTAAGACCCTGGGGCGTAGATTCGCTGACCAAGACAAACACAGACGGCAAAATGGAAAAAGACGCCGAGAAAATCAAGTTGTTTGTACAGGAGGCGCACAAGGCTGCGGCAGAACTGGGGTTGTAAGAAGAAAAGCCGGAAGGGCGGTTTGTTGTAGTGAAAGATAAAATGATACTCATCACAGAATATGCAATAGGTATCGTTACAATCGTTCTTCTTGCCTTAAACGGCCTAGACAGGTCTGTCTGGCAGTATACACCGCGAACCTATAGCATCACGGGCATAGTGGCTCTCTTCGGGCTTGCGGCACTAATTATAAACTCTTGGCTTACAATACAGAAAAAGCGCAGAGTGAAAAAGGGATTGGAGCAATGGGCTGCCGAGAATGAAAGCCACAGAAGACTTAGAAGGTTGTTTCAAATGCTCTTGAGTTTGGTTTTGGTGTCGCATATAGTGCTTGGAATAGTTTTCGAAAATCAGGGACTATCTTTCATTGCCGGAGGGGTATTAGTTTTTATGGTTATAGTGAACATTATAGATATGTGTGTCACACGAAAAGAAAAACGCGAGCAGGACGAAAAGAAAGTAGGCGAAAGTTAATCCCTTGTGCTATAAAGGGGTGTTGACCACACGGTCAACACCCCTTTCGTTATGCCCTGTTAGGCTTAGCCGCCCTCTCCGCCCCCCGCACGCGGGAGAAAACATCCGGGCAGTCGCCCGCAGACGACTATAATCGCGGGTCACAAACGTAATAATAGAGCGCGCACGGCGTGATGTACAACACCCCCACAGATCGATGTGGGCATCGCCCCCTACACCACTTCTCCCCTATCCAACCTCGTGAGCAAATCCGCCAGCGGCACAATCAGCACCCCCGCCGCAAAATTCCCAATCCCATGAATCACATCAAAGGGCAGACCCGCAATCACCCAAATAATCATACCATGCCATCCCAAGCCGAACAGCAAGGCCTGCGCCGGCGCGTACAAAATCCCAAAAGATAAGCCATGCAACCCGCTAAGCACCATATACAACGGCGGCCTGACCCGCCGAGGCAGCTTCGCCTTGCCGATCAGCATAAACATACCCCAAAGCGGCAACCAGATATACAAATACGGAATCCACCACACGGAAAACCCCGCAAATATGCCTTCCAAGAGGATATAGGCATAGAGCGGAATCAAGGCCCGCACACGGTATGTAAGCGTCGCAGCCGCAATAAAAAGCCCCAAAAAATGTACATTGGGAATCCATTGCATCAGAATCCGCGACAGAAACATCATCGCCGCCAGCACAGCAAATACGGTCAAATCCCGTGCCGGGAGATTGCCTCTAGTCTGCCGTGTAGACGAACGCATAAGTTACTCCGGGCGCAATATAGGTCGCGTCTACACCTGTCACAGCGAACTCCCCATCGATGAAAAATCCCCAAAACGCCCCGTTTGCATCCCAATCGGCGACGACACCGTTCACTTCGGTGACCATCAAGCCCCAAGCGGTCTCATCCCCGTCAATCAAACCGACCGCAAACAGAGCCGCGCCGACTGTTGCTTCATCGGTGTGGACATCCCACGCCGTGACTGTCTCGTCAGGGTCTGTGACCTCGAACCGAAACACCGTCTCACCCTGCCCAATCTCCGCAACCGCATCGGCATCCGCCTCCCCCGGCCGAGCCTGTCCGCCGCAGGCGGCACTTGCGAATACCACCAGCAAAATGAGCAATCCCGCAAGCAACTTCCTTTTCATATCCGTTCCTCCTAAAAATAAAAAAACTTCAACCTATGCGAACACAAGCTGAAACGGACAGACCTCTTCTGTCAAAGCCGCGCCAATCCATATCCTGTGAATCGCTGCGAATGAACATGCGGCAGGTTTTCTGACTTGGATTTCATCGGCGGCGTGTCTGCCTTCTCAGGTCACCGGACCCAATGGCACATCGACACGCTCCTCCATCCTCACAGCAGCAGGACTGTTCAGGATTTGCACCTGATTCCCTCTCCGGCAGTTCAGACGATATTCGGTTGTTAGGTTGATTTTACCCGAAGCTGCCGCTCTTTGTCAAGCGGGTATGTCCAACTCATACACAGGCACACAGGAAAAAAGAAAGCAAAAATTTTGAAATAAATTCAAATATAGGGAACTTTCACCGCAAAACAACCGTCTTACAGAATAAGACGGTTGTTTTGCCTGTGTCCCGCTGATATAATGAACCTAAATATCGCCGAGGAGGGCTTCTTTTATGAAACATGACATCCTGCACCTGTCCCCGGTCACAAGCTACACCCCGCCGCACTATCCGACTTGCGCGGAGACGAACAACAATCCGGCGTTGCTGAAACGGTTGCCGTCCGGATGGCGTAGAAACACCGCAGTTCTCGCCTGTATCGGCTTGTTGGGTGTGTCTGCGCTGTCCGGGTGCTTCGGGGCGCAAGAGGTGTACAACGGCGAATACACCCCCTACAACGGCAACGGTACGGAATACGCCGCATCCCCCATCCCCGAACCGACCTCGGAGCCAACGCCCGAATCCACCCCATATATCGGCCTCACCGACTTCGATATCTCCGTCCGCATCCACCACGGTGGCGACGGCGCATCACCCCTCTACGTGGCGTACCTAACCGAACAGGAAGCCCTAAACATCGTCCGCATGAGGCTAGAATCCGCCGGACTAAACTTCGGCGCAACACCGCCCGAGTATGTGGCAAATATATTCGACGGTTGGAGAGAGATTCCTCTCGATTTATACGACGAAGAAAGAGGCGTTGCGGTCGCATTTCTGGATGACGATAGAGGGTGGGACAACAACGAATGGTTCGCTGAACAAGTCACAAAAATTTTTGCCGAGCAAACAGACATACCCATCGGCGTGTTCTATAATCCGTTCGAAATCCTCGGCGAGAGCAGCCGGCCCAATTTTTGGTTCTCGGAAGATGGCGAAGAATGGGAAAACGCAATCAGCGACGAAGACGCTGCCGAAGCAGGCCCCATCCTCGCCCGACGCCTCGATCAACAAATATTAGAGTTCCTTATGTTCTTACAAGGGCAGAGAATCCTACCATAAGGAGACCCCCATGGAAAACAACCTACACCACCTCATCCCCGCAAAATCCTACACCCCGCCGCAATACCCAACCCGTGCAGACACCCGCGGTAACCCCGCATTGTTAAAGAAGCTGCCGTCCAAGTGGCGCAAAAACGCAGCGGCAGTCGCTTGCATCGGATTGTTGGGAATAGCCTTACTCTCAGGCTGCACAACCTCCTCGCCCAACGGAAACGGCAACGATTGTGGGTGGGACGACCATCTACACCACGGCGGCTCCGGCGGCGCACCGATTTATGTCGCACACCTGACGGAGTAAGAGGCATTAGGCATCATCCGCGCCGGACTGGAAAACGCAGGCCTGAATTTCAATGCCGCGCCGCCAAATCATACTGTCGAAGTACACGGTGAGCACATCGGCCTTGCGCTGTATGACGAGGAAAGGAGCATTGCCGTTGCACTCACGCCCCCATGGCGGGGCGCATGGAGCAGAGATTTGGCCGCAGAGGCATTCACAGAGCAGGTGCACGATATCGCCGTGGGTGTATTCTACAGTTGGGGCGAAGAATACTGGGGCTGGAGCAACCCGGATGATGAATGGCGCACCGAAGCCCGCACCAACCTCGAAGACCACCTCACGGTGCAAGTGCAAGCGTTTATTGCGCTGCTGCGTGACCAAGGCATCTTGTAAACACCACAAATCCCACAAGGCACACGCCTTGTGGGATTTGTTTCGTATTGCACAAAAATCTCATCCGGCAGGGGATAGCTCCAATCATCCCGCCGCTCTCTCCTCAAGCTCCCACATAAGGAGTTCATGGAAAAACGGAACACTTTCCGCATCAACATCAAATTGGAAGCAGTAGAAATAACATTTCTGATACTGTTTGTCTCCTATATGGAAATCAAATCCGCTGCATGAATCCCAGCATTTATCCTCTGTAGTCAATTTCCTGCAATTGTCTTTCTTCTCTATCTGCCGCACCATGTTTTCGGGCAAGCGGTTCAGCAAATCAGTATGTTTTTGGGGGTCGATTACCGTAACACGAACCTTTAACCCTTTTTTGCGCAGATAGAAATTCAATATGCCTTTTCTCGACTTCGGCATCGTGTATGCAACTTGATACGGATACGCTTTCGTAGAGGAAATCTTCGCTTTGCAACCCATCTGCGTCAGCTTTTCGTGTATATCAATCGCAAACCCGACATGTTCCTCGGCAACTTCGCTGAGAAAGCCGAGGAAGTCGCCGTATTGATAGTCTGTTGTACTCATTTAATGCCCTCCGCTCTACGCCAGCTGCTGTGCCGCAAACTCCGCGTATAGCTTATGCGTATGGCTCAGTTCCTCATGCGTCCCGATGCCCGTAACCTGCCCGTCCTCGATAAACACAATCTGATTCGCATCCACAATGGTAGACAACCGATGCGCAATGACAAAAGTCGTGCGCCCTTTCATCAGATTCGCCAGAGCCTCCTGCACAACGGCCTCGGACTGGGAATCAAGGCTCGCCGTGGCCTCATCCAAGAGCAAAATCTTGGGATTCCGCAAAAAGGCTCTCGCAATCGCAAGCCGTTGCCGCTGTCCGCCGGAGAGGTTGAGTCCCCGCTCCCCAACCATGCTCTCGAACTTGTCGGGCAGGTGTTCAATCACATCTTTGGCGCAAGCGAGTTCCACCACATGCCACAGCTCTTCTTCGCTGACTTCTCTGTCTAAACCGTAGCACAGGTTCTCTTTGATACTCGCCGCAAACAGACTGCTCTCCTGCGGCACATAGCCGATTTGCGACCGCCAAGACTGTAGGGAAATCTCTTCGACATCCATGTCATCCAGCAAAATTCGTCCCTCATCCAAGGGGAAAAACCGCTCTATGAGGGAAAAGATCGTCGTCTTCCCACCGCCGGACGGACCTGCAAAGGCGATCGTCTCATTGGGGTTCGCTTTGAACGAAACATGCTTGAGAACTTCCGTGTCTTCGTCATAGTTGAAGGTGACATTCTCGAAGAGGATGGATTTTCCGCCCAAGTCCACGTCTTGGCCTTTGTGCAAGTCCTCGCCCTCTTCGTTCAAAATCTCGATAATGCGCTCACTCGCCCCGTTTGCCTTTTGCAGTTGCGCAAAGAACATCCCGAAGCCCGCAACCGGCATCACGATTTGAAACAGATACATGATAAACGCAAACAGCGTCCCCGTGCTCAGCGTGCCGGAGGAGACCCGCATGCCGCCGTAGGCAATCACGCCGAAGATGACCAGAAAAATCATACCCTGCATCACCGGCTGCAAGAGCGCGTAAACTTTCACTTCTTTCAGGCCGTACTTGAGCAAGCCGTTGACCGCCTTCTTCTCCCGCTCGATTTCTTCGAGTTCGGCGTTAGACGCCTTCACCAAGCGCATTTCGGTCAGTACCTGCGTGAGTATCCCCGTCAACGCCGCCGTCTTGTCCTGCACTTTCACGGAAATTTTATGGATGATTTTCCCCAGCGGTACGACAACCAAGACAGTAAGCGGCACGGCCAAGACGATAATCAGCGTCATCTGCCAGTCCAAAGCAAAAAGGATAATCACAGAGGCGACCAAAGATACAACACCTTGGATAAACCCCAGTACATGGTCGGCAATCAGCACCCGCACCACATCCGTATCATTCACAATACGGCTGGCACTCTCGCCCGATACGGTCTTTGAGAAGAACGGGATGGGCAGATAAATCATCTTCTCCCACACCGCCTGCCGTACTTTTGCAATCATCTTGTTCCCGATGAGACCCATAAAGTAGAATCCGAGGCCTGCCAGAACGAGCTGCACCACAAATACGCCGATAATCTGCGCACCCTGTGTCAAGGTGAAATCGGCAAAGCCGCCGTCAATCAGATTGCGCGTCAGCAAGGGGATGATAACCCCCGCGACGCTCGCAATGATGGTACAAATCACGGAAAACAGCAGTATAAGCTTCGAGGGCTTGCCGATCCGAATTAAGGTCTTGAAATTTTTAATCATGGTG
Source organism: Oscillospiraceae bacterium (assembly GCA_009780235.1). GTDB lineage: Bacteria > Bacillota > Clostridia > Oscillospirales > Oscillospiraceae > WRAB01. The sequence continues at coordinate 24,729 of WRAK01000017.1, forward strand.
CCTGACTTCTCCTGTTCCTGTTCTTAATCTATCGCTTCATCGCCCCATTATAATGGGAAATTTGCCACGCGGGTAGTGACATTTGTCACGCTTTTCACACGCGATTTATCTCAATGCCGCCGAAGCGGTTCGACCCCCGAATAGTAATCGTAGGCGCACCATCAACCCAGCGGACATCCGGGTTATCTATCCCCGCCGCAAAGTTGCTCATCTGATTGTCTACATTCCACCCCCGCGGGATATGCAGTTCAACACCGCCAAAGGCGTTTTTGACATCCACAACGGCCCCTTCCGGCGCAAGTGTGGCACGGTCAAAGTAGACCTCCATGCCGCCGAATTGGTTTTGAATGCTGACGTAAGACAGATTATCGGAGCTGATATATTTACTGGAGCCGGAAAATTGCTCTTCAAAATAAAGTTTCTCACCCGTCACATTCTCTGTATTATAGGGTTCATCATCCCGGCCGACCCGGTAAAAAAACCTGTTCTTTTTCCGCTTTCCGAATAGAATGTAAAACCCGGCCGTAAGTAGCGTTGCGATGCCGAGCAAGGCCCATACATTGATGCGGATGTCCAATGCGCTCTCAATGTTCCCCCGATAGATAAACGCTAACAGCGCGGACAGGAAAAATACCCCGCCCCACTCCGTGTTCACAAGGCTGGCGACAATTCCGATCACAATCGGAATGCTGATGAGCAAGGTCCACGTATTGATACCGCCCAACAGACCAAAGAGGTGCAACACAATCAATCCGGCGGCGGCGAGGAATAAAAGCCCCCATAAGATATTCCCAAACTTAAATTTTTTCATGTCATCGACTCCTTTGACTTAATTTTTCTTTCAAGGCTTTCAAATAAAAGCGGGACACATACACATGCTTATGCGTATGGAAAAACTGAACGGACACAGACGTCGATATGGTCTTGCAGAGCGACAAAATCTGCGCCGTGTTGGCGACGGTGGACTTGGATATCCGCATAAACGCGGGCGGCAAAATTTCCTCCAGTTGATACAGTCGGTAATTCACGCGGAACATATCACCCGCCGTGTGCGCATGGACAATCTCACCATCGGTCTCGAAGAACAATATCTCCTTGCCGGGCAGATAAAACTCCTGGTCGGCCTTGTGGTAGATAATCGCGGGGGTGTCGTCCAACAACCCCTCAATGGCCGCGCATTGCCTTTTGATGTTCTCGTCCAAGCTGTGACAACGGACGACTATCTCTTCCTCTGCATCTTTGGCTACGAACTCAATCCGAAATCTCATACGCTCATGCACACCGCCTCCCTGTCATAGACATTATAACGTATGAATACCGATTTGGGCAGTATTTTTTGCTGAGTGGTCACGATATAGCGGTAAGCGGACGATTTGCCGGGATGAAACGGCAAAATATCCTTGCTTTTTCGACAGCAAAGATGTACAATGTGTGAACAAACTCCCAAAACACATTCAGAAGGACTACTCCGATGAAACTCAAACATCTCCCGAACGCCATCACCATATCCCGCATGCTCATAGTTATCAGCCTCATCTTCATCCCCCCGCTCACCCCGCTGAGCATAGCTCTCTTCCTCATCGCCGGCATAACGGACATGATTGACGGCGCATTAGCCCGCCGCATCAAAGACGCACACAGCAACCTCGGCGCAGAACTGGACAGTATCGCCGATATGCTTATGGTCATCGTCACCGTGTTCTTTATTATGCCCGCCATGGATTTATGGGGCTGGCTCTGGTTCGCCATCTTGGGCGCACTCACTTTCAAACTGATGTCCGCAATCCCCGGCCTCATCAAACATCGCAAAGTATTCTTTTTACATACCATCTCAAACAAAATCCTCGCCATGATTTTGTTTATCGGTGCCATCCTATACTTCATCTTCGGCGGCCACACGGGTGTCAACGCCTACATCGTATTTTTATTAGCGGCCGTGTTTGTCATCACGCTGGAAGAGATGGTAATTATCAGTATGCTGGATTATCCGAATAAGGATATCAAAGGTTTTTGGCATGTAAAACGGGTGAATGAGGCATATCGGAAAAGTCAATCTTCAGCTATATAGAGAGGAAGCCGTCGGTGGGTACCGACGGCTTCTTTTTGCTTGCAAGTACAACCGCAGCCTATGCCATAAATCGCATCAGAATCGTCGCGGCTTCTGCTCTGTTTGCAGGTTTGAGCGGATTTAACGTCCCGTCGGGCGAGCCGATGATAATCCCGTTGTAGTTCGCCCAGAGCATGGCCTCCTGCGCCCAACCGGCTATCAAATCGGCATCCGGGGCCGTGAGTGCAAATCCGGGCGGGACCGTTACGTCGTGACCCGTCATGGCGGCAAAGCGATAGAACATGGTCACGAGTTCTTGGAACGTTGCAGGATCATTCGGCCGATAGAGACCGCCGTAGCCCTGCACAAGGCCGGTCTGGTTCGCCCAAACAGCGGCCGCACTATACCACTGACCGTCCGGCACATCCGTAAACACCGGGCTGAATGTGACCGACGGCTCGCCCGCCATGCGATAGAGGATGGTAACCGCCGCCCCACGGGTCAAATCCCCGTCCGGCTCAAAGGTAGTTGCCGATGTCCCCAACATGAGACCCTGATTATAGGCAAAGGCAATACTGCCGTTTCTATCGGCCCAGTGGCCGACAGTATCAAGGAAAGGCGGAGCCCCCGTATCTGTCACGGTAAACGTCACGTTAAATGTAGCGGAGATACCGTTCCCGCCCGATACTGTGACCGTAGCGGTATAAGCACCCGCTGCAAGGCCGTCATTCGGCACCACGGTGAAGCTGTCACTACCGCCCACGGCAATGTCGGTGATGGCTGTCATGCTCAGCGTAAAGGAACCCGCATCCGTGCCGCTCAACGCAATGGTGAGCGCGCCTGTCGCTTGGTCTCCGGTGTTGTTGATTGTCACCGAATACGGCGTCTGCGACGCATAGCCGGCAATGACTGTACCGAAGTCAAAGTCGGTAGCGGGATTCAGCGTAATGCCGTATGCGGGCTGAGCGGTCACGGTGAAGCTCACGTCAAAAGTGGCGGAGATACCGTTCCCGCCCGATACCGTAACAGTCGCGGTATATGCCCCCACCGCGAGGCCGTCATTCGGCACCACGGTAAAGCTGTCGCTACCGCCCACAGCGATGTCGGTGATGGCTGTCGTGCTCAGTATAAAGGAACCCGCATCCGTGCCGCTCAATGCAATGGTGAGCGCACCCGTCGCTTGATTGCCCGTGTTGGTAACCGTCACGGTAAGCCCGGGCACGGTTGTGTAGTTCTCCATCGCCACCGGGAATGTATAGGTACCGCTTTGGTCAAGCGAAATTCCATACGTCGCCGCATCTACGGTAAACGTCACGTTGAATGTAGCGGAGATACCGTTCCCGCCCGATACCGTAACAGTCGCGGTATACGCTCCCGCTGCGAGGCCGTCATTCGGCACAACGGTGAAGCTGTCGCTACCGCCTACAGCGATGTCGGTGATGGCTGTCGTGCTCAGTATAAAGGAACCCGCATCCGCGCCGCTCAATGCAATGGTGAGCGCACCCGTCGCCTGGTCTCCGGTGTTGTTGATTGTCACCGAATACGGCGTCTGCGACGCATAGCCGGCAATGACTGTACCAAAGTCAAAGTCCCCGGCGGGATTCAGCGTAATGCCGTATGCGGGCTGAGCGGTCACGGTGAAGCTCACGTTAAATGTAGCGGAGATACCGTTCCCGCCCGATATCGTAACGGTGTCGGTGTAGGTACCTGCAGCCAACCCGACCGACGGTGCAACCGTAAATGTGGTCGTATCACCCGCCGCCGCCAAACCGGGGATGGTGACCGTGCTCAGCTCAAAGCTGCTTGTACCGCCTGCGCTGAGTGCCGCAGTAAGGTCGCCCGTTGCCTGATTGCCGGTGTTGGTAACCGTCACGGTAAGCCCGGGTGCGGTTGTGTAGTTCTCCATCGCCGCCGGGAATGTATAGGTACCGCTTTGGTCAAGCGAAATCCCATACGTCGCCACATCTACGGTAAACGTCACGTTGAATGTAGCCGAGATACCGTTCCCGCCTGATACTGTGACCGTAGCGGTATACGCACCCGCTGCAAGGCCGTCATTCGGCACCACGGTAAAACTGTCGCTACCACCCACGGCGATGTCGGTAATAGCCGTCGTGCTCAGCGTAAAGGAACCCGCGTCCGTGCCGCTTAATGCAATGGTGAGCGCGCCTGTCGCTTGGTTTCCGGTATTGTTGATTGTCACCGAATACGGCGTCTGCGACGCATAGCCAACGTTGACCGTCCCGAAGTCGAAGTCGGTAGCGGGATTCAACGTAATGCCATAGGTGGGCACAGCTTGCACCGTAAATGTCACGTTGAACATCGCAGAGATGCTATTCCCGCCTGATACTGTGATCGTAGCGGTATACGCCCCCGCCGCGAGGCCGTCATTTGGCACAACGGTGAAGCTGTCACTACCGCCCACAGCGATATCGGTAATAGCCGTCGCACTCAGCGTAAAGGAACCCGCGTCCGTACCGCTCAATGCAATGGTGAGCGCGCCTGTCGCTTGGTTTCCGGTGTTGTTGATTGTCACCGAATACGGCGTCTGCGACGCATAGCCGACAATGACTGTACCGAAGTCGAAGTCGGTAGCGGGATTCAACGTAATGCCATAGGTGGGCGCATCTGTCACCGTCACCGTGGCCACCTGTGATGTCATCGCATCCGCTCCGGCACCGCTGATGACCGCATAGTAGTAATACAGTCCCGCGGTCAGGGTGGTGGGAATCGTAAAGTCGGCGTTCGTTTCGCCGGTGATTGCAACCCCGCTGCCCACGGTGCCGTCCGGGGTGCTGTACCATTGATAGCTGAGGCCGCCCGAAGTGAGCGACCCGATAGCCTCTACGGACAGACTGCCGCTGATTTGCCCCGCCGTAACCGTGACATCCGTTGGCTGTGTCACAATGGCGATTGCGGCTTGGATAAGCGAGAAAACATATACATCGTTCCCCGTAGTGGTGTCGCCGTTCCCGAGCTGGAGTGCGCCGTTGCTGCCTGCCGTCCACAGACTGCCGTCCTCCTTGACGGCTGCCGTGTGGTACCAAGCGGCAGAGACGGAAACCCAGTTTGTATCTGTTCCGATTTGGAGCGGCGTTTGATTGGTAGCGGTCGTGCCGTTACCCAGCCAGCCCTCATCGTTCTCCCCCCAGCCCCAAAGGGTGCCGTCCGTACGGATTCCCATGACGTGATACCGCCCGGCCGATACGCTTTGCCAATTTGTAGCCGTACTGATTTGTTGCGGTGTGTCTTGGTCGCCCATCGCACCGAGACCGAGCTGGTAGTTCCCGTTTGCGCCCCAGCCCCAGAGCGTACCGCCGGAGTCAATGGCTAAGGAACTCCAACTGCCCGCTGATACGTTGCTCCACGCGGTGCCTGCCGGAGTAATGTTTGTAGGTGTACCTATACCGTAGGGGCTTCCCGAGGTGATTGTACCATTGCCAACCTGACCGGATTGGTTCCAACCCCAAGCCCAGAGACTGCCGTCAGACTGAATACCGATGGTGTGGCCACCATACGAGAGACCTACGCCGTCCCAATAGCCGCCCGCCGAAACAGCCAGCCAGGTATTCCCGCTTGCAGCCGGCACCTGTTGCGGCGTGTCATATTGACTGGGGCTGTTGACGTTGCCTTGCCCAATTGCTCCTTGGGCATTTTCACCCCAAGCCCAGAGCGTGCCGTCCTCCTTGATACCCACGGTATGACGTGCGCCCGCCGAAACACTACGCCAGGGCCCCGGCTCACTAACCTGCGCAGGTGTCCCGCTGTC
>WRAK01000018.1 GCA_009780235.1 Oscillospiraceae bacterium
GCACAGCCTGACGGAGGATTTGTATCCCCTACCGCCGACATTGCAAAAATGAATCCTCAGTCGGCTGCGCCGACAGCTCCTTTGGGAAAGGAGCCTGTGCGGCTTATAGGTATGTAGCCACATCATAGAAACCCACCGACCCAATGTAGGGGCGCGCATTGCGCGTCCGCACGTTTCGGTTTCAACCAATCCCGTAGGGATGGCATCCACTCCCCCCCACATCCGAATCTCGGAGGTACACCAAACCATGAAAATGAAACGCCTGTCCGCCTCCTTCGGCGCACTCCAAAACAAACGCCTCACCCTCGACTCCGGCCTGAACATCATCCAAGGCCCCAACGAGCGGGGGAAGAGCACATGGTGCGCCTTCATCCGTGCCATGCTCTACGGCATCAATACCGCAGAGCGCAAGAGCGACGGCTTCCTGCCCGAAAAGGCCAAGTATCAGCCGTGGTCGGGACAGGCCATGGAGGGCATCATGGAAGTCGAAACCGAGGACGGCCGCGCCATCGCCATCCAGCGGACTGCCTTGGGACCGTATCCCATGAAACGCTTGGACGTCCGTTACAGCGGTACGGGCGAAGAGGTCATCGCGCTTATGCACGAGAATTTGGGCGAGACGCTGACGGGCGTACCTGAGGCGGTCTTCGTCCGCAGCGCATTCATCCGTCAGGCGGGGCTGAAAGTGGCCCAGACAGGACAGCTCGAACAGCGTATCGCCGCCCTCGTCTCCTCCGGGGAGGAGGGGCTTTCGTATCGGGACACGGCGAGCATCCTCGGCACATGGCACCGCAAACGCCGCCACAACAAGTCGGGGCAAATCCCGACCTTAGAGGCCGAGCTTGCCGCCCTTGACCAGACGCTCGCCCGACTGCAAGATGCCTCCGTGGCCTACAATGAGGTCAGTTTGGATTTAGACCGTGCCATGGCGCGCGCAAAAGAACTCCGCACGGAACAGGCGGCGCACGTCGAACTCGAACGCCGTAAGGCGCGGCAGAACATATTCGATGCGAGAGATAAACTGCAAGCCTTGGACATAGAACTCGATGTCCTGCGCAAACAGGCCGCACCCGAGGGCAAAGAGGTCAGCCGTGAACGCATTGACGCGGCCAAAGTCGGATACGACAAACTCAGCGGCCTCAGTATGCGCTATAACGAGGCCAAATCCGAGAAAGAAAGCGCGCAGCGGGACTTGGAACTCATCCATGAGGAGAAAAAAGATACCAGTTTCGCCGGACGGCCCTTAGACGAAGCCAAAGAGATGGCGGAACAGGCCGAAAAGGCGAGCATCGAGGCCGATGAGACCTCTGCCTTCAACCGACAAAAATACACCATCCCGCTGGCAATCCTGCCCGTGGCCGCATTGGCCTCTTTAGCGGCGGCTCTGGTGGGAGACTTCCCCGCCATTCCGTTTTGGCCCGTCCCCGCGCTCGGTGTGTTCGGCCTTGCTCTCTTCGGTGAGGCGTTCATCGGCGCAAAGCTCTTTCGGCGGTGGCGTATTGCCAAAGACGCGGAGAAACGGCGGGGCGAGGCGTTCGTTCGCTTTCGTGTGAGCAACATAGAAGATTTGATGACGGAACTGGAAGACTATCGGATGCTCTGCGGCAAAGCCGGGGAGCGGGAAAACGTATTGCGTGAGGCAGAGTTTGCCTGTGAGGCGGTCAAAGCGGAGATGCAGACTGTCAAGGAAGAGTTCGAGCGGGAAGTCAAGACCTTCGCCCCCGACGTGGAAGACATCGCCGCCGCCCGCACCGCGCTCATGGAGATGAGTAAGGTGATAGACCGCTTAGATGCCGCGAATACCGAACGGGTATCCGCCGCCCACCTCTATAAAACTCTCGCCGCGGGATACGACGGCGACCCCACAGAGCCAATCCCGGATGACGGTCTTGAAATACCCCTGCGCACCAAGAGCGAGACGGTCTACGAGCTCAAGCGAACCGAGAAAGATCTCGACCTCATCAAAAGCAGTTACGGCGTGGCACTAGGCGAAGTCCGTGCATTGGGTGACCCGCTGATTCTCGGCGCAAAGCGCGGCATCATGGAGAGCCGCCTGAAAGACCTCACCCTCCAGCACGAGGCATTGGGGCTCGCGATGGAAGTTCTCGCCGAGGCCGATAGTGAAATTACCGCACGCTTCTCGCCCATGTTGGGTCAGCGGGCGGGGCATTACTTAGATAAGCTCACCGGCGGGCAGTATAAGCGTGTCGTCTTCGACAAAAATCTCACCCCCAGCGCAGAGCGTGCGGGGGAGAGCGTGGCACGGGACATCCTCTATCTCTCCGGCGGCACGGTAGACCAGATTTATCTGGCCCTGCGCCTTGCGATTTGTGACCTCACCTTCCCGGCGGAGAAAGCCTGCCCCATCATATTGGACGATGCCCTCGTCAGCTTCGATGAGGGGCGGATGCGGGACGCGCTGTCGCTTCTGCAAGACATCGCGGCCGAGCGGCAGGTTATTCTGTTCACTTGCCACGACAGAGAGGCGAAGTGCGCAGCGGGTAAGGGCGCGGCGCATATTGTGGAACTGTAATATGGAAAAACGCAAAATAAAACGTCGTTTCATCCTCTGTATAGTAGGTGCACTCCTGCTTGCCGCGCTGCCTTTTGCCTTGCGCCATGCGTTTCGGACAGAGAGCCGAGAGGTTATCATTCTCATGTACCACCACCTCGCGGAAGAGGCGGTCGAGGACAACGCCTACATCATCTCCCGCGAGGCCTTTCGTGCGCAGATGGAGGCCCTGCGGGACGCGGGCTTTGAGACGGTTAACTTTGACGACCTAATCGCATTCGTCGATGACGGCGCACCCCTGCCGGAGCGGGCTGTCGTCATCACTTTCGACGACGGCTATCGCAGTAACCTCGAAATCGCCGCTCCGATTTTGGAAGAACTCGGGATGCAGGCCACCATTAACGTCATCGGCGTATCCCGCGGGCGGGATGCGCATTGGCGCACGGGGGACCCCATTATCCCGCATTTCAGTTTTGCAGAGGCGCGGCCTTGGGTAGAGGCGGGTGTTATTCAAATTCAGCACCACTCCCACGACATGCACCAGTCAAGCCGATTCGAGCCGCCCGAGACCTTCCGAACAGGCGTACTCCAACGGGAAGGCGAGAGCGATGCCGACTATCGTGCGGCCTTTATCGCGGACTTTAATACTCTGCGGCAAGCGATAGAGGACGCACTCGGTACGCGTGTCACCACCTATGCCTATCCCCACGGCCTCTACACGACGGAGACGGAGGACATGCTGCGGGAACTCGGTGTCCGCGTGACGCTGTCCACGCATGCGGGCATAAACACGATTCGCCGAGGTGACGCGGACAGCCTGTTTTTGATGTACCGCATCAATATGAAAGAGGATATTGCCCCGGAACAGGTCATCGAGTTTCTAGAGAGTTTCCGATATCCGTCCGAAGACTAGACATCCAACACCCGCCCCGTTCCGCACCGCCGAAACACTTTCACCCGATATAACACATCGCCATCCAAGCCGCCGAATGCAAAATGCCCCTCGGCATCCGTGACAATTTGGGCGATGAGTGTATGCGCTTTGTCCGTTTGCTCATCCACCCGGAACAGCAGCACCAAGGCCCCGCCGATTGCCGCTCCCTCCGTGTCCGACACCACGCCGTGGATGGCGGCGGAGATATCAGGTGCAAGCTCCAACTTCGTTTCAATCCGCTCACCCTGCGCGGGTTTGCAGTAAAAATTCGCATCGTTCATGTCAAAGTCTCCGTATCTTGTGGTTTTTCTCAGTATACTGCTCTTGACAGACAATATGTTCCAATATAGAATGGATTTAACCCAATTGTAGGGGCGGATTCCATATCCGCCCCGCACCTCATTCATGATCGGGCGGATATGGAATCCGCCCCTACGACAGCAAAAGGAGGCCCCATCATGGCCAAAGACAAACAAGTCGAACAAATCACCGACATGGAGGTAGACTTCGCCCAGTGGTATACCGACGTGGTAAAAAAAGCGGAGCTGATTGATTACTCCGGCGTAAAGGGTTTCTACGTCGTGCGGCCCTATGGGTACGCACTTTGGGAGAACATCCAACGTGCCATGGACGACAAGTTCAAAGCCACGGGTCACGAGAACGTGTCCATGCCCGTGCTCATCCCGGAGAGTTTGTTGCAAAAAGAGAAAGACCACGTAGACGGCTTTGCGCCCGAAGTCGCCTGGGTCACCTACGGCGGCAGCGAAGAGCTGACGGAACGGCTCTGCATCCGTCCCACATCGGAGACGCTGTTTTGCGACCACTACAGCCGTATTGTCCGCTCGTGGCGGGATTTGCCGAAGCTCTACAATCAATGGTGCAGCGTCCTGCGCTGGGAGAAGGCGACCCGTCCTTTCCTGCGCCACAGGGAGTTCCTCTGGCAAGAGGGACACACCGTCCACGCCACGGAGGAAGAAGCCCGTGCCGAGACGCTGCAAATGCTGGACGTTTACGCCGACATCGCCGAGAACTGGCTCGCCATGCCCGTCATCAAAGGCCAGAAGACCGAAAAGGAAAAATTTGCCGGGGCGATGGACACCTACTCCATCGAGTGCATGATGCACGACACCAAAGCCCTCCAAGCCGGAACCAGCCATTACTTCGGTGACGGTTTTGCGAAAGCATTCGATATCACATTCACCGACAAAGACAATAAAATTCAGCATTGCCATCAGACCAGCTGGGGTGCATCTACCCGACTGATCGGTGGGCTCATCATGACCCACGGCGACAACTCCGGCCTCGTTCTCCCGCCGAAAGTTGCGCCGATTCAAGTCGTCATCATCCCAATCGCCATGCACAAAGAGGGCGTGTTGGAGCGGGCGGCGTTGTTGTTGGAACGTCTCAAACAGGCGGGCGTCCGTGCCAAGCTCGACAGCTCCGACCAAAGCCCCGGTTGGAAATTTGCCGAATACGAGATGAAAGGCGTCCCCCTCCGCTTGGAGATGGGGCCGCGTGACATTGAGGCAAACCAGTGCATTCTCGCCCCCCGCGCAGGCGGCGAAAAGCAGACGGTTTCGCTGGACGAACTGGAGACAGCGGTAGAGACAGCCCTTGCATCCATCCAACAGGGCCTGTACGACAAAGCCAAAGCCCATCTCGACGCCCACATCTTCCCCGCACAGACGGCGGCAGAGGCGGCAAGTATCATCGAGAACAAAGGCGGCTTCGTCAAAGCCATGTGGTGCGGCGACGTCGCCTGTGAGGAAAAACTCAAGACCGACCACGCCATCACCTCCCGCAACATCCCTTTCGAGCAGGAGCGGATAGAGGAGACGTGTCTGGTGTGCGGCAAGCCGTCGGATACGATGGTGATTTGGGGGATTGCGTATTAAATGGTAAGGGCGGCCGCACAGGGGCGCCCTTTTTTCGTTAGGCTTTAGCTCAAGAAATCACCACTTCAAGTGGTGGTACTGATTTTGGAGTTGGATCCGCAAACACCCTCCGCCGGCGAGGCGAAACTCAACGTTTTAACAAGAAGAAACGAACGGACAGGGATGGAACCCTGCCCCTACAAAAAAACACCAACCCAATGTAGGGGCGCGCATTGCGCGCCCGCACGTTTTGGTTTAGAAAATGCCCCTTGCGAGACACGGAACGGGGCACACTCCAAATGTAGAAATGCTTATTTTGTGTGGAATTCTAATCGCAAAATCGCCACCGCAGCCCATACGCCTCTATCCATGTTCCATCATAATTTCTATCAATCGCATCAATTCGTGAATCGAAGAAAAAGATGGTTTCATTTTGCACAAATAATGCTGCATCAAAAAGGAACGATGTTTCATTATCCGAATAAGGTCGTAAATTCAACGCGATTACACTTTCAAAAACCATCTCTATAGGGCGACACCATTGACTGTCAAACCACATTGATACTTGCTTAATGTTATCCATACAATACATTTGGTTTTTATCGTCCACATAGGAACCGCTTATATAATCCAGTTTTTTAAGTACGCTATCGTGAAATCCGCCGGTTTGCTCAAGTATGAAGTCAATGTCTTGTTGCTTGTCAACGTAATTCCAATCATCCGATTGACGAGCATTGGAAGTGAATATTTGATGTTTATAACCCTTTGTTGATACCATATCGCCTTTTAAAAGCTTAGTCAATAATGATATGTTTTCATAAATCCAAGCATGGCCCTTATATTCAAAAAAACGAATATCATCCGGCAGCCTTGCATACTCTTCAAGTTTTTTATCAACATCATTGCTGTCCTTGCGTATCCATTCAGACGTAGAGCCAAATCCATTGGATGTAATCGTGTTTATTAGCACCTTGTGTTTGGGATCACTTTTATCAATATAATCGAAAAACTTAAAATAACTGCCATCATCAGTCGAAAAGACGACCAGTCGTTTTTCATACCAACCGGAATTTATTATGGCGTAGACTTCTGATTTAAAATAAATATTTCGTTGACTGTCGAAAACCCTGACGAACATAACAATAATTGCCTCCCTCCGTAATATAAAAACGATTCATTATCTGTCGCAACAGAAACATAGTCCTTGTCGGGCGAATACAGTTCGTTCTCCCCATTGCAGATGACTGTACACTACAGGCGGATATGGAACCCCACACTACCCCCCCGAACAAAATGAATAAAACCCAACCACACTACCTGCAGGAATGCGAACACTCACACCCGTAACCCGTTTCTCATTCAAAGCAACCAACCCGCTTTTCGCCATGCCGCAAGCCTCTTTGCCGTATGTATCCGAAATATGCCGAAACACGTCTTTTATCGTATCCGCGTCGATGTCCTCCTCGGCAACTCCGACAACATGCCGCAACTCCCCGTGGTAGACCAGTTTCACCATGACTACCGCACCCCCAACTGCTTCAGCTTGCGCGGTTTCGGCACGCCATTTTTGTCCCAGCCGCGCACTTTGTAATAGCGGGGTAGCATCGCCGCGAGCGGAACGACGGATTCCGGCACATCCGCCTCCTGCGGCACATCCGTCAGACGGGTGGGGAGCGCATCATCCACCGCCGTGAGGCCCTCTCGCAGATTAAACATGCGCTCGATGTTAAACCCACGCTCGCCGATTTGCAAAAACTTCCCCGCAGTCATCCGCTGCCCAGTCATCAGCCCGTAGGCCTTAGAGTGGGGAATCAGGTGCATGAGATTCACAGGCAAAAGCCAGGGCAGGCACCACCAGAGCGGCCGAAGCAAAAAACGGGAGCCGATCAGTGCCTTGCTCACAAATTTCGTCATCCGGTGCATGGAGCCCAACTTGAAAAGCCCCGCCGGGACGGCCGTATGCGTGGTGAACAGACAAAACCCCGCCGCCGATACGGCCTCCATCAGATTTTGGAACATGACACAAAGCTCCGGCTTGCCTTTCGGCGTGTGCTTATCCAACGTGAGCACGCCGATGGATTCCAAAAGTGCAAGATATCCGCCGTTTAGGTGACAGCCGCCCCGGTTGGACGTCGCATAGCCCAGCCCCATGCCGACAGAGTTGCGCGGCTCATACGCCGCAAGTTCAAGACCCTTCGCATGGATGGCAAATTCCGTGCCGCCGTACTTTTCGGCCAGCCACTTGCTCCCATTAGCAAGGTCGCCGTAAATCCCCTCGCGCCGGGCGATTTTTTCGATGACATCTAAGAGATTATCCTTGTCACCGAAAGAGACGCCGAGATCGGCCATGCCTTTTTCCTGCAGTTCCATGGCGAAGGCCAGCGTCCCGGCGAGGGAAATCGTGTCCATGCCCAACAAATCCGCGTGATAATTAATCTCGTTAATCCACGCCAAATCGTGATTTTCAATGTTAGAGCCAAACAGGCCCACCGTTTCAAATTCCGCGCCCTTGACCTCTTTGCCGTTCACCATCACACGGCGTTCGCAGCGAATCGGACAGCTCACACACCCGCTGTTGCGAGTCAGATGCTGCTCTGCAAAAGTCTCGCCGCTGATGTGCCTGTGGTGTTCAAACCGCCCCTTTTGGAAGTTCCGTGTCGGCAGGACACCCGAGGCGTTGGCACTACTCACGAGGCCCGCCGTGCCGTACAAAGGGAGAGACTTGCCCGTCATCGGATGCGATTTCAGGAATTTGACCCATTTTTTGACGTAGGGGTCAAACTTCTCCCGATTTTGCACCTCCGCTTTTTGTGTGCCGTAGGCCGCGATGGCTTTGATATTCTTCGCCCCCAACACGGCACCCGCTCCGCAACGCCCCGCGACCCGTTCCCCAGAGACGGCACAGGCGTAGCGGACGAGATTCTCGCCCGCCGGGCCGATGACCAGCTTGCCCCAATGCCGCACCCATTGTTCCTGCGTCTCCTCAGAGTCCATGCCCGCATAGGCCGAGGCGTCGCGGATGGAAATGGCACCGTCCACGATTTCGATGGCGGAGAGGATAGGAGCCTTCCCCGCGAGGATAATGCCGTCATACCCGGCTTTTTTCATCATCACGCCGAACCGGCCGCCGCAGTTGGCAGACGCAATCCCGCCCGTCAGTACGTTCTTGAAGCTCATGTTAAAGCGGCTGGAGGACGGCGCACCCGTCCCGTTGGCCGGTCCCGTGTTGATGATAACGATACTCTCGGGCGCGAGCGGGTCTGTCCCTGCGGGGAGCAGGTCATACAGCAGCTTCGCCCCCAAGATTTTGCCGCCCATGTACTGCGTAAACAGCTCCTTAGAGATGGGATAGTCTTTGACTGTCCCGGTGCTGAGGTCTATGTAGGCATAGTTCGGCAATCTCATGCGGTTCCCGCCTTTCTCACCCGGATGCACCGGAGCGGACAGGCATCGGCACAGATGCCGCAACCGACACAGGCCTTACTGTCAGCCAGATAGGCGCAGGCATTGATGTCACCCTGATAAGTCGGCCGTGAAATCTTCAAACAGTTCAGGCCGCAGGCATCAACGCAGATGAGACAAGCACTGCACAGAGCTTCATCGATATAGGGTTTCCCCCACTCTTTTCGTGCTACCCGTTCCGTGGCCTTGCCGCCGCTGTCGAGCACCGCGCCTTTTGCGCATATGCGCCCGCAGACGCCGCAATCGACGCAACGGACGGCATTGACGGTGTGCCGCTCTTTCAGCTCGCCCGTGACAGCGAAGACGGGGCAGACTTTTTGGCATAGTGTGCAACCGATACAAGATTCTGTAATTGTGTGCGCCATGGGTGAATCAACTCCTTTGGGCTATTATAGCATGAATTAGGTCAAAATTCATGCTGTAAACATCATACGTTTCGGCTCCCGCCGGAGGCGGGGAGAAAAGTGATTTGAATACCCGTATAATAACCGTGTAGTGGTTATTATACCATGAAAATAGGGGGTTGCACCATGATTTGCGATGCGAATATGCTGATGCAGAGGATAAGTTGTGCTTATTGTGGGAGTGATAACGCACGACGGAGACAGCGGCCACACTTTAAAAAAGTGTAGCCGCTATCTTTTGCCGTCATATACTACCCAAACTCTCGCAACAAGCGAATATAGTGATTCGCCTCCCGCAGCACATGGTCTGCCAGCAGAGGCAAAATAATGCTGCGTATCTCACACCCTGTAATCCCTTTCATCCCCGCCTCTTTGAAATCACGGTATTTCACCGTCTCCTGCAAGGTCTTATCCCTCACACTAGCAATCGTCGCATCTGTCGCCGCCTTGGCCTCTCGCATCAAATCGGCATATTCATGCGCAAAACCATCTGACGTCTGAATCAAATTCGCCTCGCTCGGGTCGAGCAGGCCTCGGATGAACAGGGCGTGTTCCATCATGATTTGGTCCCAGAAGAGTTCCGTCTCCTGCAGCGTGTCATTCGGGTTTTGCCCGCGTTCAAGTGCGGTCAGGTGGCTCTTGTACAGCTTCGCCTCACGTCTGATGTGGTCAATCAGCAGGGGGTAGTTGCCCGTAAACATGCGGCATGACAAAACATGTTCCAGAATGCTCGTTTTAAAATCAATCAGCCCGCTGAGCAAAGGCCCGACCTGCACATTCAGTTGTTTGACCTGCTGTGTCAGCGCAGGTGTTATCTGCGGCGCGGCATCCCCGGAGAGACAGGCTTCCGCCTCGGTAATGTCTCGGTTGATGACGATGCCCGTCAAGTCCTGCGTCTGTTTCTCTGCGCCCGAGGTGTAGGCCGTAACCAGTACACCCGAGGATACCACAGCGGGCCGAACGACACCGTTTCCCAATTGGACGGCACGGTGCAGCACGTCCTCGAATTGACTTTTGTAGTGCGCCGCTATTTTGCTGAATGCGGGCTCAGACGGCGGGAAACCCGCCTCCAAAAAGATGGAATGCTCTTTCATAATCCGGCCAAAAAACAGATGTAATTCCAGCGATTGCACGACATATTGTTGTTCGGTAATCATTTTTTAATCTCCCTATGGCTTTTGGCCATAGTATGCTTCGGCTGATTATTTGTTACCGCAGATTAAAGGCTGAAATGCCGCTCCAAACAAAAATTTGTTCTTCATATCACGTGTTTTGGGAGGTGAAAGTGCGCATTCACTAGCCCCTACGATGTAGCCAACATCTTCTTCGTCACAGCGTTCAGAATACCCGGCGGCGTAATTTTGGAGGACCATACCAAAAGCTTGTTGTACCCGCCGGCAACCACGATCGGCTTCCCTTTCATCATTGCTTTGTACCCGATGGCGGCAACCTTGTCAGCGTCCATCACAAACAGTTTGAACAGCAGGGCATCTTCCATCTTCGCTTTTTCGGCAAACGCCGTCTCAGTCGCACCGGGGCAGAGGGTGGTAATTGACACGCCGCTGCCTTTCAGCTCGGCACCGATGGCCTTGGAAACGGATAGGATGTAAGCCTTTGTCGCCGCATACACCGCCTCATAAGGGCAGGAGATGTAAGAGGCAATCGAACCGAGATTACATACACGTCCATACCCGTTTTCCACCATGCCGGGCAAAAACAGCTTCATCATTTCCGTTGTGAATATCGCGTGGAGATGCACCATTTCCGCTTCTTTTTGCATGTCTGTTTCCAAGAAGTGTCCGGCTTCGGCAAAGCCTGCGTTATTGATTAAAACCTGTACGGATAAGCCCATCTCGCTCACCGCATCAAACACGCGCTCTGCCGCACCGGGTTTTGCTAAGTCCAATGACACAATCGAAACGGTGATATCATATTTTTCAGCCAGCATACCCGACTGTATTCGGAGCTTTTCGGCATCCAACGACACCAAAATCAGGTTGTAGCCCTCTGATGCCAATTTATCCGCAAAGGCCTTCCCGATACCGCTTGTTGAGCCTGTGATTAACGCCGTCTTATCCATGACTGCCTCCTCGCAAGGATGGTATTCCCTGATACTGCCGCTTTATCTTCCCGGACAAGAGTACACTAATTGATTTTTCCGGACACACATTGATACAACGGTAGCACATCGTACAATTATGATTGTGCCGTACGCCCTGCGCATCCATAGAAAAATTATCCATCGGACAAATTGTAAGACACAGGCCGCATTTGGTGCAATCGCTATCTATGCTGACCGCCCGATTCGCCCGCCGCTCCATGGCTCCCATAGATGTGGACTGCAATAAGCCCAATAAATGAGCCGCGGGAGAAAATCCGCGTTTTTTGACTTTTCCGTCTCGGATATTACGGCAAACGGTCTCCATTTTCTTCTCTGCCCTTGCAAGAGACTTTTCGATTCCTTTATCGCTTGAAATCGGCAACACAGGTACATCGGGCATATTGTTCGGCATAAAGAAATGTGCCGTATAAATCACGTCTACGTGGCCTTTTGGAAACAGAAACACAAACTTCCTGCTCCCGTAACCAGAGAGCATAAATTGCGTGCAAAAAATAATCACTTGTTTGCCCTTGAGTGCCTCCATGTGCTCTGCCGCGAACGCGCGCATCATTTTCGGTACGCTTGAAAAGTACACAGGATAGCAAAACCCGATTACATCTTCTGCGTCTATCAAGACTTTAAAGTCAATCTTTTCTTCGATGGAATGACATGCGGCGTCCGTCTGTCCGCAGAATAATTCGGCGATGTATCTTGAATTCCCCGTACCCGAAAAATAGAGCATAAGCATAAACTCGCCCTCCCGTGTTGTTTTTTGCGACACCATATATTATAATAGACAAATGTATGGCTATCAACAATCAATTTGATACAAAATCGTCTTGCAACAGACGGATGCCCGCGCGTTTGTCGGGCAGGGAGGAGTGAGCTCATGATAAAAGAGGACAGACGTGTCAGAAAAACCAAAAAGGCCCTGCGGGAAGGGCTTGCGGAGCTGCTGACGGAAAAAAACATACAACAAATCACAGTACGGGAGTTGACCGACAAAGCAGATGTACACCGCTCGACGTTCTATGCAAACTTCAAGGATATTTATGATTTATACAAGCAGATGGAGGACATGGTATTGCTGGAAGTCAGCGAGATTCTCTCTGCGGAATACAAACTGGACACAAAGGTATTCTTCGGCGTGTTATTCCGATACATCGCCGACAACAAGAAGATGTGCCGTTTGATATTGGGGAAACATGCAAACGGCACGTTTTTCAATCAAATCTCAGGCTTATTCAAAACATCCTGTATAGTCTGTTGGCGCAGGGAATATGACCTCGCAAATGCAAGGGATGAAGAACTGGAGCCCTACGCTCAATTTTTCCTCTCCGGCAGCTTGGGCGTGGTCGGGGCGTGGGTTACAAGTGATTTCGCGCGTCCGATAGAGGAATTGATGGCGATGCTTGTAGAACTGGACGATACGTTCAGGAAATTTATCAAACACAAGTTCGGCAATACCTCTTGCATTTTAAATGCCCAAAGTGTATAATAATCCAACATTCCATCAAGGAGGAGAAAAAATGAAAAAGATTTTGGCATTACTTCTGGTTTTGGTACTGGTCTTCGGTCTTGTGGCCTGCGGCGGTGACGATGACGGGATCGAAATCAACACCCCGGCCGATTTAGAGCAAGAGGGTGTGCGCATCGGCGTACAAAACGGCACAACGGGTCATGACTTCGCTAGCGCGAACTTCCCGGATGCGGAGATTGTAATCTACAATTCCAACGTAGATGTCATTCAAGCCCTGCTGTCCGAGCATGTGGACGCAGTCATCTTGGACGAGAGCCCCGGCGCAAGCTTTGTCGCCCGCAATGAGGGCCGCATCAGACAGCTTGATGAGCGGCTGACGCATGAGTATTACGGCATCTCTTTGCAACTCGGCAGCCCCTACACCGCCCTGTTCAATGAGGCACTTGACCAACTCCGTGCAGACGGCACGCTGGATCGCTTGGTTGACTATTGGATAAACGGGTACACAGAACTGGGCCGCTATGAGAGCCCCGCGGGCATCGAGCATCCAAACGGTACATTGGTAATGGGTACCAGCGCAGACTTTGAACCTTTCGAGTTCATCGAAGCCGGCCAGATCGTTGGCTTAGACCCCGACATCGCCCGTGCCATCGGTGACATTTTGGGCTATCAAATCGAAATCGTAGACATGGACTTTGATATCATCATTCTGTCCGTCCAAACCGGGCAAGTAGATTTCGGCATGGCGGGCATGACCGTCAACGAAGAGCGTCTGCAACAAGTAGACTTTACACAGGGCTACTTCCTCTCCGGTCAGAGCATCATTGTCCGAGTTCGGTAAATGTACATCCCAAGAAGCCGAGGGATTCCACTCCCTCGGCTTCTTTAACGTGAAAGGGGAGTGAGCTTTTTGCTTGATTCCATTACAAGCACAGCAGGCGGATGGATAGACTCGCTTTGGGATGTCATCAACCGTGTGTTTATATTCGACGCCCGATATACCCTCTGGCTGGAAGGGCTCGGGAATACGTTGATTATCGCATTTTTCGCCCTTATAATCGGGTTAGTGTTTGGCTTCTTTCTGGCGGTGATTCGTGTGTTTCACGGCGCATCAGAAAACCCGAGCTGGATTCTGCGGATACTCAATCGCATTACAAAAATATTCGTTACCATCATTCGCGGAACGCCTGTGATGGTGCAACTTTTGATTTTCCACTTCATTATTTTGGTGTCGGTGCGCAATGGCGTGTTGGTAGGCATCATTGCGTTTGGTATTAACTCCAGTGCTTATGCCTCGGAGATTTTTCGCGGCGGAATTTTGAGCGTAGACAAAGGCCAAACAGAGGCCGGGCGCAGTTTGGGGCTAAATTATCGGCAAACGATGTCCAGAATCATTCTGCCGCAGGCGATTAAAAACAGTCTGCCGGCTTTGGGCAATGAGTTTATTACTGTGCTCAAGGAGACTTCCTTGGCCGGTGTGATAGCGATTACGGATGTCACCCGTGCGGCGCAACAAATCCGCGGACGAACCTTTGACCCCACGCCGCTGATTTTTCTTGCCATCATTTATCTGATTATGGTCTTATTCTTGGAGTTCCTTATAGGCCGGCTGGAGAGGAGGTTGCGTAGAAGTGATCAGCGTTAAAGGACTTAGAAAAAACTTCGGCAGTCTCGAAGTGCTGCGCGGCATTGACGAGGAAATCCGAAAGGGCGAAAAAGTCGTCATCGTCGGCCCCTCAGGCAGCGGTAAGAGTACGTTTTTGCGTTGCCTAAACCTCTTGGAAACGCCAAACGCGGGAGAAATTTGGTTCGACGGCACAGAGATTACATGCCTCAAGAAAGGCATTGACCAACACCGCCGGAAGATGGGCATGGTGTTCCAGCTCTTCAACCTCTGCCCGCACCTCACGGTGGAGCAGAATATCACTTTGGCTCCCGTGATGCTGAAGAAAGCCTCCAAAGAGGAGGCCCGCGAGACGGCGCATCGGCTCTTAAAGCGCATCGGCCTTTTGGATAAGGCCGAGAAATACCCGGCGACGCTTTCCGGCGGCCAGAAACAACGTGTCGCCATCGTCCGCGCGCTCGCCATGGAGCCGAAAGTCATGCTCTTCGACGAGCCGACCTCCGCGCTGGACCCCGAGATGGTCGGTGAGGTGTTAGAACTCATCGGAGACCTTGCCAAAGAGGGCATGACACTCGTCATGGTCACCCACGAAATGGGCTTCGCCCGTGAGGTGGGGAATCGGGTGCTGTTTATGGACGAGGGCTTGATTGTCGAGCAGGCCCCGCCGGATGAATTCTTTGGGAACCCGCGGAGTGCAAGGTTGCAGGATTTCTTGGCGAAAGTGTTGTAGATAAGCGAAAACCGCCGACGGTGTCGGCGGTTTTTTGTTTTCACTTCTGCTGATTCCGATGATACGGCGTTGGGTCATCTGTCAGACCCAGAATATAGTCTGTGCTGACGTTATAATAGGCCGCAAGTTTAATCACAGCCCACGCAGGGATTTCACGGATACCTCTTTCATATCTTCCATAGACATCTTCATGGCAGTTTAAAAGGGCACCTATATCTTCTTGCGTTACATCTTTATCTTCTCTCAAATCTCTCAGTCGTTGAAAAAACATTCCACCACCTCTTGCATTATGCTACTATTTTGTGGCATAATGGAGAAGCGAAGAAGGCCAAACGGTCGGAAAAATGGAAGAGGGGCTTTCAAATGGCTGAATTTTGCCTAACATGTTGGAACGAACTAAATCAAACCAACCTGACCGAACAAGACGTACGTATCTCCAAAGACCCGGACCTCTGTGAAGGCTGTGCAAGTTGGCAACCCGTTGTGGAGAGCTACAGGGGAGGCCTGTCTCGGCTGCTCAAGATGTTGTTTCCAAAAATATTCCATTAAAAAAACCGCCGACAATGTCGGCGGTTTTCCGTAGGGGCGGCCCCGCGTGGCCGCCCTGTCCTTGGTCTTAGGCTCCCTCGCTTGCGAGGGATGCTTTGCACGCCCCTAAATCCTACGTTTCCTACGCTCCCCAAACCCCCACAACCACCAACACCACCGCAAAAAACACCCCCATAGAAGCACAAAGCACCCCAAACCCAAAATCCAAAGCCTTCAGCCGTTGCAAAATCGGCCGCGCGCTGTCCAACCGCTTTGCAAGCACATACCGATACAAGACAAATCCAACACCCAAACTCGCCGCAAAAATCAAACTCTTCTCCAAATATCCCAAGGCGTCCACAGATACCTGCGCATTGAAAATAAACGCAATCGCCTGCTCTCCGAACAGTCCCAAGCCCAGGCAAAGCGCACCCAGTCCCAAAATCGCCCCCAGCTTACACCGCCAAGCGGAAGACGTTTCCAACTTCTCAGGCGGTGTGCCGAAGAACATGGCGGCGTACTTGAGGAACACCAAAATCGTCCCGAGGTTAATCAGGATGATTACCCATTCCAAGGCACCCGACACGCTCGCCCCCAGCAGGTATTTCGATACTGACCCGTTGAAAAACGGCGCGCCGATAATCCCGAAAATCGCCATAACCGTGGCGATGGAAATCATCCGGCTCCCACGCCAAAGGCCGCGGATGTTTCGGATGTCCCTCGTCTGATACAGCCGAATAATCATCCCCGCCCCGAGGAAAAGCGCGACCTTGAAAATGGCGTGGTTGATCACATGGAACAGCGCACCCATATAGGAATACCCAGAGCCCACGCTCAGTCCCGTGATAATCAGCCCCACCTGTGCCACGGTGCTGTAGGCGAGGATGAGCTTAATATCCGTCTGCGTCAGTGCTAACGCTACCCCGGCGATGGCCGTAAGGACGCCGATGACGAGGAACAGATCCGAAGCCATCCCGCCGAATACCTCTTGGAAGCGGATAAACAGATAAATCCCGCTCTTGATATGCAGCCCCGACATAATCGCCGCAATGGACGAGCGCGCGCCGGGCATGGTGTTCACCTTGGGCAGCCACGTGAGCAGCGGCAGAAGGGAGCATTTGGCGGCGATGCTGGTCATAATTAGTGCGTAGGGGAGAGCGAGGTCACGGGGGTTCAGGGTTTGAATCACGCTTGCCGCCGCTTCCATATCCAACACGCCCGTGAGCATGTAGAGGTATCCGAGGCCGAAGAGGTAGAACTGCATGACGATGATATTCACCATCAAAAATTTCATCCCGGCGGCCATGTTGCGGCGTTTTCTGTCGTACATGAGCAAGATGGCGACGACAACTGTGCTGACCTCGACCAAGACGAAGATATTAAAGAAGTCCCGCGTGAGGAACAGCCCAATCAGCGCACCCTCCAAGAGAAAGAGCAGGAACCAAAACAGACGGCTGTTGTCCTCATGCAGTGCATAGATGGACAGCACAAGAAAAATCACGGACGTGAGCAGCACAAATGCCGCCGCCAAGCTATCCGCCCGCAGGAAGATGCCCAATACGCCCGCATAGTCGCCCACGGCGGTGACGACCTCGGCCTCACGGCACAGGAGTAAGAGATAAAACGCCCAAACAGTAAGTGCGGCCTGAAAACCAATCGCAAGAATCCGTGCCGTCTTCGCAGAGGAGAAGACGAAGAGGAACACGGCGATAAATACGGGTATGATTACGAAAAATGTCAGCATGGATTACCTGCTCCAATCGGTTGTAGGGGCGGGGCTGGGGCCCCGCTCTTTGTAGGGCGCGATGTCCTCATCGCGCCGTTGTGTGTGCCGTGTGGGGCGGCGCGATGAGGACATCGCGCCCTACGAATCGTTATCCTCTTGCTCCCGCGCCATCGCATCCAGCGTTTTCCAATCGGCTGTGTGATACTTCCGAAACAGCGCGTTGAGCATCGTGATATTAATCGCAATCACCGACACGCCGATGATAATCGCTGTCAGCATCAAAGCCTGCGGCAAGGGGTCGGCCATGGTGTCGAGGTTCGCCAAATACGCCGCATCTTGCACAATCGGCGGGGCGGTGCCGTGCCTGGCACCCAGCATCAGCCAGAACAGGATGACAGAGGTCTGCATCAGCAGGATATACACGATAGATTTAATCACCGTTTTCCCAATCAGCAGACCAAAGAAACTGATGAAAAACAGCGCGACGGGGAATAGTTCTAACCAATTCATAGATAAGACCTCACGATGCCCGCTCAATGGCGATATAGCGATAGAACAAGATAAAGAAACTGCAGGCGACTTTCATACCAATCAGCACATTCATGGTGTTGAGATAGATAACAGGGGGAATCTGCGCAAACTCCACCACACCCAAGAAGATAGCCAGAACCGCAACGATGGTAATCCCGATAAACACCAGTTCCTCCATTTTGATGACCTTCTTGATGGGGATGTCGTAGATGTCATAAATCAAATACCGGCAGATAAAGAACGAGGCCACAGCGAGGCCGCCCTGGAACCCGCCTCCGGCGGTGAGGTGGACAGTAAAGAACAGATACGCCCCGAAGAGCAGGATAATCGGGCAGATAATCCGCATGGTAAACACAGCCATACTGGAATGGCCGATCTCAGCCCGCCGCCGTCCGCTGCCTGTCATTGCGGTGCCGTCGAACCACGACATATGTGACACCGCCACAACGGCGATGACCAGAATCAAGGCCTCGAACAAGGTGTCGTACAGCCGATAGCCCAGATAGATGGCCGTGGCGGCATTTTCCCCGCCCACGTCCGAGATGAACAGGGCGAGGTATTGGTCTCTGAGATGGGTAGAAATCTCCCCCGTGGGGATGAACCAAATAAACAAGCCGAGTAAGCCGGCAGAAAACAATAATGCCGGCAAAATGCGCACAAAACGTTTGCGGACGGGAACGGTGTTCGCCCGTGTCTCGGAATCAGCCTGCGCACCGACTTTCCGCCGCGCCGCATAATACCGCTCCATACACACGAGGAAAAAGATAGTCGTAAACGCGGAAATCCCCGCTTCGGCCATGGCCACGTCGGGTGAGCCCAGAAACAGATAGGCCACAGACGTAATCAGCGAGAAGATACCGAAATAAATAACAATCCGATAGGGTCGTTGCTCCAAGAGAACCAACACGGCACTAAGAATCCACAAGATGAGTAAAAACAGTAGCACTAGTCCTGCTCCTCCTCTTCCTCGGACGTTTCCATCTCAAATCCGCTCAAATAGGCCGAACGGGCCAAAATATGCGCCACCAATGGGTTGAGCACCAGCATGACAATCACGATGAGCAGAAGCTTCCCTGTAAAAAAGCTGAACCCATGCCGTAGTGCAACGCCCGCAATCAGCGTCAGCACACCCACGGTATCAATCTTCGAGGCCACGAGGATGCGAGGGAAAAACCGATTGTATTTGAATAAGCCAACGACCCCAAAGAGCATAAAGGCAACGCCTGCCCCCATGAGGACGTAGCTGAGAATGTATAAAATATCCATGCTATTTCTCGCCCTCCCGCCGTTTGCGTTGGGCTAAGAAAAGCGCGATGAAAATCGTGCCGATAAAACCGGACAGGGCGTAGATGATGGCAAAATCCAAGAAATAAGCCGTGTTATAAAGCGAGGCAAAGAGGATAATGATGACAATGACCTTGGTAGAAATCAGATTCATCCCCAACAGCCTGTCCCAACGGGATGGCCCTTTGATAACGGGAATCAGGTAGAGTGCCATCAGACCCAACATAATCCAAAGTACAATCCGCACGCTAACGTTCCCCCTTTTCCGCTTTTTGCAACCGCCGTTCCAACCGCTCCTTGAGCAGCTTGTCCGCCGTCTCGGCATCACCCGGCGTGTGCTTGTCCCGTATCCACAGGAGGGTGACCAACTCATCCTTCAGTTCCAGCAAGATGGATCCGGGGGTGAGTGTAATCGAATCCACCAGCATGACACGCAGGGCCTCGTTGCGGAGCTTGGTTTTTACCGTGACAATGTCCACGGTTGCGCCGGTTAAGATGACCTTAATCATATAAAATCCCGCCAGATAAATCTGCCCAATCAGATAGAAAGGGAAAGTGGCGAGTTTGAAAAAATTGACATGCTCTATCTGCGAAAGCGGCAAAAACTTGGCAAACAGAGCCAAGCACCCAAAGCTGACCACGGCTCCGACGGCCAAGTTCACCCAAGAAAAACGCTCCATCAAGATAATCCAAACAAGGGTCAACGCCGCCCCCGCAACAATCATACGCTTTGTCACATGTCCACCTCCAAACTTTGACGAGTAAATTATATAGGAAGCGGGAGAAAAGTGCAAGGGGGAGGAGGCATGTATATGCGGTGGACGTACCCAACGGCGGAATCCGTGACTTATAGCTCTATGAAAGCGGAAACAGTCCATGTTCTAAACTCACCTGCCGAAAAAACACTTTGCCGCAAACGCACCTCTCCGGCGGGCGAGGCGGATGAATGGTACGTTACAAATTGCCGCAAGCCAAAAGCAAGATCCCGCTTGCCCTGAAACACCCTCATGCGAATCGGCTACGTACGCTCCGGCGATTGCTAATCGCCTCTACACGCCTCATCGCACCGCCTCACGCCCCCTTTCATGTTTACAAAATCGACAAAAATAGAAAAAAGTAATTAATGAAGCGAAGAAATCCAAGATAATATTGTAGGAAAGAACAGTATACATTTGGGCGTGTAAATGTTAAAGTTATATTCCCTCTCTAATTTTTGGGGAGGGGTGCGCTTTGCGAACTTCATCTGCCGATGCAGATAAGTGACATAAGAGGCCGTTGTCTGCTATATATATAGAAGATACGTTGCACCGGGGATAGGGCTTCGTCAAAGGCCGAGAACTTACATAATAACTACACATGAGTATAGAAAAAATCAAAAAATAAAAATTATTCAAAAAACTTTTCTAAAAAAGCTTGACAAAATTTGTAGAATAAAGTATTATAGCGAAACAAGGATTATTAACAAAGTGTTAAGACTTGGGAAAGTGGCTCGGAACGGCTGATATATAAGGCGTTCCGAGCGAAAATTAAATGCTGTTTAAATTGCGGGGAGAGGCGAAACACGCCTCTCTACCCGCACATGATTTTGCTAGGAGGACTGTGCTTTATGCGTGAGAAACTATCGAGAGTGAGAAAAGGCTTAGTGGGTAAACGGCTGGTTGCCGTTATACTTATTCTTTGCCTTGTATCCGTGGGCGCACTTGCAACCACAGGGGTACTGGGTGACTGGGCCGAAGCAGTAGGGCGGGTATTTATGCCCTTTTCGGACGATGTCGTCACAATTCATATGAATGGCGGTGCCGGGGACGGGGAAGAGACATTGCATTTCCCGGCGAATGGTGGATTGTCGATGCTCTCACCGCCGGCCGGGTGGCCTCTGTCTGCCCTTGCCGGGTTCTATGACACGCCGGAGCCTACAGGCGGCACACGTCTCATTGGGGGATACTATGACATTGATTACGGTGTAATTCCCTTTTACTTCGATGAGTTAGATGAGAATGAGACAGTCGAGCTGTGGGCGCGTTGGAGTGCCGACATGACATTTGATGTAAACGGCGGCACCTTTGCGGCTGCGCCCGGTGAAGATTACATTGAAGTATTTGTTACCCGCGGTCAAGATTGGTCGGATGTAGCGGTGCCCACCGGTGTAAATCCGTCGGCAGCAGCGGGCAATGATGGGTACGAATTCGTCGGTTGGTTTGATACTTCGAACCCGACCGGCGGCAATCGCTTGCCCGCAGACGGGGTTGTCGGCAATAACGCGCTTTCGTGGTTTGCGCGTTTTGAGATACCCGAAACCGGCCCCGGTACAATGACATTCCACCCCAATTATGCAGGCCAACCCGCCATCACGGTGACGGGTATCGAAGTCGGCGATTATTGGATGGACATCATGCGGGAAGTTGAAGGACAAATGTTCTCTCCGACAGGTTGGATTGCCCGCAGATACAGCACGCCGGACTTCCAAGAAAACACCTTGCTGCTCGAAATGGACTGGGATGCAGAATGGAACTGGGTGCCTACAATTGTAGAAGAAAACAGCCCCGCCGAGTGGTGGACGCAGTGGGAAAATGCAGTTGAATTCATCTTGGGCAACACCATGGACCGTACCCCCATCGTTCGTGGGGACTATTGGGATGATGTGACAGCTCCTGACCTCGGCGTGCCGGGTGCTTGGGATATGTTAGGCTGGTTCTGTGTTGATACAAATGCAGAGAAACCGACAACAGGCCTCATCCAAGACGAAAACGGGATGAGAAGATTCCGCGGCATCGCAGAATTGACATTGAATTTCCATGGAAATGACGGTACATTAACCGGGCCGAGTTCGGTAACAGTACGGCACGGTGATTTGTGGGGCGACCATACCCTGCCGACGGTGGCACCGCCGGCAAACATGATATTCTTGGGCTGGTTTGACACCCCGGATCCGAGCGGCGGCACCCGGCTGATGATGGAAGATATCTTTGTCCCGGCAGACCCGTATGATCCGGAGTCTGAAGATGAGATTATCATAGCCAGAGTTACTTGGTTGGAGAGCACAGAGTGGTATGCACGCTTTATCATAAATGACGGCAACTTCCAAACGATAATCTTTGACGCAAACACCGGCTGGTTCCCGAATGCCGCTATGGACTCGGTCGCAAACCGTGAGATTTTCCGTATGGGCAATTTGGATCAGGCAATCGCGGCAGACGGCTCTTTGCTGAATCCCCCGCTGGCTATCCCCGAAAACATTGAGCAGAGATTTGTAGGTTGGTTCAATACGCCGGACCCGACAGGCGGTACACAAGTCACGCACTTGACACCTGTAGACACAGCTGAGGCAGTCGTCTTCCTATGGGCGCGCTGGGAGCCTGAGGATCCGGGCGCAATCACGCACACGGTTACGTTCATTCACGATGGTCAAATTGTGGGCGGTGCAGGTGTACCTGTTACGCACGGACAATTTGTAACCGAACCGAACATTGACCTCGGCCCGGACTTCACTTTTGAGGGCTGGTTTGACGAAGCAGGCTTCCGCTTTGATTTCGAGAACACACCCATTCTGGCGGACAGAACCCTGACCTCACGCTTTGCACGTACCCACCGTTCGCTTACTTTCCTCGGCAACGGCGGCACCCCGGCGGAGACATCCGTCCGGGTAGCGATTGGTTCCATTTGGAGCCAAGTCAGCACGCCGACGATTGAAATTGCGGGTGTGTGGACACAGTTCGGCTGGTTCAACACGCCGAACCCGACAGGCGGAGACTCTTTGGCGTCTCTCTTCGGTCTCATCCCCTCGGAGGGGCATGGCCGTTGGTACGCAAGATTCGGCGCAACGATTAACTTTAACGCAAACGGCGGCACAATGATAGGCAACGGCAATGTATTTGTTGTCCGTGGCCAAAACTGGGACGATATAACGGTGCCGAACGTAAACGCGCCTGCGAACTGGACATTTGCAGGTTGGTATACAGCTCCCACAGGCGGCACACGGATGCCTGACGCGGGCGCAATCACCGATACAAACATCGCGGCTACGTTCTACGCCCGTTGGACCCGTCAGGTTGAGTTTAACCCGGGCACGGGTACAGGCGGCGGCACAGTAGCGGTCATCCGCGGCCAAGACTGGAGCGATATCGCAATCCCGAGCGTGACACCGCCCACCGCGGGTTGGGGTGTCATCGGTTGGTACAACGCGCCGACAGGCGGTACGCCAATGCCGACAGAAGGTGCCATTTTGACAGCACCCCCGGCGACCTTCTGGCCCCGCTTCGGGCATGCGGTTGTCTTTGTCCCGAACGGCGGCACAGGCGGCGGCACGGTAGCCATCACGGCAGGCCAGGGTTGGGCGGATATCACCGCCCCGTCAATCACCGCCCCGACAGGTTGGACATTCGCAGGTTGGTTCACGAACTCCGGCGTGACGGGCGGCACAGAGCTCCCGACAGAGGGTGAAATTGCAGCAGGCGCGCCCCTGCGCTTCTATGCCCGCTTTACACGTCTCATTACCTTCAACGCAAACGGCGGCGCGATGACAGGCAGCGCAACCACCACGGTTGTCCGCGGTCAGGACTGGAACGTCGTGACGGCACCGACGATTACCCCGCCCGGCGGCAGCACCTTTATCAACTGGTTCAACATCAACGCGGCTGACGGCGGCGAATTCTTACCGCCGAGCGGCCTGATTGCAGACGAGGCCAGCATGCACACTTTCTGGGCGCGTTTTGCGCTCAACGATGACATGTTGCAAACCGTGACCTTTAACGCGGCAGGCGGCGAGTTCCCGAACGGTCAGGGCAGCGCAACGCGTCAGGCTCTGCGTGCGGGCAACTACGGTCAGGTTCTGACCACGGCCGGCTCGCTGGCAGCTCCTGCACTGGGCGCACCGACGAGAGACCTCTACACGTTCACCGGCTGGTTCGTAGACAACGCACGCATCCAGCCGTCTACACCCGTAACCAATGAGCCGACACGCACACTCACGGCCCGTTGGGAACGCTCGCACTTCATCGTTACCTTTGAGACAGACGATGCCGCGGATGAAGTCCGTGTAGCGGCGAACACAATGGTTGCAAATCGTTTCGTTGAACCTGCGGAAGGCTATCAATTCGTCGGTTGGGCGGACGAGAGCGGTGTTCGTTGGAACTTCCACAATCGGGTGACGAGAGATATGACATTGACTCCGATTTTCGTGAGAGAGATTCCCCGCATCACGCAGGTTGTCGTGTTCCACGGCGCAGAGGGCACACCGCGTCAGCAGAGTGTCAGAGCAAACGGCACCTATGGTGACGCATTCAGCCAGATTGGCAATCCGGGCGTGACGAGACCGGGCTACCGCTTCGTCGGTTGGTTCACTTGGCACACAGGCGGCACAGAAATTACGGCAGATACGCATCTGACGGGCGCGCCTGCGCGGGATCTCTATGCGCGCTGGGAACGCATCGGCTAAGACATAAGTCCTGTCATACAAGAACAAGCGAGGGCGGCGCAGGAGACTATGTGCCGCCCTTTTCTCTTTCGTTTGAGGCCGCCTTTTGTTGTATTTCCCCGCCGCAGACGGGGGAAACAAAGGAGAATCGCTTTTGTTTTTGGAAGAATAAGGACTTTGCGTTACAAATCATAAGCAAATCTGTTATACTACTCAGGTGGACATAATATCTTTGTCGCAAGACGACGAAAGGATGATTTTATTTTGAAACGACTACTGGCCCTTCTCCTAGCCGTGATGCTCGTATTTGGCCTTGTCGCCTGCCGCGGCGACGGAGAGACAGACGACCCTGCAGATCCCGATGACATCACAGCAAACGGCACGGACGAGCAGGAGAACACTCTGCGCATCGGCGCGCTGTTTTCAACAGGACCCGGCGCGCTGGCGGGGCAAGACCAACTCGATGCCGCCATGCTGTTCTTGGACGAGCGTGACCATAAAATCGGCCTCTATGACGTGGAGTTCTTGGTCGAGAGCGACGAAGAGTCCGCCGAGACCGCCCTGACGCATGCACGGCGGTTTATGGACGAGGACGTCCATCTGCTCTTCGGCGCGCATCGCACGGATGTCGGCCTCGCACTTGCCGACTTCGCCGTAGCCAACGGCATCCCCTACCTCATCCCCGGCGTGGGCGCGGAGGATTTGACCCAACGGCGGGCGAATGACCTGTTGCTCCGCACGGGCGGCTCGAATGCACAGGCAAACCACCCCTTCGGTCGCTGGGCTTTTGACCAAGGCTACCGCCGCATCGCCACGATGGGCGTAGACAACACCTTCGGCTACGAGGGCACCGCCGGCTTTGTTCGCACCTTTGAAGAGGCTGGCGGCCAAGTCGTCATCCAACTGTGGACGCCTGCGGACACGGCGGAATACCGCCCCTTCCTCGGCCAGATTCCGGCGGGGACAGACGCTATCTATATCAACTACTACGGCATGGACGCCTACCGCGCCTTAGAGGCGATTGCGGAGCTTGACCTCGGCATTACCGTCTTCGCCGGGGGCCTCACGGTGGACGAACACATCCTCGCCCGCATGGGAGACTTCGCGCTTGATGTTTACTCCGCATCCCCTTGGCTCGCCGCGAGTGATGCCCTCT
The DNA here is from genome assembly GCA_009780235.1 of Oscillospiraceae bacterium. Taxonomy (GTDB): domain Bacteria; phylum Bacillota; class Clostridia; order Oscillospirales; family Oscillospiraceae; genus WRAB01. The sequence goes on from WRAK01000018.1 coordinate 25,760, forward strand.
GGGTGACGGACTTCACAGACCGCTTCACCGCACGCTACGGCAGGACGCCCTCCGCCTTTGCGATGGAGGTCTACACGAGCCTTGCCATGCTGGAGGCGGCGATTGACCTCGCCGGGGGCTTTGTCGGCCGTTATGACACGTTCCTCGACATGTTCCGCTCCATGCAGGGCCTCACGCCCAAAGGCGCAATCACCATTGACGCGTGGAATAACCCCGTGCAGGATATCCACATCCGTCGTGTTGTCCGCTTGTCGAACGGCGCGTTGGGGAACCAAGCGGTATACACCTTCCCTGCGGTCAGCCAGTTCTGGACCTATGACCCCGCCCTCTTCCTCGCCCTGCCCGTGTATGACCGCTCGTTCAACACGGCGGAATACACGCGCATGACGGACGAATTGCGCGAGGCGCAGGGTCTGCCCCCCGTCATCAACGAGCCGCCCGACTACTCCGATTACGAATCGTATGAACCCGAAACGGAAAATCCGCCGGACTACGAGCCGGAAGAGGACTAAATTCCCAATACTGTGAAAAACTACCGCCCGGAGCTGCGCGGGAACGTAAGCTCCGGGTTTCTTTTGTTATGTCTACAAATTAAGTAAAAATGCAAATGTGACAAAAAATTCAACAGAAAAGCGGAAAAAATTTAAATAGATTGTTAACAAATCTTGTAGAAATATACAATATACAATTACATTCACATTGTGGTAAAATAATCTTCCCTAACTATTTTTAGGGATACTGTGCGTATATATTAGCTCCAAATGAAAACAGCTTCAAGATGTTTTTAGATTGGAACTTATCCGAACGTGTTTTACGCGCATGTGCGTAAAGCCGACCCGCTAAGCGGGCGTATTTTCGATTGATTTTTATCGAAAATTAGTCCGGGAAATCAGAAAATCACGAGCGTCCGAGTTGTAAAATTCGGACGCTTGCGTGCCCTCAAAAACAAAACATCGCACATTTTGTGGGGGATGTGGTTTGTATGCGCATATGTAGGATTTCACACCCGAATCGCGCCCTTTTGTAGCATAGCGGAACTGTGGATTCATATAGTATAGGTAGGGAAGATGTGTGATTGCACCGATTCACTCCCGTAGGGCGGGGTGAGGGCATCGCGCCCTACAACGTGCGGCCGGCCGCAGGCCGCCCCTGTAACTACCCCCAAAACCTCCAAATTTCAACGCGTTCACCTGCGCAAATGCGCATAATAATTACACGGAAGTATAAGTTTTTTCAATTATATAAAAAAAGCAAAAAAAACTTTTAAGAAAAAGCTTGACATAAATGGTAAAACAATGTATTATAGGCGAACAATGTATTGACATAATGTTAATTCCCCCGCAGAGCCGTTCATGATTACGCAAAGAACGGCAGCGGTTCTAAGTCCTATAGCGTATAAGATTTCCGGGCGCACGATGTTGATCTCAAGCTCTCCCCTCAAGACGAAATGAGGGAGTGAAGGTGACATAATAACTAGAAAGAGCAACCGGGATTTACATATATAGTATGTCACAAGACCGACAGGTACGAAAAATAGCTAGATATAGTAAAGTTTAGTTTTTTGAGAGAAGTGTAGGAGTTTCTCTCACATTGTGTATTTTTAGGAGGACAATGGCTATGTTAGGAAGACTTGCGAACAACCCGCCCGTTAAGAGAGCATTTGCGGTACTGATGGTACTGAGTATGCTGCTCACGCTGGTACCTGCTCAGGTGCTGGGCTTTGCCGCGCCGAGCCGCGGTACCGATTTGAGCATCACCGCCGGCGAGAGCGAGACGGTACCCGACTTTGGCGGGGTGCCGACTGACGAAGTGCTCTATGAACTTGACCTTCTGCTCGAGTTCTTTGATTGGGTAGGGATAACGGAGGCACCGGGAGATGAGACATTCTTCTGGCCCATTTTGCCGTCCGATTTCCCTGCTCTTGTTTGGTTTATCGAGCAAGAGGGGACAGAGGGGCTTTCCGGCCACGCGGGCGACGACTTGCTTGCGGCGGTGGCCGAGTGGGCGGCGGCGGACCATGACCAATTTGAGATGATGGATCCAGCCATGTTTGATGATGCCGACCCGATTGAGGCGGAAGCCGCGGCGGCTTTGGATGACAGCCCCGGCTTCTTCCAAAACGCTTGGAATTGGATAACGGGTCTGTTTAGCGGCGACGATGACGACGCGGCAGACGAAACGCCTGCGGCGGAACTTGCTGCTGTGGCGGAGCCTGTGCAAACTGCGGTGCCGACGGCCTCGGCTGCGCCTGCGGCGTCTGCGGAGCCGGAGCCGGAGTTGGAGTTTGACACCTTTGAAGAATTCCTCACACACGAGCAGTTTACTGCGCATCTCAATACTTATGATCGCCCGGTTGTCGAGGTCTTTACAGCGGAGATTTTCCAATGGGAAGTGGATGCTCTTATTGAGTTGTTTGCCTATGTTGATATTAGCTACGACACAAATCCCGCTGACTTTAACGGTGGTTGGCTGATTATCCCGCCGGAGTTCCCCATCTTGGACGTGTTGTTCCATGAAAATGGTATTGCGCCGTTTGCAGGCTTCCTGCCTGCAAACTGGATGCCGTTTGTAGAAGCGTGGCTCAGCTTTGACCATGCGGCGGTGTGGAATGCCGCACCGCTTGCAAGGTCCTTTTTTGCGGATGAAGAAGAGGATATCGACCTAGGCGCGGGATGGTTGCGAGTAACCAGAGACATGCAACTGGCCGAAGAAGCGCAGATAGAAGCAGAAGCATTCATAGCTGAGATTGAAACACTTACAGAAGAGTATGAGCTGCGCTATGATGAAGGAATAAACCAAATCCGTGCGTTGTTAGAAGTTGGGATTCAGCCGTTTAACCTCAACACATCTATTCCCATGCGCTTTTTCCACAACAACGGCGGAACGATGGTAAACGTTGAACACGTACTCGTAGGTACGCCGTATGCGAACGTGCCGAGACCCACGCCGACTGTGCCTGCTGCCGGGTGGACATTTGCGGGGTGGCGCAGCAGAGCAAATGTTGCTCCGCCGACAGTTATGTATCCCACTTCGGGCAACGTTTCTTTTGCCTCTCATCAGAACTGGTACGCATCATGGAGCAGAGTGGTAACGTGGCAGCCAAACGGAGGCCAGGGCAGCCCGCAGACGCAGACGGTATTTTTGTATAATTCAAATATCGCTTTCCAAGAGCGTCCTGCGTTTGTGAGACCGGGTTTTATCAGAACGGAATTCCTGCAACGAGCCCCCGGTGACGGTACAGCATGGTCACATGAGCCCGGCTTGAGCAGAGGGGCGACCGTGCCTACAAACTTCCCGACAGTTGCACATGTGCATTGGGTGCAGAATGAGGGAGCGATATCACATCAGACCCATGTTAACATTAGGCGACATCCGAATGCAATTCAAGCCGCCCAATCAATTGCGGCGGGTGGACAATTCCACATGAATGTAACGCCTGATAGATTTATGTTTGTCCGGTACGATATAAACTTTAGGCAGCAAAACAGCGTTGGTGCACATACAAGAAGCACAGTTTGGACAGCCGTGCCCGCAAGGGGTCAGTTGGTCACGAGTGTTACTAATGCTGTTAACGCAAATAGAGTACATGGGCAAGGGTATATCTGGATTGAGAGAGTAATTGCAAGAGATCCAAACTTGTGGCAACAGGTAACTTGGGACATGAACGGCGGAAGATGGTCTCAGGGTGGCAATATTCACACAGGTTGGTGGTGGCGCAATCGCCCCGGAGACACCTACGGTTCGCTTCATGGGTTGCTTGCAAATGATTCATTCAGAAGTTGGTATTTCCGCGGTACGCCGGAGATGCCCGGAAACAACTGGGCTGGTTGGTGGGATACCCCCAACCGTACCGGCGGAACCAGAATTACACATACGACACCTGTTACCGGTGGGACTACCAGAACCATCTGGGCGCGTTGGACACCCACGCCGTTCTCCGGCATACTGACATTTATAGCAAACGGTGGTACTCCCCCGCAACAAACGGTAGACGGCTGGGCAGGTCAACCTTGGAATGCGGTCTCCAACCCGCCCGTCACCCCGCCTGCAGGCTGGACGCTGGACGGCTGGTTTGACCATCCCGTGCCCTTTATCGGTGACGCCCGTCCGACATCGGGCAACGTGCCGAATGTCGGCGCAGTCTTCCACCACACGTTCTGGGCGCGGTACAGAAGAGACATTACCTTTAACCTCAACGGCGCAACCCACACAGGGGGTGGCGCGCTCTCGCAAACCGTACGCCGTGGTGAGCCGTGGCTGAACGTTATCCCGCCCACCATCCAAGCTCCTGCCGGAGCGACCTTCTTGGGCTGGTTTAATACGCCCAACCCCACAGGCGGTACTGCACTACCGAGAACCGGGCTTATCAGCGGCGGCATTGCGGACGTAGCCGGGCCGCTCACTTTCCATGCCCGTTTCTCGGGCCGTCCCATGAACTTCAACGCCAACGGCGGCACGGGCGGCGGTACCGTGCAGGTCATGATTGGCCAATTGTGGAATACCATTGCCATTCCCGCTGTGACGCCCCCAACGGGCGGATGGTCCCTTTCGGGGTGGTACTCGACGAACGTATGGAACCCGACGGCGGCGCAGCGACTGCCGACGACGGGCAATGTGCCGGACGCGGGCCCATGGACATGGTTTGCACGGTGGCAGCGGACGATGCCGTTTGGTGCGAACGGCGGCACGGGCGGCGGCAACGTGACGGTAACGCGCAACCAGCCGTGGAACACGCTTACGATCCCGACGACGAATCCGCCA
>WRAK01000019.1 GCA_009780235.1 Oscillospiraceae bacterium
GGGCAAATCTTCCGTGTCTTTGGGTAAATCCTCTGCGTAAGAAGTGTCGCTTGCATCCATAGGCATGTCGCTTGTATCCGCACAGGCGGCTAGGGTGACAAGGACAAACAGCACAAATATAAATATAAACTTTTTCATAATCAATTTCTCCTATCGAAATAGCCAATTTACGCTTTGCTGGTCAAACGGCCGCGGTGTCTGCACGTCGTTTCTGTCTCGGCCCAAATTCATAATGCTATTATTCCTGCCACCGCCGAGAGGCTGGTTTATCGCCCCGTCAGCCAAGCCAAGGGCATGGCCAATCTCATGCGTCCAAGTGCTGACGGCAACATTGGTAGCTGAGAATCCGTTTTCGGTTGCATGTTCGGCTATGGTGTGTGAATATAATCGAATCCGAAAGCTAGTAAGACGTCCTTCAGGGTTATGGTTTCCGGGGCTAAACGAACCAAGCCATTGTGGAAAGTCTGGATTTCTCGGCTGAACAGCAGCCGTATTCTGCGAACTTGTGGCAAACTCAACTCTAATTGGGGTGGCACTAGCGTTCCAATTGCGCATGGCAATATTTAAGGTGCCCAGCCAAGGTTCAGCCAAGTTCATTTGACGTATCCTAATTGTCGGTGACCGATACCAATACCCCAGATGCCGCCTCCCCGGGCCGAAGTCGAGCCATCTGGCGTAGTATGTTACATTGTTGTTTGGCACAGTCGTACTCGCGGTTACCGCGTCGCCCGGTGCATAACGGCCGTTTGTCGTATTCCACCCGTGGAAATTGGTGCGAATAATGCCCCAAGTCGGAGTAGGCAGGGTGCCGAGCGTTGTGCCGGGTGCCCTCGTCCAGCTGGCCGGGTTGACGCCGCCCTGCGCGTTCCATGTGATGGTCACGTTACCCGGCGTCCCACCGCCCCCGCCCGGCTGTGTCCAGCGAATATGCAAACTATTAGCCGGCCCCTTATTCACATAGCGCGAAGTACCCGCCCTGTCAATCCGCCACCAAGCTCGGCAATCGGATTCGCCGATAACGGTTACGGGATTCCCTATGTTCAACGTACCATCGGTGGCGGCACTTGAGTTAGGCCGCATTCGTATCTGAAGCGAATTGACATGCGACCAGCCCTGTCTGGTGTGCTGGACCAAACTGCTATGTACATACCCGTCTCTCGGGTACGAAACACGCCACCAATGGCGGGAGCCGTTCCAAAGGCCGCCGTCTTCTCTTGCGCCGACAATCTGTACTTCGTCCCATGCGGACAGTACGTGAACAGAACTGTAGTTTGTGCCGGCACCGATTCGCACTTGTACGCTGTTGCCGGTTGACCAACCGAGTTTCCGAAGCTCTATGAAATCTTTGCTCACATACCCCGTTCTGGGCTGTGAAATCCGCCACCAATCGCCGGACTCACCGACAATTGTTACTTGGTCGCGCCTCTGCAAGTTGGGGCCGGCAGGAAGATGATTTGTGCCGGGGCCGACTCTCACCTGCAAAGAATTGGCCGTTGACCAACCGGGCATGCTATTCATCTGCCATTGGGCAATGTACGCCTCGTTGCCGGTCATCGTTGTGCTTGGCGTAACTCTGCCGCCGTATCGTGTCCAATGGAGAAACGTACCGTTCGGATGGGTCGGCTCGGGCAGGGGGCCTATGGCTATTCCCGGAATCCGTTGCCAGTTAGCCACAGTTGAGCCGCCGCGGGAATCCCAAGTAATCGTGTTCGGTACGGGGTCTCTGACCCTGTCCCAGTTGCCGGTAGCCCTGCCGACCAGATTGAGGGCATCCAATCTCGAAATGCGCTCATGCGGCCGGAATGTGCCGTCCGGGAAACCAAACAGCCAACCTTGCGCCACAGCGTTTTGTACATGCTGTACCGCCCACCAAGAAATTTGGTTGGCGTCGCTGAAGTGGTCGAGCGATTGGTTGCTGTTGGGCGGGTTCCGCTCTCGGCCGAGCATGGTGATAAATTCTTCCCGTGTTATGTAGCGGTCCGGGGCGAACTGTCCGCCCCCAATGCCGTTGACCCAGCCTTCGTGCGTGCCCCAAAGGATAGGGAGAAAGTCCCAGCGTTCTATGCCGACATCTGTGAAGTGAATATTCGGCAGGTGGCCGTTTGCGACCAAATCCGGCCGTGTGGCATAGAGTAATATGGTGACGACCCGCCCTCGTGTGGCGTGCGAACTCAGGCTCAGCGGTTGTGCGTCTCGGGAAAACTCGGATTCTCTCCCGGGTTCAAACTCGGAACTCTCTACATAGTCAAAGCGTTCCAAATAAACGGAACTCTCGGGGTTACGTGTAATTTCATCATCGCGCGATAATGTACCCGCCGCAGGGACAACCAAGGAAAAAAGCAGGGCAAGTACGAGTAACATAGCTAAAAAGCGTTTCATACCTTTCAATCCCTTCCTATTTTATCATAAGTGCGCAGGGGTTGCCAATATATTTTTGTCGAAATCGGCTATCGTGCAAAGTGAGATAATAAGTGCGAAAGAAGTTGCGAGGCTTCGGACGCACTTATTTTCTATAAAAAAGGGTAGGTTGGAGGTGCAAGAGTGGCAAAAGCAGTAAAGCGGTTAGACCTTGAGGGTCGTAAGAAACTTGAGCAATTGTATCTTGCCGAAGAGCGGGTTGGTGATATCGCGAAACAACTTGATGTCTCAATAGCAACGATATATCGGGAACTCAAGCGCGGATATACGAACACCCAAGATAAAAATGGCCGCCCGGCGTATAGTGCGTTTGTGGCTGAAAGGGTAACGGCAGTAAATAAAGTTCGACGTCGAGGCCCATATGTTGTTGGAGAAAGATAGTAATTGTATTTAAATCACAGGTTCGGCGGCTGTTGGGTTTTTGTTGAGGCATCCCTCCTCCGCCTACTCCTTTCACTTTCCTAGCCTAGCAGTCGTGGAACCTGTGATTTAAATTTGAAGCAATGTTTTACTGCGAACATAAGTGATACCAGTAAATTCAAGGAGGAATCACCATGAAGTTAAAATCTATCTCAAGGTACTTAATAACGGATGTACTCTACATTTGTTGTGGTGGCGAATTTGCATTGTATGAGGGCATGGATGCCGCAGGACAGGCTTGTAAGCGGTTTGGCGATTGTGAAGTTGTGAATATAACGCCCGGAGATAATTGTCTAAACGTATTGATTAAGTAGCTCAAGCGGTTCTGAGGGGCATCCGTATAAAAGCCCCATCCCAAGCGACAGAGGCGGTCAAGCCGTCCGGCTGACTTGTACCTTGCAAATTGAATTAGCTTGTCCCTTTGATATGAGGCGGTTAAAATCCGCCCGAAACGCATAGCGCAGGAACGGGAGGGAGTTGGCAAGCAATGAAAGGTAGTAAGTAGTGTAGTAAAGTATGGGTCAGTTTGGCCTGTGATATAGAGGAGGTCGGCGATGAAACGTCAAAAGCGCATCCATGCGTATCGCCTAACCGCATACATGATGGGTGCAGTCGTTGACATGTTGGAGACAGTTAATCGTGACGAGGCCCGACATTTCTATCGGCGGCATACAACCGGGAATAGTAGTGTGCGCTTGGTTGTTGACGGTAAGCGGTTGCCGTTCTTGGAAGCGAATAAGCTATTTTTGAATGGGATGCGGGATAATAATTGCGCTCTCGTTGTTTAATGGAAACCCTTGACAAATCAATGGTTCCATGATAGCATAAGCCATAATCACACAAGCAGAAAGTGAGGATGTGACCATGAAGAAAAAAGTATTAACGATTACTCTAATCGTATTCTGCGTTGCAGTAGTCGGCGCAAGCGCGGTATTTATGTTGGGCAACACCGTAACGGCGGCAGAGACGCCGCCTGTGGACTTGCCTGTGTTGGAGGAGCCGGAAGTCTGTGAGCCGATTGAGGCCGAAGATGAGCCGGACGCAGATGTCATTTGCGAAGCCGAAGCCGTATGCGAAACCGCACAAGCAGAGTTTTGGGCATGGCATTGGGACGAGATGACGGCATTCTGGCTTGCATACTACGAAGCCAACCGCCCGGAGCCTGTAGAGGTCGCTGACGATGCCGAAGTTGCCCTGATAGGCGATGACGCAGTAGGCGGCACAGAGCAAGGCACACCGGGTACACCCGGTACAGGTGCAACGAACGCACCACCCACGACCACGCAAACACCGTCCACCCCACCCGCGAATAATAACAATAGCGGTGGAAGTAGCGGCGGTGTGGTTGACCTTCCTATGAATGATTCAAGCTCTTTAGGAGAGAATCAATTTGGTGGTCAAGATTTTGGGTGGGGCGGTTCAGGGTGTTTCTGGGACCAGTAAAAAACTAATCGTCCAGGATACAATTTAACAAATTCCATTTTAGAGCAGACGTTTTCCAAGCGTCTGCTTTTTGTATATCCATTTTATTAAAACAAAACTGAAAGGAACGAAAAAATGAAACACAAAAAAAGTTCAATCACTCGTATACTCGCCCTACTGCTCGTGGTATCGTTGATAGTCGGTGCGTTTGCCGGGTTTGTGATGCCGGATGCGTATGCAGAGGGAGATATTACGGTAGAGACCTATCAGGTCGCAGAGGATGACGGCGCGGTATTGGAACCGTCTCAGCCCACGGAAGATGAGACCGAGGATTCGGCCCCGCTTGTTCCTGAAGCGGAAGATGCACCATCGGTAGAGCCTCCCGATGATGAATATGTCGTTATTGAAATTGAGGATGACGATGGTAACGGATATCAATTCCTTGTCCCTTCGGATGTACTGCCCGCGGCGGGTGCGGGAGAAGTACAGTTCATCAATCGCGGTCAATGGATTCCCGTTCCCAGCGCATGGCATTTTGCGGGCAATCCGCTTTCGGTCGGGTTTTATCAAATCCGAATTAACGGCGTATATTATCCCGCCTACTGTCTGCAACCTCGCGTCCCTGCTCCGCTGACGGGCGTATATGCGTATACTGTCCTCAACGAAAATATATTGCTGGCCAGAGGTTTGTTTTATGTTTTCGGTGCCCCGGGACAGCGGTACTATTTGGACACTTTAACCAATCTGCCTTTGGCCGCTACTTCTCATACCGGCAGTCGGCTGGGTGATACAAAGTATCTCTTGTCGCATTTGACTCTCTCCATCATTTATCAAGGACAATGGCCGCCGTTGCTCACGGGTATCAATCAGCAGGGCAGAAATGCTGCTTTTGCTTTCCGGGACTGGCTACAGACTGCCCCGCAACCGCCTCATGCACGGAAATCATTTTCTGATGTTAATGTGCAAGCGACAATTAATGTAGGGGGAGCCAGACAGGAGACCCCGGAGATTACGTTTGAGGCTGACTTTCGCAATTCTATTACGATAGACCCAAGCGCGTTTGGGGATGGTGTCATTCTTCTCAGGACAAGAGATGGAGGGGAGCCAACGTTTCATTGGTCGGCCACGGAAATTCGAGGTGGAGACACGTTCCATTTTCGTGTTCCGCTTTCTGCCGCTGTCCCCGGTTCTCATATGAGCGGTCCCTTGCAAGGTACAAATACAATGCACTGGCGTTCTATTTTGTTTAATCAGGGGGCGGTAGCTACTCAGACGATGGGTGGCTGGTCAGCACTTGCCGACCCCGTGGCACCGATTCAACTTTCGGTCACATGGCAAGCCCTGCCGGGTGAACTGGCGATTATAAAGACCTCCGAGAGCGGCAATGTGTCCGGCATACAGTTCCGCATCAGCGGCAACGGCGTGGACGAGACCGTCACCACGGATGAAACCGGGGGCATCCTCGTCTCCGGCCTCACACCCGGCAATACATACACGGTTGAGGAAATCAATCTGCCGAGCCAATACCGCCAGCCCGCAGCACAGACCGTAACCATCGTAGAGGGCGAAACCGCCGAGGTTCGGTTCCACAATGAGCTAATCCGTGGCCGCATCCAAGGCCGAAAGGCAGGTGCCGGGGGTGATGGCTTAGCCGGGGCGGTCATCGGCCTGTTTGGTGAAAGTGAAACCGTATTTACGGAGGCGAGGGCGATAGCGACTACCGTATCCGCAGAGAACGGCGATTTTGCATTCGACAACTTGACGCTCGGCCGCAGACAAATCCGCGAGCTTCGCTCCCCGACCGGCTATCGCCTGAGCGATGAGGTCTTTGCGGTAAATATCACCTATGATGGTCAGGTGGTGGAGCTGACTATTGTAAATGAACGGACACGGGTCTCAATCCGCACTCAAGCCCACACGGGCGATGGAGCCAATCAGTATTTCACGCACGGCGATGTCTTGCGGATGTTCGATGACGTAGAGATTACGCACGAGGGTATTCTTGACGGTACAGAGCGGGCTTTTGAGACTTTCCTCGTGGCTCGCTTGCCGAACGGTACGGTACAAGAAATATGGCGTTCCGGCTTGATTGATTATGTGGTCGAAGACGCTGTGTTTACGCACCGTGTCGTGACGGAGTACGTGGACACAGGCCGTTTCCCGTGGGGTACGATTTTCACATTCCGCGAGGTCGGCTTCAATGAATACGGCGAAGAAGATGCGTGGCACAACTGCGATTTTGAGGACAGAAATCAGGATTTACGTCCTCGCCGGAGAGTGCCGGAGATGGGCGATGGTGTGGGTTCACCGTGGGTGATGTCGGTTGTGGCGGCTTTGGGTCTGGTTGCTGTCGGCGGGGTGTTTTGGTATGAGCGCAAGAAACGCAAACAAACAGGTTAAGCGGTGGTTGCTCTTCTGCGGTCTGCTCTTTGTAGCGGCGGGGCTGTTGGCGGTCATCGTCATATCGGGTCAGCAGATACTAGAGCGGCAAGGCGAATACCGAGCGGCGCGGCGAGAATACATCCAACTGCGGGAGCAAGTGATGACTGTTGCCGCCGATGACGACGAGCAAATGGAGGGCATTGACTTCGATGCCCTCTCAGCGATTAACCCGAACACGGTAGGTTGGATTACCGTGCCGGGTACGAGTATCAGCTACCCCGTGGTGCAAGCTTCGGACAATTATTGGTATCTCAGACGCACTTTTCACGGTGCGCGTAACGCATCCGGCACGGTATTTATTGATTATAGGGACGCATCGGATTTTAGCGGTCATGTAAGAGTTTACGCTCATAACATGCGCGATGGGTCAATGTTTGCGCCCTTGTTGGAGTGGGGCGGTGATATGTTCATCATCCATACTTTGGACGGGTGCATTTTGACCTATACCGTGTTATCCCGTGGAGCTGCTCCGGTCACCGGGGACGTGTTCAGCTCGACCGCCGAGGGGGTCTTGCTTGTGACCTGTGTTAACGGACAGCCTGACGTGCGGTTTGTGGTGTGGGCGCGATTAGAAAATGAAGAAAGTAGGTAAAGAAATGACAAGTTTGTTTAACCAAAACATTATCGGTTACGACCAGTTTGTAGCGGATTACCAAGCCATCACAAAGTATCAAATCCCGGACTTGGCGGGTCGGCTGGAATCTTGTGTGATTCGCAGCATCCGAGAAGCCGGAGGCCCGGAGAAAGCCGCCCAAGCGGAAATTCCTGATGTCTCTTTGCGGTTCGGTGGCCGCATTAAAAGGGATTACTTGTTTCGCTTCCGTTGGAACGAGGGTGCAGAGCGTTTTGACGCTATGTATACGGGCTGTCGGGAGGTTGTGGAGGACAAGTTAGACTTCTATGACATTGAGTGGCTTTCTTGGCCGCAATTCGAGGATGATTACCGTGCGGTAATGGGCGAAAAGGGCGGTGGTGTCGGGGACTTGCAGTATGAGCTATATACCCGATTCAGCCGTTCCGCTTGTGTGGATGGCCAAGAGGAGCGTATTTGGGTCTCTGATTCTGACGGTAATCGGCATTATTTCAACTTCATCTTCAATGAGCCGGATGGTAAGCCGATGATTACCTATGCCCTGTCCGGCAAGTTGGAGATGAAAGCGTACAAGTTGAGTGAGGTGCATTTTGAGCGTTGGGGTGAGTTCGAGGAGATTTGTGAAACTCTGCTTAGACCAACCGGGTGGCCGGACTTTGTGGCGGTCAAGGAGGCTTTCGCCGGGGACTGTGTAGCGACACCGGGCGAAAGTGTAAACAGTTCTGTTTATGTCGAGCGTCGGCATTCGTTCAGCGGCAAGGCGTACAAGTTCTGGTTCACCTTGTCTAATGACATGGGCCAGCCGATTGTAACATATCGGAATTACCGTGTAGTCTAATCAAAAATAAAGGAGAAAATCAACATGAGCAATAGATGGTCGGAAGTAGAATTTGATGCGGTTGCGTATTATGGCACTTTGTCTTTCGCCGGATATAGAGGCGAGGCAACCGACACGCGCAAAAATTGGAGAACCAGTCGAGACGAGACGTATGTCGCTTATCGTGAGTATTATCTGATGAGCGAAACCCAGCCGGACGGGCCTATCACGGTGCGTCTCCCGATTGGTGCCGAGATAAAGACGTTTGACAGGCGTACCCCTGTTGTTTTGGAAAATCCGAGGCTCAAAGCGAAAGCAAGCCGCAGGGGTGCCGAGGTGGTTGTCATCGCGGACAACATGTTTGCGGCGGCAGATACAGCAAAAGGAGGACGATAACATGAGTTTTGAGAGAATTTACGGGCGTGTCCCGTGTCCGGCGGAGCCGTTCGGCGACTTGTTTTTCGTGGCAAAACGTGAACGCAAAAAGTTTGACGACACTATCGGTAAGGAACTCCCCGATGTGGGCTATTGGGAGTACACCTTAGATTCTATCGGCAAGGGCAGTCTCATTTTTGTACGTTTGCCGGGCGATAAGGAGGAGCGTAGCTTCAAGTTGGATGAAAAAGTGGAGCTGGCGAATTCGTCTGTGTTCCCTTACATTAGTGGTTCATATCCTGACCAAGAGGTTTCTTGGACTGTCCAAGTTGATGACATTCGTCCGGTAAAACCGGGCCAAGCATCAACTTCGCCGCAGACAACGGCATCACCGACAGACAAGCCGCCTACCCCGCCGCAGTCGGGCCAGGGCGGCGGCCATGACAAGGTGAAATAAAGGATGTTATATGGGGCTGCGAGGGGTATACTCGTGGCCCCTGCCCTTTAGCAAACGGCAGTTTGCGCCTTAACACATCTTGACGACAACGCCGTCGCAAGGTTCGGACGCTGTCAAGGGTTCAAGGGTGGATTTTTCGTCCTTTGAAAAATACGACCCGTCCCTTGACTGCGGCCGAGCCTTGTGACATGCCCTTGACCTTAGTCTTAACGATACCAAAGAAAGGATGCCCCTATGTCAAAGACACCGAGGCGTAAACCGCCGAAGCTGTTTGTCCGGCGCGGCAAGCGGATACGTCCACGTAATGTAAATCTGTTGCTCCGCTTCGCGCTGATGACGCTCGTCCCGCTGTTTCTGTTGGTCGTGGCGGTGTTCCATATCCGCATTCTTTTGACGCAGGACTGGCAGAGTATCACCGTGCCGTATGCGTTGGTGAGTGTGGGCGTGGCTGTGGTAGTGTGTGCGGTAGCGGCGTTTTTGTATCGTCATTATCGGTATGACAGTATTAAGAAGCGTTCCCACCGCCAGATACTTGCCCGGATGATTCGGGATAATGGTTGGTGTGAGAAAAAGACGGTAGAGGGCCGAGAAAAGATACGCCGCTTTGCTCCTATGTGGTATAAAAAGGATGACTTCATAGTCACCGTTACGGTTACACGTGACGGCGGCAAGCATTATGAGCAAATGCAGACTTTGGCTCCGCGCCTAGAGACTGCTTTGTTTTCTGAGTTGATAGCCAGTCCGGCTTCTGAGGGGTACTTAGAGTACAAGTTACTGTATGATTCCATCAATGGCCGGATAACCATAGACAAGGTAACGGTCACAGATGGCCGTATGAAGCTGATGGAGACGTGTTATTGGGATATTGACGGTCAACCGCATATGTTGGTAGCGGGTGGCACAGGCGGCGGAAAAACATTCTTTTTGCTGTCGGTTATCTATGCCCTGCTCAGTCAAACAAATGCGCGGTTGACCATTTGTGATGTCAAGTATTCTGCTTTGATTGATTTAGGGGAGTTTATGCCTCATGTGTACTCGGATGCTTATGACATTTTGGATGCCTTGATTCGGTTCAAGGACGATATGCAAGAGCGGTACATTAAGATGCGGGAACGTCCTGGCTATGATTCTAAACAAAACTACGCCTACATGGGCTTAGAGCCGCATTTTTTTGTCTTTGATGAGTATGTGGCAACCTATGGGCGTTTGGATTCAAAGGCGCAAGGTGTATTGGTTACTGCTTTGCGTGACGTTGTTCTGGCGGGCCGGCAGTGCGGATACTTCATGATTCTTGCGACCCAGCGGCCTGATGCAAAGTTTTTAGAGACGGATGTCCGAGATAACTTTAATTTCCGTGTTACCTTGGGCAGTATGACGGCGCAGGGCTACGCTATGATGTTCGGCGAGACAAAGAAGATGTTTATGCAAAAGGACATCAAAGGTCGCGGTTATCATAGCGGCGGTGATGAGATAATCCCGGAGCTTTTCGCGCCTTATGTGCCGGATGATTTTAAATTTCAGGCCAAGGTGCAAGAGGCTCTGTTAGCTCGTGGCGATAAGCTTGTCCCTGCGACCAAAAAGAAAGTGGACGCTGTGGTTGAGATAGGGGATGAAGATGGTTGGAACTAAGCTAAAACCAAAAAAGATTTTCCCGCTCACAAACACCCATAGGGCAAAGCCACTATTAAGGCAAAAAAAGGATTACCCCCGCCGCCCCGCGCCGATTGCCGTGCGGAGCGAAAGGCGGGCGGCGCGGAGCGGCGAGGGACTATAAAATCAAACATTTCCCCCCCCACCTAAAAGGGGGGTACAAACCGTGGCCGAAACTGCGAATTGAGCAACAAAAAAACCTGTAATTTCAATGGTTTGGAGGTGGTTCAGCACCGAATTTTATGAACTGGGCTTTTTACCAAAAAGCACAGTTGTGTTTGGAGGTGGTTGGGATAGCGGATTTACGGCAAAGTCGCGAGGCGTGCGGGCTTACGCAAAAGGAGTTTGCAGAGCTTGTCGGAGTGAATATTACGTACCTTGCTCGTATCGAGCGCGGTGAGAAAGAGTTGACTGAAAAGATGCGTCAGCGGTTCGAGGGTGTCTTTGATTTGTTGGGGTACACCGTTCCTATGGACGTGATTTATGACTATGTGCGTATCCGCTTCCCTTTCTTCCTGTCGGGTACCGCCGAACTAACGCAAGCGAAAGTAAACGCCAAGGAGATTATCGAGGGTTTGTTCGGTATACGGTTTGAGGCATGGGAACAGAAGCCGATTAAACGGTATCACTATGACGGGATGTACATCTACGGAGACTTCACCGTCCTGTATCCGAGCAAAGAGGATGAAAATTTGGGCATCTTGGTGGAGTTGAAAGGTCGTGGTTGCCGTCAGTTGGAAAATCTCATGGTCGAGCAGGGTCGTACATGGCGCAGCTTCTTTTTTACTTGTTTCGAGTACGCGCCTGTGTTTAAACGGCTCGACTTGGCAATCAATGATTATTTCGGCATTTTGTCCATCCCGGAGCTGATTGCGAAGTGTGAGGATGATGCGTATGACTTAAAGCGTATGCGTGTCTTTCACGTCCACAAGTCGAGTACCCCTATCCATGCGGAGGTGTTGGACGAAAAGCCGCCGATGGCGTGTACTCTGTACCTCGGCTCACGTAAGAGTGACATATATTTTTGTATCTACGAGAAAGACCGGGAGCAAGAGGCAAAGCTCGGCATTGCCCCGGAGGATGCGGTTTCAAAGAACCGCTTTGAGGTTCGGTTACATGAGGACAGGGCAAATTTGGCACTATTGGAGATATTAGCTCGTGACAATGTAGAATCTGTCGTCTTAGATATCATTGACGCATATGTGCAATTTTTCCATAGTGTCAAGAACAAAAAGCGGCCTTGCCACCGTTGGGCGCAGTTCATCGGTGTAGGCCGCCAAAAGATTAAACTCACGATGCACCCGGAGCCGTATGATATACGGCGTAGTTATGGTTGGATGAAGAAACAGGTGATGTCCACGCTCAAGCTGATGGCGGGGTTGGAGCAAAAACTGGGGAAAGAGAAGATTCGAGAAATGGGGCTGACAACGCTCCAAGACATGTTCGCTAATGCGGAACTGAGTGACCGTCACGAACGGTTGTTCGGCCACATGACCGCGCCGATGGAGGACATACTCACCCCGGCGTTTTTGCAAGAGCGGGATTATCCCCCGGCAGTACGATTGGACGAGCTTGTAAATGTGAAGCCGGGCGAAGCTCTGATGATAGAGCGACTGTTCGCCGAGGCAAATAAAAAGAATGGAGGAAATTGAGATGGGATTGATAAAGAAGATTAAGCCTTTCCCCACGGATGGTATCTTTCATATTTGGGCTGTAGGGAGTGTGATTTTGGGTGTCATGTTGGCGTTTGTTAGTGCATGGGTGGAGTTAGGTTTTACTTTTGCGTATATATTGCATGTGTTGCCGGATACTTTCCGACATTTTATGTCCGTAAGCGTCAGGGACTATCTTTGGGTTTTGCTGATGCTGCTACTCACATGGACGGTAGTTATAGTGTTCTTGGGACAAGTTGTGTTTCAGTTTGCAAGGTTGTTCCGGCACTTGATATATAAGAAAAATAACAAAGAAGAAAAAGGAGAAATATAACATGGAAGCATTAACGAATTTACAACAGCTACTCATACAAGCCGGCGGAACAGTCATCATCATTGGGTTGGTGATTATCGGCGTCAAAATTATGGCGGCAAAGAGTATCATGAAAGCCCTGCCCATGCTCATCCCTATTGCGCTCGCCATCCTGTTTATCACGATGCCGAATCAGACCTTGGGTTGGATCCAAGGCATCTTACAAAGCATCTTCGGTTAGGAGGCAACAATGCGAAGAATACGAAGTTTCCAAGATATCTGGTCAGCCCCGAAGATGCTGTATTCGTTCGGCGACGTACCATTACCAAGAGGCGTTAACGCAAACGGTGCGCTGTGGTTCAGCGTTTCACTTGTAGTGCTCCTCCTCACAGGCGGGCGCCCGTTCCTGTTCCTCGGGAACCCCGTCTTCATATACGGCGGGATACCCTTTGTCATAGCGTTTGTGTTCAGCCGCCCGATGTTCGAGGGCCGCCGTCCCGATAAGTTTTTCGGGGCGGCTCTTTCTTTCCTCTCCGGCCCCAAGCATATCTACGCCGGGCAGAGGGTGGAGCTTGGGCGGCACAAGTCTAAATTCAACATTACAGCGGTCAGGAGGTATACGGCGGATGGCAAAAATCCAATGTCCGATTAACTATGTCGAAAACAACATGGTACGCACCCAAGACGGCCATTATTGGGCGTACTACGAGATGAACTCATACAACTATTCATTTTTGAGCGATGCGGAGAAAGCAGCGATATCCGATACACTCCGTGGTGTGATATCCGAAACAACGGCTACTGAGTTCCACCTCTTGCAAATCATGACGGAGGCGAGCATACAGGCCGTGCAGAATAAGGGTATCTCCCTCATCACCGGGAACCTGGCCGATGTCGCAAAGAAACGTATCGAGGCGGAGACTGCGGTACTCGCAAGATTGGCCGAGAAACGGACGGGCAGTCCGAACCAACAGGAACCCCGCTGCTTTATCGGCTTCCGCTTGGCCGAGGCATCCATTGACAAGAGTTTAAAGGGTATGCTTGCGCGGATGGAGGGTGTGTTCGGCGACTTCAAGCGCAGCGTGAATACAAACCTGATGGGCGACTATGTACGTGTGTCGAAGCGGGAATTGACCCGATATATCCGGGCAGAACGTTTCTTGTGTAAGCAGCTTGCAAATAGTTTGGATGTCCAAAGAGTGACCCCGGACGACTTGGGTTACATCATCGCGCACCTCTCCGGCCAGCGCGGCGTACCGTACGAGAAATACAAGTGGCACCTGCCCGCAGAAGAACACGAGGACGAGATATTTGTCCGCAAGTATGATATCCTCTCCCCTGCCGGGGCAGAGATTGCGATAAGACCCCGGCACTTGCAGGTGGAGCATGAGACGGGGTCATCCTACGTCGCGTACTTCACTTTTTGCAAGGCATTGGAAGAGTTGATGTTCCCCGGCTGTGAATTTTTGTACCATCAGCAAACATTCCCTTTCCCGATAGATGTAAGCATACGGGCCGAGGTTGTGCAACACGCCAAGGCGATGCCGAAGCTCAGGGATAAGAAAAAATCATTGGACGATGCCGTGTCTCACGCCTACGAGACAGGCAACAGTCCAACAAGTGAGTTAGAAGATGCCGTCGCATCGGCAGACGAATTTGAACAGTCTCTGAGCCGGACAAAGGAGCCGATGTATCAGGCAAGTTGCCTGTTCCGCATCTCTGCCGAGACACCCGAAGCATTAGAGGAACGCGCAAGGTTGGTATTAGACCACTACAAAACGCACTACGCCATCATCCTGCGGCGGCTGTTCGGGAGCATGTTGGGCGCACACTATGAATGTTGGCCCGGTGGCAAGGTGAACAGCGAGGACATGCGGCAACCCGTGGAGAGTTCGTTCTTCTCCAGTCTCGGCTTCGGGGCCACAGACCGCTTGGGTGACGGGCAGGGCTTCTTTATCGGCTACACGGAATCTGAATCGCCCGTGTACTTCTGGCCGCCGTTGGCGGCACAGAGTGTGAAAGGTGCCGATACGAGCTCCCTGTCGATTTCGATTACAGGTAAAACAGGCTACGGCAAAAGTATTGCGGGTAAATCCTTTGTAACCAAGGCCGTACTACATGGTGCTCGTGCAGTCGTGATTGACCCCATCAAGCCGGAATGGGGTTGGTGGCATGAGATGTTGCCTGAGTTGGGCGATGAATACAATGTCGTTACCATTGAGGCCGCCCCGGAAAACGAGGGGCTGTTAGACCCCTATGTCATCATGCCGGAAGACGCAAAGGCCGAAGAACTCGCCAGACGTATCTTGACCTACCTGATGGGAATTAACATGCAGGAGGATGGCGCGAAGTATGGAACTTTGGGCCGTGCGCTTGAGCGCGTGAGCAGTCAGCCGCCCGGCACCCGTGGCTTGTTGCATGTGATAGATGAGTTGCGCAACGATAAGACAACGCTGGGTGACGAGATGGCTCTGCACCTTGAGAGTATCTCTAAAAGCGGCACGGCCAAGCTTTTGTTCAGCCGTGGGGATGTCAAGAAGCATCTCAGCTTTGACAAGCAGTTGAATATCGTACAGTTCATGGGTATCAAACTCCCGCAAAAGGGCGCAGACCCGAACAAGTACAAGAACGACACAGATGTCATCCTCGGTGTTGCTATTTTGCACGTTGTAGCGGCGTTCACCGAGATTTTTATCCGTTCCGACAGGGAGACATTTAAGATAGTCGCCTTTGAGGAGGCTTGGGCCATTTTGGATACCCAAGAGGGCGAATCGCTCATCGATGACCTCTCTCGTGTCGCCCGTTCATTTAACGGTGGTCTATGGCTGATGACACAGACGGCCTTTGACCTGTCGCAGAAAGGTTTGAAGAGTAGCATCGGACAGAAGTTTGCCTTTAACCCCGGCGCGGATATGGAAGAAGTCCGTGCGGTCTTGGAGTATTTGGGTTTAGACCCTGACGATGAAGCATATCAAAGGCGGCTGCAAACCCTCCCGCCCGGTGTCTGTATCTATCGTGACCTGCTCGGTGAACTTGGAAAATTGGATGTCGAGTTGAAACACACGGCACCGAATATGTATCGGGCGTTCGATTCCCGTCCGCCCGATGCGCAGGGTATTCTGAGCGGGGTACGTGCGGATGAGTAAAAAGCTGTTACGCCTGTTATGGTGTGCTGTCTGTGTGCTCGGCCTCGTTGTGTTGACTGCACCGACTGCCGCCGCATCGGGTTTGCTGGATGACACGTCATTCCCCATTCAGAATTACGATATCGCCACCTACATAGATACGTCGGGTTTCTTCGGAAATGTGCGGGCGGTTCCGGCAATCATCCTGAATGCGCTGATGAATATGTTCTTCAGCATCTCTGTCATGCTCGGCTCTCTGACGGGCTATGTCGTGCGTGAATCGTTCCGCTTGGATTTCGTCGGAGACGCGGCAGATCAAATCGGCCAATCGGTGCAACGTCTCATCGGTGTCGGAAGCGGCGGCATAGGCGGCACGGGCTTTTTACCCGCCCTGATGCTCTTCGCGGTCGTGACCACGGGCTTGTATCTCATGTACCTTGTCGTGGTGAAGAAAGAGACCACACGGGTACTGAGTACCGCGCTTCGCTTCGTGTTTGTGTTCGCGGCTGTTGTCGGTTTGACGATGAACGCCCCGGCAGTCTTGCGGAACCTGAACGATTTTTCCATCGGGCTGTCCGAGGTCGCACTTGATACAGGGGTCTCCTTTGCGTCCCCGCTTGGTGGTGCATCCGAGGGCGATTCCGTTGCGGGGCTTGAGAACATGGTGCATGACATTCAGATTCGCCAACCGTGGCTGTTACTCCATTTCGGGACAACCAGTATTGATTCCTTGGAGAACGGGCATGAGCGGGTGTATGCCCTGCTGTCCTCGGCCGAGATGCCGGGCGCGGTGCGGGACATGGTGTTACAGAGAGAACTCAATGTCTACGGAAACACGAATGTCACGAACGTGACCAGTCGTCTGGGCATGGTGTTCCTGCTCTTCTTCGTGAACCTTGCGCTTTCCTTTTTTATCATCATGCTGGCATTGCTCATGGTTCTGTCGCAGCTGCTCCTTATCCTGTATTTCTTCCTGTTCCTGCTCTCGATGGTGTTCTCGCTCATTCCGGGTTTCCAGTCTGCTGCGAAGCGCGGGATGGATAAGTTCATCAACGCGCTTCTGATGCGCTTGGGCTATACCCTCATCATCGTACTAGCGTTCTCGCTCTCTACCTTGGTGTATTCCATTGCGGACGGACGCGCCTTTTTGTTTGTTGCGCTGTTGCAGATTCTGGTTTTTGCGGGCATCTACAAGTCACAAGATGATATTTTAGGCCTGCTTCGTATCGACAGCGGTGAGAACCATCGTTTTGCCCGCGGCGTGGGTCAGCCGTTCCGGCGCGGACGGCGGTCTGTCATGCGGACGATAGGCAAGGTCGGTGCCGGGTTCAAGCTCGGACGGGCTTCCCGGAGACGGAACGAAACGCCGGGAAGCCCTGCACCGTCCGGGTCACAGACCGCTTCCCGGCCGCAGGAAAAACAGAGCTTCGGCGGTCGTGTCGGCAGTACCATCGGCAAGGTGAGAGACATCCCCTCTAGTGTGGCGGACAATGTAGGCTACACCAAAGACAGGGTCAAGAGTATGCCCGTCCGTGTGAGACACCGCGCCGCTGCAAATGTCGGTGCGTTCAAGGATGGTGTGGCGAATACCTCCGGGGCCAGGCACGCCGAACGCGCGGCGAACCGTGCGGCGTTCAACGCTTCCGTAGACGCACGGCGGCAGCAGCGGGACGAGGTGATGCGGGAGTCGGTACCGCAGGGTACCTCCCCGGACTTGAAGCCGAACCCGACACGGAAAGAACGCCGGGCCGAACGCAGGGCGGCGAACACAGTAGACCAACCGACTGCACGGCCTGACCGTGTGCCAAGGCCGCCGCGCGAAAGGCGTTGAGCGGGGAAAGGAACATCATATATATATGAAAACAATTAAGAGATTTTTTATCTTCTCTGTCCTGCTTCCGACATTTCTTGTCGTTATGGTCGGGTTTGCCGTTGCCGGCAGTATTGATTCCGATGATGACTTCGGCGGCATGGGTATGGGTGTCGGTGCCGTTGGTATCAACCTGTCCGATGAAGTGATGGCATGGAAGCCCTTGGTGGAAGAAACCGCCGCAGAGTTCGGTATCTCGGCGTACGTTTGGCATCTATTAGCCATCATGCAGGTAGAGAGCCGAGGTATCGGCCCGGATGTGATGGGGCGGTTCGGCCACGTGGCATATGGTGTTACGCCGGAGTTGTCCATTCGGTCAGGGGTACGGCATTTCGCCGAACTGCTCCAACTCGGCGAACAGTACGGGAGCGACATAGAGACGGTGGTACAGGCTTTCAATTTCGGGACAAGTTTCTTGTCCTTTATACATCAAAACGGCGGGCGGTACTTCTTTGAGTTGGCCGTATTGTACGCGCAGGAGCGGTCGGATGGTGTGCAGGTGCCATATTTCCACCCCAACGCGGTCTTGGTCAACGGCGGTTGGCGGTATGATTTCGGCAACATGTTCTTTGTGCCGCATGTGACACGTTATCTTGCCGTTGCCGGGGTGTCCGGGTTCCTCTGGCCGTCACCGGATAGTGACCTCGTTACGTCCCCTTTCGGTTGGCGCATTCATCCGATACGGCGTACGAACAGTTTTCACGGCGGGATTGATATCAATGCGTCCTTTGGTACATCGGTGTTTGCCTCGGCGAGCGGCACGGTGACGGTGGCTGCGTTCCATCACAGTTTCGGTAATTACGTGATGATAGACCACGGGAACGGCTACGTGACCTTGTATGCGCACAACAGCCGGAACCTTGTACGTGTGGGCGACCGTGTGGGGCAAGGCGATACCATCGCGCTTGTCGGCAGTACAGGGGATTCCACGGGGGCGCATATCCATTTTGAGATTCGTTATCGCGGGGAACGGGTTGACCCCTTGTTGTATTTCGACCCAAGTCAATTTAGAGTGAGGTAAAGCAGATGCAAAAAAAGAAAACAGGCACTACAAATGCCCGCCGTGTGCCGATTATCCTTTTGTGGGTGCTCCTAATCGGGAGTATTGCCTTTGGGGTGTTCAACAACTTCACGGCGGCGGACACTCACACCTACATCGAGCGTGAGGTCGTAGAGATGCACCTTGCGGACACGAGCGGGATTGAGAGTTTCACATTCAATTTTGCGCAGGTGTTCCATGCGTGGCCGTCCGACAGCGAGGGCCGGGCCGTGCGGAACGAGCGGTTACATGCGTTCATGACGGACGAGCTGCATATGCTCAATCTGAACATGCTCCGCTCGGATGCAGACAGCAGGGCGAGCTTACAGGCGTTTCAGATTTGGAGCATTGCGCAACTGGACGACTACAATTTTCAAGTGCGCTACTCCGTTCGGCAACTCGTCCGGGTCTCGACGATGGAGTATGTAGACGAGACGATTCAGGAGCGCAGATATACGGTGTATGGGTATCCGTACTATGCCGATGTGGTTGTTCAGCATCAGGCGGAGCAGTATACGGAGGAAACGGTGTTGTCTTTCTTCGTGGTGGTCGTCCATGTGGACGAGGGCGGCGATATGGTCATCGTGCGCAATCCCACCGTGACGCCCGGTGTCGGACGTTCGGACTACACCCTGCCGCTTCGGGCTGATGGGTTGTTGGATGCTGCTGTCCGCGCGGAAGTGATGCAGTTCTTGCGGGACTTCTTCGCGCTCTACCCCACCGCGAGTGAGAGTACCTTGTCCTCTTTTGTGCGCAATGATGCTTTGGTCGCCCTCGATGCCGAGTATGAGTTCGTGGATATCGTGGCGAGTGCGTTTGTCGCGGATGGGGAGCGTGTGGTCGCATACATCACCGTGCAGTTTTATGACCCTCGGACGTTTTCGCATTCGTTGTCGCAGTTTGATTTGGTGCTGGAAAAGGGCGATAGTTGGGTGGTTGTGGAGCGGTTGGCGTGAGGGGGTGTAGAGATGTCGGAAGATAAAAAGCATAGGAATGGTGACCGCATACTATCTACGGAGGCTCCGGGAATAGCTGTGTTTCTTGATGCCGGTTTGGTTAAACAGTCAAGTGTTCGGTATTTGTGGACTTGCACTATGACTGGCTTAGACCTTTTTGCTTGTGATAGTGATTTCGCTGTAGAAGGTCTTGAGTTTATAGTCGATGATGTAATTGCTACGCAGTTTTGATGTAAAAAGACCCCTCTCCATATGGGCTTCAGCCTGTGTGGAGAGGGGGTTTTCTATTACCTGTGTCTGGTAAATGTAACGGTTACATCGAGCCTTTCATTTGTAAGTATCAGAATGTTTCCTGATAGTTCATAGTTAAGGGTGACTGACCCATGTTGTCCAATGAGTATGAGGCGGTCATCTGCAAGTCTCCATGAAGTGATAGGATGTCCTCCAAAAAGTCCCGTTTCATCATCGAAAAGTTCGATTTCATCTGTTCTGACATCTCTGTCTAG
The DNA here is from genome assembly GCA_009780235.1 of Oscillospiraceae bacterium. GTDB lineage: Bacteria > Bacillota > Clostridia > Oscillospirales > Oscillospiraceae > WRAB01. Next base: position 20,055 of record WRAK01000019.1, read on the forward strand.
GGATGGGCTATCCTCCTCAGCTATCCATCGGCCTACAATTGCGGATGTTTCATTACTGCTACAAGCTGAAAGTGAACCTATTGCGATGATAAATACGAGAATTACAAGCACCAAATATTTTTTTGCTTTCATAATGCGTCCCCTTATTTTTAAAATGTGAATGGGTTACTGATTTCGCACCTATATAATAGTATCTTTCATAAATCGTGTCAATGGCTAAGTGGAGTTTTTTACGTTTCTATATTTTCTTTTGCTGAAGTTGACATTATTTCCTCCTCATGCTACCATCAAAGTACATGAACGCTTTTCGTACAAAAAACAATGTAGAGAGGTGATTGTGGGATGAGGAGAAGATATAAGCATTTGTCGAGAACTGACAGAATAAGAATTGAGGTGTTGCTTCGCAAGAAAATTCCTATAAAAGAAATCGTAGCCGAGATTGGTGTCCATATCTCCACAATCTATCGGGAAATTAAGCGGGGAAAGGTTTTACAACTGACCTCCGAGCTTATCGAAGAACATCGTTATTGTGGCGATACTGCTCATGGTCGATACAGACAGCATCTGCGAGAAAAGGGGCCGGGTTTGAAAATCGGGGATGACCGGGCTTTGGCTGACCATATAGAAAATAAAATCCTCTTTGAAGATTATTCCCCTGCCGCAGTATTGGGAGAGATTGCTCGAACGCCGGGGCTTCGTTTCTCAACAACGATTTCAGAGTCAACGTTATATAGTTACATTGAAAAGGGTGTATTTTTAACCCTTACAAATACGAATCTTCCAATCAAAGGTAAGCGGAAGAAAAAGCATAGGACGATAAAACCCATTTCTCGCCCACCGCAGGGCAGGAGCATCGAACGCCGACCGGAGGAAGTAGCCGAGCGAACAACCTCTGGTCATTGGGAAATGGATACGGTTTTGGGGCCGAAAGGTTCAAGTCCCCGCTTGTTGGTTTTGACTGAGCGAATTACAAGGAAATTTATTGGTATTCGGGTGCCGGATGGTTCAAGCAAAAGTGTTATACATGCGCTAGACAAGCTCGAAAAGCAATATGGAAAACAGTTTTCGCTCATCTTTCGCACCATCACCGTAGATAACGGCCCGGAGTTTTCCGATTGCGCAGGTATGGAGCGGTCGAGGAATGGGAAGAAAAAGCGGACGGATGTATATTATTGCCGTCCCTATGCGGCGCATGAGCGTGGAACTGTAGAAAAGCAAAATCAGATGTTGCGCCGCCGCTTCCCAAAAGGAACAGATTTCAGAAAGATATGTCAAGTGTCAGTTGACAAGGCTGTTGAATGGCTAAATGAATTGCCACGAGAGATATTCGATTTCGACACCGCAGACAACCGCTTCCAAGAGGCCCTAGAAGCACTCGTTTAAAGTTTTTTAATATTTTTCGCATTTAACTCTTGACTTTTCACGAAATCGGCTATCGCACAATCATAAAATCACCTGTCCTTTCGCTCCGTTTGTTGATTCCTGCCTTTCTGTGGCTTCTTTGGGTAAATGTTAACACATTGGCCACAGACTGTCAATGCGAAGTGACTATGAAACGATGGGCGGGACGGGTGTTTTTGTGCAATGCGTAAAACGCACCCCCACCGCCCGATGGCGGGTAGCAGGGGTGCGTTACAGCCGCACCATCACTCACAGACAACATTGCCCGAAAAATAATCTATACCGACATGCGTATCATCTCCGTGTATCCCGCTCATCGTTTCCGCGGGACGCTGCATATCGGCACCGTTTGCGCGGAGGTGGAACTTAATCTTCGCCGCGCCTGCTTTCGCGTTCTTCTTGGCTTGGGCGGCAGACGCGCCGATAGCGATGACATAGGCGTACCGATGCCCCATGGAGGCCGGCGGCACGAGGACGCTCCCTTTTTTGGGTCTGACATATACGTGCTGAACACCCGAACTGTGCTGCGCCATGTTTTTCCCCGTGACCTTATGCAATATCCCCCCTCGCGGGACGACAATATATTGGAGGAACGCCTCTCTGTTGTGTTTGCGCTTGAGGTCCGGCTGAAGTCCGAGGGCGGACTTCAGCGTTTCCTTTGCCAAGTTCACGCCGTAAGCCGTCTCAATCAGCAGATTCATAGCCCCGCCCGATATTCTGGGGTTTGCTTCAATCAGTTTCCATTCCTGTCCATCGCGCCGGAACTCCAAATGGCAGGAGCCGTCCCGCATACCGAGGGCAGTCACAACACCTTGGACGGCCTGTTGCAAACCGTGAAAAAACGCGCTGTCCGTATCGGTCATCACTTGATATCCCGTAACAATGAACTTCCCTGAGAACAGGATTTCCTGTTTGACAACCGCCGCGATATGCACCTTGCCGTTTACCGTGAGCGTCTCCGCCAAATATTGCGGGCCGGGAATATATTTCTCGGCGAGAATGGGGGTGTTCGGGTATCGTTCCCGGAGATTGGAAAAGGTATTTTGATATTGCTTGGCCGTTGAGACCACGTGGACGTCCCGAGAGGCGGATGACACGGGGGCCTTTAATACTGCGGGCATGTCGAGTGTTATCTCCGAGGCCTGCGCCGTGTCGTCTATGACGTGATAAGGCGGTGAATACGTCGTTCTCTGCAGGGCTGTTCTTGATTGTATCTTGTCAAGCATGGTTCCGATGGTCTGTTCGGTGAAAGGATGCAGTCCGTATTCACGGGACAAGAGTGCCGCGGTGTGGCAATGGGGGTCGATGAAACTTACAATGGCAGAAATCGTAAAGCGGTCTTGGGCAATTCGGTCAATGGCACTTTTGATGTCACTTATTTTTTCTAAATCACATATCCGCATCGAGTGTACGTGCGGGAAGTCCATTCGCTTATCAAAAAAGGATCGCCTGTCTGTGAGCAAAACGGTATAATAGTGCATTTCTTCAGAGGCTTTTATCGCTTCGTAACTGGAGCCGGATTTATTTGCGCCGATGAAAACAATCGTCTTCATTTATCACACCTCGCTGTTTCGGTCGCGGCCTTCGGCTCTGCGCACAAGGTGCATCGCATACCGAATGGTGTTTTGTATCACACTTAAATTGATATTGGTAAACGGGGGATGTCCGGGCCTCCAGTTTACTTCGTACACAAAGATTCTCTGCGCTTCGTCCAGCCCGATGTCGATGCCCAGTTCATTTAATTCCTCGCCGTAGAGTTCCTGTTGGATGTCGTCCATATGCGCGGCGAGCTGTAGAGAAAACAGTTCGATATACTTTCGTATATCATAATGCTGCGCACCGAATTCCCGCTGTAAAAAGCCGGTGAGGTCGCTTGTATACCCGCCTTGGCCGATGTTGCATACGATACTGCCGTTTGAAGAAATCCGCGGATAGATAATCGGATTTACCCACTTGCCCGCGTGGCCTTTCTGTACATGCAGTCTGAAATCATACGGAACGCCTGTCTTCGTTCGGCAATTGATATACGGCTGGACAATATAGTCGTCCTGTTCTAATCTGCTTCGCACGAATTCTGCGGCCTGCGCGGTATCATAACGGGCTTCTTCCGCCCCATACCGAACCCTTAGTGCGCCGCCCTCTTTTTTTACATAGTAGACATCCATCCCTTTGTTTCCCCAAGAGGGCTTGAACACGATTTCCGGGTATTGTTCCAAAAAAACAAAAAATTGCTCTGCTGACGAGATTTGTTCTGACGGCACCAAGTAATCCGCATACTTTTTATAGCGCGTCAGATTCCGATACACGGTCACTTTACTGCCGATGGAATAACTGGTAAAAGGGACCTTTTGACTTAGCCGCTCGGCGGCATCCATCTGCTTATCCCGAGAGAAACTGTTCGTGTTATAAATCACATCCGGGTAAGGGCTGACGGTGTTTTCCCATTTTCCGTCGGCGTATTGATATCCGTTTATGGTGCCTTTCTCAAAGTCTACCGCACCGGGAGAAAAGTAAAGGAGCTCCGCCCCCTCCGCCTTGGCGGCCGCGGCAAACGCATAGGCCCTGTTCAGTCCCGCAGGGCTTTTTCTGTAGTGCATATAACCGATTAACATATATAATCTCCAACGCTTTTCGGCGTATTATATTTTGGCGTGTTGAGGATAGGAATGCCGCCGGAGGGCGAGGCATTCGCACTATAGCTTATGTACCGGGCAGAAGATAGGTGTGAGCCTGTGCTGCGGAGAAACTTTAGCGGCGGCACGGCATAGAGTGGGTTGTTTGAAAGCGGGAGGCAGCTCATTATGGAATGGAACTTAAACGGTTTTATAACACCGGAATTTCTGGGGACCTTTTCCGGCGCGGTTGCGGTCGTAACGCTTCTGACCCAGCTTGTCAAGAATTTTGTGACCATTGCAGACCCGAAATGGATTGCCCTGACTCTGGCCGGGGCGGTATCGGCAGTCAAGCAGTTTGCGCTTGGAGATTTTAGTGCGGCCGGATGGATATTAGCGGGGCTCAACACCGTTGTCATCGCCGGAGCCGCCATAGGGATGTTTGAGGGCCTCAAAGGGCTTGGCAAGTTTTTCGACAGGGAAAATCGCGGCGAATGATAGGGGCGGATATCTTGTCACCCCGAAACGATGGAAAGAAAAAGTACGGTTGATATTTTCTCGGCGGATGAATGCGTCGCAGTCGTTGCAGAGCAGATTGAGCGTTTCCGTCCAACCACGAACAAAGCCTGGTAAGAAAAGGGAGATTGTATCCCCAAGCTTACCGGGCTTTGTTATTGCCCTTGCCCTTTTTCCAGCAGGAAATGTATGCGCCTATAACATTTCCCGCAAAACCCGCTCATCCGTCACAGGCCGATGACACCCGGAACGGTCGCAATAATACGCCGCCGCACGTCCGTTTACAGGCGCGGCATCCTCCGCCGCAGAGACAAGCCGCTCCACGGGTGCATCGTCCTGCCCGCCGACCACCGCTACCTGCAAAAAGGGGAAATACCCTCGTGCCGCATCCACCAATACCTGTTGGTCCTGCCCCGGTGAGATGGTCAACGTGCTGACGTTGCCCAAGAGCAAAATCGCCGACAGCAAGCCCGTGGCCGAGGAGGGGTAACGGCTCATCGCCCCCAACCCGCCGGCGAGGATGCCCTCCGCGGCGGCGAGGTAGCTCTCGTCTTTCGTCAACGCGTGGAGCCGCAGCAGATTGGCGCACGCCACGGCGTTGCCGGACGGCAATGCGCTGTCGAGGTAGACTTTTTGGCGCAACGGCAAATCCGTCACGTCCCGCCCGGAGAGGAACAGGCCCCCGCCCGTGCCGCCGAAAAGTTCCATCATATGGGCGTTCCAGTTGAGCGCGAGCCCCAGCCACTTCGGGTCGAATGTGGCTTGGTAGAGTTCAAGGAGCGACCAGACAAAGTAGGCGTAGTCGTCCAGCACCGCTTTCTGATGCGCCGCCCCGTCAAAATGCGAGGCGTAAAGACGGCCGCCCTGACAGAGGTGCTCAAGGATGAACCCGCAAATCTCCTCCGCGCGGCCTATCCATTCCTGCTCACCCAACAATCGCCCCGCCGCGGCGAGAGCCGCCGCTAAGAGCGCGTTCGAGGAGGCCAAGATTTTCTCATCCCGAAACGGGTAGTCCCGCTTCCCGCGATGCGCATAGAGTTGCGCTAAATCTTCGGTAAACGCATCCCCCAAGCCCTGCCCGATGCGGTGGGGAAGGCTGAGGCTGTCTCCGATTCCATAGGTCTCACAAAACGCCGCCCCGCGCTCCGAGCCGAGGGCTTCTTCGACTTGTGCGCGTGTCCAGAGGTAGAACACGCCCTCGCCGTCCTCGTTTTCGGCGTCGAGTGCCGTGTAGAACCCGCCGTCCGCACCTCGGAACTCACGTTCTGTGAAACCCGCGCAGGACCGAGCAATATCCGCAAAGTGCGGATTGCCGAGCGCGACGGAGGCCTCGGCGTAGGTCAAGATTGCCATGGCGTTGTCGTAAAGCATCTTCTCATAGTGCGGGATGTGCCATTGTCCGTCCGTGCTGTAGCGGAAAAATCCGCCGCCCACATGGTCATACAGCCCGCCCTGCGCCATGCCGGACAGCGTAGTGGATGCCATCCGCGCCGCCCGCTCCGGTTCCTCCTCCGCCCGTGCGTGCCGCAGGAGGAAGAGCACCCGTTGCAAAGCGGGAAACTTCGGTGCAGGATGGAATCCGCCGTATACGGGGTCGAAAGCATCTTCCAAGGTCTCGGCCCCCGCATCAAGGCAGGCGTGCCGTCCCATAGACCCGCCGGGTACGGGGCGGGAGAGGAAACTGAGCAGTTCCCGCCCCGCTCCCGTCAGTCGTTCCCGCTCGTCCCGCCACATGTCCCGCACACGGGTTAAAAGACTGAGCAAATTCTCGCGCGGGAAGTACGTCCCGGCAAAAAACGGACTTTTGTCATGGCCGAGGAACACGGTCAGCGGCCACCCGCCCTGTCCCGTCATTGCCGTACAGGCCTCCATATACAGGTGGTCGATATCAGGCCGCTCCTCCCGGTCGAGCTTGATGGACACGAAGTTGTCGGCCAGCATATGCGCGACCTGCTCGTCCATAAAACTCTCCCGATTCATTACGTGGCACCAATGACAGGAGGAGTCGCCGACGGATAAGAAAATAGGCACATCCCGTTCCCGCGCCTCGGCAAAGGCCGCAGGACCCCACTCGTACCACGGGATAGGGTTCTCGGCATGGCCGCGCAAGTAGGGTGATGCGGATTGGTTTAATCGGTTTTGCATGGGATATCATCTCCAATAGAGGAATTTTTCTTGGGTAGTCTGCCCGCCGAGAAGAAAATCATGAGGGGAAATTTTTTCATTGTCATTGTTGCGCATGTCGTGGGTTTGAAGAAGTGCTCTGTTGCAAATCCTTTCCTTCCAAAAGAAAACACACGCTTGGGAATGAAGAATTCCAAGCGTGTGTTTTAGTCTTTTGCTCTTGTCCGAAACGAGCGGGTCTTCGCCCGTTTCAGAAGCGCAACGACGCGGGGACGTAGTATAGTTTTCGCCACAGGGTGCAGCCCGGTGGCAGAAATGGACCGCAGGCATCGCTAGAGCGAACATGGTCGGAGTGGTTATAAGGGGCGTGGATTTTTCGCATGGGGCATGGTATAATCCTTCTGCACGTTACCTGATTTTTCGTCTGGTGACGTAGGAATTTTATAGTAAGAGCGTTGATGTAAAGACCCTTTGACAGCCCTAGCAATGCTTATGTAAAGGACTTTTGATAGACTCCGCATAGTGAAATGTCCTATAATGAGTGCAAGGAGGTTAAGCATGAACATAAACAACACAATCAGGGAACAACGAAACAAACTGTCATTGTCGCAAGAAGAGCTAGGTGAGCGAATATACGTTACAAGACAAACAATTTCAAGCTGGGAAAACGGTAAATCTTATCCAGATATCAATAGCCTCATCTTGCTTTCGCAAGTCTTCAATATGACGATTGACAATCTAGCCAAAGGAGACTTGGAAATAATGGAACAAACGATTGAAAAAACTGATATTCGAGAAATGAATCGATACGCCATCTTAATGGGCATAGGCTATGTGATAGCACTTGTTTTACTTCCCTTGTCATGGTATTTGGGATTCATTCCTGGTATAGTGGTTGCGGCACTCGTTTTTGCAGTAGCGTTTTATTTTGCCTGCAAAGTGGAGAAAATAAAAAAGCAGTATGATGTGCAAACCTATCGCGAAATTGTAGCATTTTCAAAAGGCGAAACTCTTGATGAAATTGCCAAAATACGAGAATCAGGAAAGAGGAAATATCAGACATTCCTCATTTTTGTAGGCTCTGCTATTGTCGGGTTTGTCGTGGCATTAGCAATTATTTGGATTTTGCGGATGGTATAAGCAGATAGTGAGGCAACAAGCACACCGTCCTACGTTGCGTTAAAAACAAAGACTTGCTACGTCGCAAAAACAAGCCCCTTATGACTACTCGCGAGATACGAGTGGTCATAAGGGGCTTACTGGAGCGGGTGGCGGGAATCGAACCCGCGCGGCCAGCTTGGAAGGCTGGAATTCTACCATTGAACTACACCCGCATCGGCGCACACATTTTCTGCGGAAAATGTATGGTTCGCTTCGCTCACGGTGCGCCTTCGAAGGGGGACTAGTCCCCCTTCGACCTTCCCCCTAGCCTCCGGCGGGGTTTTAAGGGCAA
>WRAK01000020.1 GCA_009780235.1 Oscillospiraceae bacterium
ACAAACGGATTCCACCTTTTTTGCCTCCGGCGCACATACAACGAAACTTCCTTTTGCGTTCTTTGCAAAAGGTTAGTTGAGTTAATGCAAGCCTTAGCCGCCATTGGCTTCGCCAAAGGCGAAAGCTTAGGGCGGTTTAGGCAGGTGCTATCATGCACTTGTCGGCAAAAAAGCATTTCGCCTTCGGCGAAATGTAGGGCAAGGGCTTTGCCTACAAGCTGAAGGCGGCTTTTCGCCGCCTGTTCAGCTTGTTTACGCCTTCGTGAGCATACCCTCGAATTCTTCAATCGGATGCACGCCGATGCGCTTGTCCAGTTCTTCGCCGTCTTTGAAGAGGATAACGGTGGGAATCGTCATCACGCCGTATCGGACGGCGAGTTCTTCCTCTGTGTCCACATCTACCTTGTAGATTTTGTGTTGACCCTCGAATTTGCTCGCCAGCTCGTCAATGACGGGGCCGAGCATTTTGCAGGGACCGCACCAGTCGGCGAAGAAGTCTACCAGAGTTACGCCCTCGGCGATGGATGCGTCAAAATTGTCTTTGGTTAGTTTGGTTGCCATGATTGTGTCTCCTTTGTTGTGTTGTAGGGGCGGCGTTTTGCCGCCCCTGGATTTTGATTGGATGGTTGTGTGGGGAACGTGCGGACGGCCAATGGCCGCCCCTACAATTATGCGGCGGGCGGGATGCGGGGCGATGTGGGCATCGCACCCTACGGTTTGGCGAGATATTCTGCCGCGGCAAGGGCGGCTATTTGCCCTTCACCTACGGCTTTTGCTACTTGATACGGTCTGCCTATGCAGTCGCCTGCGGCGTAGACGCCGGGGATGTTTGTCTGCATGTTGCGGTCTGCTTTGATGTGATTGTCTTCAATCTCCAGCCCCGGCAGCAGACTGGTCGGGGCGATGGTGCTGCGGAGGATGAACACGCCCTGACAGGGAATGGTCTCCTCCCCTGCTTGTACGGCCTCGACTTGATTTTCGCCGAGGATAGTGAGTTGTTTGCCTTTTACGACGGGGATAGCCTCGTTTAGACCGTCTAAGCTTCGGCCGTCGGAAATGACGGTGACGGTACTCCCAATCTCATGCAAATAGTTGGCCTCATGCACGCCCTCTGCAGAACGGATGACGACGCAGACCGCCTTTTTGCGGTAGAGCATCCCGTCACAGGTCGCGCAGTAGCTGACGCCTTTGCCTAACAGTTCCCGCTCGCCGGGGAAAGCCGCCGATTGGACGATACCTATGGCTAAAATCACCGCATCCGCCGTGTAGAGGTCCGCGCCGCAGGAGATGGTGAACTTGCCGGACATGGGCATGATACTCAGAACTCGGCCGCTGACGAAGTCCACGTCTTTTTCCTTGGCCTGTCCGATGCAGTATGCAAGGTAGTCTTTCCCTGTCGTGCCGGGGACACCGAGGATGTTTTCCAACCACTCGGCCTTGTACAAGCCGGTCGCCCGATAGTCGCCGGAGAATACACGGACGCTCTTATTCCGCACTCGCCCGTTCAAGGCCGCCGACAGTCCGGCAGGGCCGCCGCCGATGATGGCAATGTCGCTGTGCTCCATGGGAAATCGCCTCCCTATTTCCTTTGTAGGGCGCGATGTCCTCATCGCGCCGCATCGCCCTCGTATATTCGTCACACGGCGCGATGAGGGCATCGCGCCCTACACCTAGAGTATACCTGATTTGGACTTTTATGTAAATAGACTTTAAATTTTGTTTACTTTCTTGTATAATCAGGTGTAGCCATCTTTGAAGGAGGACGCATCCATGTCTGAACATATCAAAACCACCGAGCCGACTGAGGGCTCCACCAATTTCATACACGCATTTATCGAGGAGGATACCGCACCGGGCGGCCGGTGTGCAGGCGAAACCGTCCATACCCGCTTCCCGCCGGAGCCGAACGGATATCTCCACGTCGGACACAGCAAGGCGATTTGCATCAATTTTACCACCGCGCAGAAGTACGGCGGACTTTGCAATCTGCGGATGGACGACACGAATCCGGCGAAAGAAGACACAGAGTACGTCGATGCCATCCGAGAAGACGTGCGTTGGCTGGGCTTTGACTGGGGCGATAATTTCTTTTACGGCTCGGATTATTTTGACACGCAGTTTGAGTTGGCCGTGGGCCTGGTCGAGAAAGGTATGGCCTATGTGTGCCAGCTATCGCCCGAAGAGTTTAAGGCAAACCGCGGCTCCGTGGGCGTTCCGGCGGTCAGTCCGTATCGGAACAGGCCCGTTGCAGAGAGCTTAGACCTCTTCTTGCGGATGAAAGCAGGAGAGTTTGAGGCGGGAGCTATGACGCTTCGCGCAAAAATTGATCTCACATCAGGGAACTTTAACATGCGGGATCCCGTCATATATCGTATCCTCCACACCGACCACCACAGGCAGGGGGACAAGTGGTGCATCTATCCCATGTACGACTATGCCCATCCCTTGCAAGATGCGTTGGAGGGGATTACGCACTCGCTTTGCTCTTTGGAGTTTGAAGACCATCGGCCGCTCTACGACTGGGTTGTCGAACATACCGGGGTGGCGCATAAGCCGCGGCAGATTGAGTTTGCGCGGCTGTTTATCAATTACACCGTGCTGTCCAAGCGCAAACTGCGGAAATTGGTGGAGGAGAATTTCGTCTCCGGGTGGGACGACCCCCGGATGCCCACTTTGGCCGCTATGCGGCGGCGGGGGTATACGCCGCAGAGTATACGCAACTTCGCCGAGCGCATCGGCGTGAGCAAGGCCGCGAGTGTGGTGGAATACGCGTTCTTGGAGCATTGTCTGCGGGAGGATTTGAACGCCACGGCACAGCGGGCTATGGCTGTGTTGCGGCCCGTAGAGCTGGTGATTACGAACTATCCCGAGGGGCAGACGGAGACGTTCCAAATCGACAACAACCCCGAAGATCCGAACGGCGGGACGCGGCCTGTGTCTTTCTCCCGCAGTCTTTGGATTGAGACGGAGGATTTCATGGAGGAGCCGGTGAAGAAGTACAATCGCCTCTTCCCCGGGAACTTTGTTCGGCTGAAAGGTGCGCATATCGTGCGTTGTACCGGGTGTGAGCGTGATGAGGACGGGAATGTCGTGCGTGTGCTCGCCGAGTATGACCCCGCCCTGCCCGCAGGGAGTGCACCCGAGGGCATCAAAGTCCGCGGGACGATTCATTGGGCGGCCACGGCGACAGCGGTGGACGCTACGGTGCGGCTGTACGACAACCTCTTCTCCGACCCCGACCCGGATGCGGCGGATAAGGATTTTCTGGCTTGCTTGAACCCCGATTCATTGGAGGTTCTGACGGGATGCAAGGTGGAAGCCGGGCTTGCGGATGCGGCGGCACCCGCGAATTTCCAGTTTCTGCGGACGGGGTATTTCTGTGTGGATAGTAAGGATTCTGTGCCGGGGCGGTTGGTGTTTAATCGTAGTGTGGCGTTGAAGGGGAGTTTTAAGAAATCGTAAAATGTAAAGTTTAGAATCTAGAATGAAGGACGGGGTTTGGCCATGAAAAAGGGAATTTTGCTTGCGCTTGTCGCGCTGTTGTCTCTTGTTGCGTGTTCGGGCGAGGGGACTGTTGATGCGCCGATTGCGGATGATGAGGTTGTGGCTGAGCTTGTCGACGATGAGGCCACAGCCAGAGGCATTTGGCCGGAGACACCGCTCGATGAATCTGCCCGAAGAGCCGAGGAAACAATGCGGGCAAGGCAGGAACTTTGGGAAAACAGGCCTGATTTTCGGAACTTTCCTGAAAACTTCAATTTTGATTACTATGGTTGGTGGTTGGAACGGTTTTCTTCGGACATAGTATTAGGCCAGATTACAAGCGAAGCAAGCGCAAAGACAGAGGCGGAAGCAGTTTGGAGCGAGATATGGAGTAGAAATATAATGAACAGTAGAGATTTTATGGTTCGATATGATTCAGAAAATGATATATGGTTTATTCAAGGTACCCTTCCGCCGAGTACGCTTGGAATGGTACCAAGCATCTTAATTCGAGGAATAGACGGTCAGGTTTTGGCTGTTTGGAGCGACTAATGAACAGCTCCGTCATATGCAACAATAAAAGGAGGCACCCATGGATTACACCGAAAAAAAACACGTCCCCTCTTACGAGGGCGTGCTGCGCAGTCATATGATACAAGTCCCGTCCTGCATCGCCGAGTGCAGCGGAATCCGGATTTTCGGGCGGCGGATTAAGAGCTTGGTCTTCTCTACGGATGCGGCAATTATCAAGAATATCAATGCCGATGCCGTCATCGCCGTCTATCCCTTCACGCCTCAACCCGCCATCACCCGTGCGGTGTTGGAGGCGGCGGACATGCCCGTACTGGTCGGCATCGGCGGCGGGACGACAAAGGGGCCGCGGGTACTCCGTCTGGGCTGCGCCGCGGAAGACCAAGGGGCCATCGGTGTGGTGGTCAACGCCCCCATTCCGGGGGAGGTCATTCGGGAACTGCGGAACAACTTGGAGATTCCCATCGTTGCGACCGTGGTATCTGACCGCATGGACATTGCCGAGCGAATCGAGGCCGGGGCGAGCATCCTCAACGTCTCCGCCGCCGCAGATACGGCACGGATTGTGGCGGCGATACGGGCAAAGTTCCCGCACCTCCCCATCATCGCCACCGGCGGCCCAACGGAAGAGAGCATCATGCGCACCATCGATGCGGGAGCGAATGCGATTACATATACGCCGCCGACTACCGCGGAGTTGTTCGGTCGGCTGATGACGAAGTATAGAGAGATGATGGTGGAAGATTCCGCCGAATAGAAAGCCTTGATTTATCGTTGAGCGCACTCATGTAATGGAATTTGTTTTCAAGATTTCATTCATGAGTGCGCTTCATTATTTCCGCAATCGGACGACTTGAGCTAAGTGCTTCTCTTGTGATATAGAGCGCACCGTCCTCCCTGGCGGCGATTTCCCACTTCACGAGCGTGATTGCGCCCTCGGTCAGCTCAATGGCGGTGATGTAACGGGTATGGACGCTGCTGCCGGTGTTGTAGTAGCCCGCGGCGGGCTTGGGCGGAAAGACCGGGCGATGGGTATGACCCGCCACGATGGGGGTTTTCGTCTTCTCCGTCCAGCGGGCCAAGATTTTCTCTACTTTCGTGCGGCGTTTGGGGTTTTGCTCGGCATCGAATGGGTTGCGGAAGCCGACCAGTTCCAAGGGCTGCCAGATGTAGCGCACGAGGAAGCGGGCGAACCACCAGAGACGGTAGTTGAAGAAATCGGCCTGATGACCGTGGAGGAGTAAGAGCTTGCCATCTGCGTCCCGATGTTCCAATAGCACGGCTTCTTCGACTGTGATATCCGGGAAGAGCGAGACGGGGGCGGCGGTTCCTTTGGGGCTGTAAGTTTGGAGGTTTTGACGCACCCAGTTTGCATCTTTTTTGACTTTGTCGTGGTTGCCGTAGAGCATGTGGAGGCGGCCGTCTCGGTACAGGGCGGCGAGGAGCGTGAAGATGTGGTCGTAGGCCGCTGTAATCTCCCACATGTGCCGCTCTTGCCAGAGTTCGTCTCCATCACCGAGTTCGATATAGGTGTAGCCCTCCCTATGGTAGTGACGCAAGGCGGTGTGGTAGAGTTTTTGATTGCGCGCGAAGTCATCCGCCCCGCTCCCCCGACCTCGGTGAATGTCGGAGAAGAGGACGATTTTGCTGTGTTCGTCGATGGTGAGGCGTTTTGCTCTGTCATGGGCTTTGGAGATGCGCCGTTCGCTGCGTTTGGTGGTCATATGCCGCATTACCCCTTTTTGTGTTTTGGGGTATTTTATGCGGCTCGCGGTGTAGGTATGTGAAAATTGAAAGCTCCTGCAGTTGATTACTGCAGGAGCTTTTCAGCCTTGCGCAAGCGGGCGTTTCCACTCGGAAAAATCCAAGGTTCAACAAAGGCGGCTGTCTATCCCGCCACAACAAAAGGTACTATCTCAATCTTATCTCCGTCCTCCAACTGCGTATCCAGCCCCCCGGTCGCCATGATTCCTTTCCCGTTTACAAGCAGCAGACAGGTCTCATCGCCGAGCAGAAACGCTTTGAAGTCCTGCCCGAAACGGTTGCCGAGCGCGTCAATCAGCGCACGGACGCTTGCAGCATCCTGCACCTGAACAGACTGCGCGCCACCCGCTTGGTCAATCACATTGCCGTAGAATAAAACTGTCATCCCGATCCCCTCCCTGTTCCGCAAACCGTACAACTCTCATCCCGCTGAATTTCGATGCGGTCCGTACGCATACGCAGACCATCATACAAAAAAAGCTTGCCCTCGATTGGATTTTCCATGCCGAGCAAGCGCAAGAGCGCGGCATTTGCCATCGCTGCGCCGATGATGCCCGCCGTCGTTCCCAAAACGCCGACTGTCTTTTGTCCGGCACTCTTGGCGGGAAACACACAGTTCAAACACGGCGTATTCGGCGGATGCGAATAGAACACGCTGCCCGAAAAACCGTTTATGCCGCCGTCGATATACGGGATACCGAGCGAAACAGACGCTTTGTTAATCACGGCACGTGTCTCAAAGGAATCCACCGCGCCGAGAATGAGGGCATAGCCGGAGAGAAGCGTCTCCGCGTTTTCTTCTGTCAAACGCACATCGTGTGCCTCGATTGTTATCGTGCTGTTCAAAGCCGCAAGCTTCTCCCGTGCGGAAACCGCTTTCGGCCGCCCAAGATCGGGCTCGGCGTGCAGGAACTGGCGATTGAGGTTGCTCTCTTGGACGATATCCGCGTCCATCAGCCCAATCCGCCCCACACCCGCCGATGCCAGATAGGTAAGTGCAGGCGACCCTAAACCGCCTGCACCCACAACGATAATCGAAGAATTTTCTAATTTTTGCTGGCCTGCAGAGCCGATTTGGTCAAGCAAAATCTGTCTTGCGTAACGGTCAGTCATAGCTTTCCTGCATAAGCGCGTCCGTTTTTTCCACGTATTTCCGTATCATCCGATAGGCGGTCTCTTCATCCAACACACCGTTCATGCTGGGCGTTTCAAAGAAGCGTTTGGGGAGCTTGACCTCGGTCTGCTTGAAGCCCAGAGCCTCTTTGATTTGCAGTTTCGTCTGATAGATGCGCTTACCGATTTCGGTCAAGTCTTCATCTGTGATACTCCAACCGATTGAGCGCAAAGCCTCTAAGATGGTCTCTCTATCGTAAATTTTACGGGCAAACAGACACATGACGAGGGAGTTCGTCATGCACCGCTCACATTCTTCCAAGAAAAGCTTTTCCACCATGACATCTTCGTCAAATTCTTTCATGCTCTGGTCTAAGCTGTAGCCGCCGTTGCACAGATGCGAATGCCTCGCACCTACTGCGGGGCCGACGACGGAGCCGTAACCTGTATGGTAGCCCGGCATCTCGTTTCCGGCAAACTGCATGGCGAAGTCTTCGCCGCCGTATTTCCCGGACGCGTAACGGCAGCCTTTGCCCAAGGCATGGTAGAACTCATTCTTGCGCTTTGAGATGTAGCGAATGGCCTGTATGTATCCCTCGGCGTTGCCGAATTTGAGGTCTGTCAGCGTATCGTCTATGGTCACGAGGCCGCGTTCCAAAGCCTCCGTCGCCCAGCCGAGACATACACCGACACTCATCGCGTCCAGTCCGTATTCCTCCACCTCTTCGATGATGGCGAGAATTTCATCCGTCTCTTTCACGCCGAGGAAAGAACCCAGCGCGAAGATGAGTTCGTAGTCATAGGCGACGCTGATGGCCTCATACTCATGTCCCTTGTCAAACTCACGGCGGTACATCCCGATATGGATACAACCCACGGGGCAGCCGCTGCACGACAGTTTGCGTACCAAGTTCTTCTGCGCAAACGCTTCCCCGCTGACTGCATCGGCGTGTTCAAACGTACCGCTTTGCAGGTTCAGCGTCGGCAATCCGCCGGACTTATTCAAGGGCAGAATATTGACCGGCGTTCCGAGGTCATGATATTTCGCCATCAGACCCGAGGTGGTGCACTTTTTGTAAATATTCTGATATGCCTTGAAATACGCCTTTTGATCCAAGATTGGAATGGAGCGGTTGCCGTATACCATGATTGCTTTCAGGTTCTTGCCGCCCATACAGGCACCCAGACCCATCCGTCCGAAATGGCGGTAGACATCCACCGCCACACAGGCATAATCTACACAGTTCTCACCGCCCGGGCCGATGCAGAGGATGGACCGCTTACCCGCAGAACGTCCGTCGCTGTGTTCTCTGTCACGGATATTGCGTACACTCTCTGTGAGCGGCAGACCCCACATCGCACGGGCGTCACGAATGTTGACATTTTCCGAAGAGACGGTCAAGTAGCTGTGTCTCTTTGATTTCCCGGTAATGACAAGCGCGTCATAGCCCGCCATCAGCATGGACATAGCCAACCGTCCGCCCGCATAGCTCTCGCCCAGTTCGCCCGTAAGCGGCGAGACGAACATGGCGACCGTCTTGGAGAGCACGGGGAAGATATACGCTCCGGAACCGATGGCAAACACAATCGGCTGCTCCGGCGCGGAAGGCTCTAACTCGGGCCGCAGGTTTTCCAAGAGCAGTTTACTCGCGATGCCGACGCCGCCCAAGTACGACACCAAATCATGCCGCCGTTCGATGCGGACTTTTTCTGTGTCTAAATCTATGTAGAGTACTTTGATATATTTCTCGTTAAGCATGAACCATCGCCTCCTCTGACTCAATCATCTGTAAGCAATCATGCGGGCAGAAGCGTGCGCATACGCCGCAATGTCGGCAGATAATCGGCTTTTTTGTCTCTTCGTCAAAGTTGATGGCGCGCACGATGCAGGCGGGTACACATTTGCGGCAACCGATGCACTGTTCGGCATCCACCAGCACCCCGCCGCCCGCACGCTTTTTGAGCGCGGCACTCGGGCAGGCCTCAATGCAGGCCGGATTGTCTCTGCATCCGAGGCACACAACCGCGATATATTCGCTGGTGATGCCCCCGGTTGTGCGCACTTTGATGGCACTTTTATTCAGGGAGTGATTCTTTTGATTCACCGTGGAACAAACATTCATACACGCAAGACAACCCAAACATTTGTTCATCGCGATTGGCTGTAATATTTTTGCCATATTTTCCTCCACAAACCTTTATTCCAGTACGTCTGATAAGATTTTAACACAAGTGTTGGGTGTTGTACAGAGTTTTGTTTGATTGAAGGGGAAAATCTATGTTGGGGGATGTCTTTTTGCTGTCGTTGTGGGGGGGTGTCTCTTCCGTTCCATCTTTTGTTTTGATGTTTGTTGTAGGAGTTGTTTTGAAACCCGACGGGAGTGCGGCGTTGGTTGTAAACGCGTTTTGAAGAAGCGTAGAGACGGCCAATGTCCACCCCCTACAAAGAGACCCCATCCCCAACCTGTATAACTCCGCCCCGCTCCACGATTGCAAACACGGCGCACTCTGACAGGCGGCACCGTACCCCTTGTGAAAACAGCTTGCAATCGTCATGGCACCGCTTGCGTTCGGCAGAGATTTGTAATATTGCCTCGCCCACACAGAGCCGCACACCGGGGGGCAATGTCCCGTCCGGCAATCCCTCAATCAATATGTTCTCCCGAAACCGTCCGAAGCAAATCCCTTTTTGCGGTTGCGCATCCATCCACCGTCGAACCTCCGCTGTGCGCAGGCAGAGCTGCCGCTCGCTGCCCTGATGGAAATCGCGCTCCATGCCGAGGTCTTCTAATAGCTTGACCTCCCGCAATGCCTCGCCGGGTTCTCCTTTTGCGGGATATCTTGTGAGTGCTGCGATGTTAGCAGTCAATTAGCATGACCTCCCCGCATTGCTCGGTGGTGTATCCGCCGAGTTTCTCCAATTTTTCTTGAAACGCCGCGCTTTTCAGCGTCTCTACGAAAGCTTGAACATGCGCAAGCTCTAAAAATTCCGCCGGAATCGCAAAGTCATAGTCCTCTTCCCCGACGGGAATAACATCCAAGCCCATTGCCATTGCAGCTGCACGGATGCCCAACCCGGCATCGGCACCGCCGTCTCTGACCGCGGCCGCGACGGCCATGTGTGTGGCCGCCTCCCGTTCGTAGCCTGTGATTTCCGAGGGGGCGATACCCCTCTTCTTGAGCTTATAATCCAAAAGCAGACGTGTCCCCGCGCCGCGCTGGCGGTTGATGTAATTGCAGCGGGTTAAGTCTGCAATGCCTTTGATGCCCAGCGGATTCCCCGGCCTGACCATGATGCCCTGCACCCGTCCGACGCCTTTGATTAGAGCCATTTTTCTTCCGGCAAACAGGTTCTTTAAAATCGGGATGTTGTAGGTACCCGTTTCCTCGTCCAAGAGATGGAAAGGCGCAATATGGGCTTCGCCGTTTTTCAGGGCCAGCAGCCCCCCCATACTGCCGACGTGGGTACTCGACAGACTTGCGCCGGGGGGCATTAAATCCGCAAGCAGGTCAAGGATTAAATCGTGGCTGCCGATGCTGACTACTGTGTGTTCCAAGCTGTGAGAATCACGGGACAGGAGGACGTCCACCGTACTTCCGGCGTTCATTCCCTCGCTGTTTCGGTCGATAACACAAAAGCCGTCTGCCCGTACCAAAGACATGGCCGCGCCCGCGCCGCGTGCGAGGGGGGACGCAATGAGCCGCTCTCCGACTTTTCCCACTTTGACACGGACATACTCCCGATGCTTGAGCGAAGAAACCAACTTTCGTGCAAGCGTTGCCTGTACAAGCGGCGTATCTTCCGCCGCAAAGCCCGAGAGCGACCGAAGCACAGGCATCGCAAAGGTTTCATATGCCAGATAAGCCGAGACGGGGTAGCCCGGTACGCCGATAACGGGTTTGCCGTCCACGACGGCCAGAATCGTCGGCTTTCCCGGCTTCATGGCAACGCCGTGGACAGCGACTTCGCCGAGGTCACGGAGGGCGTGAACGGTATAGTCCTCCCTGCCTGCGCTGGTGCCCGCGATGATGAGCACCATGTTGAACTGCCGCGCGCACTCCTGTAAGGTGGATTTGATTCTCTCATATTCATCCGGGACGGGAGCAAAGCGAGTCGGTTCTCCGCCGCCGTGCCGCACCAGAGCCTCAATCATGCGGGAGTTAGATTCTATGATGCCGCCGTCCGGCATATCCGCGCCCGGCTCGACCATCTCGGTACCGGTAGGGATAATCGCGACTTTCGGTCGAGTGCGCACGGAAAGCTCCGTGATGCCGCCCGAGAGCAGTACGCCGATATCCATCGGACGTATGGTGTGACCGCTTGGTAAAATCATCTCCCCTTGCACGATGTCCTCACCCACAGGCCGTACATGCTGCCAAGGCGCGGCCGCCGCACGTATGATGACACCGTTGTCTGCCGCCTCCTGTAAGTCCTCTGCCATGATGACGGCATCGTAGGGCGGGCGGATGGGGTCTCCTGTGTCTACCGCCGTATAGTCACCCGTTCCCAACGTGAGAGGTGTGGATTCGCCCGCTCCGCGGGTGCGGGTGCTGATAACAGCGATACCGTCCATCGCCGCCGAGTTATACATGGGCGAGTTGCACCGTGCGTAGACGGCTTCGCCCGTTACGCGGTCGAGGGCATGGATGACCTCGATTTGCTCGGCTTTGGCTTGGATGTGCGGGCGGAGGGCGGCTTGGAAGCGTTGCAGGGCTTCCTCTACGGGGATGTTGGATAGGTATAGGGTTCTGTTTGACATGGGGGTGCTCCGTCTCATTTTTGTGAGGGCGGGGTTTCATTCCTGCCCGTGCGTTTTATCTTGATTATTACGTTGGTTATGCCTGCCGGCGGCGTTCTTTTTGTCTCGCCAAAAAGAACCAAAAATGCGACTTATGGGCTGCGCCCCTAAGAACCCGCTGGCGGGTTCTTACGTCGGATAAAACGGCATACTCGTGCGGCGTGATGTGCAACGCGCCGTGCGCGCCCTATTGTTACGTTTGCAACCCGCGATTATGGGCAATTGCGGGCAGACTGCCCGGACGTTTTCCCCCGCGCGCGGACGGGGTGGGGGCGGGTGAACACAGTTCGCCCCTACGAAAACAAATGCACCATCACCGTTTCTCCGGTTTGCAGCCCTTCCGTATCACGAGAAACGATGAAATAGCCGTCCGCGCGGGTCAGGGTGGTGATGAGGCCGGATTTTCCGAATATGGGCTGCGCCGTATAGGTACCGTCCGCATGGCTGAGACTGCAAGGCCAGCAAGTCAATTTGCCGGGCGAGGATGCGGCATTGCAAGCAAGCTGTGCGGGAATCTCAGGCGGTGCGGGGCTGCCCGTCACTTCACGCAGGAGCCAGCCCAGTATGAGTTCAAATACCATCATCGCAGATACGGGATGTCCCGGCAGACCCACCAGAATGGTCTGCGAGGGGGCATCATAACCGAGGATGGTCGGTTTGCCGGGTTTGATTGCTATGCCGTGCGTGAAAACGCCCGGCGCGGAAAGACGGTCGAACACGAGCCCTGTCAAATCTTTCTTTCCTTTGGAACTGCCGCCGGAGACGATGACGATATCGCTGTGCGTCATCGCGGATTTGACTGCTGTTTCCAAAACACTTTCCTCATCCGGCAAAACGGCGGTGTCTCTGACTGTCAGTCCGTGCTTTTGGGCAAGTGCGCACAGGGCGGGGGTGTTGATGTCCCGTATTTGTCCGGGGGCGGGGGTTTGTTCGGGTGAAACCAGTTCGTCCCCTGTCGATAAGATGGTGACGTTCGGGGATACATAGACAGGGATAGTGCGAACCCCGGCGGCGGCGAGCGCGCCGATGTCCTGCGGCAGAATCCGTCTGCCGCGTTGGAGAATCACCTCACCCGCCCGCATGTCCTCGCCCGGTAAAACAAGATTTTCACCGTGTGCCGTACTTTGGCTGACGGCTATGCCGTCCGTGCCGAATGGCTCTGTGTATTCAACCATGGTCACGGCGTCTGCCCCTGCCGGCAGCATCCCGCCGGTGGGGACTTCCGCGCATTGGCCGCTAGTGATGGCAAAATCGGCGGGTTGTCCCATTTCCACGCGGCCTTTTAGGGTAAGGAAAACAGGGATACTCTCCCCCGCTCCGGCTGTGTCTGCGGATAGAACCGCGTAGCCGTCCACCGTGGAGCGCGGGAAGTTCGGGATATCCTCGGCGGCGTGGATATCCGCCGCCGTGATTCTGCCGCATGCTTCGCTGAGGGGGATATGCGCTTTGGAGGCCAGCCATGCTTTTGCGCCGGCGAGCAATTTTTGCCGTGCGGTGTCCAGGCTGTCAACTGTCAGGAATTCCATCGGCCGCCCCCTCTTTCAATGATGCGTATTGCAGATATTTTTGCAGCCTTTGGCTTTTCGGGCGCAGTAACATCTCGTCTGTCGGCCCCTCTGCTTCGATTCGGCCGTCGTGCATGAAGAAAACGTAACCGCACAGCCGTTGGATATGTGAGAGCTGGTGTGCGCAAATCAGATATGTTGCCGTTTCCGTGCGCTGCCGCTCTAAAATCAGCCACTCAAATGCGGCGGTGCTTTCCATGTCGAGATTGGAAAAGGCCTCGTCTATCAGCACGAGCTTGGGAGAGAAAATCATCGCCCGAATCAGCGCGAGCTTCTGCTGCTGGCCGGAGGATAGCCCCGGCGCATATATTTCCCTGTCATCCTGCAGACCGGCGAGTTCCAAGTAATACTCCACCAACTCGACATCCGGCTTGATGCCCCGCAGTTTCAGCGGATAGGTCAAGTTGCGGATAACCGTGTCGTGCATCAGGTAGGGTTTTCTGAGTACCATGGTGATATCCTGCGGAGCAAGGCCCTCGGTGTCGATTTGCCCGGTGTCCGGCGGCAAGATGCCCGCCATGAGCTTCATCAGCGTTGTTTTGCCGCAACCGTTCGCCCCGATTATACCACAGATTTCGCCTCGCGGGAGTTGAAGCCGCTCTATGTGCAGGGAAAATCTGTCGAAATTTTTTTGGAGATTAGAAATTCTCATCAAGCCGCCGCTCCCTTTTCCGCAAGAAATCTGCGATAATCTGTACTGTCAGCGCAATGAGCATGAGCACCACGCCGAGAACAACTGCCTGCTCAATTTCGCCCCTGTTGCGCAGGAGTGAAATGGTGGTGGTCATCGTGCGGGTGTGATAGCGAATATTTCCGCCGACAATCATAATCGCCCCGACTTCGCTCATGGCACGCCCGTAGCCTGTGATGACGGCGAAGAAAATCTCATTGCTCAGCTCTTTGATGATCAGAAATCGAGTCTGCCGTTTGCTCGCCCCCATTGTGACCGCAAACATGCGAATCCGTGCGGCATTGCGCCCGGCCGCGACATAGACGATACCGCAGATAATGGGGGTAATAAGCAACACTTGTGCGATAACCATCGCCTCAAAGGTAAAGAGCAGCCGCAGAAAGCCGAGCGGCCCGTTGCGCATGAAAATCAAATAAACGACAAGCCCCACAACAACAGGCGGCGAAGCCATCAGCGTGCGGTTTATCAACACGACCAACCGTTTGCCCGCAAAGTTTGCACGATCCAGCCAAAGCCCGAGCGGTATGCCGATAATCGCCGAGATGGCGGTAGATAAGAGCGTCATGCGCAGGGTCAGCCCTATGATTCCCAAAATTTCCGCGTCAAATAGTTCCATCCTCTTTTATTTGGGGGGATGTGACTTTTTCACATCCCCCCAAACCATCCTTCCAAATGAATTTATGCCTCCGGGAAGAAGAGCGGCTGGCCGAATTGCTCGACACCGAAGCTTGCAATCAGCTGCTGTGTCTCCGGGCTTGTAATCCAATCGATAAACGCCTGTGCGCCCGCCGGGTGTTCTGTCGTCGCCACCACCATGACGCCATAGGGATTCAGCAGAAGTATACTGCCCTCGCAAACGATGACAAGATTGCCGACATCGGGATAGGCAAGCCAAGTCGCACGGTCTGTCAGCGTGAACGCATCTATCTCCACCGCCATGCCGAGTGTTGCGCCCATGCCCTGTCCGACGCTCATATAATTTTCGTTGTCCTCGGGGTCAACACCTAAACTCTCCCAGATTTCCAGTTCCCTGATATGTGTGCCGGAATTGTCCCCGCGGGAGACGAAGGGTAAGCCTTGCTCCAAGATTGCCAGGAACGTCTGCGTAATGTCATCGTTGTGCGCAATTGCCCCGCCGTCGGGGCCGACGATTACGAAGTCGTTATACATGACATCGTGGCGTCTTTCGGCGTAGCCTTCCGCTACAAATCTGTCTTCCTCGGCACGGGCATGGACGAGCAGGACATCTGCCTCGCCGTCACGCCCTAACTGTAGTGCCGCTCCCGTGCCGACGGAGATGACTTGAATATCCCAGCCGGTTTCCTCTGTGAATGCCGGCAGAATGAAGTCCAGCAGGCCGGAGTCCTCGGTGCTTGTGGTCGTGGCGAGCGTGATTGTGCCTGTTTCCGGGGCGGTGTCAGAACCGCAGGCGGAGAGCAGTAGGGCAAAAATCAGGACAAGAACAAATAGGACAGAACCTTTCTTTCTCATGATGGAACCTCCCTTATTTTCCCGCAAAGGGGTACAACAACAAAAATACGCCTTGTAAAAAGGCGTAAAGGGGTAGAGAAACAAAGCATATCGCTTTTGTCCTGATTGCATTCCCTTTACACACGGAAGGCATAGCCGTTTCCCGCTATACCCTGACGCTCCAATCCCCATGGCTTGCGCTTTAGGAGAAGGGAGTCGGAAATTGCGTATTCTGTTTGTGACCGCTTCGGCGGTGTTGTGTCTATGATACAGCAGGTTGGAGGGTGTGTCAATGGGGGCAGGACAGTAAATAGTGAATCGTTGCGGGCAAAGGGAAACCCCTGTAGTGAAACACTACAGGGGTTGCTTTTGGTTTTCTTTGTTTTTGTTCTAGGCTTTCTTTTTGTTGCCGCCTACCATTGCCACAATTGCCAATACGGTTGCTATACCAACGCTGATGGCGAGGTCTTGGAAGAATACTCTGGACACATCAGCACTAATTTCCATGAGGCCAAATAACAGGTCTAGTGCCTCCCACACGCTGCTTCCGAAACCTTCTTGGTAGAGGATAATCGCACTACCGAAAATGATGACGCCTGCCGCCGCTATGGCTGTGAGCAAAGCCACAATAACGATGCCGACTACGCCCGGCTTGCCTTGCCCCAGCTTATAGCCGGCGGCCACGGCCATACCCAGCACAGCCGCAAGCGCACCGCCGACAGCTCCGCCTGTGCCTACACCAAAGAGTGCGATGACTGCCAGCCAAAGTCCGAAGCCGACTACCATCCCGATTAGTGCGAACAAAATGCCTTTTCCCATGTTGTACTTTACTGCGTTTTCCATGATGAACAAACTCCTTTCAATTTCCCAACAAAACTTCTTTTCGTCAAAAGGGGAAACTTTTTACAAAGTTTCCCCTTTTTGGTACGCCCGGAGAGATTCGAACTCCCGACCTACTGGTTCGTAGCCAGGCACTCTATCCAGCTGAGCTACGGGCGCATAACCTTGCTTATAATAGCACGGCTTTTCAAAAAATGCAAGCCTAATTTTCAGAGATTTTCATCCCCCGCTCATAAATCTTCAAAAACCGACATATACCAAGGCTCCGAGGCCGATGATGGCGATGATGGCGTAGAGGATGATTTGCCAGATTTTTATCTTGGGTTTGCTGTTTTGCATAATCTCGGCGATTTCGGCATTCAGCGTTCCCAAGTGCGCTCTTGCCAGCGCGTGGTACTTGAAGCAAGCGATTACGCCGACTACAGTTCCCCAAACCAGAGCCGCCCGTATCATCCAGCCCAAGACATTCCAGTTCAAAGATTGGCCAGATACAATAATCTGCAAAGAATCTAAGCCGAGCACGGCCAAGGCCGCAATCGCACATCCGCGATTGCGCCGCTGTATGCCGAGTGATAAGCCGAGGAACACAAGCCCGTAAATAATGGTTACTATTCCGCCCAATGTACCCCGCAAATCAAATGTAGCGACTCCAATGCCCGAGAAAAATATCAAAGCCGCACCCAGTAAGACGTTAATTCCGGCGAGAACCGCCGCTGTACCTACACCTCTCCGCCCTTGCTTGTATATCTTTGTGAGCGCGTCTCTTACCTCCAAAACCTCTGTACCGCCGAAGCGTTGACTGCTGTTATCCATCTCCATGTTTTTGCTCCTTTCTTTGATATCGTTTTCTAATAATATACCTCTTGCCCCATAATGCCCGCCAACACCCCGTACACCAAGGCTCCAACCCCGATACAGGCGATGAGGAAGTAGACCAATTTTTGCCACGGTTTGATTCTCGGCTTACCTCTGCGCATCAGACGGTAGATTTCTTCGTTCTCCGTCTCCTTATGCGCTTTCCGCAGCGCGTGGTACTTGAAGCAGACGATTAGGCCGAGTATGGCTCCGAACACCAATACACCCCGCATAAGATAATCCACGATACCCCAGTCCCCAAATTCGCCGACGGCGATGGCGGCCGCCGTGTCCGCACCGAGCAGGGCCGCGGCGGCAATGGCACACACACGGTTGCGGCGATGTATGCCGATGGTGAATCCAAGGAAAATCAGGCCGACCGCGAGGAAACCGATGCCCGGACCGGGTCCCCACAAATAGGCCGTGTTGCCATCGTCCAAAAACAGCACGGCGGCCGCACCGTAGAGGACGTTAGCAGCAGCGAGAATCATCATGACGAATACCGCATTCCGACCTCGCTTTTTGGCTTGTACAAGTTTTTTCCGCACACGTCTGGCTTCTTGTGCGTTTTTAAAGGCTTGCGTTCTGGTCTGTGTCTCCATTCGCGCCCCCTTTCTTCGTTCTGTTCGAGAGCACCAGCCCTGTCAGCGTGAGGGCGATGCCAATTCCTTTGAGCCAACCCACGGTTTCATCCAGGATGAGCACGGAGGCCGCCACGGTAACCAGCGGGATAACATAGATGTACACGCTGGTCTTGGTCGGGCCGAGCTTTTCTACGGAGAAATTCCACAACACAAAACACACCGCCGAAGAACCGATGCCCAGATAGAGTATCCCCATTAGGTTAGCAGGTGTTGCAAACCGTCCGAAATCCCAGTTGAAGTCCGCCAAGAGGAT
This sequence comes from Oscillospiraceae bacterium, assembly GCA_009780235.1. Classification (GTDB taxonomy): domain Bacteria; phylum Bacillota; class Clostridia; order Oscillospirales; family Oscillospiraceae; genus WRAB01. Next base: position 18,009 of record WRAK01000020.1, read on the forward strand.
GACGGGAATCAAGAAAAACAGGCCGTAGAGGAAGATGCGGCGGGTGGTCTGGATGATGGGGAATCCGAAGCCGCTGATTTTCTTCGTCAGCACGCAGTAAACCGCCCAGCAGAGGGCGGCTGAAACCGCCAGCAAATCCCCCGCCGGATGCAGTTCCAAGCGGCTGCCCGCAAAACTGATGATACCTATCCCGCCGAGGGCGAGGACCGCGCCGAGAAAAAAGCGGCCCGTCGGACGGGCGTCGCTCAAAATCCGCCACGACAGGAGCACCGTGAATACCGGGGCGACCGCTACGATGACACCCACATTGGACGCGGCGGTGTTGAGGAGGGCGAAGTCCTGCGTGAGAAAGTACAGCGTCACACCCGCAAGGCCCGCGCCGGCAAAGGCGAGCTCTTGTCTGAGCGTGGTTTTAGCCATGCGTTTGGGGTAGATGATGTAGAGGGCCGCCGTGGCCAGAGTGAAGCGGAAGAGGAGGATTTCAAAGGGGGTAAAGTCCCGCAGGAGGACAACGACGGCGACGTAGGCGAAGCCCCATACGCAGGCGCAGACGAAGGCCGCCAAGTGGCCTGTGAGTTGTTTGTTTGGCACGCGGTGTGTCCCCTCCCCTATCGGTGGTGTTTGGGATAGTATAGCATGGGTTGGGATGGGGGTCAACAAAACTACCGCGGAAACAACCACCGCAAAATACCCGCCCCCCGCTCTCCATCCACAACATTCTGCCAAGCAGCACAGCCTTCACAGGTGTCCAAGTCTTTGGAGAGGACGACCTCTTTTTCGGTGAGATTCGTGTCGTTGAGTTTGTTCCAACAGTCCAAGCAGAATTCAGCCATAATAATACCTCTTTTAATTTCACCTTTTGGTGAAATATTTTCTTTTATTATGCCACCAAACGGTAACATGGTCAAGAGGTGATGACTATGTTTTTGCAAAGGCTGGAAGATCTCCGAATTGACCGTGACAAAAAACAACAGGATATTGCCGATGTTTTGCACTGCAAACTGACAGTTTATTGGCGATACGAAAAAGGCGAACGGGCCATCCCCGTTTGGGCTTTGATGACGCTCGCGGATTATTATGGGGTTAGTACGGATTATATTTTGGGACGGACGGACAAGCCGAATTTGTAGGGACTGCGCTTGCTCAATCCGCTGTTTTTGATATTACGTTGAGCTTGCCTGCCGGCGGCCTTGCTTTTGGAGCGTGTAAAAAGTAAGTAAAAACACGCGCAAGAGAAACCATGGTTTCTCTTAAGAATCTCTTCCTTTGACTTTTCGTTCGTGGTAATTTGTGACGCGTTTGCTTCCGGCTCGCCCGCCGGAGTGAGGCGTTAGTGACAGGGAACTTATTTCGGAGAGACAAACAAAAGGTCGGCATCTCAACAAGATGCCGACCTTTTCCCATTACACCACTTTCACACCAAACACTACTGCTTCCCCATTCACATCCCACTCTTTCACAAACCCATCCGGCGCGGCGACTTCCATCGTTCTCGCCAGCACCTCGCCTGCGATTTCGTCGAAGTTCCTTGCCACAACTTCGGCCACCCGGTCACTACCCGTCATCGTCACGGCAATACGGTCGGTGACTTCAAAATTGGCTTCCTTGCGCATAGTCTGGATTTTGCTGATGACCTCACGGATGAAGCCCTCTTCGATGAGCGCGTCGTCCAGCGTGGTGTCGATGGCTACGGTAACGCCGTGCTCGGTGAGGGTGTAGAGTCCCTCCCGCTGGGCTGTTTCAATGAGGAGATCGCCCTCTGTGAGCGTAACTGAGCCGCCGGGGAGATCTAGGGTGATGCTTCCCGCTTCGTCCAGCTCGGCTTTGGTGGCAATGCCGTCCAAAGCGGCTAAGGCGGTACGGATTTCGCCGATTTGCTTGCCGTATTTCGGCCCCAAGGTCTTGAGTTGGGGCTTGAACGTGTAGGAGACGAAGCCCGACACATCATCCGTCAGCTCAATCGCTTTGATGTTCAGCTCGTCGGCAATGATAGAGATGAACTGCTCATCCAGTCCTGCGTCGGTTTTGACATACATCTTACTGAGCGGCTGGCGAATCTTGAGGCTCGCCCCATTCCTCGCCGCACGGCCCATGGTGACAATTTGAAGCACGGCGGCCATGCTCGTTTCGAGGCCGCTGTTCAAAAACGCCGCCTGCACTTCCGGGAAGCTGCACAAATGCACACTCTCCGGCGCATCAAACTGCACGGAACGCACGAGGTTTTGATAAATACTCTCCGTCATAAACGGAATCATCGGCGCGGCGGCTTTTGCCACCGTGGTCAGGCAAGTGTACAGCGTCAGATAGGCATTGATTTTATCCTGTTCCAAATCATCGGCCCAGAAACGCTCCCGACTGCGGCGGACATACCAGTTAGAGAGGTCGTCCACAAAGTCGGCCAGCGGGCGGCAGCCCTCGGGGAGCTTGTAGGCGGACATGTTTTCATCCACCGCTTTGACGGTGTGGTTGAGGCGGGAGAGAATCCACCTATCCATGACAGAAAGTGTCTCCGGCTTTAACTCAAACTTGGTCGGGTCGAATTGGTAAATCTCGGCGTATAGCACATAGAACGCATAGGTGTTCCAAAGCGTAGAGAGGAACTTGCGCTGGGTCTCAACTACGGCTTGCCCGTGGAATTTGTTCGGAATCCACGGTGCACCGTGGGTGAGGAAATACCAGCGGATGGCGTCCGCGCCGTACTCCCGCAGGGCCGTCATCGGCTCGACGGCGTTGCCTTTGGATTTCGACATCTTCTGCCCGTCCTTGTCTTGGACGTGCCCCATTACGATGACGTTTTTGAACGGTGCCTTGTCGAAGATCAGCGTGGAAATCGCAAGCAGGCTGTAAAACCAACCGCGGGTCTGGTCTACCGCTTCGGAGATGAAATCAGCGGGGAATTGGCTCTCGAAAAGTTCCTTGTTCTCAAACGGATAATGGTGCTGCGCAAAGGGCATGGCACCGCTGTCGTACCAGCAGTCGATGACCTCCGGCGTGCGGTGCATCTCGCCCTCGCATTCGGCGCAGCGGATCGTCACGGCGTCGATATAGGGGCGGTGGAGTTCAATGTCATCCGGGCAGTTGTCGCTCATTTCCTTCAGCTCGGCAATAGAACCAACGCTGTGGCGGTGTCCGCAAGCGCAGAGCCAGATATTGAGCGGCGTACCCCAGTAGCGGTCACGGGAGAGGCTCCAGTCCTGCACGTTCTCCAGCCAGTCGCCGAAGCGTTTTTCACCCATGAACTCGGGCACCCAGTTGATGGTTTTGTTGTTGCGGATCAGGTCGTCCTTGACCGCCGTCATCTCGATAAACCAAGAATCGCGGGCGTAGTAGAGCAAGGGCGTGTCGCAACGCCAGCAATGGGGATAACTGTGCGTGTAGTTCGGCGCGGAGAGGAGCAGGCCCTTTTCCTTGAGAGCGGCGATAATTTTCGGGTCAGCGTCCTTGCAGAATGTGCCGTGCCACGCGGTCTCTTTCGTCATGTTCCCGGCGGGGTCTACGAATTGGACGAAGGGCAGTTTGTATTTGCGGCTGATACGGGCATCGTCCTCACCGAATGCGGGTGCCATATGCACCACGCCCGTGCCGTCGGCAGTAGTGACATAGTTGTCCACGGTGACGAAGAAGCTCTTGTCCCTATCCTCACCCTGCACGAAGTCGAAGAGGGGGGTATACTTCTTGTATTCCAAGGCCGTTCCGGGCATTTCTTCGAGGATTTCATATTCGGCGTCTTCGCCGAGTACGCTTTGGAGGAGGTCCTTGGCGAGGTAATAGGTTGCGGGGGGGTGCGGGGCGTCAGGGACGCCGCCCCCTACACGCACTTTTACATAGGTGATACCCGGGCCTACACAGAGGGCAAGGTTGCTCGGGAGCGTCCACGGGGTGGTTGTCCAAGCGAGGATATAGGTGTCCGGCTCATCGGCTACGGGGAATTTCACGTAGGCGGAGCGTTCTTTGACATCTTTGTACCCCTGCGCCACCTCATGGCTCGACAAAGGTGTGCCGCAGCGCGGGCAGTAGGGCACGATTTTGAAGCCCTTGTAGAGCAGTCCCCTGTCGTGAATCTGCCGGAGCGACCACCAGATGGATTCGATATAGCTGTTGTCATAGGTCACATAGGGGTGATCCATATCTGCCCAAAAGCCGACGATGTCGGAAAACTCCTCCCACATACCCTTATATTTCCACACGGATTCCTTGCACTTGTCGATAAAAGGCGCGAGCCCATAGGCCTCGATTTGCTCCTTGCCGTCGAGACCGAGCTGTTTTTCGACCTCCAGCTCTACGGGCAGGCCGTGGGTATCCCAGCCGGCTTTGCGGGGGACATTACGGCCTTTCATTGTCTGAAAACGCGGCACGGTGTCCTTCACCACACGGGTCAGCACGTGGCCGATGTGCGGTGTGCCGTTGGCCGTGGGCGGGCCGTCGTAGAAGATGTAGGGCGTTTTGCCCTCTCCTTCCGCCATGCTCTTTTCAAAGATGTGATTTTCTTTCCAAAACGCAAGCGTCTCGGCCTCCCATTGTGGGAAGCCCATGCCCGCCGGGACTTTTTGATACATAGGTGATACCTCCTGGATATTGTCCCGATGGTATCATTTTTGTCTCGAAATGTCAAAGGTTTTATGATATAATTGGCGTAGTGCAATTATTGGGAGACGTTTATGACGCTGTTCACGTTAAAAAACATCAATTATTTAGATATTCTGCAATACCCCGACCTCGCCATCCCCGCAGACAAGACAACATTCCTTTGCGGCGAATCCGGCACGGGAAAAAGCACGCTGCTCAGGCTGTGTAACGGCACACTCACGCCGACATCGGGTGAGGTCGCGTACTCAGGCAAGCCTATCGAGACCTACAACCCCTGTCTGCTGCGGCGGGAGGTGCTGCTCGTGGGGCAGTCGGTGTATTTGTTTGATTTGTCGATTGCGGATAACTTCAAGGAGTATTACACCTATCGCGACTTGCCCGCACCCGATGCGGAGACGATGCGGGTCTATCTCGACATCTGCGCCGCACCGTTTGCCCTGGACAGCATGTGCAACACACTTTCCGGCGGTGAGCGTCAGCGGGTGTTTTTGGCGATTCACCTCTCGCTCCGGCCGAAAGTGCTTCTCCTTGACGAACCGAGTAGTGCATTAGACGAGAAGACCGCCGAGACACTCATAGGGAATGTCAAAGCGTATTGTGCGTCCGAGCGCATATCGCTCGTCATAGTCTCGCATGACAAGGGACTGGCGGCAATGTATGCAGACGATATCATTATCTTGGGAGGTGCGGAAGCGTGAATGATATTATCCAACTAAACCTCGCACAGTTCGCGCTTATCTACCTGCTCCTCATCGTCGTGCTGGCGATTATGAAGAAGTGTAAGATTAATCAGACCCGTCTGCTCCTCGTGGCAAGTTTGCGGATGACGGTACAGCTCGTACTGGCGGGGCTGATTTTGACTTATATGTTTGAGAACCCGCACCCTGTGTTTACCGTCGCTTACATCGTATTGATGACGGGCTTTGCCATCCATATGGTGCTGCGGCGGAATCGGGGGCTTAACTTGCGGTTCCAGCTTATCGCCGGGATGTCGCTCGCCGCATCCGGGATTGCGGTGGTGTGCTTCTTCATCATGGCCGTGGTGGGTGTGAGTATTTTCAATCCGCAATATACGATTCCCATCAGCGGAATGATTCTCGGCAACGCGCTCACGGGGGTGAGTTTGGGGCTGAAGGCATTTACTGAATCCATTGCCGCCCATCGTCCGCGGATTGACGCGCTCATCAATATGGGTGTGACACCGCATAAGATTCTGCGTCCGTTTGTGAATAGTGCGCTGGAGACTGCACTTTTGCCGACATTGAACTCTATGCTCGGCATGGGGATTATCTCCCTGCCAGGGATGATGACAGGGCAAATTTTATCCGGGACGCTGCCGATGACGGCGATTTTTTATCAGATTGCGATTATTATTGCGATTTCTACGGTGAGCTGTTTGGCGGTGTTTTGTTCGCTGTTTTTTGGGTATCGGACGCTTTACAATGAGCGGTGTCAGATTGTGGGGTGAGGCCGTTTTTGTTCTTTGCAGGGACAAGGTTCCAACTCCGTCCGCATGTTTCTTCTTGATTTTTATGTTATTTCGCCTAGTCGGCGGGGCCTTCCTCTTTACTCACGTAAAAAGGAAACAAAAGCACGCTTGAGATAAACCAAGGTTTCTCTCAAGACTCTCTTCCTTTGACTTTTCGTTCGCGGTAGATGCAACGCGTCATCTTCCGGCTTGCCCGCCGGAGGGGGCGTTAGCGGCAAAAGGGCTCCACTTTCTAGATTTGCGAGTCAATCAGAACCACCACTTGAAGTGGTGGTATGCACTAAGCCTAGAAGGCTCTTTTACAGGCACGGCTCCTCAAGGGGCTCTGAAAGGTTCGCCAACCGCATTACTTTTACGGGCCGCCGCTAAAGCGGCCCTTTTTTATGCCTTTGAATTCTTGCGACCCGTAAACGGGTCAACGAACTCCTTCAACGAAATTTGATCTGACGCAATGTCCTCCTGCAACTGGTTCTTGATATACTCCGATATTGCTTTCTTATTACCTCCCACCGTATCTACATAGTAACCTCTGCACCAGAAGTGCCGACTTCCATGCTTGTATTTTAGATTCGCATGGCGGTCGAATATCATCAGACTGCTCTTCCCTTTTAGAAAGCCCATAAACTGTGCAACGCTCAAACTCGGTGGAATGCATAATAGCATATGTACATGATCTTTACACA
>WRAK01000021.1 GCA_009780235.1 Oscillospiraceae bacterium
CCACAATACATCCGCCCCTCGCAAGCCGAGCGTGAGCGGATGGAACGAGAAAATCTAGGAGGCTAACACCATGTCAAACCTACACGTAATGGATCACCCGCTGCTCCAACACAAGCTCGCCAAACTGCGGGACAAGCGCACCGGCGTCAAGGAGTTCAGAGAAATCGTCTCAGAGATGGCCGCCCTCATGTGCTATGAGGCAACCCGCGGCCTGCCCTTGGAGCCAATCGAGATTGAAACCCCCATCGGCCCCGCCGTGGTGAGCCGCATCGCCGGGAAGACGCTGGCCATCGTTCCCATTCTGCGGGCGGGCCTCGGCATGGTGGACGGCATCCAGAGCCTCATCCCCTCGGTCAAGGTCGGCCACCTCGGTCTCTACCGTGACCCGAAGACATTGGAACCCGTGGAATACTACTGCAAACTGCCCGGTGACATCGTGGAGCGGGAGGTTATCCTCCTCGACCCCATGCTTGCCACCGGCGGCAGCGCGGCGGCGGCGGTGCAAGTGGTCAAAGGTTACGGCTGTAAGCGCATCAAACTCATGAGCATCCTCGCTGCCCCGGAAGGGATCGCCCGTGTTCACGAGGAACACCCGGACGTGCAAATCTACGTTGCCGCGGTAGATCGAGGTCTCGACGACCACGGCTACATCGTCCCCGGCCTCGGTGACGCAGGCGACCGTATTTTCGGCACGAAATAAGCAACTGATAGGGTATCGGTGCGTATGTATCCTCAACGGTGCATACGCACTTGCTTTGTAATGTAGAGTGTAGAATGGCAGTATGCCGCAAAGCGGCATGATTTTAAATTTGCCGTCATTCTACACGCTGCATTCTAAATTCTACATTTAATCAAGGGGGGAGAACCTTATGAAATTGGGAGAAAAATCAGGGTTAACAGTCGGCATCGCCGCCGTATTCGTTTGGGCGGTGGGCTTCATCTTCATACGCGGGCTGACCGAAACACTGGGCGTGATGACGGCGGGGGCCTTGCCGAATATCTTGGGCGGCACCGCGGTGCTGATATTCAAGGCGAAGACGACAGGGATTCGCATCAAAGACTTCCGAGAGACCCCGCGTGCCTATTGGCCGCTGTGCGGGCTGATGTTTCTGGCTTTCAGCATCACCGTCAACGTATCCGTGGGCATTGCCACAACAAACGAACAAGTTGTCACGAGCGGTCTGTTCCGTCTCGTGTGGCCGCTTCTGGCACTCATTATGACGATACCCTTATATAAACGGCGTGTGAACCGTTGGTTTATTTTTAGCGTCAGTCTGAGCTTTATCGGTCTCATCTTGGGGAACGTGTCAGACGGATTCACGCCGCGGATGCTGATTCAAAGCTTCGGAGACATCTGGATTCCCAGTCTGGTGGCTCTGTTCTCATCTGTCTGCTGGGCATTCTACAGCAATTTCCTTGGCAAATACGTGACCGAACCCCGATTCGACCATTTGGGTTGGTTCATGCTCGCCTCCGGCCTGATTCAAGGCGCGGCGGCAGTCATCTTGGGTGAGACACCTGTATTCGGGACAGAGCAGGTGCTGCAGATTTTGTTCATCGGCTTAGTCACCGGATTTTTAGCCAACACGCTGTGGGTTTTTGCGATGCAGAGCAAATACAACCATGCGATTATCCTAATCGCAAACTTTACGCCGTTGATTTCCACCGTTGCAGTCGCACTCGGTCTGGGCGTTCCCGTGACCTTGCCCTTGGTAATTGGTTCCGCGCTGATTGCAGTAGGGACAATTTGGAGTAAGTATTGTTTCTTGCCGGGAAAAGAAGAGAGTGCACTCAACAAACAGGATGAGTGACTTGCACATGAATAAATGAGCGCACTCAAAAAACATACATGCAAAGGGTACAAACCATGACAAACGCCATGCAAACCGAGTTTTTAAAACTGCGCCGCGCGATTATAGCCGAGCAGTTCAAGACCCTCAATAAAAAACAACAAGAGGCCGCCCTTGCCACCGAAGGCCCGCTCCTCCTCCTCGCCGGGGCGGGCAGCGGGAAGACCACGGTACTGATTAACCGCATCGCAAACCTCATGCTCTTCGGATCGGCCTCGGACACAGAAGATGTTCCGGGCGGGCTGACTGATAGTGACATCGCTTTCCTGCGCCTCTACCTCGACAACATCACAGACCCGACCTTGCGGGAAGCGGGGGAGGCGAAAGCGCACGCACTCTGCACCATGCACCCCGTGCGCCCGTGGGAGATTCTGGCTATCACGTTCACAAACAAAGCCGCCGACGAACTCAAACACCGCCTCGAAAAACGCCTCGGCGACGAGGCGAGGGACATCTGGGCCATGACTTTCCACTCGGCCTGTGTGCGCATCCTGCGCCGCTATATCGACCGCCTCGGTTACGACAACGGCTTCACCATCTACGACTCCGCCGACAGTCAAAGTCTCGTCAAGCGCATCCTCACAGACCTCGACTTAGACGACAAAACCTATCCGCCCCGCCGCATCCTCGGCGAAATCAGCAGAGCGAAAGACGCCCTGCTCGAACCCGAGGCCTACCAAGCCGCCGCAGAAAAAGAGGGCGACCACCGCAGACGCAAGACGGCGGAAATCTACGTCGAATACGCCAAACGTCTCCGTGCGGCGGGTGCCGTGGACTTCGATGACCTCCTGTTCCTCACCGTTAAGCTCCTGCAAACTGACGAGGATGTTTGCCGCCACTATCAGCGGCAGTTCCGCTACGTCCTCATCGACGAATATCAGGACACGAACAATCTACAGTACCTCTTCGCCACCATTCTATCCGAGGGGCACGGCAATATCTGTGTCGTGGGTGACGATGACCAGAGTATCTACAAGTTCCGCGGCGCGACCATCCAAAATATCCTTGATTTCGAACACCAACACCCCGGTGCACGTACCATCCGTTTAGAGCAAAACTACCGTTCTACGGGACACATTTTGGAGGCGGCCAACGCCGTCATCAAAAACAACCAGGGCCGCAAGGGCAAGCATCTGTGGACAGACCAAGGCCAGGGCGACAAGCTCACGCACTATGTCGCCCGCAACGGGGAGGACGAGGCGAACTACGTGGCGCAGTGCATCCTAACCCATTTCGGCGCGGGCGGAAGCTGGAGCGACCACGCCGTCCTCTACCGCATGAGCGCGCTCTCGAACCAGCTCGAATTTGCCTTCAAGCGCAACGGCATCCCATACAAAGTCGTGGGCGGGATGCGTTTTTTCGACTACGCCGAGATCAAAGACGTGCTGGCCTACCTCGCCGTCTTGGAAAACCCCGCCGACGACCTACGCCTCCTGCGTATTATCAACACCCCCGCCCGTGGCATCGGACAGGCCACCGTAGAGCGTCTGCGAGAGGCCGCGCTCCGCTCGGGGCGCACCATCTACGACACCATCCAACACCCGGACGAAGTCCCGGACCTCGGCCGCACGGCGGCGAAGCTCAAGACATTTGCCGCCCTGCTCCGAGACCTGCGGGAAAAAGTCCAAGACATGCCGCTGGACGCATTCTATGACCACCTCCTGGACGCCACGGGCTACTTAGCTATGCTCAAAGAAAAGCCGGACGAAAACCTCGCCCGCATCGAACACATTCAGGAGCTGAAAAGTACGATTGCGGGCTACATCGACCGTAGTGAAGAAAAAACGCTCAAGGGCTTCTTGGACGAAATCGCCCTATATTCCGACCTCGACAGCTTAGAGGCCGCCGAGGCGGGCGTCGTCATCATGACAATGCACAGCGCGAAGGGGTTGGAGTTCGACCACGTCTATATCGTAGGACTGGAAGAGGGCATCTTCCCCGGCTACCGCAGTATCGGCGACACGGAGGAGATGGAGGAGGAGCGGCGTCTCTGTTACGTCGCCCTGACTCGTGCCAAGCAGAAACTCCACCTTACGAGTGCGGCGCAACGTATGCTGTTCGGCCGCACGACAGCCAACATGCCGTCGAGATTCTTGGAGGAAATCCCCCAAGACTACATAGAAAAAACCGGCCAAACCCGCCCGAGTTACAGAGACACAAGAGCCGATATCGTGTTCGATGACGAAGCCCCTTGGGCAACACAGAGCGAGCCGACCAAATCGACCGCTCCCCGCTACCGTCCCACACCGCCCCGCGCCCAGAGCACCCTGCCCACCTACCAAAAAGGCGACACCATCACCCACAAAGCCTTCGGCAAAGGCACCATCACCGCGCTAACACCTATGGGCGGCGATGCCTTGGTAGAGATTGCATTCGAGGGTGTTGGGACAAAGCGGCTGATGCTGAAAGCCGCAGCGCAGCATATGGAGAAGAGTGAAAGATAAGCGCGGCCCCTACGAAGGGCACCACCCCACCGCCTACGGCGGCACCCCTCCAAGGAGGGGAATCAGGCCAAGGGCTACGAAAAACCCGCCAACACAATGTAGGGGCGCGCATTGTGCGCCCGCGCGTTTCGGTTTGCAAAATGGATGAGGGATACGGACGGCCAATGGCCGCCCCTACAACGCCAATCAAAACACCCCCTACGACGACAACAAAACCCACCATAATCCGAACTCAAAAAAACCCCTTGACTCTCCCCTTACAGGAGACTGTAAGATAACATTACAAGAAAGGAGAGAACGTAAATGTTTCGCATCGGTGAGTTTTCAAAAATGAGCAAAACAACAATCAAAACGCTCCGTTATTATGACGAAATCGGCCTTTTGAAGCCGGAAGAAACCGACAGATTTACAAACTACCGCTTCTACACAACCGATCAGCTCGTAAAGTTCCATCGCATACAGGCACTTCGTCAAGTGGGTTTGTCCATTGATGAAATCAAGCTAATCTTATCCGGGCATAACGCCGCAAGTATCTTGCAAAAGCGCAAAACGGAGCTCATTTCTGAACTCGCCGAAGAAACAAGCAGACTCTCCCGACTTGAATTTATCCTACAAGGAGAAGAACAGCTTATGAACTATGTCGCAACAATCAAAGAACTGCCGGAATGTGTTGTCTATTCTAAGAAAATGACCGTGCCGAATTATGACGCGTATTTTGGGCGCATTCCCGCAATCGGAGAACAAATCGCAAAGCAATATCCTGACCTGAAATGTGCAAGCCCCGCATACTGTTTCATTGCCTACTTGGACGGTGAGTACAAAGAGAAAGACCTGAACATTGCGTTTTGCGAGGCCGTAGACAAGATGTACCCTGACTTTGACGATATAAGCTTCCGGGAACTGCCCCCTATGACTGTCGTCTCAGTCATGCACAAAGGGCCTTATGCAGAACTCTCACAAGCATACGCCTATGCGTTCAAGTGGATTGCAGAAAATGGCTATACGGCGGCAGACAATCCGAGAGAAAGCTATATTGACGGTATTTGGAACAAAGAAAAAGAGGAGGATTGGCTGACTGAGCTCCAAGTGCCAATCACACACAAATAAAATAGTTTCCCCAAAACACAAAGAAGCGGCAGCCCATGGCTCCCGCTTCTTTGCTTAAATAATGAGAGGATAAATGAAAAAGATGATGAGAAAATCTACCTACGATAATCATGATACCAAAGAAATGTTAAGAGAAAAGATAAAAAGTATTTCAAAAGTATTAAATAAACAAGTTTTTTAATTTACATAACACCTATCAATCCAAAACAAAGGGGAAATACCCGCCATCCGCCGCAAACGATACCCCATCCGCAGGGACTGCCAAAACAAAAGGCCGCTCCCGTACCGCCGGTGAGGATATCGTACCATCCGCCGCCGTGCGAAAAACCGCAGATTCTGCCCCGAGATGTGTAAGTAAAGCCTGCGTTCCAGCCTCAGCCAACGAGGGTGGCAAAATCTCCCGCACAAAAAGCTGATTACCCGCCCGCTCCACAGCGGCACACCCTGTCTGGCCATCTGCTTCCAAGCGATACAGCCCCCCGCCGGACATTTCGCAGCGATGCGCCGCGTAGCGAAAGAACGCTTCGGGATACACAACGGCACTCACGGGCAAGAAATCTTGCCGAAGCCGGAGATAAGCGGAAACATCGGTTGACATAACTTGAGGAATAATCACAAAATCAGACAAATCAGAAAGGGAGATGTTGCGCTCGGCGATAGAAAGCTTGTCCCGATATCCCAAGCGAAGATAGTAGTCAAACAAGCCCGCCTCGGCAGGACAAATCAAATTGCAATCATACCCCAGCTCAATACTGTGGGCGATTGCCGCCTTCGTCACCGCCGCACCCAATCCGCGTCCCCGATACGTCGGCAGGGTAGCGAGCGCGTAGGAGTAGGATAGTCGCAGGGACGGCCGCCCCGGGTCGCCCGTGACCGCAATCGTCCCCGCGTCCAGCAAATAAATAGCCGAGGCGACACCATCCCCCTCGGCCCAAACAACAGCGCGTCCCGGCCGATAAAGCCGCACGAAAAAGTCCTCTATCGCCGCCTGCGTATCTCCGAACGCTATCTGCCACAGGCGTTGCAGAGCCGCTTCATCGCCCGGGCGGGAGAGGCGAATCATAGGGCACCCCGCCAAACACCGGCGTATTTTTCAACCATGAACGCAGGATAATAGCTCTTCTTTGCCCGTTGCAGGCTTTCGATGCCGAGGTCGTCCTCCCGATTGATGTACTGCATATCCGGGTGTGTCGCACAGATATAGCGGGCAAATTCACGGTTAATCATGGGATAGGCTCCCTGAATATCCGAAAACGCTTTTTCAAAATGCGTGATGTAAGTGTCCGAGTTTAGCCGCTCGCCGATACTGAAAGCGATAATACGGCCGCCGACCCGAATAAACCCGCCCTCCAGCCCCAGCGCGTCATAGTGGTCAAAGGCTTGCCCGAGGGCGGTGAGCTCGGCGGTGAAGTTGGCGTCTTTTTGATGATACAAGGCCCACTCACGGCTCATGTCGATGCACGCGGGAAGCGTCTCAGCGGTAATCGGCTCGAATGTCCAGTCGGGGTTGTTTTCGATGAAACGGTTGATGTGATTCCGCTTGGCAGAGAGCTTCCGACCCGCTAGTGTGGCGAGTTTTTCCGCCTCGTACACGTAGTCAAACGCAAAGGTGTCCGGCGAGAATTCGAATCGGCCGGGGAACACAGCCTCCAACTCGTCCATCATCTTCGCCGTGATACCGCGGATTTTCAAGGGGATGCCGTATGGCTCCACATCTCGGTGCAGAGCCATGATAATCGGCTCCAAATCGCCCTGCCCGATGGGGAAAGCGTAGAACGGAACGCCGTGGTACATCAGTTTAACCGCAAGCCTGTCTCCTGCGGCCGTGACTTGTTGATGGAAGGTGTCATTCCACACGAAAATACTGGTAAAACACCAGTCGGAACTTCTGGCGTCCTCCAGCCGAATGATGCGGTCCATCCAAGGCTTATCGTCTAATTGGACGGGGCGGAAAGTCAGTTGCATAGGTGAAATGCCTTTCTAAATGCGCTGTCGTAGGGCGCGATGTCCTCATCGCGCCGCGTATCTTCACAGAAACTATGCACGGCGCGATGAGGACATCGCACCCTACAGGGCTAGTAGGTACTCGTACAAACGTCCCGGATTTTCTCCCGTAGCCCCCGCAAATCCACAAAGGTCTCGGGCCGTTTCGACGGGTCACGGAGCAGGGCGGCGGGGTGGTAGATGGCCGTCATGTGTACGCCCTCTTGCTCGAACCATTGCCCGTGTTCTCTGGTAATCTTGAAATCAGGCTTAATCATGTACATGGCCGCAATGCGCCCCACGCAGACGATGATTTTTGGCCGCAAGAGCGCAAGTTGCTGCTCCAGCCAAGACCCGCAGACCTCTTGCTCGGCGGGGAGAGGGTCACGATTCCCCGGCGGGCGGCATTTGACGATGTTGGCGATGAACACCTTTTCCCGACTGAGGTCAATCATGGCCAGCATGTCATCGAGGAGCTGACCCGATCGGCCGACAAACGGCTCGCCCTGCAAATCCTCGTGCTGTCCCGGTCCCTCGCCGATGAGTACGACCTCCGCATCTCGCCGTCCCACGCCGAACACCACGTTGGTGCGTGTGTCGGCGAGGCGGCATTGTTTGCAGGAGATACAGGCTTTGTATAATGCGTCCCAATCCATGTGCAGGTCAGTCCTTTTACGTTGATTTTGCTTATCTGTATATCAGTATACCATATCGGGCGAGCAAAGGAAAGTGGTATGTGCGCCGCATTGACAATGCACATAATCAAAAAAGGCAAGAGCACCCGCTCTCGCCTTTTTCGTAGAAATATTCTATTCGAGGTTAACCTTGTGCCGCAAAATTGCCCGTACGATAAAGTACCAC
Source organism: Oscillospiraceae bacterium (assembly GCA_009780235.1). Classification (GTDB taxonomy): domain Bacteria; phylum Bacillota; class Clostridia; order Oscillospirales; family Oscillospiraceae; genus WRAB01. The sequence goes on from WRAK01000021.1 coordinate 8,246, forward strand.
CCAATACCCTGCGCCGTGGAGAAAAACAGATTAAAGACAAGCGGTGCTTCCCACATGACAAAGAGAAACATGGTAGAAACAATGGAAACGGCAACGAGCATACCCAAATACACCAGCACGGCAATCAAAATCTTCGCACTCTTAGATAGCTGGCCGATGGAGAGCGCGGCGTAAAACATCAAAATTCCGGACAGCGTGCTGGCAATCATGGAGAGCACCCACAGGAACAAATCAAACCCAATACTATTGAGCAGGAAGAAAATTTCGTGCCAGATGTCAAAAAGGAAGAAATACTCCCGTATAATACCGGACACGACAATCCAGCCGCTGAGAAGAAACACCAAAAAGCCGGCAAAGGACCAGACAAAAGCGGCAATCAGCTTCGACCAAATCAAGGTGTCTACGGAAACGGGAAGTGTATGCGTGAGGTAGGCTTGGTCTCTGAACATGTTGGTATAAAATCGGATGATAATAAACAAAAAGGTGAGAACAAAAATCGCAACGAGACTCAGAACATAAAGGAAAATCAAAAGCCCGACCGTAGCACCGAGCCGATCAATATTATCAATCCCCCCTATTGTAAGCAGACGTGTAAACAAAGCGAGGAGCAACGTCCCCGCATACACGGGCAAAATCGGCCGAGCAGTCGCCAAAAACTCATATTTCAACAGTTTCCCTAACATCTGAACACCTCCCGGAACAGGGCGTCAACCGTTGTGCCCCGCTCTTCCTGTATCTCTTTCACCGTCGCCTGCAGCGCAATTCTGCCTTGGTGCAGGAATACCACTTCGTCCAATACCTTCTCCACGTCGTGGATGAGGTGCGTGCAAATCACCACCGTGGCCTGCGGGTGGTAGTTGGTAATGATGGTGTCGAGGATATAGTCCCGCGTCGCGGGGTCTACGCCGCCGATGGGCTCGTCAAGCAGGTAAAGTCCCGCCTCACGGCTCATGACAAGCATGAGCTGTACTTTTTCACGGGTACCCTTGCTCATGGTTCTGATTTTGAGGTTCCTGTTAATCCCCAGCCGACGGAGCATATCCTCGGCTTTTTCTACATTGAAGTTAGCGTAGAAATCTTTGAAGTAGTCAATTGCCTGGCCCGCGGTCATCCAATCGGCCAGATACGTCCGCTCCGGCAGATAAGACACGACACGCTTTGTCTGCACGCCAGGTTTCAGCCCGTTGATCCGCACCTCGCCCGAGGTGGGGGTGAGCAGACCGTTACAGAGCTTCATCAAAGTTGTCTTCCCGCTCCCGTTGGGGCCGAGCAGACCGATGATTCTGCCCTTTTCCAGTTGCAAGTCAATCTGGTTCAGAGCCGGGAACTTGTTGCCGTACCATTTGGTCAAGCCCTTACATTCCAATGCAAAATCCATGAACATCCCTCCTGTTTCTTTGTAGGGGCGCACAGTATGCCGCCCCCTACAAGTCTACCTTAAAAACCTCATTTGGTCAAGACCACAGCCCCAAAGCCTCCCGCGCTTCATGCACGCTGTACAGAGACCCGAAATAACATACAACGCCATCCGCCCCGGCGGCATCCATCGCACGAGCCAGCGCAGGCCCCGCCCCACCCTCCACGGCTTCGACGGATGCGCCCCGTTCAACAAAATGCCGCGCCAAGTCGGCGGCATCCATTGCCCGCTCGGAATCCGGCGTGAATGTGTAGACACGCTTCATCAGGGGCAGAATAGGGGAGATGATGGCGTCTAACTCCTTGTCGGCCAGTATGCCCATGACAAACGTTACCTTTTGCCCCGGAAAATACCGAGCCAGATTATCCGCCAGAGCCAACGCGCCCTGTGCATTGTGTCCGCCGTCCACAATGACGGCGGGGGAGGCAGCGCAAAGCTCAAACCGTCCCGGCCAATTTGCCGCGGCGAGACCTTGCCGAATCGCCTGCTCCGAGACGGTGTAGCCCTGCGCCCCTAAGACTTCAAGCACGGTCAAGGCCAGAGCCGCGTTCTCCATCTGATACCGTCCCAGCAGCCGGATCGAGAGATCGGCGAGGTCTCCGAACGAAAACCGCTGTCCCGCAAGCGAAAACGCACCGGGGGAGAGACGGGACAAATCCACCACCCGGAGCGGGGCATCCAATTCTGAGGCGGCTTCCGCCAACACAGCCGCCGCCTCAGGCCGCTGCCGCGCAGAGACGACGGGACGTTCTGGCTTGATAATCCCTGCTTTTGCCTGGGCAATCTTGGCGACCGTATCGCCCAGATACTCCATGTGGTCCATGTCGATGGGTGTAATCACCGCCACTTCGGGGGCGGCAATCACGTTAGTCGCATCCAGCCCCCCGCCCATACCCGTTTCCAACACCACGATGTCGCACTCTGCCTCTGAAAACCAACAGAATGCAACGGCTGTGACGAGTTCAAAGGTGGTGGGATGGTCATCCATCGCATCGGCACAGAGCCGCACACGGTCTACGATGTGCGTCAGCGCGTCATCGGGAATCGGCACCCCGTCCACTTGCATCCGCTCGTGGAAGGTGTGGATATACGGCGAGGTGTAAAGCCCCGTCCGATACCCCGCCGCCTGCAGCACAGAGGCGAGGAAGCAAGCCGTAGACCCTTTCCCGTTCGTCCCCGCCAGATGCACAAAGCGAAGCCGAACCTGCGGGTTGCCCAGGCGATTCATAAGCTCCCGAATACGGTCAAGCCCCAAACGACTGCCGAGCCAGGAGTAACTGTTGAGATAGGCGATGGATGTGTTTGACATGTGTGGCACCTCAATGTGTGTAGTGTAGGGGCGGCCCCGCGCGGCCGCCCCGCAGGGCGCGTAATGTAGGGGGCGGCGTCCCCGACGCCCCGTGGTATTGCGGTGTTGGTGTGCGGGGCGTCGAGGACGCCGCCCCCTACAACGAACGCAGCCCGTAGGGGCAACCATTGACCGTCCGCGCCGATACAACCCCCACCATCATACAACTCCAACCGCAAAAACACAAGCGAATAAACATTGACAAAAATAAAACAAAGTGCTATAATTGAAATCGTGAAAAATTTATCAAAGAAAAAACGGAGGCAAGCATGACAACAAAGACACAGACAAAAGTAGAAACCCTCGAACAACTACACACCCAAATGACCCAAATCCGCACGGCACAAAAAATCTTCGCAGGCTTCCCGCAAGAAAAAGTAGACGAAATCTTCAAAGCTGCCGCCCTCGCGGCAAACCGCCACCGCATCCCGCTCGCCAAACAGGCGGTGGAAGAGACGGGTATGGGCATCGTAGAGGACAAGGTCATCAAAAACCACTACGCCGCCGAATATATCTACAATAAATATAAGGATACCAAAACTTGTGATGTCATAGAGGAAGACACGCAGTTCGGCATCCGCAAGATAGCAGAACCCGTCGGCCTGATTGCGGCCCTCATCCCCACGACCAACCCCACGTCCACAGCGGTGTTCAAGGCCCTGATGGCACTCAAAACACGAAACGGCATCCTCTTGGCGGCTCACCCCCGCGCCAAGCTCTGCACGGCGGAGGCGGGGCGCGTTGTGCTGGAAGCGGCAGTCAAAGCGGGCGCACCCGAGGGCATCATCGGCTGGATTGACTCGCCCACGCTCGAACTAACGAATGCTGCCATGCAACACGCAGACCTCGTCCTCGCAACGGGCGGGCAGGGCATGGTCAAGGCGGCTTACTCCTCCGGCAAGCCCGCCATCGGGGTGGGAGCGGGGAATGTCCCCGCCGTGATTCACGCCTCGGCGGATATCCGTATGGCCGTGAGCTCCATCATCCTCTCCAAGACCTTCGACAACGGCGTAATCTGTGCCTCCGAGCAATCCGTGATTGTGGACGATACGATTTACGATGCCGTCAAAGCGGAGTTCGCCTATCGAGGCTGTCATATCCTCAACGAAGCCGAGGCGGACAAGCTCCGCAAGGCCATGTTCATCGACGGCGCGCTCAACACCAAAGTCGTCGGTCAATCCGCCGCGACTATCGCCCGGATGGCGGACATCCGAGTAGACCCCGACGCAAAAATCCTCATTGCCGAAGTCGAGAGTACAGACTACGACGCCGAGCCATTCTCCCACGAAAAACTCTCCCCCGTACTCGCCATGTACCGCTGCGAGACTTTCGGCGAGGCCATGCAAAAGGCCGACCAAATGATACGGGACGGCGGCTGGGGACACACGGCCTCGCTTTTCATAGGCCCCGGCCAAAAGGACGACCAAGCAGCGTTCGAGCGGGCCATTCAGACCTGCCGCATTCTGCTCAATTCGCCCGCCACCCACGGCGCAATCGGCGGCCTGTACAATTTTAAGCTCGCCCCGTCCCTCACACTCGGCTGCGGCACATGGGGCGGCAACTCCGTCTCGGAAAACGTCGGGGTGTTCAACCTGCTCAACATCAAAACCGTCGCCGAGAGGAGAGAGAACATGCTGTGGTTCAGAACGCCCGAAAAAGTCTACTTCAAAAAAGGCTGTCTCAAAGTTGCCCTGCGTGAGTTAAAGGATGTGTATGACAAACAGAAAGTATTCATAGTCACGGACGAATTTCTCTACCAAAACAACTACACCAAACCCGTCACGGATGCACTCGACGAGATGGGCATCCGCCACCACGCCTTTTGGGATGTAAGGCCCGACCCCACCATCGCCAACGCCCGCGCGGGAGCCGAGGCTATGCGGGCGTTTGAACCTGACTGCATTCTCGCCATCGGCGGCGGTTCTCCCATGGATGCGGCGAAAATCATGTGGGTACTGTACGAACACCCCGAAGTGGACTTCCGAGACATGGCCATGCGCTTCATCGACATCCGCAAACGTGTCTACGCGTTCCCGAAGCTGGGCGAGAAAGCGAGCTTCGTAGCTATCCCCACCACCGCCGGGACGGGTAGTGAAGTCACGCCCTTCTCCGTCATCACAGACGAGGAGACGGGCATCAAATACCCCATCGCCGACTACGAACTCCTGCCCGACATGGCGATTATAGACACGGACCTCATGATGGATATGCCCCCCGGTCTCACCGCCGTCTCCGGCATCGACGTCCTCACCCACGCGCTGGAGGCCTATGTCTCCGTCGTCGCCAGCGACTACACGGACGGCTTGGCTCTCACGGCACTCAAAAATGTGTTCCAATATTTGCCCCTTGCCTGCAAGGACGGTAAAAACGAAAAGGCGAGGGAGAAAATGGCCAATGCCTCTACCCTTGCGGGTATGGCATTCGCCAACGCCTTTCTCGGCATTTGCCATTCTATGGCGCATAAGCTCGGCGCATTCTTCGACCTGCCGCACGGCGCGGCTAACGCGCTTCTCATCGGCGAAGTCATCCGCTATAATGCTACGGACAATCCAAAGAAGATGGGCACCTTCCCGCAGTACGAGTACCCGCAGGCCGTTCGCCGCTACGCCGAAATAGCCTCTTTCCTCGGCATAGCGGGCAAGACAGATGAGGAGAAGGTCGAAGGTCTGATTACAAAAATCACAGACCTCAAGGCCGAAATCGGCATCAAACAGAGCGTCCGAGACTACGGCATCGCCGAAGAAGTGTTCTTGGAAAAACTCGATAAGATGACAGAAGAGGCTTTCGATGACCAATGTACGGGCGCAAATCCACGCTATCCGCTCATGGCGGAGATGAGGGAAATCTACCGCAAGGCCTATTATGGAGAATAGGAGAGTATAGAGAATAAGAGAAAACGCACCCCGGACACCGTGCAAAGCGGCGTTCGGGGTGTTTGTTCATTTTTGCCGGATAAAACAAGGAATAATACACGGAAAGGACACAGAAGATTCACCATGCCTTCATGCCTTTGTCTGAGGTTCCTGCTAGAATGAGCGTATCAAACTTCCACGGAAAGGGGAGACGGACAAATGCGTACGAAAAAAATAGTAAGTCTGATCCTTGTGCTGGCACTACTTCTGAGCATCTTGCCGCTGCAACCACTTACCACCAGCGCGATAGAATGCCCGACAGCGCAGCCCGCAATCATAGAAAACTGCGGTGCACCCTACGCTGAGGGCCGCATCGTTGTCCAAATGGCGGACTGTATCATCGCTCCGTTCTCGGCGTTTTCGGAACCCGCCCTGCCCGACTTCGGCATTGCGATTTCCGAAATGCGGCTCATCAACCCGACCTGTGAGGGAGTCATCATGGCTTTTTCTGATGACGGTTGTGGCGACGATACACAAAATGATGTCTTCGTCCTGACCTTGGACGAGAGCATCGCCGTGTGGGACGCGGTGGAAATCCTAAATGCCCACCCGGCAGTAGCCATCGCAGAGCCGGACTTCATCTATGAACCTTTCCTCACACCCAATGACCCCTATTTTACATCTCAATGGGCCCTGCAGGCCATCAACGCCCCGCAGGCGTGGAACCTCACCACCGGAAGCCGTTCTGTCGTTGTCGGTGTAATTGACACAGGCATCAGCGGCACGCACCCGGACCTTGCGGCCAACCTCTGGGTCAACCCAAATCCGAACCAAAACGGCTACATAAACGACATCCACGGCTTCAATTTCGCCGACGGCAGAGGCGGCGTACCTTACGACTTGCACCCCAGTACGCACGGCACCCACGTTTCCGGTATCATCGGCGCGGCGGGGAACAACGGCGCGGGTACGAGCGGCATCAACTGGAATGTGAGCCTTGCGTGGCTCGGCATCAGTCAGAACGGCGGATCGCTCCTGCTCTCGGCGGCGATTGAGGCATTAAATTATGCCAACAACAACGGCATCCGCGTCACCAACAACAGCTGGGGCGGCTATGCAAACTCCGAACTGCTGAGACAGGCAATCGCCAACTACAACGGTCTCTTCGTCGCGGCGGCGGGGAACGAGACGAACAATAACAACACAAACCCGGCTTTCCCGGCAAGTTATAACCTGCCCAATATCATATCCGTCGCCTCGACCGACGAGGGCGATGTGCTGTCCTACTTCTCCAACTATGGGTCAACCACCGTACATATCGCCGCACCGGGCGGCAATATCCTCAGCACCTACGGCCCGAACACATATGCCTATATGAGCGGCACTTCTATGGCCTCGCCGCAGGTAGCGGGTGTGGCGGCCCTGCTCCTGTCGCACAACCCGAACTACACCACGGACCAGATGCGGGTGGCCATCTTAGATAGTGCGGACCGAATACCGAGCCTGTCCGGCAGGGTCGTGACGGGCGGCAGGCTGAATGCCTACAACGCCTTGACCCGTGCGCCCGTCGCAACGATTTCTTTCGCAGAGGACGCGCTGACGCTGGACATCAATGACATGGCCGCATTGACCGTCCAAAAGTATCCGCCCGGCGCACAGACCGCGCTGGTGTGGGAATCGAGTAACCCGAGCATCGTCCGAATTGCCCCGGACGGCACGCTGTTAGCCCTGCAGAGCGGCACGGTGACGGTCACGGCGAGAGTATACGTAGACCCCTCAATTTCGGCCTCGGCAACTGTGACGGTAACGAACACGGTTTCGGACGTGATTCCGTTCCACGACTTCAACTTCAAGCAGGGCGTGGTGGATGCACTCAACAGTATGCCCCTGAACAGGTACAGTCCCTATACTCTGGCCACCGGCCTTCACCCGGCAGATGTGCAGGGGATTACGGGCTTGTCCTTGAACAGCCGCTACATAGCGAACTTGAGCGGCCTGCAATTTTTCACGGGGCTGCAAACGCTCAGTCTCAGCAACAACCAAATCACCTGCATCGATATGAGCAACAGCCCGCAGCTCACCTCCTTGGATGTATCCTCAAATCAGATGACGAAAATCACCGTGAACAATAACGCGGCACTCACCTTTTTGGATGCCTCCTCGAACCAACTGGCTGACATAGACGTTTCCGGCAACCCCGCCCTTGCCACATTGCGGGTCGGCGCAAACGTACTGACGAGCATAGACGTGACAGGAAACACGGAACTCACACTCCTAAACGTCTACTCGAATCAGTTGACCGAGATAGATGTCAGCAATAACACAGCCCTCACCGCGCTTGCGGTTTCCTATAATCAACTGACAAGCCTCGATGTCAGCAACAGCCCCGGCCTGACCACCCTCTACGCCGAATACAACCAACTGACCACGCTGATTGTCAACATGACCACGGCGGCCCACATGAGCGTGGGGGCGAACCCGCTCACGAATGTCAGCTTCCAAAGCGATGGGCAGGCGACCAATCTCTCCGCGCGGGGGTCGGGCTATGTAGGCCTGTATTTCGACAGGGCATCGGCAAGTTTCTACGCCGCCGCAACGCCCTGCAATCAGGCGGCATCCTCGGCATTCTTCTGCTGGACGGCAGACGGTGTGCAGGTGGGCGGCAGTCCGACGCTGGATCTGAATATCGGACAAGCTTACGACCTCGTGGCGCACTTCGGCCCCTTCCCGGATGTGCCGGCGGCCGCTTGGGGCTGGGCGCAACTGTTCATCTTAGAGGCGAATGACAAGGGTCTGATGCGGGGCAACACAGACGGCACGTTCAATCCAGGTGGTCCGTTTACCCGTGCAGAGGCGGCACAGGTACTGTTCAACATGGCGGGTGACCCGCCGCAATGGCCGACCTTTGCCCCCTTCCCCGATGTGCCCGCAAGCGCGTGGTATGCCCCTGCGGTTGCTTGGGCGGCGGAAAACGGCATCGTACAAGGCCACGCAAACGGTACCTTTGCCCCGAATGACGGCATCACACGGCAGGAATTCTTCGTCCTCATGCGCAACTTCGCTACATGGATGGGCATAGACACCACAAACCCGACGCCCGGTCCGACATGGCCCTACCTCGATAACGCACAAATCGCCCCTTGGGCGGTAGATGCGGCGATGTGGACAACCTCTGTCGGTCTCATCCAAGGGAGCGGGGGCAGGCTCACCCCCACCAACACTTGCACCCGTGCCGAAGCGGCGACCATTATGGTGCGATTTACAAATCTTTTCCCGATGACTTGATAAACAAGAAGAGGGATGATATAATGACCGCAAGCGGTTAGAATACGGACGTTTTTAATCGTTTCCCTCCCGGCTTTCAGCTGGGAGGGAAACGTAATATTGTGTGAAAAGGAGAAACAAGCATGGCAGACAAAACGATCCCCTACAAAATCAATCTCTCGGAGGACGAACTCCCCAAAGCTTGGTATAATGTCCGCGCAGACATGAAGACAGACCATCGCCCCATCCTAAACCCCGGAACCCTGCAGCCGGTGACGGCTGAGGAGCTGGCTCCCGTCTTCTGCGAGGAACTGGTCAAGCAGGAACTCAACGACAAGGACAGATGGATTGAAATCCCCGAGGCGATACGGAACTTTTACAAGATGTTCCGCCCCTCGCCCCTCGTGCGGGCCTACTGCTTGGAGGCCGCGCTCAAGACCCCCGCGAAAATTTATTACAAATATGAGGGCGGCAATACCTCGGGAAGCCATAAGCTTAACTCTGCCATTGCACAGGCGTACTACGCCAAGGAGCAGGGTCTCAAAGGCGTGACCACAGAGACGGGCGCAGGGCAGTGGGGCACGGCCATGTCCATGGCCTGCGGCTACTTCGGATTGGACTTGCGGGTGTACATGGTCAAAGTGTCCGCCCAGCAGAAACCCTACCGCCGTGCCGTCATGGAGACCTACGGCGCAACCGTCACGCCATCACCCTCGGACACGACGGCAATCGGGCGCAAGATACTGGAAATGGATCCCGACACCAGTGGCAGTCTCGGCTGTGCCATCTCCGAGGCCGTAGAGGCCGCCGTTACGACGGACGGCTACAAATACGTGCTCGGCAGCGTACTCAACCAAGTGCTGCTGCACCAGACCGTCATCGGGCTGGAGGCCAAGACGGCTTTTGAGAAAATCGACGAATACCCCGACCTCGTCATCGGCTGTGCGGGCGGCGGCTCCAACCTCGGCGGCCTGATGGCACCCTTTATGGCCGACAGACTGGCAGGGAAGCGCGCACCTTACTTCATTGCCGTGGAACCCGCATCCTGCCCCTCGTTGACACGGGGTAAGTTCGCCTATGACTTCTGTGACACGGGCAACGTCACGCCCTTGGCGAAGATGTACACGCTCGGCGCGGGATTTGTTCCCGCATCCAACCACGCCGGCGGACTGCGTTACCACGGCATGAGCCCCATCATTTCCCAACTCTATCACGACGGCTTCATCGACGAGGCGCGCGCCTACGTCCAGACCGATGTATTCAAGGCGGCCGAGATGTTCGCACGGGTCGAGGGCACCCTGCCCGCCCCCGAATCCGCCCACGCCATCCACGCCACAATCGAAGAGGCCATCAAATGCAGAGAGACGGGCGAGGCAAAAACCATCCTCTTCGGTCTCACAGGTACGGGCTACTTCGACATGGCGGCGTACATGCAGTACAACGCGGGTGAGATGACCGACTATGTGCCGAGTGACGAAGATTTGGCCCGCGGCCTTGCGTCCCTGCCCGTGGTGGAGTAGGCGGAGATGAACATGTTAAGCCCGGAACTAACAGATGGCATCCGCGCCATTTTCGGACAAGAGACGGCGTGGAAAAACGTGTGGATATTTGAACAAATCCCGCAGAAAAAGCTGAGGAATGCCATCCGAAGTTACGCCTCGAATATGGGCCATGATGAAACGGTGCTTGTGCTCTATGATGACACCGTGTTCGGTTCATCCAAAGAGGGTTTCATCCTGACCACGAGGCGGCTATACGGCAAGAACCTGATGGAGAGCGGCTCTTTCGTGGAAGCGGCAGACATCATCAATATGACTTTTGAACCCGGAGGAAGTGCGCCCGAAGCAATTGCGCACACCCGAACGGGCGTGCTGAGAAAGCATCTGATTGTATCCAATTCAAGCAAGCAGGCAGAGACATTATTCAACGCCTTGCAGCAAGCGATTGCCTTGCTCAATCCGAGCATGGAAAGTTCGCGGCAAGCTGTCTCTGCCCCCGCGGCACCTCAACAGGCAGCACTCTGCGAGGGCTGCGGTGCAGTCGGCCACACGGCGGTATGCGAGTACTGCGGCAGACCGTTGCGATGAAATGACAACATGGAATAAAAGCCGTCGATGCAAATCGACGGCTTTCGCTATAGTGCAAATATTCATGATATATTGCCGAGTGTTTTATCTGTCTCCATACTTCTGTTGCAAACTTAATTGGTCTGCAATCATAGCAATAAATTCGCTATTTGTCGGCTTCCGTTTTCTGCTTGAGATCGTATATCCAAAAAACTTCTGCAATATCTGTGGGTCGGCATCATTCCAAGTTGCCGCAATCACATTGCGAATACACCGCTCTACTTGGGCGTTTGATGCACCAAATTTTTCTGCAATGTTCGGATATAACTTCCCTGTCACAGCGTATAAGAACTCCACCTCTAACACGGTAAGGACAATTCCGTGCCGCAAGAACCGATACCCCTTCATCTGTGCCGGTGTACCGAGTTCGCGCAGGATATTTGACACCTCGAATTCTAAGTGTCCCACCTCGGAGGGGAACGCTGTATCCGTGCGCTTTGTCACGTGACGAATTTTTTCCGTCAAGGTTTGGACCCCAAAGGGTTTACGCAAAAAATAACTTGCGCCGAGGCGCAGAGCCTCGGAAATCATGCTGTCCTTATAGAAAGCGGACACCACAATGCACGGCACATTCAGATTCATTTCCCCGATGCGGTGCAGCACATCGAGGCCGTCCAAGGTCTCCAGCAAAACATCCAAGACGATGACATCCGGCCGCACCTCTTGTGCCATGCGCAAGGCTTCCGCTCCGTCTGTTGTGCTGCCGACCAGTTCCATATCCGGTTCATCCCGAAACCGATTTGCCACGAGCTTCCTGTAATCGTTGCTTGAATCTGCGATAAGCACTTTAATCTTCGTTTCCATGAAGCTTCCTCCGCTTGTCTCCTGATTGCATAGCCTTGTATCAAATGTCGCGCAAAAATTCTGGTTATTTGTAGAAATAGAGATTTAATACTCATAATTTATCACAAGGCAAGCACTTTGGCAAGAAATTTTTACCGCGAATCCTGTCGAATGGCGGGAATGGCACTTTTCAAGTGGTTTGACGATAAAAAAGGGGCAGCCTTGGCGACTCTTTTTCTTATCTATACGAGAGTTTAATCCTCATACGGCGCATCAGAAAACCCGCTCTGCCCAAGCCGCCGTGTCAAACCATCCAATGGCCGTCTGAGTAAACCCGAGAACCACGCCGCCCCGCCAAACCGCCGCACCGCAGCGGGACTGCTTGCATAGTAAAGCCGAATAAACAACCGTCCATACCAAGTAACGGCGAGCACGTCGTCCCGGAAACGGCGCAAAACCCAAACCTCGGGACAATCATAAGACCCGTACACGGCGGTGGCGACGTAACACCCGCCAGATTTTCCCCCGGCGGCGGGGGAGGGGGACGCCGGAGGATTTGGCTTTGCTGCATAGTTGACCTGAATCGGGTCACCGGGCGACAGAATCTGCACCATCGCCCCGGCTTCTTCCAACTGCATTTTTTCCAGTTCCAAGAGTTCTCGGTCGGGGCCGTTCGAGATCAGAGAGGGGGTCTGCTCGGCGGCATTTTTTGCCTCGGCAAGTCCGAGGTGCGCAGTAATGTCACGCAGGACTTTAATCACTTTGATTTTTTCAGCCCCGCAGTTGAGCAAAATCAGCTTGTACATGCCGTCGCCGCGCACATCGGAAGCGTTCGGGGCGTTTGCCTGCGGAGCCGCTAACTGCACCTTGCTCCCGCAATACGCGCAAGTCCCCATGGCCCGGTCTGCAGAGAGTTCCATTTCGCCGTTGCATTGTTCGCATTTTAAGGATGTCATGTGGAGAACTCCTTTTCTGTAAAATTTCTACAAGTGTACAATGATTATAGCAAAATGCTGATAGGGAGGCAAGTGTAATTATAAAAACACGAACGAAAACCTGAGAATCCTTGCAGATACCCAAGAAATATGTTAAACTACGGGCAAAAAGCACATCTCGCCGCAAAACAGGGAGTGGATAACAGATGAAAGACAAAAACCGCCTCATGGAAAAGCTGCCCGATGGTTCGTTCATCCATAAACTACGCACGAAAGTAGAAGCGCACATGAGCAAAGGGATGCCCTTTTTCCCGGAGTACACACGCCACGACATGACACACATCGATGAGACCTTGGATTTGGCCTCATCGCTCATCCCCGATGAAACACTAAATAAATTGGAGCCCGATACAGTCGAAATACTCGTTGCGGCGATTTTGATTCATGACCTCGGCATGTTCATTCAGCAAGATGGCTTGAAGCAACTCATTTTCGATAGTGAAAACAACCCGTCCGCAACCTGTTTAGATATAGTAAAGCAAGAAAAACTCACATGGGGCAGGGCGTGGGATACCTATTTCAGAGAAGTGCGCCGCTATTCACAACAACACATCGACCATGAGTTTGGCCTCGATGCCGACGACGAGAAAATCGACGCGCTCCAATTTAGAAAAGACAAAATCGAGATGAAATACGCAAAGGTCTACGGCGGATTTCTGCGCCGTTACCATCCCCGCTTGGCATACGAGATTGCCGTGAAGGGGATGCCGGGCACCACGGTAGATGACATTTTCTCCAGTATAGACGAGAAACGGCGTAAACTAATCGGCATAGCGGCGAGAAGCCACGGTATGAACTTGCGGAATGTGGAGCATTATTTGAAGAAGGAATTTCCCGTAGAATCAGATGAGCCGCTGAATATCCCCATTTACTACATTATGGCGGTCTTGCGTCTGGCGGATTACCTCCATGCGGGCAAAAAGCGCGCACCCGCAGAGGCGCAGCGTGCGCAAGAGGTGGTCACGCCCGGTTCCCTGCACGAAATTGCATGGAACCAAGCGGTCTACGATGGAATGCACTTCGACTTTGACAAAAGACAGATATACATCGATACACGGCCGGAAAATAGCAGCGTATTCTTGGCACTTGAAAAATGGCTTGCAGACGTCCAGCGGGAGTTGGAAGTGTGTTTGGCTGTGTTGGATGAGAAATACCGTGATAAATATAAGTTGTCTATCAGCCGTGTGATAGCCGAAATATTCAACGAGCAAGCGAAAAATAACTGGCGCGAAGAATTTCTGCCGCGCAGGGCGGAGCTGTCTGTCAATCCGGAAATTGTCAAGCTGATGATTGCGCCGCTCTACGGGAATAACCCCAGCTACGGTGTGCGGGAACTCCTGCAAAACGCAATTGATGCGTGTAACGAGCTTGAGGATATAGAACGCGCCGAAGGGCGTGACTACACGGGAAAAATCACGGTGGAAGTTGATACGAGAAGCAAAACCTTCACCATCACAGACAACGGCGTCGGTATGAACGAGGATGTGCTCGTGAACTATTACCTGACCGTCGGCGCATCCTATCGGCGTAGTGAGTCTTGGACGAAAAAGCATATGGATGACGACGGCAAATCCCGCGTCGTCCGTAGCGGCCGTTTCGGCGTGGGTGTTATGGCTGCGTTTTTGCTGGGTGAGCGTGTGACCGTGACGACGAGGCATTATGAGGACGACAGGGGGTATCGGTTTTCGTTTGATACGGAGAGTAAGGCCTTAGATGTTGTGCGGACGGGGGAGGGAGAGGTGGAGGTTGGGACGGTGATTTGTGTTGATTTGACGGATGCGGTGGTGGGGTGGTTTGAGAAAAGGCCTTACGTTTCATTGATGAGTAGAAGGCTCGAGTGGACAGAGTGGTATAAAATGTCTCAACCGTTGGTGACATATGTTTTTAATGGAATTGGACAACCCACAGAAAAGGAAACGTATATTGATAATGATAGTTGGAATTGGCATAGTGTTGAAACAACAGTTTTCGATAATGTTAAGTGGTCACTTGAACGTAGGCCATGGAGCTGTTCCGACAACCAAAACTGGTTGTTTTGCAATGGGGTGAAAATCAAAGACTCTTTTTTCGGATTTGAGGGTATAGTGTTAAATGAATTTGGCTATGTTTACCAATTTAAGATACAACCTCATGTCTCTATTTGCGATAAAAATGGAAGACTTGCTCTATCTCTTGCCAGAGATTCAGTAGAGAACTTTCCGGAAAGTGAAAAGTTAATATATGATATATATTCTTATGAATTAGCTACAATATTAGACGAAGAACTACAGCCAACAAGATTACTACATGCTTCTAATTATGTGTTTAGTGAATACGGATTCACTTTAAATCAATATGCTTTCCTTTTGCATGTGAAATATGGTGCGTTTCTTGTGGTATTTCGCGACGCAGATGTGCATGAATTTGACTATAGTGGAGCATTTCGGAATATTGAAGTGTTAAATTTTGATATTTTTTTTAAACGACATGGATGTACAGATGCACATATAACAATTGGGCACCAAAGCATCTTTACGGAAAAAGACTATTATTCGCAATATGGAAATGGAATGTTACTTAATGCTTGGCACAAAGAATCTCCCTTTAAGAGTGTGGTATCGTGTAGCCCTACCACATTTAGCTACCTAAAAAACCACCCAACCCGCACCGCTCACCACCTCGGCAACGGAATTTGGCACTTCACCCCCGAAGGCGGCGGCCCACCTCTCCCCGTCCCAAACGGTCTAACCCTCGACGACAACATGCCCCTAGTCCTCGAATACCGCCCCGTCCCAACCCTGCCGGAAGACCAAAACATCATGCTGAAAGTCCTGCGCACCTATCTGCCGCACCAAGGCGAAGATTGGGACGGCTGGATTCCGCTAAAACTCGAAGACCGCGTACAACGCTACCCCGACGCCTTTGTGCAGCTGTTTAAATACATCTCCAAGGCCAAGCAACCGCAGATACGAGAATTGCTGGCCAACATGGGGCGGACGCCCTTGGAAGATAACTAATCCCACAGACCAAAACACAGGAGGACATGCTCATGAAACGCGGCCTTGCCCTACTATCGGCACTCCTGCTGCTACTGCAAGCCTGCACCACCCCCCCAACACCCACGCCCGAACCCACCCCCATCCCGACAATCGAAACCCCAACACCCACACCCATGCCAACCCCGTCCCCCACCCCCGAACCCCCGCCAATCGAAATCAGAATCCAA
>WRAK01000022.1 GCA_009780235.1 Oscillospiraceae bacterium
ACCTGCCTAAACCGCCCTAAGCCTTCGCCTTTGGCGAAGCCAATGGCGGCTAAGGCTTGCATTAACTCAACTAACCTTTTGCAAAGAGCGCAAAAGGAAGTTTCGTTGTATGTGCGCCGGAGGTGAAAAAATGAGATTCCATTAGGCTTTGGGATTCATTCCCAAAATCTGATACCACAACCCGCCGCAGCGACCCGGCCCGCAGGCCGGTTCCCTTGGGAGACAAAGCCCAGCGAAGCGGGTTTGTCCCCGGTCTGTCACTCATGCTCCGATGTATCCGCCTTCTCCTCCGCCGACCGCATATCCCACTTCCCCTTTCTTACCGCATAGAAAATAAACGGCGGCACGCCCAACACGAGCACCACACCCGCAACGACCAGCGGATACACCGCCGTCGGGAACGCCGTCTCGCCCGATGCGGGGAAGAAGCTCATCACAAAGGCCAACACACAACCAATCAGCCCGACGCCCGCGATAAAGCTCAGCACAGGCACCTTATACCCGCGCTTCACATTCGGCTCTTTCCGCCGCAAGACCATAGCGGCAGCAAACATCATGATGTACATCACCACATACAAAGCCGCAGCCATGCCGATGAGTGCGAGAAACACATCAGACACGTTCGGCACCAACACATAAATTAGCGCGAGCAAGGTGACAATGATAGCCTGCGGAATCAAAATCCCGACCTGCACCCCGCGCTTGTTTTGCTTCTGCAACACCGGCGGCAAAAGCCCCGTCCGCGCCGCATCCATCACACCGCGAGACGGCCCCGCCACCCAAGTGACAACCGAGGCCAAGGCCCCAAAGGCAATCGCCCCGGCGAGTACATTGCTGAGCCAACCGACATTCCACGCCTCAAAAAAGGTCTGAAATGCCACCATAATCCCGTTCGCCATGCCGATTTGGCTCGCAGGGACAGCAATCGCAATCGCTAAAGTCGGCAGAATAAAAATGCCCAAGATAAGCACAAAGGCCACCAAAATCGCCTTTGTGAACCCTTTGCGCGGGTCTTTCATATCCCCGGCGTGGACGGCGTTCATCTCCATGCCCGCATAGGAGAGCACGTTACTCACCAGCAAGACCACAGAGGAAACCCCCGCAATCGGCGGCAAAAACGAACTCTGCGTAAAGTCGCTCGTAATCGGCTGTGAAGTTCCCAGCCACATCGCACCCAGCACAAGCAAAATCCCCGCCGGAATCAGCGTACCAATCAGCCCGCCGATACTGCCGACTTTCGCAAACAAACTCCCGCCTCGCAGCGCAAGAAACGTCGCCAGCCAATAGACCGCAATGACAACAATACCCGTATACAAGCCGGAGTCCGACAAGTCCCCCCGTCCGACCGTAAACGCAATGGCCGCCGCTACAAAGGCAAGTTGAATCGGATACCAAACCACGTTCTGAATCCACTGCAGCCAAACGGCCACAAAGCCGAACCGATTCCCAAACGCCTCCCGCACCCAGACATAGACACCGCCCTTGTAGGTAGTCCCCAACTCCGCCCCCACAAGTGCCGTGGGGACGAGGAACACAAGTGCCGGAACGAGATACATAATAATCGAAGCCCGCCCCATTACGGCCATCGCCGGCAAACTGCGCAAAGACGCCACCGCAATGGTGGTCATAATCGCAATTTGAAATACAGACAACGTCGGTTTCTGATTGTTTTTACCGTTCATGACAAATACCTCCTTGTTTTTTGTAAGGGCGGATGGCAATCCGCCCTTGGTTTCATTTATATGGCACAATCGGGACGGGACGATTGCCATCGTCCCCTACGGCTACAGGCACGGGCAGGGCGGATATAAAATTCGCCCCACCGAATCAATGATGAAATACCGCTTTCCGATCGGCGTTCTTTGCCTCATTGTCCGCATCCAAATACGCCACCTGCGCCCGGATATCATCAATCAACCGCCCCGCCAAGTCCATGCTCAACCCGTTGCGAACAACAATCCGTTGGACGGTGAGGTCAGTCAAATCCACAGGCATGGGATAGGCCGGAATCTGCCACCCCTGCATCCGCAGACGGTCGGACAAATCATACAGCGTCCAGTTCCGCCCCCGGCTCGGCTTTAACATCCAAGCGAACACGGGGATGTCCGACGCATGGTTCCAAAGCTCAAACGGCCCCATCCCCGCAATCTCTTCCGCCAGATACCAGGCAACCCGCATCGTTTCCTCCTGCACGGCTCTGTACCCCTCGTGTCCATAGCGCAAAAAAGCCCAATACTGCAACAAAATCTGCGCCCCGGGCCGAGAAAAATTCAGCGCGAAAGTCGGCATCTTACCCCCCAGATAGCTCACCTGAAACACCAAGCTCTCCGGGAGCAAATCCGCCTTCCGCCAAACGACCCAGCCCAGTCCCGGATATACAAGCCCGTACTTATGCCCCGAAGTGTTAATCGAAGCCACACGGGGCAATCGGAAATCCCAAACCAAATCCGGCTGCACAAAGGGCGCAATCATTGCCCCGGACGCCCCATCTACGTGTATCATCACATCGTACCCCGTCTTCTTCTGAATCTCGTCTAATGCCTTAGAAATCGCCACCACAGGCTCATACATCCCAGTATAGGTCACACCGAAAATCGCCACCACGCCGATAGTGTTCTCATCCACATAGTCCGCCAAGTTATGGCCATCCAACACCTTATGCTCCATGCTAATCGGCACGAACCGCGCCTCTACATCGAAGTAGTTGCAAAACTTCTCCCAACAGACCTGCACCGCAGAGCTCATCACGAGATTCGGCTTATCCGCAGGCAAGCCCGCCGCCCGCCGTTTCTCCTGCCAACGGCGTTTGAGCGCGAGCCCGCCCAACATACACGCCTCGGATGACCCCGTCGTCGAGCAGCCAATCGCCCCCGCCGGGTCAGGCGCACGCCACAAATCGGCCAAAATGCGCCAGCAATAGGTCTCCATCGCCGCCGTCTGCGGGTATTCGTCCTTGTCAATGGCGTTCTTATCAAAGGCCTCGGTGTACAATTTATCTGCCCGCTCGTCCATCCAAGTGGAAACAAAGGTCGCCAAATTCAAGCGCGCGTTGCCGTCGAGCATAGACTCATCATGTACAATCTGATATGCCGTCTCCGGCAGCATAGACCCTTTTGGCAAGGTATACTTATGTACCGCCCCCGCCTCTCCCGGCCTCGCAAACACCGGGTTGATGGAAAGATTATCTCGAAAGTTATGTGCCATGGGAAACCCACCTTTCTAAGCGTTATTCGGTCTCATATTTGGATGATATAGAAAATTTATGTATATTCGTAGAGAAATTTTTAAATAATTTGTGAAACAAATCGAACCCTGTCAAAAAATACTAAAAACAGACAAAACAGCCTGAACCCAAAATAGTTCAAGCCGTTTCAGACCGAAGGCAAGCCCGCTGCGCAGGGCGAGAAAATGTGCTGTCCGGTCACTAAAGCGAAAGAACCTTGGAATCAAAAAATTCCAAGGTTCTTCGTGTCCTCATGGTGGAGATATGCGGGATCGAACCGCAGACCTCTTGAATGCCATTCAAGCGCTCTCCCAGCTGAGCTATACCCCCAAGAACAGGTAAAATCCTACCACAAATCCCCCCCTTTGTCAAGAGCGGCTTTGCGATACCAAAATAGTTTTACAAACCCCTGCAAGTCTCGCGGTATACACCCCGGGTCCCCTACCCCACAACCTGATAGAACAACTTATAATGCGACCAAGCATGATAAAAATCAAACACCTCCCGCAAATGCGGCGGCAGCGTCGTCACAAACTCACCCCCTGCGGCCCGATATACACCGGGGCGCATCACGGGCAACTCTGTCCGTAATTCGTTCACATGCGAGAAAAACGGCGACCACCTGTCAAACTCCAAAAGCTGCAAGAGCATGGCTCCCAGATAAAACGCACTAACCTCCACATCCGCATCCAGTCCCAATTCACGCACCCGTTCCTCAAGGTCCATCTCCTGCCGCGCCGCCTCGTTCTGCCATATGAAAAACGGCACGGTAAACATCCGCATGGCCTCAAGCGGCGGCCCGAACAAATCGCCCCAACCCATTTGTTCAAACGTCCTGCGCCGAATCATAGGTTGATGATCACTAAAATAAATCAAGATATACGGCTCCGGGTCCGCCTCTAAACGGGCGACCAAACGAGCCATCTGCTCGTCCACATCGAAAAGGCCGTAGATATAATTTTCCAAGGTCATTCGCTCATCCCAAGTCATCTCTAAATCCGTATCAAAGAGGTCCTGCAATGCAAAGAAATATTTGTTTTGGTAAATCGCGTGATTTTGTATCGTGATACAGAAGAGAAAGAGCGGCTCATCCAAGGCGGCTCTGTCATCGACAATCTCAATCAATGCGTCAAACGTGGCCTCTTCCGAGACGAATCCTCCCCGAAACGGCGCATCTAAAAAATGACCCTCCCCATGCCCGTGGAGAAACAAATCAAAGCCCAGCCGCTGAAATACATTCGCCCGATTGTAAAACCAGCTGTCAAACGGATGGAGCGCGATGGTATCATAGCCGAGGTTGCGAAACTGCCAAACGATGGAGTCCGTATTGTTCCGTACAAACTCATAGGGTACGATAGTGTCAGACAGCGTCACAGGGCTAATCCCCGTCAGCGCGGCAAATTCCGTGAAAACGGTCGCACCGCCGAACACGTCCACGATGAGGTCTCCCGCAACCAAAGCGTCCCCGGAAATCTGACGGAAATTCTCAAGCGGGTCACGGCGGCCGGCAAAGTCAAAATGCGGCTCTTCCGTGAGATCGGAAAATGCCTCGGCCATAATCATCACAACATTGGGCCGCACACCGACATCCGTGGGCGGTGCAGCCTCGGCCTCCAGCACCGTGAACGCGGCATGGTTTAAGTACGCAGGCTCGCGGACAGAGCGGGTCGCAAGGTCGTGCATAAAACTGTAGACAAAACCCTGTCTGTTATAGTCCGCAAACCGATTCCCTACCGCCCCTCTGGTAAAACTATAATAGAGATCCCTGTCCGCATAAACCGTGAACGTCAGAGTCGTGAATAAAACCAAACAAGCCAAAGGCCCTGCCAAACGAATGATGAGGTGTATCCGCTGTACGGAGAAAAAACGGACTATCAGCACAGCAAGCAGAACCACGCCCAGAATCACCGCAAACACGGTGAGAAAATGCCCCGCCCAACTTTGCTGCAAAATAGCAAACGCCTCCCGCAAGAGCCGCAAATCCGCGGGGACAAAGGGGTCGCTCCGCGTGCTAATCTTAATGCTGTTAACAAGCCCCATCGCAATGAAAAAACTGCCCGTGATGAGTATACTGAACAAGCTCCGTCCCGTGGCAAAATACAGCCCGGCAAGAATAACAAGGATGGGCAACCCATTCAATATAATCAGCATGGGATGCCGCTCAATGAAGTCGAAATAAACTCCGCGCACCCACTCCGGCTGCACATATGCCATGCCCAGCCAAATCAATACCACGCCGGCGATTAGAATTCCGATATCAGCAATCAGCGGCAGCCGCCACCTGCGCTTCCAAAGTGCACGAAGTCGATTCATCCCGGTATCTCCATCCTTTTCACCCATCGACTACAACACGGGCGGCCAACATCCCGGCCGCCCGTGACTTTATCAAAATGCAAACCGAATGATTATTCTTCCGGCGTCCCATAATAATCCGGCGGCGGGGTCGGGGTCGGGGTCGCAACCGCCCCCGTGCCGCGTAAAATCACCTGCGGCACGGCCCGATAGGTACTGCGGGCAACAAATTCCCGCCGCACCAATGTCCCGTTCGCATCATAAAACCGCTGGAACACCTCCACCACATGCCCGCGCTGCCCGCGCCGCTCCACCTGTGTCGTCCCCGTCGGAATCGAGGGGTCGTCCTGATAGGTGTTGGTATAGGCGATGGTGTTTATTTGTATACTCTCCGGCACAATGCGGTAATCGTGCGTCAGCGTCCCCTCTAAGCGGACATGGAAATCCTGCCCGTCCCGATACGCAATAATCCGCAGAGGGAAGGGCGATGAATTCGTAAAGGAAAAGTGCGGCCCGTTCCACGACACGGCGGCGTCCATCCCCATGGGGAGATAGGTGACGACCATGGTGTGGTTAATCCGTGCGTCCACTTGCAAATCCGTGTGGAGCAGGGCGTGGTAGATGCCCGAAGACACCTGACAAATCCCGCCGCCGGTATTTTGGACAATCTCCGTGCCGATAAAAACTCCGGCAGGGCGGAATCCTCTCGCCGGCGTCCGCTGACCGACTACGGTGTTAAAATCAAACTGGTCCCCGGGGTTCAAAATCATCCCGTTAATCTCCGCCGAGGCCAGCACGATGTTCGTGTTCCGGTTCTCATCTGCGGTCAGCCGTGTCGTGGAGGTCGCCAAAACATCTCGGAACAAGACCTCCCGCAGAAACTCCGTGGTAATCTCCGGCTCTGTGAAAATCAGCGGAATCAACACTTCCTCACCCATGCCGGCGAGTTCTAAGCGTGTCTGCGCCAACGGCACGTCAAAGCTTACGCCCAACACATGTTCCGTCGGCTCTTCCAGCTCCAAGTCAAAGACAGCGTTTTCCGGCTCTGTAAAAATGTTCTCATACACAGCCTCTAAATCAATCGGCTCCGGCTCAGAGGTCTCGGTCTCATAGGAGACAGGCTCATGCGCCCCCTTAGAAAACGCCTCGGCAATCATCTCCACGAGATTGTCCTCGTCAAAGGTAAACACCAAGCGGCCTTTCACCACCACCAAATAGTCATCCACGACCTCATACGCCCCCATGGACAAGAGATCAATCTCTTCCCCGGCTTCTTCCACGGCCATACGAATCAATTCCCGATTGGCCGACGCATGCGTCAAGGGGTCGATATCTACAGAGACAATCTGTCCTCGCAAGAAGTTCCAGCCGGATGTAAAAATATTGCCGTCACGCCCGAACGCATAGGCGATCTCAGCGGCCTCTCTGCCCGTAAAGATAAGCCCCGCCTGTTCCGCTGTAATCTCAATCACAGTATCACCGGGGAAATACACCGCCACAGCCCGCTCCGTCCTGTCGGCCTCCATGGGAGCTTCCAGTCTGTCTGCCGCCTGTTCCAAGGTCAACCCGCCGACAGGCACACCGTTCACCGACACATTCGGGAAAATCGTGTCTCCGTTCGACACGGAAACCCCTACCGCCGCCAAAGCCCCGCCCGAAAGCACGGCCAGTACCAAAAGCACTATGACGATGATTAGTACAATTTTCTTTTTCTTCGATTTTCTCTTTTGTTTTACTGCTCTTGTCATATTTCATCCCACCTGTTATCTTTTCCCTCAGCGTTGTAGGGACGCACGCCCCTACAATGCCAATTTCGGGATTTTTCTACTTCAATTCCGTCTGCGCCATGTAGGCCGCATATTCGTTTTTCTTCCAAGGCATTCCCACCGTGAACCGCTGTTCTGTGTGCGCATCCAAAATATCGCTGATAAGTTGATTGGAGAGCAGGAATCCCGTAGGTGTGAGGCTCCAACGTCCGTTGATTCTATGCGCCCAGCCCTGTTTCTCGTAGTCCAGCAACAAAGCCTCAATCGGCCCGAAGCCGGACTGGTAAACGCCGTAGTATTCCTCGCCCGTAATTCCCCGTGTGGTGCGCAGCCCCAGCATCAAATACTCAACGGCCTGCTCACTCTTTGGGATATCATCGCTGGATGCCAGAATATCCCGTTTGCCCTCCAAGGCCTCCAGATACTCCTCCACACCCTTGATATAGCTGTACCGCAAATCGCCCACATAAGAGTGCGCCGACGGCCCGAAGCCCACATATTCCTCTCGGTTCCAATACTTGAGATTATGTTTCGACTCCCGACCGGGGAGCGAAAAGTTCGAGACCTCATACTGCCGATACCCCACGTCCCGCAAAGCCTCCACCGTGAAGAGGTACATGTCCGCCTGATCATCCTCACCGGGAATCAGCGGACTGTCCCGAAACACATGCAGCGGCGTATTTTCCTCAATCCGAAGCCCGTAGCAGGACACATGTTCCGGCCGAAGCGTAATCACCCGATTGAGCGTATCGGCCCAATCCGCCTTAGACTGGCCGGGCAGACCGTAGATTAAATCGAGACTGATATTCTCAAAGCCCGCCTTGCGGGCACGTTCCACCGTCCGCTCCGCCTGCCGAAATGTATGCCGCCGACCCAAACTCTTAGCCAGCCCGTCATCCGCCGTCTGTACCCCAATTGAGAGCCGATTGACTCCCTCCTTGCGCAAAAGCCGCAAATCTTTCCCGGAAACGGAATCGGGGTTGACCTCCACGGTGACCTCGGCGTCCAATAATACCTTGTAATGGTCTTTCAAGGTATTAAACAGCCCTGCAATCCGCTTTGCTCCGTAATAACTGGGCGTCCCGCCGCCGAAGTAGACGGTATCCACATAATACCCGTCCAACACAGGTGCCGACTCGGCCAATTGCCCGATGAAAGCCTGCTGATAACATGACATCAACCGCTCCCCGTCAGCCACGGAGTAAAAATCACAATAGGCACATTTGCTGATGCAAAAAGGGATATGTATATAAATTCCAATGCGTTTTGTCATTTGTAAGTGCCTCTGAAAAATTGTGCTCTCCACAAGATATGGTATAGATTGCCCAACAACACTTCTAGCATACCGCAAAACTCGGCATTCGTCAACAAAATCCGCAGAAAAATGCTAGAGAATTTAACTTTTCCTGCATAAGGCTCCAAGAAATTGTATGCCGTGGATTCCAAGATATTACAAGTGTAACACTTGGGGCATCAAGCCACCATATGTAGTAGACCTGAAAGGAGGCGGCTAAACGATGTGCAAATTGGTACTGTTATCGCTTGTACTCTTACTCACCCATGCGACACCGCATATTTCATATGACGTAAAAGAACCCCCAAATGTTCCACCGCAAAAAATCGCCTATCTCACGATAGACGACGGCCCCTCCGAGTCGGTCACGCTTCCTATCCTGGACATCCTCCATACCGAGGATGTAAAAGCCACCTTTTTCGTGTTGCCCTATGAGGGTGTAGACCACATTTACAAGCGCATTCTGCGTGAGGGGCACGCTATGGGCAACCACAGCTACACCCACGACTACAAGCGGCTCTACAGTTCTGCCGATGACGGGCTTTTCTTCCGTGCAGACATAGAGCGGGCTGACGCATGGTTAAAAAAGAAATTTAGCCACGAGACTAAGCTCTTCCGCTTCCCCGGCGGGTCGCAGAGCTGGAACACCTCCGTCATCGCCCGCCGACGGGAGATTTTGGAGGAATTGGGCTACCGCGTCTTCGACTGGGATGTCTCCAACGGCGACACCGACCCCTCGCCCGCGAGCCGTGACCCCGATGCGTTGGCGGCGAACGTCATGGGTCGGGCGAATAAACCGGATAGACTGATTGTATTGATGCACGATACGGGGAGTAAGGTCGCCACCGTCGAGGCTTTGCCGCGGGTAATTGCGGGACTGAGGGCGGAGGGGTATGCGTTTGATACTTTGGAGAATTATCCGTAAGGACAACCCCGTGCGGCCGCCCTTGCCCTTATTCCCCTCCTTTAGTGGGGTGTCACCGCAGACGGCGGGGGGTGCTCTTCGTAGGGGCCGATGCCCACATCGGCCCGTTGGTTTTGCTGTTGTTGCAGGGGCGGGGTCATTCCGCCCGAGCTGATGCGTTTTGGCTCGCGTTGCAGGAGCCGCACTTATTTAACTCGCTCTTGAAGGGATTCCTCTTTCACAATCCCACCTCACAGGTTGACAAACATAAATCAAACGTCCATACTGGTTACCATGAAAAAACAACACAGTTACCCTGAATTGAACCCTCAGAAACGCACCCTGCTCCTCCACACCTGCTGCGGCCCCTGCTCTACTGCCGTGTCGGAGCGGTTGGAGACACATTTTGCCGTCACGCTCTACTTCTATAACCCCAACATCCACCCGGAAGCTGAATATGAGCAGCGGTTGGAGGCCCAACGGACAGTAGCAGAGCACTTTCAAGCCCCGCTCATCGCCGCCCCCTACGACCCGGCTCCATTTGCGGCGATCGCAGCGGGCTTGGATGCCGAACCCGAGGGCGGCGCACGGTGTACACGCTGTTTCACCCTCCGCTTGGAGGAAACCGCCCGTCTCGCCAAAGCCGAAGGCTTCGACACCTTCACCACCACCCTCTCCGTCAGCCCCCGCAAAGATGCGGCACGGCTGAATGAGATTGGCATGGATGCAGGTGCAAAATACGGCATCCCCTATCATTCCGCCGATTTCAAAAAGCAGGGCGGCTATCAGCGCAGCGTCGCACTCGCCAAGGAATTGGGACTGTATCGGCAAAACTACTGCGGATGCACATCGAACCCCTTGATTTAACACGCTTCGCAACCGTTGGTTGCCGAAAAACCAAGCGCGATTGGTGGCTCCGCAACCGTGATTTTTGCTAAGATGACACCATCAACCAAAAGGAGTGTCACGCATGAACATCGCAGACAGAATCCAATCTTTACGCAAAACAAAAGGCATCTCGCAAGAAGAACTTGCCGACAAAATCGGGGTCTCCCGACAGGCTGTTTCCAAGTGGGAGAGTGAACAGAGCCTGCCCGACATGGACAAAGTCATCCTCCTCAGCGACTTCTTTGAAGTCACGACGGACTACCTGCTCAAAGGCATAGAGCCGCAACCGCAATTACCCGGGGCGGCTTGGCGCGCAAATCTAAAGAACGCAAAAATATTTGCAATAATCGCCACGTTTTGGAACGTCATGGGCTTCGCCCTGACCGTTGCGGTATGGTATGAAGAACAAACTGCAACCGCTTTGGCCATCGGCGTGATTTTCATGGCTATCGGGTGTATGATTTTCGGGGTCGGCATGGCGAGTTCTACACAGCATACAGCACAGGCCAAACGTCTGTTTTGGACAATAAACATTTGGCCGCTCACCTTTATCCCCTTGTCACTCCTCTATAATTCGCTGCTCTCCGGTATCCTCGCCCCGTACCCCTTGCTTGTACAGCCTGTGATTGCGTTGCCCGTTTTCTGGGCGGCCTATGCGGCGATTTGCCTGTGTGTCGTATTCCTTGTACAACGCAAACGCAAGTAGCTCCCTTTCCCCGTGCATGAAAAAAGTGGAAACACACCGTACAATCTCCCATACCGGTGTCAGGACCGGAATTACAACAGATGCAATAACATCCGGGATAAACCAAGGCCCCAGACGGCACAAAAGTGATATAATGTGCAAAGTATGAGCACAGGCTCAAAAATTGTGTCTCCCGGTTGAAAACACAGTAAACACTATGGTAGAATAGAGCGTGAAATGAGAAACGAAAGGGTGATCAAACATGCTTAAAATAGCAATAGTCGGCTACGGCAACATCGGAAAGGCCGTCATGGAAGCCATCGAGGCAGCAAAAGATATGGAACTCTGCGGCATTGTCATGCGTGCACAATCCATGCACAAAGTGACCGCCTCTGTCCCCGTTGCGGACGATATCAGCAAACTGAATCCAAAGCCGGATGCAGCTATCCTCTGCACGCCGACCCGTGCAATCCCGGAGGTGGCGGAGAAATGTCTCCTGCAGGGCATCAGCACGGTTGACAGCTATGACATCCACACGGATATCTGGGAACTGCGCACACGCTTGGATGCCGCCGCAAAAAAAGGCGGAAGTACGGCAATCGTCTCGGCGGGCTTTGACCCCGGCGGCGACTCTGTTGTCCGCGCACTATTGGAAGTTCTCGCGCCGGGCGGGAAGACGTTTACCAACTTCGGCCCCGGCATGAGCATGGGACATACCGTCGCCGTCAAAGCGATTGAAGGCGTGAAAAACGCCCTGTCCATGACCATCCCGCTCGGGACAGGCGTCCACAGACGACTGGTGTACGTGGAACTCAAGGAAGGTTATGCTTTCGACGATATCGCGGCAAAAATCAAAGCCGACCCCTATTTCGCAAGCGATGAGACACATGTATACCTCGAACGTGATGTGGACGCGCTGATTGACGTGGGACACGGTGTAAATCTCGTCCGCAAAGGCGTGTCGGGCCAGACGCATAATCAGCTGTTTGAATTTAACATGAAAATCAACAATCCGGCGTTGACGGCGCAGGCAATGGCCGCGTGCGCGCGCGCGGGCGCAAAGCAGATGCCGGGCGCGTATACCATGATTGAACTGCCGATGATTGATTTGTTGGACGGGAGCAGGGAAGAATTGGTGCGGCGGTTGGTGTAGGCTGAATCAAAAATCGTGCCGATTCCCGCCGCTGCTGCCGTAGGCTTCCAATACACATACGATTTCTTCGATACACATAAATTCGCTGAGGCTGTCATTTTGAATGATGGCCTTTATCTTTTCTAAGGCCTCATATGCCTGACTGTCTATCAATTCGCCCATGGCTACTGTTAAACCTGGGAACGTGACTTGGACCTCTTCTTTTTGCAGTACGTTGATTAGGATTTCTTTGAATAGTTCCATGATGTTATCACCTCACCGTCCATTGTAGATAAAATTTATCTACAAGTCAATAGATAAATTCTATCTATTGTAAAATACACTTGGTGATGAGATGAAGAATCGTATTCAAGATTTGAGAACAGATGCAGACCTCAGACAAATAGATGTTGCAACCGCTATCGGAATTACACAGCGGAAATATAGCTATATCGAAACAGGCACACAACAGGTTACGGATGAAATTTTAATAAAACTCGCGGAATTCTACAACACTAGTGTTGATTATTTGATAGGGAGAACAGATGTGAAAGACCCCTACCCCCGCAAGTGAGTGTAATAGGCGCACAAAGCCTCCCTCGCTTGCGAGGGAGGTGCCCCGAAGGGGCGGAGGGAGTTCTCTCCCCCAGTCGCCTGCGGCGACAGCCCCCTCGCAAGCGAAGGGGCCTAAGGTCAAAAGCGGACGGCCAAAGGCCGCCCCTACGAAACAACAATGCCGCGGGGCGTCGGGGACGCCGCCCCCTACAATGAACCTATCCCCCGTAGGGTGCGATAAGGACAACGCCCCTCACACCCCCATACACAAAAAAACAGAGGTGCAATCGCACCTCTGTTTTCCATATGTTACGTCTACGCCATGCCGTCAAGCCGTCTGGTCAGACTGCTTTTTTTGCGGGCTGCATTGTTCTTATGCAACAGGCCTCTGGCCGCAGCTTTGTCAACAGTCTTGACTGCCGTTGTGTATGCAGCCGCCGCTTCGGTCTTGTCGCCGCCGACCACTGCCGCGTCGAAACGCTTGAGGGTCGTCTTTAACCGTGTGCGGTTCGCTTTGTTTCTCGCCTCACGGACTTTTCCAATCTCTGCACGCTTTGCGGATGATTTGATATTAGCCATCTTCTAAAACACCTCCTTAGACAGTGTATCGTTACTCACGGAAAGCCATTTTACCACGCAACTCTATAAATTGCAAGTCCTTTTTCAGAAATCGCCCAAATTATTCCGACTGATTCCCGCCCGAACGGTTTCCGCCCTCGCCGGGCTTGCCGCCGGGACGTCTTTTGCGGCGATGACGCTTCCTCTTTTGCTCCCCATCGGATGCGCCCTCAGCCGCCTGCGGCCTGTCGTTTCGGTGTTCCCGCTTCGGCTCCTGCGTCTGTGCGGGAGGCCGCCGATTCCCGCCGTCACGGGGGGCTTGCTGCCTGTTGGGGCTGATGCTCTGGCGAAGACTGCGGTGCGCGGGGCCGCCCTGCCTGTCGCCTTGTCCGCCGCCGCTCGCTTCTTGCTCTTTCGCCTCGGCCATAAGTTCGGCGCGGCGTTGTTTGCCGGTTTTGATGAATTCGATTTCCGCCAAGGGATAATAGCTGACCGCCGGGTCGCCGCCTTTTTCCAGACGTACCTTTGCCTTCTGACGCAGGAGGTTGATTTCCGTGATTGTCCCCGCTCCGTCCGGGGTCTCCACGTAGGAATCTATCTTGGGGGCGTTTTTGACCAAATCCTCGTAGGCGTCCTGCTCGTATTTGAGACAGCACATGAGCCGCCCACAGGCACCGGAGATTTTCGTGGGGTTGAGCGAGAGATTCTGCGTCTTGGCCATCTTGATGCTCACGGGCTGGAAGTCGTCAAGGAACTGACTGCAACAAAATTCCTTGCCGCAGATGCCGAGGCCGCCAAGCATCTTCGCCTCGTCCCGTACGCCGATTTGCCGCAGTTCGATGCGGGTGCGGAATACCCCGGCGAGGTCGCGCACCAGCTCGCGGAAGTCTACACGGCCGTCGGAGGTGAAGAAGAAGAGGATTTTATTGCCCTCAAAATTGTATTCCACGTCCACGAGTTTCATGTCCAAGCCGTGTTCACGGATTTTTTCCACACCTGTGCGGAACGCGTCCTGCTCCTTCGCCTTGTTCATCTCGGCAGTTTGGATATCCGTCTCGGATGCCAAACGGCGCACGGGGCGGAGCGGCGGAATGACCTTATCCGGCTCCACTTGAAAATTGCCTCGAATGCACTCGCCGAACTCCAAGCCCTTGCTCGTCTCCACGATAACGGGCTGGCCTGTTTTGACGCTATGGCCCTTGGGGTCGAAGTAATAACTCTTGCCCCGATTTTTGAATCTTACGCTGACTACTTCTGTCATGGATTTCTCCTTTTATGTGCGGGGGACGCCGCGATAGATGCGGGACGTCCAGAACGCCGCCCCCTATAGTGGATGGGTCAAATTAGTGTCGCCAGAATTTTACCGGATATGTGGCCGGTACTGACGTTAAATCGCAAATCTGTCCGCAGGCTGTCGAAGAGGTCTACGGCTCGGATTAGCTCTCCCCTGTCGCTATCCCGCTTGCCCAATGCGGCAATGAGTTCTGCGTGACAAGTTTCAACGAAAGCAACGAGAGTTGAGCGTTCCGTTTTTTCGAGGGCGACACAGAATTGGAGTAAGTCCATTCCGCCCGAAGTGAAGGCTTTGCGGAAGCCGTCTACCAACTCCTGCGTCGAGGTGTCGAGGACACCGCCCCCTACATCGTCTGTCGGGACAAGGCTCAAGCTGACGCATCGGGAGCGGACTGTGGGCAGGAGTGCCAAGGGATTTTCCGCCAACAGCAGGAATGTCACGAAGCTCGGCGGCTCCTCCAACAGCTTGAGGAAAGCATTTTGTGCGCTGGGATTGAGCGTGTCGGCCTCTTCCACGATGTAGACTTTCGCCGGAGCCTCGTTCGGCAGGGTCGGCGCGTCGGCTACCATCTCCCGCACCGTGGCCACAGGAATCTCCCGTTTGCCCTCGGCGGGGCCGACGATTTGTATATCCGGGTGGATGCCGCGATTGGCCTTTTCGCAAGCGGCACAGCCCTCGCATGGCCGCGCGATGCTCACGGCATCGCAAACCAGCGAACGAGCCATGCGGTCGGCCAACGTCCTGCGCTGACTTGCATCGTCTCCGCTGATGATATAAGCGTGCGCCAACGGGCCGCTCAATTGGGGGTGGATGTGGGTAGTTGTGTTCATATCTTGAATAGTATATCGGAATTTGGCGGAGATTTCAAGTGCTGATACAGCAGACGGCCAAAGGCCGCCCCTACACGGGTTGGCAAATTTTTGCAGGGGCGGCCTTTGGCCGTCCGTTCCCTTGACCTTGCCATCCACCCTCCCCCCGGTCACCTGCGGGCAAGGGACCACCTTTACGTAACACAAGTAAGTATTTTCGATTATTTTTCGTTTTTTTCGACAAAACTCTTGACATTATATATATATATATATGCTATATAATATATAAAGCAAGATTATCATATATCATTTTGGAGGAAAAGTGCTATGGATTACGAAACTCCGGGCGGCGGGGCTGTACCGCCGAACAACTACAAGGGTATGGCAATCGCGTCTTTGGTGTTGGGTATTGTCGCTCTGGTCGTCCCCATCCCCGTTTTGGATGTCATCGCGGGTGTCGTCGGCCTCTTCTTGGCCGGGATTTCCATGAAACACAAGGCCGGCGGGTTGGCCGTTGCAGGTCTCGTATTGTCAATTCTCGGTACCATTGCCGCAATTCAATTTACGCTCCAGTTCTACGGCGTCATCCCATCACCTTGGGATTCATTTGACGTTTGGTTCTAATACCGGACTACATTATTTTTAAGGAGAATAGTTTATGGATCAGCAATTTCAACACACCCCAACTCCAACACCGCAAAAGAGCTACAAGGGTATGGCGGCAGCCTCTCTCGTATGCGGCATTCTCGCCATGACCCTGCCCGTTCCCGTGATTGACGTTATCTTGGGTGTCATCGGGCTTGTTCTGGCTATCAAATCGAGACAGCATGACGGCGGCGGACTGGCGACCGCAGGTCTCGTGTGTTCCATCATCGGTACTATTTGGGCTGTTAGTTTTACCATGACGATGCTTTTCTTCCCTTGGGATTCCTTTTTCAATTCGTTTAACATGTTTTTCTAAACTTTATTGTTCACAATAACCGAGCAGGTGCGAGGCGTGTTTTCTCCTCGCACTTTTTTCATTTTCCTACCCCCGCTCATGCAACAACATCTGCACCCGGTTCTGCACGACCCGCGCCGTATCCACCGCCGACCTGTCGCCTGCGAAAAACGGCTGCAACTCCTCCTGCACCATGTCCCACACGCGTTCATCCAAACGAGAAAAAACACGCGCGTTCTCCACAATCACACGGAGGCTTGCGGCCTCTTCCACCGTCATGGCGAGGACAGGAATCGTCAGACCTTCGTAGATATAGGCGTAAAAAACGGACCGTTCTTCACCTGTCTCGCTATCGAACTTCGGGGTCACGGCATCGGCAATCATCTCGTCATATCGGCCCATCTGCAAAGGAAACGATGTCCATGTAAATATAGGAAACTCCGGCAAGAGAATCCGCCGCACGAACTGCCACGCCGCCGCCTGATGCGGAGACACCGCGCTAATCGCAAACTGCTCCTGCACGCTGATTCGATGCACACCGCCCGCGCCCACAGGAAAGCCGAGCGCGTGAACGCCGTCCAGAGCGGCCGAAATTTCCCGGTACATGAGCGGCGAAAGCCAAGCGTGCATTAACAATTGTTCGCCTCGGCGCATACGGGTGTAGTCGGGATTGCCGTGCCACGAACCGTGGTCCGGGAAATCCGAGGGGCGGGGGAAACGAGCGGCAACCTCCAACAAGTCGATAAAGGCCGGGCTGTCAAACGCAACGATGCCCGCCTCCCAATCGATGAAGTTCTCATACCCGTAGAATACTATGCTCTCACCCGCCACCCAGTCGCCCATAATATAAGGCATGTCCGCCGCTTCCGCTTCGAGGAGCGCGATAAAATCCGCAAGCGTCCAAGAATCCACATGCCCTACAGAAGCGGGCATACCGACCATCGTGGAAATGTCGAAGGATTCCGAAATGATGGGCAGCGTCCCGTCAGGTGCCTCCATCGCCTGCAAAATGTTGGGAAAGAAATCCGAACGAGAGAGTGCCGGGTCTGCGTCGATCAAAGGATAGAAATCGGCCAAAAGTCCCTGTGTTATCAAGGCGTCCCCCATGTCGGGCGGAACAAGGATGATATCGGGCGCGTTGCCCGTCATGAGGTCTGTCGAAAATCGGAACTCAGCCGCTTCCCGGCCGTCCCATGAAGTTCTCCAGTTCTCATCGTACTCCACCACATGAATCTGATAGTCCCGATTTTCCATGTTAAATGCGACTACTTCGTCGAGAACCCAATCGTTGAACGCCAAGCCGCCCAAGGTGATAACCGTATAGTCCGGCAGGTCGGCTCTTGCGGTGCGCGTTAATACGGTGATTGCAGCGGGGGCACCCAATCTGCGGACGACGACAGAGATGCGGCCATCGTCCAAAAAACCCACATCTGTCGATTGCGCGGCGATGCCCGCCTCAACCCAATTCAGGAGCGGCGTGCGCTCGTTCGTGGTCAGGTTGTAGCCATAGAGACGGAGGCCGTCATCCGCCAGCAGGTCAAAGGGGTGCGCCTCAGTTGCGGGATGCAGGGCCTGCACCCCGGACATGGTGAAAGATAGTGTCTCACCCCAATCTCCTGCGGCAAAGTTAATTTCCCGCAGGGCGTTTCCGTCGAAGGCCACGACGCGGCCGTCTTGCAACGCGGTGATACCGCCGAATGCGTCCGGCTCTAACTGTCCGAGCAGCGTGCCGTCAGCACCCAACAGACAGAGCACATCCCCACGCTCCGTTCGAGCGGTCAGCACCATGCGCCCATCGGCGGCGAAGAATGCGTGCGTCACCAAAAACCAACTGCCCTGCGGGACGATGTGCGAGAGGTTTCGCGTGAAAACCTCTCTGCCGTCCGTGCCGTACTCGGCGTAGAGCACCCGCTCCCGTTCGTGGTCTGCGGTGATTATCGCAAACCCGCCCGTCTCCGTGATGCGGAAGCCTATGATTTCCGCACCGGCCTCGGGGCGGGATATACGGGTCATCTGCGGGTCGGTGCCGTCAGCCGTTATGCTTGTAATTACGATTTCGTCTTGGTCGGTGTGCAGGTAGAAAATCCTGTCCCCGTGAGCCGTACCCTGCACCCGCTCCGGCAGCTCCGGGAGAGCGAGCTGCGTGGAGAGATAGATGTATTTTCCGATGAAGTCCTCGTTGATGCCGGCATCCCCTGCCGTATTGTCCCCGCTGCCGCAGGCGGCGAGAGGAAGTATGAGGGCGAAGATGAACAGGATGTATAGAGTTCGTTTTATGTACGTTTTCATAACGCACCCCTTTCCGCTGTGAAGATGGCAACATTATACGGTATGTATGCGAAAAACACAAGGACGGCGTGTTGCCGTCCTTGTGTTTTTGCACCTACGCTCTTCCGTTTACTTCGCACTCTATAAATGACCTGATATAAGGCTCGTTCCCCTCCGTCACCGGGAACTCAAATCCTCCATACCGGCACTTTTGGAACCGCTTGCCGTCGATTATGACATCGTAGCCCATACACTTCGGACTGCAAGCGTTCTGCGTCAGCCGCGTGCAATCTCCGGCTCCCTCGATGGACTGCACCATCTCCTCCGGCAATGTTTGCAGGAAATCGAGGTAGTTACCCACGCTCTCCCCGTAGATGCGAATGCGCATCCCCGTTTTGCGGGACAGGAAGTTGACGATGGATTTTTTCGACTTCGTATGCTTATAAGATGCGAACGGACCGCTCTTCTTGGCTTCGCACGTCGCTTTGCAGCCGTGGTCGGCCAGATAGGTGTACAGGTCTTGGAGAAAAGGCTGATAGCGCGGGTCTACATCGGCCAAGAACTGCTCAAATGTGCGTTTTTCCGTCGCCATTACATCTCGCCCTCACCGTAAAGCCCGAACAGATTGCCCTCGGGGTCTCTGAAATAGGTGCAACGCATCCCCCACTCCGGGATGGTCTGCGGCTCGCCGAGAAATTCGACGCCCGCTTCCTTGATACGCTTGTAGTCTGCATCCACGTCAGTCGTCGGGATGGCTCCCATCAGCGTATCGGACTGCTCAGTAGCACACGGCACCGTGTAGCCTTTGAACATGGGCATATTGGCGATGGCGAAGATGGCAAAGCACGGCGGCTCACCCTCTTTCACAGCGAAGGACGTGTACGGGCCGCTTCTGTCGCCCCAAGTCGGGACGAGGCCCAGCTTCTCTGTGTAGAAGTCAAAGCACGCACCATAGTCTTTGCGTACCAAAACATTCAGCATGGTTTGATTGAATTGCATTGTGTGTTCCTCCTGTTTTTTTGGATATGAATCTATGATAGCAGACGCGGACGCTTCTGCATTGTATATATGCGACATCTTTTGCATGTCCAGATACTCAAACGGCGTGAGACCGATGTTACGCTTGAAGTCCTTGATGAAATGGGACTGGTCGTAGTAGGCGGCTGTCTCCAACAGCCCGCTCGGTGTCGCTTCGTCCGATGTGAGGCGTTCCAAGCAATGCTGGAAACGCAGTACGGAAAGAGCCATTTGCGGCGTGATGCCATAGTGTTTCAGAAAGAGCCGCTGGCACTGGCGCGGGCTAAAATGGAGCAGCCGATATAACTCCGCCGTAGTGGCAGGCGGATTATCGCTGAGTTCATCAAACAGCGTCACAAATCGACCGGGCGTTTTGCCGTCTGCGCGCTGTCGCAGGTAGCTTGTCAGATACGGCTTCATCTCTTCAAACGAGAGGGAGAAGAAATGTGCCGTGTCAAAATTTGCATCTGCCCGTTCGAGCGGAAGATAGGTATCCATCGCCGCCTTTGCGGGCAAACCTGTCAACTCCGCAAAAGCACCCGGTTTGAGCCGCGCACCCAAAAATCTGCCGGGCAGGTCCATTTTGTCTTGAAAAACGGTTTTACTCATCCCGGCATAGCCGATGTGTTTGGCATCGAAATCAACGACGAGGTCGATACATCCGTCTATGACTATCACATTCGTAGCAAACGCCCGCTCAGATGAGCGGGGCCTCATTTCCCAGAGGCAGATGAGGAAATCTTGGAGGGATTCCACAATTTCTTCCGTGTAAGAGACGTGTTGGGAGAAGGATTTGTTTAGGATGCAGGGGATTTGGAGGGGGTAGTACATGCGGGTGCTCCTTTGCGTTTTTGGGGGATGGGGTCGGGGTGTCGTTGTAGGGGCGCCCATTGGCCGTCCGCGTCTTTCATCCTGCATTGCGCAAGCCGAAACGTGCGGACGCGCAATGCGCGCCCCTGCATTACGTCGGCGTGTATTTTGGTGCGGCACATACCTATTGGGTGCTTTGCTCATACGTTGGCTCGCCGGCAGACAAACCCAAGGTTTCAATCAAGCAAAAGGGCGGCTAAAAAGCCACCCTTATTTTTTCGCTATCAGACTTCATCTACAGCAAATTCCCCAAGAAAATACTAACAAACACAAAGTAAATCAACAGCCCCGCGATGTCCTTAATCGATGTGATAATCGGTGCAGAGCCCGCCGCCTGATCTACGTTGAACTTAATCAGCACAAAGGGCACCAAGAAACCGAGCAATGCGGCCAATGTCATCGTCACCACGAGTGCAAGTCCGACTGCCAGACCCAACATGGGCAATCCCTGCCAAATGGCGGCAATCGTACCGGCCATGATACCGACTAGTGTGCCGATACTGAATCCAACGCCAATCTCCTTGAAAAAGTGCTTGAAGAAATGCTTAACCTGAATATGTCCCAGCACCACGCCGCGGGCGAACACGGTAGAGGACTGCGTCCCCACATTGCCGCCCATGTCCATGATGAGCGGGATGAAGAAAGCGACAAAGGCGGTGGCCTCCAGCACTTCCTCAAAGCCCTCAATCACCATCCCGGCGAGAAAACCGGCAATCAACGTGATGAGCAAAAACGGCAAGCGCACTTTCCAAATGGCCCACAAACTGCCGCTGACGAGCACCTCGCTACGGCTGGTCTCTTTTTTCGTGATATCCGCAAGACCGGCTTGGTCGAAGATATCCTCCGTAACCTCTTCTTCCAAGATGTCCACGGCATCGTCAATCGTCACGATACCGACCAAGCGGTCTTCCTTGTCCACAACGGGCAAAGCCAAAAGGTCGAGTTCTTGCAGCAGACGGGCGACTTCTTCCTGGTCTGTATCGGTCGAGGCTTTGATGGCCTTTTCGGTCATGATGGCTTCGATTTTCGCGCCGCCGTCCGCCATCAGCAAGTCCTTGAGCGAGAGTACACCCTCTAGTTTTTTCGAGTTGTCCGTGACATACAAGGTGTAAATGGTCTCTTTCTCTTTGGCTTGCCGACGAACTTTCTCTAAGGCTCGCTCCACGGTCATATCCCGCTTGAGCGAAATGTATTCCGTGGTCATGATGCGTCCGGCTGTCTCCGGGGCGTAACCCAGAAGCACGTTTGTGACTTTCCGCTCCTCCGGGGAGAGGGAGTTGATGAGTTTCTTCGCCACCACGGCGGGCATTTCTTCCAGTAGTTTGACCCTGTCGTCCGGGGCGAGTTCGTTGACGAATTCGATTGTCTTTTCATCTGTGAACGAGCGCAACAGATTCTGC
Organism: Oscillospiraceae bacterium; assembly: GCA_009780235.1. Classification (GTDB taxonomy): domain Bacteria; phylum Bacillota; class Clostridia; order Oscillospirales; family Oscillospiraceae; genus WRAB01. The sequence continues at coordinate 21,896 of WRAK01000022.1, forward strand.
TGTTCGTCCGTGTCCAACTCCTCGAAGATGGACAGGGCATCGTCTTTGGGGAGCAGCCGAAATACAATGACTTGCTCCTCCGGGGTCAGGTCGTGAAAAGCGTGCAGAATCTCCATGAGCTCAGCATCACCCAATACGGCCTTCAGGCTTTCCATGTCTTTGCTTTCAATAAAAGCCGAAATGATTTTTTCGTATAGCATTGTGTCCCTCCAATTCCGGTTTTAGGAGGTTTGAAATCCTCCTAAGTTTCGCAACCTGTAAAAATGTCCTGTCAAATTCTTTCTGTTTTTCCTACTACCGTCTGTATCCATACAACCATCCCCCTCCTCCTTTGGCGCAAAAAACCCTTGCCAAAGGTACTCCGCCTGCGGCAAGGGAAAAACACAAAACATGAGACTGCGCTATACGCAATCGCATTACCGTTTGAGCTTTAGCTTCACAGGGCGATGAAGTTGCACTATTCCATGCCTTGGTTTCGACATGGACTGTTCAAGCCAACGTATTGTGTCTCCACAATTTTGCGGCAGCAACCCGTATCCCTGTGGTAGCCTC
>WRAK01000023.1 GCA_009780235.1 Oscillospiraceae bacterium
AGGCACATGTCCTGAAAACAAACGGATTCCACCTTTTTTGCCTCCGGCGCACACTATCATGCACTTGTCGGCAAAAAAGCATTTCGCCTTCGGCGAAATGTAGGGCAAGGGCTTTGTCTACAAGCTGAAGTGGCTCACAAAGTGAGCCGCTTTTCTCTAGTCTGCCGCAAAACTAATTCTACACAAAAATCTCCACATTATCATCAAATCCGTTAAACACAAACTCGCTAATCATATCCATGGAAAACGCTTCGCCTTCAAACTCCATGTGCATGGACATTTCCATCGTCATCGACAGCGGGTTGTAGTCGCTGTCTGTGACAATGGTCATCAAAACATCCTCGATGACAATCTCCATTTCCATATCCGCCAAGGCACCGATTTGCTCGTCCATCGACTCTAAGACAAAGTCACGGAGCATCTGGCCGTCGAGAACGATGTGCATAACCGTATTGCCGTCTACTTCTTCAATCTCGACTGAGGTGAACGCCTCGAAGTCAACATCGGGTACGTCAAATGCGTCATCGACGATGTCTTGCAGCATATCCTGCGCCAAAAGATCCTCAGGGAACTCTTCACCGTCAATTGCAAAGCGGGCCGCCGTGAGCTCACCGTCTTCGATTGCCATGTAAAGCTCTGCTGTGAAGGTATCCCACCCGTCCGAAAGCTCCATAATCATGGAGACTTCCGCGGTATCCTCCCCCTCGACTATCATTTTCATATTGCCGGAAACGACAGTAGAAATAGTCTCATCGTCGAAGGTCATGTCCATTTGCATGGTGAAATCAATGTCATAGGCACCGGTGTGATTCGGCCCGAATGACATCCGCTCCATGATGTATGAATAGGTCTCAAATGCCTGTTCCGCCGGGTCTATCGGCTCCGGCTCTGTGGTGCCGCACGCCGCCAGCGATACGACCAGGAGAAGTGCAAGCAGAATGGCCCCGAGTTTTTTTAACATGTCCCTGTCCTCTTTTCAAATGTTTTTATGGTATTCCTGCCCTCTCATTATAGAGCATAGCCCGCACTAACGCAAGCAAAAAAAGCGGCCCGCAACCGTGAGCCGCTTTTCTATGATACTATGGCCGCCGCACCCGCACAATTACCTCAGCGGTCCGGTCGCCGACAGTAACACTCACAATCGTATCCCCTACACTACGGGCTTCGATGGTCGCCCGCCGTAAATCGTCGGCATGGACGGTGGGATTTGCCACGGTAGGGATGCTGCTCGTCCAATGGGGGACTTCTTCGGTATCCGTCGGCCAAACAACAGCCGCAAGTGTGACCTGCTCGCCGATGCGAAGCGTCATTTCGTTGATATCGCCCCGCCGTGCGCTCCAATCAATATCAACGGAAGTGACTTCCGCCGCAACCGGGGTCGGGGTGGGAATTACAGGTAAAACGCCGGGCAGGAGGTCTGCGATGTCGCCGCCTTCACCCGGTTCGCCGTTGTCCTCGCCATTGCCCTCACCGTTCTCTTCCCCTGTCCCCTGCGTTGTATCGGGCGGGGTGGTGCCTTCGTCCGGGTCAGGCGATAAATCTAACACGGCCATGCTGACCACGCTGATGACCAGAATCAGCAAAAGCAAAATTTGTATCATCCGACGTGCTTGCGCACCCGCGGCATCCGAGGCGCGCTTACCGCCCCGCCCGCGGCCCGCACCGCAATAGGGGCATTTAATCTTCAGCCCCGAATAACTTCGGTCACATCGACCGCACTTCACTTTTGGGATATAGTCCATTAAACTCATAAGACTTCTCCTTATATCGGTTCTTCTTATAAAATGTCCCTAAAGATATTTTTAAGAAGAACTCATATAGACGTGTCTTGCGCGTTTTTTGCACAAAACCAACCTGCAAAGCAGGCGTATTTTCGATCGGGTTCTATCGAAAGTTAATATGATACAAAGGCCATTTTGATACATTCTACAGCAGCCGCGCTAATTCGTCAATATCAGACTGTGCCAATCCCCGTCCCGAAAGCGTTTCAACACTTGGAAGCCGCCTGCAAGGAGAGCCTGTTCGACCTCGGATTCCCGCCCGTCGATAATCCCCGCACAGACCATACGCCCGCCGGGTGCGAGCCACGGAGCGGTGAACGCGGCAAGCCCGATGATGACATCTGCCACGATGTTGGCCAGAATCAAATCATATTGCCGTGCGCCCAACTGCGCCCGAAACGAACCCGGTGCCAAGACATCCCCGTGAAAGACGGAGAGCCTGTCCGACTCTATCCCGTTTAGTGCCGCGTTGGAGCGCACCACGTCCGGGGCCTTGGGGTCAATGTCACAGGCGGTGACATGTTCTGCGCCGAGACGCAGGGCAGCAATAGATAAAATCCCGCTGCCGCAGCCCAAGTCCAGCACTTGCCGGCCGGGGACGGTCAAGGTCTCCAATGCCTCCAAGCAACACCGCGTGGTCGGATGCGACCCTGTGCCGAAGATGAGGCCGGGGTCGAGCCGCAGGGGGATGCGTTCCCCTGTGTCCACGTCCTCCCACTGCGGTACAACCAAGAGCCGCTCGCCGATGGGGAGGGGCCGATAATATTTCTTCCAGTTATTCGCCCAGTCCTCTTCCTGAATAGGCCGCTGCGCGACGGGCCAGTCCAAAGCCGCACGGAGCTGAGCGAGCTTTGCCTCGCCGTCCGGCGTGTCTTCGAGGTAAAACATCACGCGGCTTCGCCCTGCCATGGCGGAGCGGAGGTCTTCGTCTACATAGTCCCAGTATTGCCGATTGGCCTCCAAAAAGGCGAGAAAATCCGCTTCGTCCTCAATGACGAGGTCTGTAATGCCCACCGTCTCCAACCGCTCAGCGACGCGGGCGATGTCGCCCGCGGGGGCATCGATTGTGAGTTCTAACCAACCCATCAGCCGTAGAGCCTCCTGTAAATCTCGATAAACTCATTGACCCGCTCGACATAGGCACGGGTTTCGGGGAATGGAATCGTGTGCAGGGTCTCGCCGTCGGAGCTGTACCGCTCGTCATTCAGCCAAGAGCGCACGTTGCCCATGCCCGCATTATACGCCGCGAGTGCCGTGTCTTGATGGCCAAAGTAGTTAATCAGACGCCGCAGATAGAAGGTTCCCATGCGGATGTTATAGGCCGGGTTAAAGAGGTCATCCGTCTCGAAGCTGATGCCCATCAGCTCCGCTAACCATTCGCCCGTGTTCGGCATAATTTGCATCAAGCCAATCGCCCCCACGGGGCTCACAGCATCGTCCCGAAAACTGCTCTCGGCTTGAATCAGCCCTTTGACCAGAAAGGGGTCGAGGTCGTGTTGTTCGCTGTAGCGGACAATTAATGCCTCGAAGCGCAGAGGGTAGCGTTGTTCCTCCATCCAGCGTTCCCCTTGCGGCCAGAATAGAAAAGCTGAAATCAACACTATAGCAACCAGCACCACTACACTAAAAATAATTAGCAATCTTTTATTTCGTGCTGCAATCAGTAGTGCAACGCCAATAACAACGCCCACCAGAACAATTAGGATGAGTATGGGTATCATCGGTACCGTTAAACGTAAAGCACTCTCCACAGCTCCTGTGAACAGATAAAATCGCCAAAACTCACGGAACCCTACAACAAACGCAACCGTTAGACCGAGAATGATGCTTAAAACCCCTAAGATACTTAAAAGTCTTTTCGCATCAACTGATGTGGATTTGTTGTGTCCATACATAGCAAAAACTTCCTATCATCCATGTTTGTCAAAAACTATAAATTATCCGGCACCGAAGTTCCCTGCCCCCATGCGCGGAGGAAAGCATACCGGGCGGTCAGCCTGCAATTGCCTGTACTCGCAAACCACCTCCCCGGTCGTCTGCGGCGACAGCCCCCGATTCTAAAGGGCAAGGGACAACCACGCAAGGTTGCCCCAACAGTTTACCCATGGTTCCGTACAAACGTTACCAGCATTGTTGTCATTTCGGCCCGTGTGCTGAACCCCTGCGGGTTAAAGCTCACGCCGTCTCCACGGATGACCCCGGCCTGCTGCATAGCCGTTACGCCGGGTACTGCCCACCATGTCACGAGGTCAATATCGACAAAGGGCGGCACATCGGGGTCTTGCGGCAGATTAATGCCCATGCGTGTGACGTAGTTGTGTAAGATGGTGGCCATCTCTTCACGAGCCAAGTGCCGTGAGGGGTGGAAGAAGCCGCTGCCGTCACCGGCCACTACATTATTTGCGCGTGCCCAAGCCACATAGGGCGCGTACCACGCCCCCACGCCCACATCAGAGAAGGTGCTCTGTGACCGAACGAAATCCCGCGACATGAATCCGTGCCCGTTGCCGTGGATAATCTGATACCAGTTCCCCACCTGCCCGATAATCTCCACCGTACTGCCGCTTGCCCGTGTGCCGAGGACGGCGGAGGTGGTATTAGGCTGTGCGCGAACATTGACCGCCCCGCCTGTCTGGGTGACAACCGTGCCGGTTCTCGCCCATTCCCGTGTGTTAATCCCGGAGATGCGGGCTAAGACGGCGACAAATTCGGCGCGTGTCGTACGTGCGCCCGGCGAGAAGTGCGTGGCGGACGTGCCGAGCATCAGATTATTCTGAAACGCGTAGAACACGAATTCGTGATACCAAGCGTGCGCGGGCACATCTACAAAAGGGCTGTGGGTAAGCTCGAACACAACCTCCAGCCGGTGCGCCTGTGTCACATTTTGGAAAGTGAACTCTGTCATCGGCCCTTGGTTTACGCCGTCAATGATTACTTGGGCAACAAAACCCGGCTCGGGGTGGAATACAAACCGCTGGTCATAGCCGTGCGGCACGGGATTCAGCCCCGCGGGACTGATGACCCCGCCCTGCCCGGCGATGGCCGTGATGATGTGCCGTGCGCCGTCCGCGACATTCACCGCAGGGCTGGGTGTGAACGGTACGTTGCCGATAGTCGTGGGTCTGTAGAAGTGATAGTTGCTTCGGTTGAGCATGTCCCAAAGCTGCGGAATCGTGCGGTTACCGCCTGCGCCCCAACGGATATGCCGCGGCAGGGGGACGGTTTGCTCCATGGTCTCAATGGCGGCCACATTGCCGCTCAAATCGAACTCCACCGCCGTGACGAGAATGTTATGGCCTGTTGAGTTGAACACATCGCCCACTTGCAGGGCGGTCAGATTACGGCTAATCCGATTGGCAAAGTTGGGGAAAGAATGGGTCGTCGTCCGTTGGGGATGGTTCACCGACCAGGCGACAAAAGCGGAGCAGTCCGACCCGTAAAACGGCGCAATCGTGGCGTGGGTGCCGTTGAAGGAGAAGCTTCTGTACATGTTGCTGTTGATATTGAGTACCGCGTCACGGAAATGCTCAAAAGCCGCCGTTCTCTGTGTGATTCCCCAAGGAATATAACGTCCGCTATGTATGGGTTGAGCATAGGGGATGCCGATATAGGTCTCCCCTGCACGGAAAATGTTGTTGCCCCGCCAGCCGGTGATGTCTTGCAGCGGCGTCCAGCGAATCTCCAACTGTTGCCGCGCCCGGAGGACGACATTGCGCTGGGATTGGGTCAAGGGCAGGCTCATCGTTTCAATCGGCGGTGCGGCGTTGAACGGAATGGGGCAGATGTTATCGTCAGGAAACACATCTTGAGACACGTCATGCGTCTCCATCTCAACGTATTCGTCAGAGAACGCAAACGTCTCGATAATCGGACGGTACACATAGGCCGTGAGTTCCGCCGGGCCGTCGGCAAAGAGGGCGGCGAAAGGCACTTGATAATCTTCTGTCCCGCGGCGGATTATCAGGTCATCCCGCTCCGTGAAGAAAAGAGCGACACCCGCTTCAATCAGTTCGTCACCCGCATAGAGTGTGAAATCACCCAAGCCGCCCGTGGCGTAAATGGTGCCGTAGGCCGTGGGGATAAAGCGGGTGACGGCGAAAGCCGTCGCATCCGTTACGACTCCGCCTGTGGTCAAGTCTTTCCGATGCACACGCCCGTCTGCGAGGAAGAGAGCCTCGTTGTCCCCGGTGATGAGGAGCTGATCAATCGATGCCGTCCACGAGAAGAGCGTCGCCGTCTCGCCGGTCGTGAGATCGAGCCGCCGCAGGGTAGAGAGTTCCTCGTCTCCCACGGTGAAGTAAAGCCCGCCGCCGATGACATTCAGGTTCTGCCCCGGTTGGTCTGTCAGCAAAACATCAATGGCGTAAATACCCGTATGGTCTGCCCAAAAGAGGGTATTGTCCACCTCTGCCATCTGCCCGCCGTGCAGGCTGTTGGTCAGCGAGTTACCGAGGACGAACTCCTGCTCTATGTATGCCTCGCCGGGAGAGGCCAGTACCGGAATCACGGTCAAGAGCATGAGCAGGGCAAGGCCGAAAGCCAAGAGTTTGCGTTTTCTAAACATTTAAAGTACCGCCTTTCAGTATGTGGGTCTAGTCGTCTGTTCTCTGTTCCCCACTTTTGCCGTGGGTCATGTAGTAGCTGAGGGTCAATAAGCTGTCCGAAAAGTGAAGATTTTCCACCACCACGCTTGGACTGGAGATGGTGAGGTCTACATTGGTGAAGTTCCAAATGCCCCGCACGCCTGCGTCAATCAGCCGCCCCGCGATGGCGTTGGCGGATGCGCTGGACATGGTGAGCACGGCCACTTCCGTCCGGGTCTCGCGGATGTCTTCCTCCAAACGGTCAATGTGGCGGACGGTGAGGTCTGCAATCTCCGTACCGATGATACTGTCCGCGAGATCGTAGGCTCCCGTCAGGCGAAAGCCGTATTGCTCGAAAGGAAACTTGCCGATGATGGCACGGCCGAGGTTGCCCGCGCCGATGATGACAGCTTTCCGCTCCCGTGTGGTGCCGAGGATGTCCGAGATGGCGTTCATCAGCATCTCTACATTGTAGCCATAGCCCTGCTGGCCGAACTCGCCGTAACAGGAGAGGTCCTGCCGAATCTGGGAGGGCGTCACGCCCATAAGCCGCCCGAGCTCCCCGGATGAGGTGCGGACGACACCGCGGTTCCGCAGTTCTTCCAAATACCGCAAATACCGAGGCAGGCGCAGAATAACGTTGTGGCTGATTTTTGTTTTGCGCATATGTTAAGGTGCTCCCTCTTCCCGCAAAAGCGGGGGAAATTCAGGAAATGCCATAATATTATAGCACAAAGCGGCCGGGATTTCAAGTGCGGATGTGGCGGAAATGTGTGGGGCAGCGTACAGATAAGGGCGAAGGGCGGGCGAACAATGGCCGCCCTTTGTGTGGTACAATGCGGGGGCGGGGTAAGCCCGCGGCATTTTGTCAAGGACTTTTTCATCGCAAAACCCCACAAGACTTGCAATTTGCCTTGTGGGGTTCGCTTCGTTATTCGGTTGTTCCGTTCATAATCTCGCCCATCACGCACTAGAGCAAGGGCAGAGCTTGCTGTCGATTTTGCTTATTTTCTGCTCTAGTGTGACCGCACACAAGCAAAAACTACACACCATTTTTTTATTCCTGTGCTAGAAGGCTATCTATAATCCCCTGTATTTCTGTTGCTGGAATGACTTCTGAAAAGCCGCTCTCGGAGTAATCACTAAGAAAAGCAGTAAAAATTCCAGTTTCCCTGTTCCTAAAAAGGGCAGGAGAATTGCTCCAAGCCAAAATTATTCTTTCTTGGTTATCTTGTAAAAAAACATGCAGGCCATACAGTTCTATGCCACGCCCCTGCGCTACTTCTTGTAGCCATGCCACTATATCCACGACATATGCTCCAAACTCGCTTATAGAAACGGAAGCGGCCGTAAACGTCACCCCGACGGAAATGCTTCCATCAGAAAACTCCGTTGCAGTCACTCGTGTCTCGTCAGGTGAAAGATTACGCGAAAGAGCACGTTCAATATAACCCGCATGATTACTTACTGCGAGCCAGAAGAATATAATGCCTATCAGGAGTATTGGTGAAAGAAATATAATGAAATTTGTGAGTTGCTTTTTCTTTTGTAATGTCATAAGTACACCACCTTATAACAACCATTTAAATATAAATACTGTTCGTCCTCACCGTAAAGGTCGGGTAACGAATAGAGGAATTATAACACACGTTCGGTACAAAGTCCACGTTGGGGAATAGGGGTACGCAATGCGTACCCCCTCGCCGTTCTAGTGTTCCATCTCCCACCCCCGATTCCGCTGTGACTGTTTCGGCATACTCTCTCTTGCCCTCTTGCGAATACAGTCAATCTGTCGCAACCGCTCCGAAAGGGACATAGTAGATTTGCTGATTTCGTTTTTCTCTTTGAGTAGGCTGTCACGCTCCTTTATCCAAGCGGCAAGCGGGATTTTGCCCGCGGTGTTTCGATGCTTGTTGAGATAGCTGTTTGCGGATTTAAACAAATCCTGTTCCGTTTTATGCTCCGCAAGGTATTTCTTCTGCTTGCGTGGGAGAAGAGCTTTGTACTCATTTTTCTCGATTGATGTTTTCCCGATCCGTGGTAATGCCCCTCTGCTCCATTTGGCGGGCTGCCGCCCCAAGACGGATAGTTGTGCCGTGCCGATAGGCACGGCAGCCCCCGGCAGGGCGCACACGTTTGTTAGAACGTATAAGTACGCTATTTGGCCCCTTTTCAAACACACCAAAACATGCTATACTATAATGATATCAAAAACAAAAAGGTGAATCCTATGTTGGAACTCCTATCCCCCGCAGGGTCGCCGGACGCGCTTGTGGCCGCCGTGCAGAACGGGGCGGACGCCGTGTATCTGGGGCTGGATGCGTTTAACGCACGCCGGGGCGCGAAAAATTTTACAGAGGACTCTTTCGGTGCCGCCGCGGAATATTGCCGTGTGCGGGGCTGCAAAGTCTATGTGACCCTCAACGTGCTCGCCACGGACAGGGAGTTCGGCCCTGTCGAGCTTCTGGCAAAGACCGTGAGCCGTCTGGGCGCGGATGCGCTGATTGTCCAAGACTTGGGCATGATGCGTATGCTCCGCCAAGCCCTGCCGGACATGCCTCTGCACGCCAGCACGCAGATGAGCGTACACAACCTCGACGGCGTGCGCCGCGCGGCGGAGGCGGGGGCATCCCGTGTAATTTTGGCACGGGAACTCTCCATCGCGCACATCGCCTACATCGCCAAGCAGTCGCCGATTGAACTGGAGGTGTTCGTCCACGGGGCCTTATGCGTGAGTTATTCCGGGCAATGTTACATGAGTGCCGTCATCGGCGGGCGGAGCGGGAATCGGGGCATGTGTGCCCAACCCTGCCGCCTGCCCTACACGCTGGACGGCACGCCGGGGGCGCATTTGAGCCTCAAGGACTACAGTCTGGTTGAACATTTGGCGGCCTTGGAGAAATGCGGCGTCACCTGCGTGAAAATCGAGGGGCGTATGAAACGGCCGGAGTATACGGCCATCGCCACACGGGTCTACTCAGACGCAATTCGGGAGGAACGGCTGCCCTCGGACGATGAACTGAGCCGGCTCGCGGCTGTCTTCAGCCGCCAAGGGTTCACAGACGCCTACCTCCGCGGCGAAAAAGGCCCCGATATGATGGGCATCCGCACGGAGGAGAACAAGAGACAGTTCCGCCTCTTTGCCGATGCGAAAAAGACCTACATCGACGTGGAGACCCCGCGTCTGCCCGTGAAATTCTACGCCATGATTCAGCGCGGCCGCCCCGCGAAACTCGCCGTGTCCGACACAGACAGCCATGTCGCCCGCGTCGAAGGCCCCGTGCCGGCGCAGGCGGAGATGCGCGAGATGGACAGAGCGTTCATCGAAGGCCAACTCGCCAAGACGGGCGGGACACCGTATTTCTGTCAAGACATCGAGGTCGTTCTGGACGCGGGCTTGCACCTCTCATCGGCTGACATCAACGAGATGCGCCGTACGCTTTTGGAGGAACTGACCGCGCTTCGGAAACAGGTACCGTACCACTCGGAGGGCCTGTTCCGCGCGGGAGACCCCGCACCAAAGCGAGAAGTTCCGCCGCAACTCAACGTCTCCCTCCTGCGGGCATCGCAGCTGACGGAGGAATTTGCGGACTTAAAGCCCTCGCTGATTTATCTGCCCATAGATGAGATTTTGGAACATACCAAGGAGCTCCGCCCCTATTTGGAGCGGGACGATTTGCACTTCGCGCCCATTCTGCCCCGTGTGGTTTGGGACAACGAAAAAGACACAATCAAGCGCAAGCTCTTCGAAGTACAGGAGTTCGGCATTACCGAGTGTTTAGTCGGCAACATGGGCCACATCGGCCTCTGCCGCAAGTCGGGCTTGCAGGTGCGGGGCGATTTCGGCTTCAACGTATTCAACGGACAAACCCTCAAGGTCTGCGGCGAAATGGGCTTATTATCGGCCACGGCATCTTTCGAGCTGAATCTGGCGCAGATTCGGGATATGGACAAGCCGATTGACCTCGAACTGCTCGCCTACGGCCGTCTGCCGCTGATGATTACGGAAGCCTGCATCATGCACAACGTCCGTGACTGCCAACACGTCTGCGAACCCGGGGCACATCTGAAAGACCGTCGAGGCGCGGAGTTCCCGCTCGTGAAAGAGGCGGGTTGCCGCAACATCGTCTTAAACAGCCGCAAATTGTGGCTCGCCGACAGGGCGGGTGACTACATGGACATCGGCCTCTGGGGCGTGCGGCTCTGCTTCACGACAGAGAACTCAAGAGAGTGCCGCGAGGTACTGGAGCGGTATCTGTGCATGGGGAACTATGAACCCGGCGAGTTCACACGTGGGCTTTATTATCGGGGTGTGGAGTGACCGATGTAGGGAGCGGCGTCCCCGACGCCCCACCGTATGCGATTTAAATTACGAATGCGGGGCACCGAGGACGCCGCCCCCTACAAATGTGAGGTTTCTTCCACATGACAAATCTAATCTTAGCCTCCGCCTCTCCGCGGCGTAAAATGTTGCTTGAGCAAGCGGGGCTTTCCGGTTTTATCGTCCGTCCCGCCCAAAACCCGGAGCCTTTGGCGGCGGCGCATCTGCCGCCCGGGGAGGCCGTGACGGCAATCGCGTTGGCGAAATGCCGAGAAGTCGCCGCTACCGCCCTATCGGGCGAATTGGTCTTGGCGGCAGATACGATGGTGTGCTTGGGCGGCGAACTGCTGGGCAAGCCGAAAGACGAGGCCGAAGCAATGCTGACGCTCTCCCGTCTCTCCGGCGCGAAACATACGGTATATACCGGGGTGGCCTTGTATCTGGACGGCGAGACGCGCACAGGCGCGGAGACAACCGATGTGTTTTTCCGCCCCATTACGCAAGAAGAAATCGCGGCCTATGTCGCAACGGGCGAGCCGATGGACAAGGCGGGAGCTTACGGGCTTCAGGGTCTTGCATCCGTGTTCGTGCGGCGGCTTGAGGGCGATGTGTATAATGTGATTGGGCTGCCGCTTTGCAGGGTAACGGAATTAGCACGAGAGATGGGAGTTCGATTGTTTTGAAAAAATACTTGAAAACCAAAGGCGTTGTCATCGGCGGCATCACTTTTCTGCTGGTGCTGATAGCTCTGCTCTCGCTCCTCGGCGTAGGGCGGACGAGCTTTGTACAGAATACCGTCGCCGCCATCACGCGCCCTGTAGAGACGGGGATACGCAACTTTGTCGGTACCTTGGAACAGATGTACAACCATATGCACAACTACGACACCTTAGAGGCCGAACACCGGGAACTTCTGGCGCGGGTCGCCGCCTACGAGCGGCGGGCGCGGGAGGCCGAAGAAATCCGGGAAGAAAATGAGCGTCTGCGGACGCTTTTGGGTCTCTCACAGGGGATATACAACGAGCGGCTTGTCGATGCCGCTGTACTCAGTTGGGACGCATCCAACTGGACATCTGCCTTTACCATAGACAGAGGCGAAGATTACGGCATCGCCGTGGGCGACGCGGTGATGACGGAGCGGCGGGAGTTGGTCGGTGTCGTCCGTCAAGTCGGCCGCAACTGGGCCAGAGTGGAAACGATTATCGACCCCTCCGTGCGGGTCGGCGGACAGATGGGTACAGGCGTCTCCGGCATAGCAGAGGGCAACTTCGCCCTGATGGGCGATTGGACACTCCGTCTCTCCCTCCTGCCCACAGGGGAGGTGCCGCTGTTGAACGATGTCATCACGACCTCCGGCTACGGCGGCGTGATTCCCAAGGGTCTCGTCATCGGCCGCGTAGAGCGTGTCGGCATGGAGGGCACGGGGGTCAGCTACTATGCCATCATCCAACCCGCGGCGGAATTGAATCGGCTGGTACAGGTGTTTGTGGTACAGAACGTGGAAATTGATTCGTAGAGCGTGATGCCCGCATCACGCCGTATCATCCTCGTAGATTTATCACACGGTGCGATGCGGGCATCGCACCCTACAACGCCCCGGAAAGGAGCACTCCCCTATGTCTGATGCGACGAAAAATTTAATCATTCGCGTTCTGATTCACGGGGCGGTGTTGTATGTGCTTTATGTGTTGCAGGGGATGGTGTTTTCGCGCTTGCCCTTGTTCGGGGTTTTGCCGTTGATTTTGCCGCTGTCCGTCGTCGGTGTCGGCTTGTTTGAGGGGCCGAGCTGGGGTGCGGGGGTTGGACTTGCGGCAGGGGTGCTCTGTGACATTGCCTTGGGGTCTACCGTGCTCTTCACCATCGCGCTGACGGGGCTCGGCATGGGGGTGGGCCTTTTGTCCTCGTATTTGATTAGCCGAGGGTTTCCGTCTTATGTGATTTGCTGTGCGGCGGCACTTTTGGTATTGGCGTTTATGCAAATGTTTACGCTTTTGGTGTTTCTGCGGCAGCCGCCTTTGGCTCTGTTTCGGGTCGGAGCCTTGCAGACGGCGTATTCGATGTTGTTTGCGCTGCCGATGTATGTTCTGACCCGGTCATTGGCACGGCGGGCGAAGGCGTAGCTCCCCCAGTCGCCTGCGGCGACAGCCCCCTCGCAAGCGAAGGGGCCTAAGGGCAGGGCTTAAAGCCCCCCTCACAAGCGAGGGAGGTGGCCGCCGCGAAGCGGTGGACGGAGGGAGTTAGCACGGCAGTTTTATCCCCGGCGTCCCCCACCATTCCACCTGAGAGGTGATTTCTATGCGACAACAAAAAAGATTGAGCCCGAACCGCCTCGCCGTGATGCTGGGCTTCCTTGTGGTGGTGTGTGTCGTCTACATCGTCGTGCTCTTTGACCTGCAAGTTGTCAACGGGGCCGCTTTGGCGAATTACGCGGAAAACCACCGTTTAGTCAGCCGCACGGTGGAGGCCACACGGGGGCAGATTATGGACAGGCATGAGACACCCCTCGTCTCTAATCGGTCGGTGAACCATATTGTTTTTGACTGGGTGACCTTGCAGAACAGCCCGGTAAATAATAACGACACCCTGCTCGAAATGGTGGAACTTGCGCGGTCTATGGGCTATACCCAGACGGACACACTCGCCATCTCCCCCTCCCCCATCCGCTATACAGACATGACCTCGACCCAACGCCGCCATTTGAACGCCTACATCCGCCACCACGACCGAGGCATCCGCAACCTGATTCGGGACTTGGGCGACCTCGAACCCAACCCGGACGAACACGGGGAGCTGTTCGCGGCTACACCCACGCCCCTGCCGGATGAGCTCTGCATTGAATCTGTCACGGCGGTGCAGCTCATGGCTTTCATGCGCAGACGCTACAACATCAGCGCGGAATACACGGCAGAAGATACCCGCACCATCGCGGGGATTCGCTTTGAAATCGAGATGCGGCACATCATCGGCATGGACGAATACAACTTTATCGAAGACGCAAGCGTGGGGGTCATCAGCGCGTTCTTGGAACGCAATTTCCCCGGCGTAACGGTGCAAGAGAGTTCCATCCGCCGCTACAATACGACGGTGGCATCCCACATCCTCGGCCGCGTGGGGCCGCTCACAGAGGAACAGGTGGAGATTTTCCCCGACCACCCCCCGGACGCCCACGTGGGACAGGACGGGCTGGAACGGGACTTTGAGAATTTCCTCCACGGCTCAAACGGCCGCGTCGTACAGACCGTCACGGCGGCGGGCGTGGTCGTCGGTGAGAATGTCACCACACAGCCCCGTCCGGGCGGGAACGTGATTTCGACTTTGGACAGCGGTCTGCAAGCCGTGGCCGAGGCGGCACTCCGTTCCACGGTGCGGCAGATTAACGCCGAGCGGGGGCCGCAGGATATTCATCAGGCGGGCGGTGCGGCCGTCGCGGTCATCGACCCGCGTAATGGCGAGGTGCTGGCCATCGCCTCTTCGCCCGGATTTACTTTAGAAAACTTCTCCGAGCAGTTCCTGCGTTTGGAGGCCGACCCGGAGCTCCCCCTGCTCAATCGGGCTACGGGCGGGGCATATGAGCCGGGGTCTACCTTTAAGATGGTCACAGCCCTCGCCGGCCTCTACCACGGGAGCATTACGGAACACACCCAAATTTTCTGCGGCGGCGTATTCGAAGAATGGGATGATTACAGGCCCCGCTGTACGGGCAGGCACGGCTATGTCGATTTGCGGCAGGCTCTTGCGGTCTCCTGCAACATCTACTTCTACCAAGTCTCCCACTGGTTGGGCTTGGAGCGCATGGCGGATTTTGCCGAGAAGTTCGGCCTCGGTGACCTCACGGGCATCGGCTTCGGCGAGGTGGCGGGCCAGCGTTCGACTTGGGATACGATGATGGCAATCAACTATCCCCGCTACGACACGGTCTTTGACGGACAGATTGTTCAGGTGGGCATCGGGCAGGGCGTGAGCCTCTTTACACCGATTCAACTCGCCAACTACACGGCCATGATTGCCTCCGGCGGCGTACGCTATCAGCCCCGCCTCCTGCGGGAAGTGCGCACCTATGACGGGATGCACACCGTTTACCGCCCGGAATCGGAAATCCTCATCGACCTGCGGGATGAACCGGGGATGGGCGTCTGGTTCCGCGCACTCCAAGAGGGGATGCGCAGAACCTCCACCCACGGCACGGCGGCGAGACAACTCGCAAACTTCCGCATCCCCGTGGCGTCGAAAACGGGTACGGTAGAAATCCGCGCGGCGGACACGGCAGGGCGGTACACACACGCCATCTTCGTGGCCTACGCGCCTATGGATAACCCGCAGCTTGCGCTGGCAGTCGTCATCGAACACGGCGGCTCCGGCTCGGCGGCGATTCCCGTAGCGACTGCGATATTTGACCATTTTTTCCAAGACCACACGGTTGACCAGCGGCGGTTGTTGGAGAATGTGCTGTTGCGGTAGCGTTAAAATTCCCCTCCTTGGAGGGGTGGCAGGCGAAGCCTGACGGGGTGGTGCCACGGGGCGGGTATGTCGTAGGGCGCGATGTCCTCATCGCGCCGTGGTATTGCATTTAGGGGGATGCGGCGCGATGAAGACATCGCGCCCTACACAAAGGAAAAGGGCACCGCCCCTCCAAAGAGGAGAATAAGGGCACGGACGGCCAATGGCCGCCCCTACAATGTGTTCAAACATTTGTATTGAAATCCACCCACAATCTGGTGTACAATAGAACCCACAGAGAAAGAGGTGCGGGATATGGGCATGAGCTTGGTGTTTACATCGGGAAAAGGCGGAACCGGCAAATCGACGGCGGTTTCTACAATCGCCTCTTGCATGGCGGCCTTGGGTCAGCGGGTTTTGTGCATGGATTTAGACCTGCGGCTCCCGAACTTGGACTTACTCCTCGGCATGAGCGACCTCACCACGCTGGACATCGCAGACGTGGCGGCGGGACGCAACACTTTGGAAGAAGCCGTCGTCGAACATCCGACGATGGACGGGCTGTTTCTCCTCGCAGGGCCCGCGCTCTGCACGGAGGCCTTAAACGGCGAGACACTCGCCCGAATCGTGGACGAGGCCAGAGAACAGTATGACTACTGCCTCATCGACGGCCCTGCGGGCTTGGACGAAATGTTCTACCTGACGGCCAAAGACGCGGACGCCGTAGTCGTCGTCGCCACCACGGACGCCACCAGTCAGCGGGACGCACAGCGAGCCGTGATGGAACTGGACGAAATGGGCATTGACAACTTGCGCCTGCTCCTCAATCGGGTGCGGGTGAAAATGATTACGAAGTCCGCCATCAACGTGGACGATATCATCGACTTCGTGGGCGTACAACTGCTCGGCATCGTGCCGGAAGATCAGGACGTCATCGAGGCGGCATCCCGACTGCGCCCGTTGGTGCTGTATTCTAGGCGGTGGGCATCGAGTGCGTTTTTGCGGATTGCAAAGCGGATTATGGGGATGGAAGTCCCCTTGAAACACAGATAGGAAAGGCGGCTGACGACATGAACATTGCCTTACTTGCGCACGACAGGAAGAAAGAACTGATGGTGCAATTCTGCATTGCCTATTGCGGCACCTTGGCGGAGCATAC
Organism: Oscillospiraceae bacterium; assembly: GCA_009780235.1. Lineage (GTDB taxonomy): Bacteria > Bacillota > Clostridia > Oscillospirales > Oscillospiraceae > WRAB01. The sequence continues at coordinate 16,282 of WRAK01000023.1, forward strand.
CATCTCGGCAACCAACACCACAGGGCGATTAGTGAACGAGGCCACGGGTCTGCCCGTGACGCTCTACCTCTCCTGCAGTCAGGGCGGGAACCAGCAAATCGGGGCGCGGATTGCCTACAATGAGCTGGATTTGGTGCTCTTCTTCTGCGACCCCAACGGGCCGGAGATGAAAGATGTGGACGACATCGCACGGCTCTGTGACCAGTACAACGTACCTTTCGCATCCAACGTGGCAACGGCGGAGGTGCTGATTCGCGGGCTGGCGCGGGGAGATTTCGGTTGGCGGGATGTTGTGAATCCGAAATGATTTGCTACCGGACAAATGTTCGTAGAGGTCGATGCCCACATTGACCCGCAACCACCGTAATAAAAGGACCGGGCCGATGTGGGCATCGGCTCCTACAAGAAACGATTTGCGGGCGCACATTGTGCGCCCCTACATAATTAGGAGGAATACATCATGGCAAAAATCGCACCGAGAACCTTATCGGGGTTTATGGAACTGTTGCCGGAAGACCAGATTCGCTTCGACCGCATGGCGGAGATTATTCGGGAGAGTTTCTCCGTCTACGGCTACGCGCCGCTGGACACGCCCGTCATTGAGGCGGCGGAAGTCCTGCTCGCCAAAGGCGGCGGGGAGACGGAGAAGCAAATTTACCGCATGACCAAAGGCGACAGCGACCTCGCTCTGCGCTTTGATTTGACTGTACCGCTGGCGAAGTATGTGGCTCTGCACTACGGACAACTTACCTTTCCTTTCCGTCGGTTCCAAATCGGTAAAGTCTATCGGGGCGAGCGGGCGCAGCGTGGGCGGTTCCGTGAATTTTATCAGGCGGACATTGACATCATCGGTGACGGCTCGCTGGCCGTCATCAACGAGGCGGAGATTCCGGGTGTGATTTATCACACGTTCCAAGCCTTGGGGCTGAAAGATTTTGTCATCCGCGTGAATAACCGCAAGGTATTAAACGGTCTCTTCCTCGCCATGGACTTACAAGAAAAATCCGGGGCGATTATGCAGACGGTTGACAAACTTGAAAAAATCGGCCGTGAGAAAACGGCGGCAATTCTGGTTGACGACTTCAGCGTCCCGCAAGCAGATGCCGACCGTCTGTTAGACTTGCTCACCTCCGGTCAGCGCGGGGCGAGTCCCGTTGCGATTTTGTCCTCTTACATGGGAAAAAACGAACTGCTCGACACGGGCATTGAAGAGCTTTTAACCGTGGCGAAACACATGGAGGCCTTCGGCGTGCCCGACACGCACTTCGTCGTGGATTTGACCATCGCACGCGGCCTCGACTACTACACGGGCACGGTGTATGAGACCATTATCCCCGCCCACCCGGAAATCGGCTCCATCTGCTCCGGCGGGCGGTATGACAACCTCGCGGAGTATTACACGGACAGACAACTCCCGGGCGTCGGCATCTCTATCGGCCTCACTCGGCTGTTCTACGTGCTGGAGGAGCAGAAATATTTAAACGACAAACTCCTCGCCGCCCCGGCGGACGCGCTGGTGCTACCCATGACGGACGACTGGGGGCCGGCGATTGCCTTCGCTACAGCCCTGCGCACCGTGGGACTGCGGACGCAGATTTACGGCGAGGACAAAAAGTTCAAGGCCAAAATGAGCTATGCCGACAAGTTGGGGATTCCCTATGTGGTGTTCTTAGGTGAGGACGAGATTGCGCAAAACAAGGTCACCGTGAAAGATATGATTACCGGCGAACAAGAAACCATCACGGCCAGAGAAGCCGCCGAGCGCATCGCGGCGGGTGTAAAAGACGGCCGCACGGCGCGGCCGATTCAGGCGGAGTAGCCGTTGTTTGACTACTGACGTAAATGTAGGGGCGACCGACCCGGTCGCCCGTTCCTACGTGTGATGCAAAACGAAACGTGCGGGCGACCGGGTCGGTCGCCCCTACAAAGACAGGAGACACCACATGGACACACAAACATTCAAACGCACCCGGTACTGCGGCGAACCGCGCATGGCGGAGGTCGGTGAAACACTCACCGTCTGCGGCTGGGCGCAACGCCAACGGGACTTGGGCGGGCTGATTTTCATCGACCTGCGGGACAGGACGGGCATCCTCCAGCTCGCATTTGACGACGAGACGGACAGGGCCGTGTTCGAGCAAGCCGCCACGGTACGGTCGGAGTTCGTCCTCTCGGCCAAGGGCATCTTGCGGGAACGGTCGTCGAAGAATACAGACATCCCCACGGGCGAGGTGGAGCTTGCGGTCACGGAACTTTGCATCCTAACCAAGTCGGAGACGCCGCCGTTTGAGATTATTGAGGACGTGCAAACCGCCGAGGCGATTCGCCTCAAACACCGCTACTTAGACCTGCGGCGGCCTGATCTACAGCGGAATATCTTGCTCCGCCATCGGGTGTCGAAGGTGACGCGGGACTATTTCGACGAACAGGGCTTCATCGAAATCGAAACCCCCATGTTGATTCGGAGCACGCCCGAGGGCGCGCGGGATTTCCTCGTGCCGTCACGGCTCACGCCCGGCAGTTTCTACGCCCTGCCGCAGTCGCCTCAGCTCTACAAGCAACTGAGCATGGTAGCGGGATTTGACCGCTATTTCCAACTCGCCCGCTGCTTCCGGGACGAGGATTTACGCGCCGACCGCCAGCCGGAGTTCACGCAGATTGACCTCGAAATGAGTTTTGTAGATGTCGAGGATGTTCTCGCCTGCGTTGAGGGCTTCATGGCCCGTGTGTTCCGCGAGATTTCAAACTTAGAGCTGCAACTGCCGCTCCGCCGCCTGACTTATACCGACGCGCTGACTCGCTACGGCACGGACAAGCCGGACTTGCGCTACGGCATGGAGATTTTTGACCTGACAGATACGGTGCGCAGCTCGGGCTTCGGCGTGTTTGCGGGCGCAATCGAGGCCGGGGGTAGTGTGCGGGGCATCGTGGCGAAGAATGCCGTCGATACGCTCTCCCGCAAGGAGATTGACAAGCTCATCGAGTTCATCCGCGGCGTCGGCGGCAAGGGTATCGCTTGGGCAAGGCTGACGGCCGACGGCTTGACTTCATCTTTTGCCAAATTCATGACAGAAGCGGAGATGGCCGACATCCTCCGAGTCTCGGGTGCCGAGACGGGGGACGTGATTCTGCTGATTGCCGATGGCATGAACGCCGCCGTACTCAGCCAACTCGGTTTGCTCCGTGTGGAAACCGCCAAGCGTCTCGGTCTCACGGATTCAGACCAAATGGAGCCGTTTTGGATTGTGGACTTCCCTTACTTCGCCAAAAACGAAGAGACGGGCGAATACGAACCCATGCACCACGCGTTCACCGCGCCGACGGACGAGAGCTTAGACACCTTGGAGACAGACAGGGGCGGCGCATTGGCCAAGGCCTATGACCTCGTGCTCAACGGCATTGAACTCGCCTCCGGGTCTATTCGGATTACGGACGCGGCTCTGCAACAGCGGATTTTTGACATCCTTGGCCTCACGCCGGAGGAGAGCCGCCGCAAGTTCGGCTTTCTCTTGGAGGCTTTCCGCTACGGCCCGCCGCCCCACGGGGGAATGGCATTGGGGCTTGACCGTTTGGTGATGCTCCTCACGGGTGCGGAGAGCCTGCGCGATGTAGTAGCGTTCCCGAAACTCAAAGATGCCTCCGAGGCGATGACGGACTGCCCGGACACGGTAGATGCGGCGCATTTGGAGGAGCTGGGGCTTCAGGTGACGAAGACGGAAAAGGAGTAACCGAGATGACTGTGGGAGAAATGAAACGGCGGTCGGCACGGTATAATCAGGGCAGAAACACTCTGCTCCTGATGACGGCCTTCACCTTGATTAATCTGCTTCTGGCTCTGTTTTTTGGCGTGGCACGGTTTCCGTTTTCCGCACAAATAGCACGGGTTCAGTTCTTGGCATTTTTGACCGAGCTTGACGGCAACATTTTGTATGTACTTGCAGGGGCCATCCTGGCGGTTTATTTCCTCTGTTGGCTTTTGTCGAAATGGTTTCGGCCGTTTATGCTTTTGGCATTACTTTTATTTGCGCTTGATAGCGCGGCCTTTATTTGGGGCATCTTTTCTTGGAGAACGGGAATTGATGCCGCTTTCATCGCGGAAATCGGGTTCCAGATTTGGATTATGCTCGCGCTGATTAGCGGCGTGATTTCCTGGATGAAGCTGCGCGGGGTGAACTTGGAGGATTTGGTGGAGGAGCCGGAGGCTCCGATTGAGACTTCGGCGGTTGCGGATGTGGAAATGACAAACAAGGAATAGAGATTGGGACAGGGCCGACAATTGTCGGCCCTGTTTTTTGTTGGGGGATTCCGTGTGTGCGCCCCATTTTTCCGCTCTGTACCTTTGTAGGGGCGGCCATTGGCCGTCCGCGTCCCTAATTTTGCGTTGTACAAACCGAAATGTGCGGACGCGCGCCCCCTGTCACTCTGAGCGCAACGAAGAATCTTACACACCCTATACAAGATTCTTCGCTGCGCTCAGAATGACAGGCAAACGTAGAGGCAATCCCGTGTGGCCGCCACTACGACGACCATAAACCCAACGGGACGCTGAGGACAGCGTCCCCTACGAAGGCCAAGGACACCACCTCCCCCTTCGGCACCCCTCCAAGTGAGGGGAATTTTGCCCCTACGACTTATCTTCCGGCCGAAAGCACACGGCGGCCAAATACCCGAACGCGACCGACGCTCCAATCCCCGCCGCGCCCGCGGCAAATGCACCGCTGAAAATGCCGAGCAGACCTTTCTCGTCAATCGCCCGCCGCATCCCCTCGGCCATGACATGCCCGAAACCGATGAGCGGTACTGTGGCTCCCGCTCCCGCCCATTCCACCAGCGGGCCGTAGAGGCCGACCGCACCCAACACCACCCCGGCGACGACATAAATCACCAAGATTTTCGCGGGCGTGAGCTTTGTCTTGTCTACGAGAATCTGTCCGACGGCACAGAGGATGCCGCCGACTATGAACGCTTTTGCGAACGGTAACAATAATTGAAACATGAACGCCCTCCTGTTCGTTGTAGGGGGCGGCGTCCTCGACGCCCCGGTTCTTACATGGGTTAATACCGAAATGGCGGGGCGTCGGGGACGCCGCCCCCTACACAACTACCCCACCGTCGAAATCGCCACGGCGTGGCAAATCCCCGGAATGCTTTCGCCCTGCCCGGCCGAAGTGGTGCTCATAAGCGCGCCCGTGGGACAAAAGAGCACGCGGCTCCAGCGGCCTTCCCGCACGGCGTTCAGGATATAGCCGTTTAACACCGCCGCCGCACAACCGCAGCCGGAACCGCCTGCGTCCACGTTCTGCCGCTCCCTGTCGTACATCATGAGGCCGCAGTCTTGATAGCTCTGCAGCGTTACGCCTTCTTTTTTAAACAAGTCCCGCACTACCGTATGCCCCAGAGAACCCAAATCGCCCGTGACTATGAGGTCGTAATCACTCGGTGCGCGGCCCGTGTCCTCGAAGTGTTGCTTGATGGTCGTATAGGCGGCGGGAGCCATGGCGGCACCCATGTTGTTCGCATCTTTGATGCCCGCATCTACGATTTTGCCCGGCGTGACGTGTGTAATCTGCGGCCCCGTGCCCGAGGCGGCGAGGACGGCCGCGCCCGCGCCTGTAACCGTCCATTGACTGGTGGGTGTGCGCTGACCGCCGTACTCCAAGGGGAAGCGGAACTGCCGCTCGGCAGTACAGAAGTGGGAGGATGTCACCGCCGCTGTTGTCTCGGCAAATCCCCCGGCGATGGTCATGGCGGCAAGAGCCAGCGATTCGCCCATGGTCGAACAGGC
>WRAK01000024.1 GCA_009780235.1 Oscillospiraceae bacterium
GAACAGGCCGGGGTATATGCGCGGCTGGAAGAGATGGGTATTGCCGAGGGCGATACGGTTTGTATGGACCGTTTGGAGTTTGAGTATCGGAAATAGGGGAAGGCCGCCTGTGGGCGGCCTTTTCTTGCTCCTGCAAGATTCAACACGCCATCTCTCGGCTTGTCCGCCGGAATAGGGGTGTTTGGATGTTGGAACGGGTTTGTAAGGGCCGCATTTATGCCGCCCCACCCACCAACTCTGACACAGGCACCAACGTATACCCCGCTTCCAACAAGCCCTGCACGATATCCGGCAAAGCCAGCGTCGTCTGTTGCACATTGCTGTGCAGTAACACAATCCCACCGGGAAACGCCCTGCTTTGTACTTGCTGTGTAATGGCGTTCGCATCCAAGCCCCGCCAATCGCCGCTGTCTACACTCCATTGGATGGCACGCATCCCCAGAGCTTCGACCTGCGCCACCACACGGCCGTCGTACTCGCCGTACGGCGCACGGAAGACTGTAGGGCGTACGCCCGTAGCCGCTTCGATGGCATCACTACACGCCTGAACGTTGGCATGGATGTCTGAGGCCGATAACCTGCGGAGAACGCTGTGGTCATCAGAGAGGTTTTTCAGTTCGTGGCCGCTCTCGGCGAGGCGTGCAGCTAAGCCCGCGTTCTCCCGCGCCCAGTCGCCGGTGACGAAGAAGGTGGCACGGACGTCGAAGGCGTTTAGGGTTTGCATGATTTGGACGGTGTAGGCGTCTTCCGCCGTTGTCACGTTGAAAGTCAGGCTGATGGCCGCATCGTCCCGCTGAACACTATAGATGGGCAACGTACGTTCCTCGGCTGCTGCTCCCACCAAAGCCGGGTGGTTGATGATGTAAAAAATTCCCGCCACTGCCAGACAGAGTGCCAGAGCCGCTATGTATTTGCGCCGGATGAGCAGGACTCTCCCGCCGAATGGTCGTTTCAAAACGCATCACCTCTGTATACGCTATGTGGAAAGGGACAGGGTTATGCTTGCCTTTGGCCGCATAACCCTGTATAATATATTTGGAATTGCCGCTGGGCGACTCGGCCACTCCCTGAGAAAGGGGGTGGTGTCATGAACGCATACGTTACTTATGATGTGCTTTTCGCCATCATGTCGTTGCTTTTGGCTGTTATCGCCCTATGTCATAAGACTAGGACAAGATAGCACGAGACGCCTTACGAAGTAAGGCGTCTCAAAACTCTACTTTAGGGTCGAGCCGCCGTGCGAAAGCGGCAGTTCCCTTTTTATACACTCATTATATCCCACCCCATCCATTTTGTCAACACACCCCGGAGGCCACACTATGCCCGACCTGCAAACCGACATCCGCTACATCAAAGGCATAGGCGAAGTCCGAGCCAAGGCTCTGTCTAAGCTTGGCATCGCCTACCTCGGCGACCTTGTCACCTACTTTCCCCGTGCCTATGACGACAGGCGACAGTTCTCCGCCATCAAGGGGCTTATACCGGGTGAGACTGTCTCCGTGCGGGCGATCGTGGCGAACGAGCCGCGGCTTCAGATCATACGCCGCGGGCTGGATTTGCTCAAATTTCACGCCGTGGACGAGACGGGGCGTTTGGACATCACCTACTTCAATCAGGGCTACCGCAAAGACCAAATCAAGCAGGGCGAGAGCTATGTTTTCTACGGCAAAGTCGGCGGGACGCTCCTCGCCCCCGCCATGCAGAACCCTGTCATGGAGCAGGAAGCCGATGCCGGGCGGCTCACGGGGCGCATTGTCCCCATCTACCGTCTGACACAGGGCGTGAGCCAGACGATTTTGCTCAATGCCATGACACAGGGGCTGATCGCCTGTGGTGAGGTCTTTCCCGACCCGCTGCCCGAGGCCGTCCGTGAGGCGCACGGGTTGGCGCAGACGCGGTTTTCTTACCACAACATCCACTTCCCCGAGAGCGAAGAGTCCTTAGAACTGGCGCGGCGGCGGCTGATATTTGAAGAGCTGTTCCTGCTCGCCACCTCCCTGCATTTCATCCGTGGCCGCCGTTCGGAGACTACGGGGCGGATTGTACCGCCTGTGGATTTGGAGCCGTTCTATGAAGCACTCCCGTTCACCCTGACCGGGGCGCAGAAACGGGCGATTAACGAGGCTTTGGTCGACATGGCCGGAGAACGCCCTATGTCCCGCTTGGTGCAGGGCGATGTCGGCTCCGGCAAGACCGTGGTAGCCGCCGCTTGCGCTTGGGCGGCTTTCCGGGCGGGGTTCCAGAGTGCGTTCATGGCACCCACGGAGATTCTCGCTGAACAGCATCAACAGACGCTCTCCGCGCTCTTGGAGCCGTTGGGGATGCGGGTCGGACTGCTCACGGGGAGCATGACAGCGAAGAAGAAACGAGAGGTCGGCGACCTCATCGAGACGGGCTGTTACCATCTCGTTGTCGGCACGCACGCATTGATTTCACAGGGGGTGCGGTATCGCGACTTGGCATTGGTCATCACGGACGAGCAACATCGCTTCGGCGTAGACCAACGCAGCGCACTCAAGGAAAAGGGAGACCGGCCGCACATGATGGTCATGTCCGCCACGCCGATTCCTCGGACGCTTGCGCTCATCCTCTACGGCGATTTGGATATCTCCGTCATTGACGAATTGCCGCCGGGCCGCCAAACAATCGAGACCTACGCCGTGGACGAGGATAAGCGACAGCGGATTTTCAACTTCACCCGCAAGCTTTTGGACGAGGGGCGGCAGGTTTACTACGTCTGCCCCGCCATCGAAGCCGACCCCGAGGACACCTCCGGCGGCATGAAAGCGGTAGAGGCCTACGCCAAGGATTTGCAGGAAAATATCTTCCCCGACCGCACCGTGGCCTTTTTGCACGGGAAGCTCAAGGCGAAAGATAAGGAAAAGATAATGGCCGCCTTTGTGCGGGGTGAGACGGACATTTTGGTCTCTACCACGGTTATAGAAGTCGGTGTGGACGTACCGAACGCCGCGCTGATGGTTATCGAAAACGCCGAACACTTCGGGCTCTCACAGCTCCATCAGCTCCGCGGACGGGTCGGTCGAGGGGGGCATCAGTCCTACTGTGTATTATTTTCCTCAAATCAGGCCGAGAGTGTGCGGGCGCGGCTTGCGATTATGTGCAAGACGGGGGATGGGTTCGTCATCGCAGAGGAAGATTTGCGGCTTCGCGGCCCCGGAGATTTCTTCGGGTCGCGCCAACATGGCCTGCCGGAGATGGGGCTCGCGAGCTTTGCGTATAATATGGACGTGCTGAAGGAGGCGCAGGAGGCGGCTATGAAAGTTTTGGCGGAGGATCCTCGCTTGGAGGATGCGGCACATCAGGCTTTGCGGGCGCGGATTGCGGAACTGTTTGAGATTGGGGGAGAGGGGTGGCATTAGAGCTTTTTTCTCTCGTTTGTAAGGGCGGTCCTGTGGGACCGCCCTTGACATTAGCCCTCTCCGCTTGTGAGGGGGCTGCCGCCATGGGCGGCAGAGAGCGTTTTTTCCTGACGATGCCCCGCGCGATAGGAATACTTCCGCCCCATCCGCACCAGAAAGAACACCGTTACGGTAATCGACAGCACCTCGGCGAGCGGCAAGGCGAACCACGCGCCGTCTATGCCCCAGACCCGCGGCAGGGTTACCAAAAGCACCAGCGTAAACACCATCGTCCGCATGAGGGACATGAAGCCCGACACCAAGCCGTCATTGAACGCTGTAAACCAAGCGGTTGCAAACACGTTAAAACCCATCAGCACGAAGCCCGTTGACGCAATCCGAAGCCCTCGCACCGCCATCTCGTGCAGATGCCCCATAAATGGGTCATTCGGTGACACATAGATGCGCACCAGCAAATCCGCAAACACTTGCGTGCCGATTAGGGCGATGACAGACAATGCGGCTACGATGACAAGGCTCTTTTTGTAGAGCATTTGCAGATTATCCTGCCGTTCCTGTCTGAGTTCACCTTCTGTGCCGTATCGCCGCTTTTTGCCGAAGTTATAACTCACGACCGGGGCGATGCCCGCAGAGTAGCCGAAGTAGAGCGAGGAAAAAATCGTCTGCGCCGCCAAGATGATACCTGCCGCTGCGACGCCCTCCCAACCGACGATGTGTACGAGTACGTTATTCATCACAATTGTAGTTACGGTGGTTGCCATCATGGTAACCATTTCGCTGATGCCGTTGAGTGAGGAGCGGCCAAGTGCTTTGATGTCCCATTTCGGACGGACGAAGAAAATCGTCCCCTTGCGGTTCAGCGCAAAATAGGAGACCCCGACAATCGCAGGTACGGCATAGCCAATTCCGGTCGCAAGAGCCAAACCCAAGACGCCCATGTCAAACACAAAGATGAATACGGCGTTCAATGCAGTACTCACTACCGCCCCGGAACTCGATGCAAACATGCTGAGCATAGGCCGCCCTTCGGCGATGAGCAGCTGTACGAGGAAGAGACCGGCCATGATAAAGGGCATCATCAAAATCAGCGGCTGCAAATATTCCATTGCCAAGTCAAACACATCCGCAGACGTGCCGAGCAGCTGCAGCAAGGGCCGACGGAACAGCCAGCTTCCGCCTGAGATTATCGTACTGGTTGCAAAGGTCACGAGGGTCAGCAGCGTAAAATTCTCCCGCGCCTCCTGATGCAGCTTTCCGCCCTTTTTCTTCGCCACAAGCGCAGAGCCGCCCATGGAGAGCATGGCACCAATCGCCATCGTAAAAGTGAAAAACGGCATAACGAAGTTGATGGCCCCGAGGGCTTCTTGACTGATGCCACGCGCGGCAAACACGCCGTCAATCGTGCCGAAGATGCCCATAATCACAAAGGACAAAATGGTCGGCATGGTGAATGTGAGCAAGAACTTCGACGTAATCGGTTTGTTCAGGTTGGACTCCTTGATTTGTTCCATTTGAAAATTCCTCTTTACTTTCTCTGTCATTCGGACTAAACTGGAGTATAAACCATGACATCATGTCAGAGTCAAGAGGAAATTTTCAAAAGGAGAGAAGTTTTTATGGCTCGGAAAAATAAGCTCCTGTCCATCGGGGAGATTTCAAAGCTCACCGGGGCGAGTTTACGGTCTCTGCGTTACTATGAAAAGATAGGACTGCTCAAACCCGCCTGTACAGATCCGGACTCGGGCTATCGGTATTACACTTTCGACCAAACGCACCACGTTGAACTCATTATGTTTTGCATTGAATTGGATATCCCGCTGAAAGAACTCACAACATTCACCCATGCGGACGACATGATAGACTTCCGCGCCTTTTTGGCGCACGGCAAGGAAATTGCCGAGCAGAAATTGAAGCGAATCAAGCAAGGCCTAAATCTCATCTGCACGCTGGAACACAAAATGGACTTAGCAGAGCAATATCAGGTCGGACAAATTTATGAGCGAGAACTTCCGCAAAAATTCCTCCACGTCAAACCCTGCGGCGCATCGCTCAAAGATTTGGATTTGTTGGAGTTGGTAGCCTCTTTTGCGGATGTGTCATACGCTGAAAACGAGTATGATGACCTCTCGGAATATGGTTTCCTGTGTGAGCATACCCCGGCGGGGGCACAGTATTATGCTTTTTTGGAAGTGCCGAAAGACAGAGCCAACAAAATAATCCCCGCCGGGACGTATCTGTGCAGGCAGAGCGAAGATGCACAAATCGAAGCGGTAGGGGGGCTGTTCGGCGAACGTCTCACGGGAGATTCTTGGCTGGCGGTTGAGGCGGAGATATTTACCGGGCGGCATAAGATTAGCAAGCCGATCGGGGAGATTCGGGTGTGCAGGGTATGAAAAAAGACGAGATGCCAACCGGCATCTCGTCTTTTTGTCTCACTTTTAATCAACCCGCGGCCCAAGGTACATCATCAAACCGCACAACCATAGTCGCGGCCTCCACGCGGCTCACCGTGTCACCGGGGCGGAACCCAAGGGTATCGCCGAGGATAATCCTGTGGCTATTCGCCCATTCGGCGGCATCGACTGCCCACCATGAGATCTGATTGTTGTCAGGGAAAGGCCACTCTGCGCCGCCGCCCGGAGGGAATGGGGCATCAACGCCGCGATACGCCGCAAAATTCCACAGAATCACGGCAAATTGCTCTCGTGTAATCGGCTCGCCCGGGGCGAATCTGCCATCGGCGTGACCGTTCATAATCTCCCGCTCCGCCGCCCATGCAATCACGGGCGCGTACCATGCAGACGCGGGCACATCCGGGAAGGGGTTAGTTGTCGGCCACGGCAGGGCACCGAATGCGCCAACCCCGGCCATGTTCGCCAGTATCTGCGCCGCCTGTGCGCGGGTGAGTTCACCATAGGGGTTAAACGACCCGTCCGGGTTTCCTCGCACGAAACCTTTCGTATGCGCCTGCGTCACGAACCACCGCCCCCAATGCGCCAACGGCACGTCGTGGAGGACGATGGGCTGGGTAACGGTGCCGGAAAACCAAGTGGCGGCATTGCCGAGGGTGACGGTTTGCCCGAAGAAGTAGTACAACTCTCTCGTGTTGTCCGGCATGCCTGACCATGTGACATTCGGAGCGATATACACACCAAAGGGGTCGGTTTCGGACACCGAAGTACGGGAGCCGTCCGGGTTAAATACGGTGTGCTCCAGTACAAAGGGGTTTGTGAGCAGCGCGGCGGGGAGGGTGATGTGCTGGTTTTCCAATACCAACTCACGTAAGTTAGTCAACCCGACGAGGGGGCGAAGGTCGCTGATGCGGTTCGCGTCCAGCCATAAGATTTCTAAGTCTGTCAGCGCGGCGAGGGGTTGGAGGTCGCTGATTAGGTTGTTGCCCAAATCCAAGGCTACCAAGCTTGACAGTCCGGCAAGCGGCGTGAGGTCGGTGACCCGGTTATCCCATAGGCTGAGCCACCCCAAATCCATAAGTTCGGCCAAGGGGGTGAGGTTACTGATGCCGCCGTGTTCAAGGATTACCACATGTAGGTTCCTTAAATAGTGTATCCCTTGCAAATCGGTAACGAATGCGCCTACATCATGAGAATCAATGATTGCGATACTATCCAAATCCGCTTGTGTGACTAGGTGGTCTATCATTTGCCACGTATCCCAGTCCCACAGCTCCAGTCTAATTGCCACCATCTGAGCCAAATTTGCATCGGGGAAGAGTTCCGAGAGCATCCCCAACGCGGGGCCTTTTGTGCCGAGCGGTCGGAACACGGCTTGGACGGATACATCGTGTTCCGAGACGATGACGGTTGCCCAAGGAGAATAGAGGTTGTGGATTTGCAGGTCGCCCGCCAGCACTTCCCAGTGGTCGAAAATGAAGCCGGGTTTCGGCCAAGCACCCAACCACAACTCCATGCCCGGTTCTGCCGGAGAAAGTTCGACATCCGCCCAACCCCACTTGGGGTTATTCGCGCTAGCACTTATCTCCACGGGATTCACCATCTCACGAAACACGGCCTGAATATGTACGTCGTGGTCGGGCATGATGAAATCTCCCCAAACAGAGTAGGGGTCAACAAACTCTACATCGCCCTCCAACACTTCCCAGCGGACGAAAAGGTGGCCGGGATTTGGGAAAGCGTCTACGCCTGCCCATTCGCCGGTTTCTGCCGTATCCTGCAAGGATGCAACCCAACCCCAATCGAGGTTGTTTGAGCTAACAGTAACGTTGGAGGTGATGACTTCGTGGAAGATGGCGCGAAGTTCCACATCATGGTCGGGCATGGTGAAGCTTGTCCATGTGGAATAGGGATCTTGCAACTGCACATTACCTGAGAGCACTTCCCAGTATGAAAAGGCAAAGCCGGGATTTGGTTGAGCCTCTATAGACACCGATTCTCCGGGTCTTGTTGAGCTGGACCACATGAAGACCTGCCCCCAGTACGGGTTGTTTGCGCTTATGTATATCGTTGGAATTTCTCGAAACACGGCGCGAATCGACACATCGCCCTCAGGCATAATAAAGTGTGCCCAGTTCCAAGCGGAGACCTCAAGTTGCACCTCACCTTCCAACACTTCCCATCGCTCAAAGAAAGTTCCGGTTACCGAAAAGGCATTTATTTGTATGAGCGTACCCGGCTCTGCTATAGAGGGTCGTGCCTCGGCCGAACCCCAAGTCGGCACATTTGCGCTCATGGTTACATTTCGGGGATTTTCCATTTCCAAAAATACGGCTTGAATTGACACATCGTCTGTCGGCATGACAAAGCCCAATACTTGTAAATAGGGATTGTCCAATTGCAAGTTGCCTGAGAGCACTTCCCAGCGCAAAAAGGTTGCGCCGGGGCTCTCCCGAGCGACTAGCCGTACCTGCGTACCCGGTTCTGCCAAATCCATCGGCGTTGCGCTGGCTGTACCCCAATCAGGATTATTTACACTCAAGTTGATACGTGCAGGGTTTACCATTTCCCGAAACACGGCTCGAATTGATACGTCGTGCGCTGGCATGATAAATTGCGTCCCTGAAGAGGAAGGGTTGCTAATCTGCACATCACCTGAAAGTATTTCCCATCGCACAAAAGCAAACCCGGGGTTTGGGAAAGCAGTCAATTGTATTATAGAGCCTTCTACCGTTACATTTGGCCACGCATAAGCCCAGCCCCAACCGGGGGTGTCCATGCGCATACTCACGTTATGCGTTGCATCGGTTGTCACAATATCCACGCGCTCCCGCGCAACTTCCATCCCGCCACGCGCCTGCACATCCTCCCGCGCCCACGCCGCACTCGGCCGCTCCTCACGCCGCTCCAAGCGGCCTTCCGGGACGTCGGCGCGCACCTCCGCTGCATCCGGCACCGCCTCCCGTGCAAACACTTGCACCGGAGCCAACGTCAGCAGCATACAACACACGAGCAGCAAACTAATAGCTTTCTTCATTCTCCCTGTCATAATACGCCTCCCTTTCTGTGATGGCCTGTCCCGATTGCGGACGCACGGTATGCGTCCCTACTTGTGTAACAGTATAACATAAATTCTTTTGCGAAGCAAAAGTGTTCTGCCTTGGCAGAACAAGGTGCGATAGTGCTGTATTTTATGTTAAAACGTTCCGAGGTGCCCACTTGCCGCCTTTGGCGGCTTAGTGGGTCGGGTTGTTATAACATAAATCCTTTTGCAAAGCAAAAGAGTTCTGCCTTGGCAGAACAAGGCACGATAGTGCCGCCTTTTATGATACAACGTTCCGGGGTGCCCACTTGCCGCCTTTGGCGGCTTAGTGGGTCGGGTTGTTATAACATAGACGAAATAGAAACACAATTTGTTCCAATTTTAATATTTTTATTTTATTGCAAGACAATTTCACAACAAAAGCCATTCCCGCAAGCGGGGGAGACGGGTGCCGCAAAGCCTGCTTTTCCAAAGTTTGAACATAAAGCTTATCAAAAAATATTCGCCCTCGTACCGGCGCAGCCATAAGAGACATAAGCTTTTTTAACACAAAGCCGAACAAGATTTGAGCCCGCTGGTTTTTTTCGGTTGACTAACGGCATAAAATATGGTATAATCAATATACAAAATTTTGTATATTGATACGAGGAAAGAAAATGAATATTCCCTCATCTTATATGTCCAAACACGGCGTGGTTATTATCCGTTTAGCGACTGATTTTTTGCGAAAGGAGGCAGGCGGCCGGGTCGAAACCATAGAAGCCTTGTCCCAAAAATATGATGTAGGAAGGGGGACCGTGCAGACAGCACTCAACTATCTCATCGACATGGATGCCATCCGCTTGGAGAAAAGGGGGCATCTCGGCACAACGGTCAGCCAAATTAGCTATAATCGCCTGTTCCAAATCGCAGGGGTTGACCATGTGGTGGGAGTTATGCCCTTGCCCTCATCCAAAGTCTTTGAAGGATTGGCCACGGGGCTTTTTAAGACTTTAAATCAATCGGCGGTGCAGTTTAATTTTTCGTTTATGACCGGCTCAAAAAACCGTTTGCGCTCCATACTGAACAGGCGGAATGATTTTGCCGTTATGTCAAAGGCCTCTGCCGTGGAGTTTCTGCGTGAGACAAGTGACATTAAAATTGCTTACGAGCTCCGCTCAAGCACATTTATCACCGACCACGCCCTGTACGCAAGGGTTGATTATGACGGCTATTTCCCGGGCATGAAAGTCGGGATAGACGAGGGCTCTCTTGACCAACGGGATGTCTCTGAAGCGTATTTCGCAGACAAAGATGTGGTCTTTGTGCCGGTTAAGTATGCGGGTATATCTCAATCGTTACGAAATAAAACCATTGACGCCGCCCTATGGTCGCAAGACAACTTGTTTGGCTTCGGTGAGGGGCTAAAGATGATTTCGCTGAACTTCCAATACACGCCGGATGAGAAAAGCTACCCGGTCATCGTCAGTTTAAAAGACCGCGACGTAATAAACGCTTTTCTGTTGAAATACGTGGATGACAATATGGTTTCAAATTACCAAAGGGTAATTATGAACGACGAGGCAATTCCAATGTATTAGTTTAAGGAAAAGAGGAGAAAGCAATGATTCAAATCAAGCACATCAGGATTGACGACAGATTGATTCACGGGCAAATTATCACAGCTTGGCTCAGCGATGCACAGAGCAACATGATTATCGTTGCAGATGACAAAAGCAGTAAAGACCCCTTATCCCGAACCTTGTTCCAGTTGGCCGTGCCGAATAATATTGCCCTTGAAGTCGTCGGGCAAAAACAGGCGGCGGAATTGCTGCAAGATGAAGGGAAGTCAGGTAACGCGCTCTTAATCGTAAGAGGTGTAAAAGAACTGAATGACCTGTTGGAGAGCGGCGTGCCGATGACGAGTGTGAATGTGGGCAACATCAGCCAGCATCCGAAGAAAAAGAAGTTCTCCAAATCCATCTGGTTGGATGAGGAAGAAATTGCCCTCCTGAAAGAACTGAATGCCAAGGGCATAGAACTGGAAGTGCGCGTTGTTCCAAGTGACAGGAAAGTAAATATCATGGAGTTAATCAAAGCATGAAAGAAATCATCATTGTAGGACACGGAGCCTTCCCCGTGGGGCTGAAAAACGCCGCCGAAATGATTTTGGGAGAAAGAGATGACCTGCATTGTCAAGGCATGACGGAAGACATGGGCGGTCATGGCTTCATTGAGGCAATCTCCAAACTGCTGGACACCATAAAAGGGGACGAGGTCATTGTATTCGCGGATGTACTCGGCGGCTCACCGCTCAACAATACAGTTACCTGCCTGCATGAGAGGGGGTTATTAGAAAAGAGTTTGATTTTCACAGGAGCCAATCTTCCTTCATTGGTTTCTGCGATTTCAAATGTTGAAGACTGTACGCTGACCGAACTGAAGGAGCAAATACTGGCAGAACAGGAAACTTTTTTCTCACTAATCGAATTATAATTTCTAAATAGGAGGAGAATCATTATGATCCAAGCATTGTTAGTAGGATTATGGGTCACTTGGGCAATTATCGATGAACAGACCCTGCAACTCCAAACCACAAGACCCATTATTACAGGTACGGTCGTAGGCCTGATTATGGGCGACGTAACCATGGGCCTGATGGTGGGCGCAACGGTGGAACTGATGTTCCTTGCCGTCGTTTTTGTAGGCACCGCAGTCCCGCCCGACCCCACCCTGAGTGCCGCCATTGCGACTGCATTGGCTATCGCTACGGGTTCCGGCATCGAAGTCGCCATTGCGACCGCAATTCCCGTTGCGCTGATTGGGCAAGCTGTCACCACGCTGCAATTCTCCGTGGTAAACGTCTTTTTCTTGCACCGGGGCGACAAAGCGGCCGCGGCCGGGAGCAGCAAAGGGCTTATGTTCTATAGTGTCCTGCCCTTGGCTGTGAATGTGCTTTTCTACGGCGTACCCGCATTTTTGGCGGTGTATTACGGACCTCAGTTTGTACTTCCCCTCATCGAAGCGATACCGGAGCAGGTCATTCGGGGTCTCGCTGTCGGCGGCGGGATGATTGGCGCGGTCGGTTTCGCCCTGCTCTTGAAATCCATCAAGGCGACACATCTGTGGCCATACTTCTTGGTGGGCATGATTGCCATGGTCTATCTGAACCTCAATCTGATCGGCATCGGCCTTGTGGCGGTAACCGCGGCCGCGCTGCATATGATTTTGAGCAAAGGTAAATCCACAAAAGGTTCGCAACAGGAGGAGGAAGCGTCATGAAAAAAGAAAAATTAACCAGAAAAGACCTTTGGAAAATTTTTAGAAGGCAACTTTTCATCCGCAGCTGCCTGAACTTTGAGCGGCATCAGGCCTTGGGCTTTACCAATGCCATGAGTCCCGTGTTTGATAAATATTACGAAGGCCAAGAAAAAGCGGATGCCATGGAACGGCATATGCAGTTGTTCCTGACCCAGCCGATGGTCTCTGCGATTCCGATCGGCGTTGCCGCCGCCATGGAAGAAAACATAGCCCTGGAGGGCGAGGTAGAGCCCGAAAGTGTAAACGCCGTAAAATCTGCTCTGATGGGACCCTTGGCCGCCATGGGAGACAGCCTGATTAACGGCACGGCACGGCCGCTTTTGGCCGGTATCGCAGTAGGGCTTGCCCTGCAAGGCAGCATTCTGGGGCCGATTATGTTTTTGCTCGGCATGACGATAATCACCCTGGGCGTGCGGTACTACGGTGTGTTCCGCGGCTATAGACACGGTGTAAATCTTGTGGGAAGTCTTCACAAAAGCGGCCTGATGAGCCGGATTACGGAACTTGCGGGGGTGGCGGCCTTTGTCATCATCGGCGGATTTGTGCCGGCGGTCGTGAGCCTTAACCTGAACTTGTACCGTGTTGTGGATGAGTATACCACCGTCAGCATCCAAGATGCCTTGGACGGCTTGATGCCCGGCATACTCCCCGTGGCAATTACCATGCTGATGTATTTCTTGCTTACGAAAAAGAAATTCAATCCGATTTTGCTCATGATTCTGTTGATGGTCTTGGGCGTCGCAGGTGTATATGCCGGCGTATTTTAAAGGGGAGATACTTGCAAATGATTGATTATCATGTCCATATGGGAAAATCCAGCTCCGGCCATGTAACCACGCCGGATGATCTGGTGGCGTATCTGGATGAGTTCGGCATTCAATGTGCCGGTCTGTCTGTGCTCAACGGGATAGATACCCGGGAACAAAACGACACGGTTCAGGCGGCTTGCCTGCAATATCCGGATCGCATCGTGGGTCACGCCTATATCAACCCGAGAGACCCAAAGGCCATAGACGAAGTTCACAGATGCCTGGGCGAATTAAAGATGCGGGGTGTACAGCTCCACTCTTGGAAGCACGGTTACTATCCCGAAAACACGCCTGCTCTGGACGGAATCCTTGACGTGATAGAATCATATGGCGTGCCCGTATTGGTACATACGGGCACAGCCCCTCTATCCCTGCCGCAGCAATGGGCGATTTACGCAGAGCGGCACCCCGGTGTGACCTTTGTATTTGAGCATCTGGGATATATTGACTATGGATACTCCTGCGTGGAATGTGTACGCAATCTTGAAAATGTGTATGTAGAAACGTCGGGCCAAGTTGAAATTCCCGTGCTGTTCAAAGCCTATCACGAATTGGGCGCAGACCGAATCATATTCGGAAGCGACTGGCCTTACAAGTATCCAAAAAGTGAAATCGTAAGGCTGGAAGTGCTCCCCTTGTCAGACGAAGAAAAAGAAAAAATATTCCATGCAAACGCGGCGAAGTTGTTGAAACTATAGGGCGCGTTCTCCAAAAAGAAATGACCTTGTATTTTCCCCCGCCATCGGCGGGGGAAAATACAAGAAACAGATCTAAAGCCCCAAAGACTTTTCCGAAAATTCGCTACAATGGAGGTTTCGTGTGAAAACAGATTTTCTAAAAAGCGGTAAGTGTATCATCGGAATGGTGCATTTGAAAGCCTTGCCGACTGCGCCTTTGTATAGGGCACCTTATGAAGATATCTTCACGAGGGCGAAAGAGGACTTAGAAGCTTTGCAAGAGGGCGGCGCGCACGCCGCCATCATTGAGAATTTTTACGACATGCCTTATTGGACCGAATGCGGCACAGAGACATTGGTCGCCATGGCAAACCTTGTAACCCGCCTGAAAGAAATCGCCAAGATACCGCTGGGCGTTAATATTCAGTTCGGGTGTGCAAAAGAAGAGGTTGCAGTAGCGGCAATTTGCGGCGCGGCGTTTATCCGCTGTGAAAACTTTGCCGAGAGCAGAGGCGGCAGTTTCGGAATGGCCCCCGCCTCCGCCGGTATCGTCATGCGGGCGAAGAAACAGCTTGATTCCGAATGTCTCGTTTTCGCCGATGTAAACGTAAAGCATTCCGTCCCCGCCTATCCGGGGCAGACGATAGACGAGAGCATCCAAGAATCCATGGATTCCGGTGCAGATGCCGTTATTGTGACCGGCTTGGTCACGGGGAAAAGCCCGGAATTAAGTGACATCATTGCTCTGCGGGAAAAGTTTCCCCATGTACCGCTCATCATAGGGAGCGGCGTAAAAAAAGAGAATATCAAGGATTTCCTGCGCTGTGCCGAAGGGGTTATCGTCGGAACTTCTTTAAAAAGCCAAAAAGATGGCGAGACATATATTGACATCGCAAAGGTGAAAGAATTAGTCGCCGCTGTGTAAGTCCGAAAAAACAGACAGAGGAGTATGGAACATGATTGAAAAAAACATTACCATAGCAAACGAGTCGGGCTTGCACGCCCGCCCGGCATCTGAGTTTGTCCGTTTCATCAAGCCGTTCGATGCGAAGATAAGCCTTGTGAAAGGCGAAAAAACCGTGAATGCAAAGAGCATCCTCCATGTGCTTTCCCTTTCTTTGAAGCAAGGGGACATCTGCACCGTACAAGTGGACGGAACGCAAGAGGAAGAAGTCTTGGAGAAAATTGAGACCTTCCTGGCCGAGTTGAAAGATTAAGAGGGCGAAGATGGAGATTTTAAAAGGAATCGGGGCCTCTTCGGGGATTGCCTTGGGGCCGGTATATATCTATGAGAAGCCGGAAATCTATATCGGAACCGAAGTCATCGCCCCCGGCGAAACAGAGCGGGAGACGGAAAAGTATCTGGGGGCAGTCGAAAAATCCAAGCAACAAATCAGTATCATCGCAAAGGCTACAGAACAAAACATGGGCGTGGAAAGTGCCAAAATTTTCCACGCCCATCTGGATATCGCAGAAGATCCCGCCATAGAAGAAAGCGTATTGGACAAGATTCGCACGGAACATAAAAACGCCATGCAAGCCCTTTGGGAGACCAAGGAAGAGTTCTGTGCCCTGTTGCAAGACGCAGAGGACGAGTATTTCCGTGACCGGGCGTTTGATGTGGCAGATGTCTGTGAACGGATTTTATGCAATCTGGCGGGCGTAGTCCCGGCAACGCTCCAGCATCTGCCTGATGCAGTTATCGTGGTGGCGGAGGACCTCACCCCTTCTGTTACGGCAACGATGGACAGAGAAAAGGTCTTGGCCTTTGTCACGGAAATCGGCGGGAAAACAGCCCACTCCGCCATCATGGCACGCACTTTAGAAATTCCGGCGATCGTAGGGCTGGGCGGGGCCAGAGAGAAACTCGCGTCGGGCGGCATGATTATCGCAGACGGCAACACGGGACAGATACGCCTGAACCCAGACCCGGACACCATCGCGGCCTATGAGAAACAGAAAGAAGTGCTGCTACAGGAAAAAGCGGTACTGCGTGAACTGTTGGACAAAGACCCTGTTACGCAGGACGGCAAGCGAGTGGAACTCTGCGCCAATATCGGGAGTCCGAAAGACGTAGAGGCCGTTTTGGCTAATAACGGCGAGGGGATTGGCCTGTTCCGCACAGAGTTTTTATACATGGACAGCAGTCGCTTCCCCACGGAAGAGGAGCAGTTCGACGCTTACAAACGGGTCGTTCAAGATATGGCGGGCAGGCCGGTGATTATCCGCACATTGGATATTGGCGGTGATAAAACATTGCCCTACTTCACCTTTCCAAGCGAGTTAAATCCGTTTTTGGGCTACCGTGCAATCCGCATGTGTCTGGATATGCCTGAGATATTCAAGACGCAGCTGAGAGCCCTGCTGCGGGCATCTGCTTATGGGAAACTTTTAATCATGTTGCCTATGATTATCTCTTTGGAAGAGTTCCGAGCCGCCAAAGTGATTTTGGAAGAATGCAAAGGCGAGCTGAGCGCGCAAGATATCACTTTTGACGAAGAAATCGCCATCGGCATTATGGTGGAGACGCCGGCGGCGGTTCTCATGGCCGATGAGTTTGCGAAAGAAGTAGATTTTTTCAGCATCGGCACGAATGACCTGACGCAATATACCTTGGCTGTGGACCGAGGGAACGAGACAATCAGTTCACTTTTCAGCTCCTATCACCCCGCGGTGCTGAGGGCAATCAAAATGGTGATTGACGCTGCGCATCGGGAGGGGAAGTTCGTAGGCATGTGCGGCGAATTCGCCGGAGACGAGCAGGCTGTTCCCCTGCTGCTCGGCATGGGACTGGATGAGTTTAGCGTTAGCGCATCCTCTTTGCTGCGGGTGAAGAAAATCATCCGCAATTGGGATTACACCCGTGCCGTGGATTTGGCTGAGGCTGCTCTGCGCTTGAAGACGGCCGCTGAGGTAGAGACGTTTTTAGGACAGCAGACGGATTAAAGCGTGGTCGGTTGCTGCACTTTGATGTGATTTCGCTGTGTATGTTCAATATTACAATGCCCCTCCGTTTGTCCGCAAACGGAGGGGCTGTCTCTGCCCCTACAAATCGCCCCCCTGTTTTGCGACGTTGCGCCACGATAGACAAGGGTGCGCACAAGGTGCGCCTCTACGAAAATCGACTATGCAGGCGCGCAGTACGCACCCCAAATCCCAAATTCAAACTACATATTACCCCAAGGTCCCTGCTCGCGCCAACGCTTTGCGCACCTGTTGCCCCAGCACCCAAACAAGTGCGAGTTTCACCCCCTCCATAGGCAAAAACGGCAATGCGGCGATGGTAAAAGATTCGGCGAGGCTGCGCTCTGTCACAAAACTAAACTGCACCGTCCCCAACCCGAACAGCACGACGACACCGGCCAGCAGACCGCCTGCCAACCAATACCAACGCCCGCGGTCAGCCCCCCAACCCGCCAGGAACGCGTAGAGGGGAAACGCGAAAATAAATCCGCCCGTGGGGCCGATGAGCATGCCGAGGCCGCCCCTGAAGTTTGAAAAAATCGGCAGCCCGATTGCCCCCAGAAGCACATAGGCGAGGACAGCAATCGCACCCCGCTTGGCCCCGAGCACAACAGCGGCAAAGGGGACGACAAAACTCTGAAGCGTCAAGGGCATACCGTAAGGCATGGGGATAGCCAAAGGCGACAACACGGCGATGAGTGCGGTAAAGATTGCGATGTAGCAGATTTCACGGACGGATAGAAATTTTTTGCGGGTCATAGGAACCACTCCCTTGAGTATTTTGATTGATTATACGGGATGGGAATGAAAATGTCAACCTTTTTATTTTTTGCAGTTTACAATTCACATAAAAACATATCCTCCCATTTGCAATGAAAAGGGGAGGATATGTTTTTGTGCGCTTTCCTTATCCCGCCAGCGCGAAAATGGAGATTCTGCCGCTGGTTGTCGAAAGGTTAAACTGTGCGTCCGCGCCGCCGTGGGTAACGACGGGGATGTCGCTTCTAAATCTGCCCGACCCGGTGGAATACTGCACATGAACCGCATCTGTAACGGGTACGGTGAGTTCAATTCTGCCGGATGTGGCGTGTGCCACTACGCGTTCGGGTACAATACGGCTTAGAATTTCTATCCGTCCCGATGTACTCCGCGCGTTCACGTAGCCAAAGGTGCCGAACAATTCATGTCTGCCGGACGTTGTGTGTGTACGCAGACTTTGCGCCTCGGTATCGGTGGTTGTAATACGTCCCGACACGGTGCGCAGAGAAATTTCATCCGCCTCCGCTCGAAACACTTCAATTCTGCCCGATGTAGTGGAAGCGTTTACCGTCTGCGCGGTGATGTTACGCAGTTCAATGCGCCCCGATGTCGTAGTGACACGCAAGTCCTGCGCAATGATACCGCCGAGTTCAATCCGGCCGGAGGTCGTACCCGCTAAAAAATCTGCGGCGTGGATGTCATCTGCCGCAATGCGCCCGGATACCGTGTTGACGGAAAAGGAGTCTAAATTCTGACTGAGTGTGTATGGTATCAGAATTTCTAACTGTTTCGTCAGCATATTGCCCCGCCGCACGCCGTGATGTTCCGCGAAACGCACCGCAAGTGTGCCGCCGTTTGTGTCAAGCCACAGTTCTTCATTATCCCGCAGGCTGCGCCGCGCAAACTCGGTGATGCGGATGTCATTGCCGTGATGTGTACCGATGTAAACCGCGCCCGATGTCCAATCAATGTCAATGGCGTCTATGTTGTCCGCTGAAACGCTGTGCGTCCCGACGGGGTCAAATGTGCCGACTCCAAAGTCAAATCCAATGCCGAATATACCGCCGAACAGAACCCAAACAGCAAGGCCCAAGAGTGCCAAGGCACTAATGATCCAGCAGATAAGCGTTACAAGTCTTGCCCTACTCATTGTGGTCACCGTCCTTTTTCCTCCATGTGAAGAAGATGCCGAGAAGCGATTCCACAAACCCGCCGATGACAAAGATAATCCAAGAGACGTGCCATGCCCTTGTCGTGAAGCTGATAATGAAGTACAGCACCAAGATGAGTGTCCACAATGCAGAGGAAATCGCGCTGCGCATTTGTTTGCCGCTGTGCTTGTCGGCCTGCCATTCACGGAAGTCTTCCACCATCGTGTCCGATTCTTTGAGATACTTTGGTTTCGTCATGTTGTTGTAAACCAAAAGCCCTGTCGCAACGGCCACCATGAAGATGAGTACGGGGATGGCAAATTCCATGGGTATGCCGATTAATTCAAACGTAATCACAGGGAAAATACTGAGAATATACATCATCACCGCAATGGCGGTCAGCATGGCTGATTTGCGTCTGGCTTTTTCCTGCTTTTCCTGTTCCGGCCCGGAGGCGGCATCGTCTTCCAGCTGCCGCAGTAAGACACTCACATCGCCGATGCCCGCAACGGCGATATTGAACGCGGCCTCCGGCGTTTTGCCGTCTGCCAAAAGGTCTCTGTACTTGTCTTCCAAGTTTTGCAGCATTTCTTCTCTGAGCTCCACCGCTTTCTTTGTTGGTGTTGCGTCTTCGAATAGTGTCTCGATGTATCTGCGTAATTTGTCTTCCATTATTCATTCTCCTCCAATTGAATTAGTTGTTCAATCATGCCTTTCGCGCTTTTCCATTCGGCAATCAGTGCCTGATAGGTGCCGCGCCCGGAGTCGCTGATGCGGTAATACCGCCTGCGCGCTCCGGTCTGTTCGTTGCCCCAGTAAGACGAAATGTGCCCTGCCTGTTCCAGTCGGCGAAATGCGGTATAGAGCGTGGCTTCTTTCAGCTCATATCTCCCGCCTGTCTTTTGGTGTATCGACTTGTTGATTTCATATCCATAATTATCGCCGCCCATCAGGCAGGCGAGAATGATGGTATCTGTGTGTCCGCGAATCAGGTCAGATGCAATAGACATGGCCTTTCTCCTTTCGACATATCTTCTTCCTTGCAATATATTATTATCACATTATACTTCGCCTGTCAAGGTATATTGTAAAAAAATTTAATTCGGCTATCGAATAAATTGAAGTGTCTATCGTTTTTTCTTGACCTTTTTGCATGATAGAACCAGTATAGCAAGGAAAACAAAAGAAAAGTAGTGACATTTGTCACTACTTCAGCTTGTAGACGAAGCCCTTGCCCTACATTTCGCCGAAGGCGAAATGCTTTTTTGCCGACAAGTGCATGATAGTGTGCGCCGGAGGCAAAAAAGGTGGAATCCGTTTGTTTTCAGGACATGCGCCTGAAAACAAA
>WRAK01000025.1 GCA_009780235.1 Oscillospiraceae bacterium
AAATCTGGAATCCGCTCAACTGGACGTTCCTCTATCAGACCAACTCCAACGCAGAAAGCATCCAAGATGCCAGATACGATGCTTGGGGCACTAAATTCCTCCTCCTTTTCTTGCCGTAATGTCCTGGGAACAGCGGGGTCCTGAAAGGAATAGCTATTACTCCTATAGGAACAGGCGCAAGGCAATTGCCTTGCGCCTGTTCCTCTGCTTTCGGTCGAGGCAAAAAAACGAACAGCCATTGACCCGCTACAGCAAAAAAGGTGAGCGCACATTATGCGCTCACTTTTTCTAGCTCATCTGTCGTCTTCTCGAAAGGTTAATTGTCCCGTCCTGCATGTCATTTACCCAATCGAGTGTCTTGCCCGTGCCGTATGCCACACAGCTCACGGCATCATCCGCAATATGCGTCAGAATGCTCGTGCGGGATTCCACCAGTTTGTCAAAGCCCCAAATCAGGCTTCCGCCGCCGGTCATGACGATGCCGTTGTTGGAAATGTCCGCCACCAACTCCGGCGGGGTGCCCTCCAGTACGGCGTGAATGGTCTCTAAGATGCGCTCGGAGACTTCCTCGAAAGCCTCAATCATGTCATTGGAACTCACGGCCACCATGCGGGGCAAGCCCGTCATCAGACAGCGGCCCTTGACCTCCACCGCCGTCATTTCGGGACGGGGGAAGACGCAGCCGATGGTGCGCTTGAGTTCCTCCGCCGTGCTGTCGCCGATGAGAACGTTGTGTTTGCGTTTGATATATTTCACCAGAGCTTCATCAAAACTGTCCCCGGCGATTTTGATGGACTCGGACGCGACCACGCCCGAGAGCGAAATCACCGCCACATCCGTAGTTCCGCCGCCGACATCCACCACCATATGCCCCTCGGGCTTGGAAATGTCAATGCCCGCACCGATTGCCGCCGCCACGGGTTCCTCGATGAGGAAGACTTTCCGCGCCCCGGCTTGCAACCCCGCGTCAATGACGGCGCGCTCTTCAACTTCCGTAATCCCGCTGGGGACACAGATGACGAGCCGCGGCTTAAACAGCGAAAAGGTCGTTACCTTGCGGATAATCTCCTTGAGCATCCGCTCCGTCATGTCGTAATCGGAGATAACGCCCTCCCGCAGAGGGCGAATCGCCACGATGTTGCCGGGGGTGCGCCCGAGCATCCGCTGGGCTTCCTCGCCGACTTTGAGTAGCCGCCCCGTGTTTTTGTCCATGGCGACAACCGAGGGCTCGCGGAGCACGATCCCCTTCCCCCGAACAAAGACCAGCACCGTAGCGGTGCCGAGGTCAATTCCGATATCACGTCCGAAAAGCATAGCCAATCGTCCTCCTTGTGGTAGTATTGGCAAAATGTTGCAGATTTAAACTTGCGCAATTGTAGGGGGCGGCGTCCTCGACGCCCTGTTTCTCGCGTGGTGAATAATGAAACAACGGGGCGGCGGGACACCGTTCCCTACAAATCAACGACCATCAATCACCGCTCCTCCGCCCGCCGTGCCAATGTCGCACACAACACTTCCTCCGCGCCCGCCATTAACAAACACTTGGCGCATTCCGTGAGCGATGACCCGGTGGTCACAATATCATCCATGAGCAGAATCCGTTTATCCGCAATGACAGCATCACCCAAGACTCGATATACCCCGGCGATATTTGCCCGCCGCTCCTCTTTCCCGCCGAGGCCGGACAGGGGAGAGGTATGTTTGATTTTCTTCATCGTCGGCACGGCCACGGCATCCAATACTTTTGCCGTGGCCTCGGCCAAAAGTCTCGCTTGGTCATAGCCGCGTTTGCGGAGCCGTTTCCGAGAAAGCGGTACCCAAGTGACAAAATCATACCGCCCCGCAAGATGTTCGGCGACACACGCCGCTACAAACGGCGCATACACGCTCGCATACCACCGCGATCCGCCGAATTTATAACGGTGATGGCTCTCCCGCACGGTGTCTGCATAGTAAAGCGGCGAAACGCAGACGGAGAAAAAGTCTCCGTATTGCAAAGCCTCATCGCCCACACAAGCAGGTAACTCCGCCGCACAAGCAGAGCAAACGCCCCGCTCCCGCCGCAGAACACGGCGGCAAAACACACACTTCGGCGGAAAAAGCAAGTCCAATACAGGTGTGAAAATACCCATTTACTCCCCCGCTAATCTCAGCTTTAAGCCGCTGTATCGCTGTTGTTGCTTGTCATTTGTAATCATCGTAGATACCACACCGCCGTCGCCAACCAGAATCAAAAGCTCCTTCGCCCGCGTCACGCCTGTGTAGAGGACGGTGCGATTGAGCAGCATCGGCGGCCCGTGTTGCGTGACGTAGACCACGGCTCTATACTCACTACCCTGGCTCTTGTGGACGGTCATGGCAAAAGCGTGTTCCAACTCCAAGAGTTCCTCCGGGGCGTAGACCACCAGCCGGCCGTCATAGTCAACGGTGGCGGAACCTTCTTTGGCATCCACAGACACAATACGGCCGATATCGCCGTTAAACACGCCCTGTCCGTTCGTGCCGTCCTCTTGTTTCCACAGTATACCATAATTGTTGCGGATTTGCATCACTTTATCGCCCTCTCGCAGCGTCCAATCATCGAAACGCCGTTCAGGCCTGTCGGGCGAGCGCGGATTGAGTGCCTCTTGCAGACGCCGATTGAGGTTAATCGTCCCCGCTTCGCCCTTTTTGAAGGGGGATAGGACTTGAATGTCCTGCGGCGGGAGCTGCATATTCTCCGGCAGACGGCGGGCGACTAAATCCATCACCGTGTCCACCGTCTGTATCGCAGACGCGCGCTGGAGGAAGAAGAAATCGTTCTGTTTCTGCTTCAAATCCGGCATTACGCCCTCGTTGATGGCGTGGGCGTTGCAGATGATGGCACTCTCCTTGGCCTGACGGAAAATCTCAGTTAATCGCACCACGGGGACGGCCCCGCTGCGGATGAGGTCGGAGAAAAAGTTCCCCGGCCCGACGGACGGAAGTTGGTCGGCATCTCCGACCAATACCAAGCGGCACCCCGACGGCAGAGCCGCTATGAGTGCTTCGGCGAGCAGGATGTCTACCATGCTCGTCTCATCCAAAACCACGGCATCGGCTTCCAGCGGATTGGACGCGTCACGGTCAAACACCAGACCCGCCTCGCCCTCGGCGTAACAGGCTCCGAGCAGACGGTGAATGGTGGAAGCTTCCTTGCCCGTCAGTTCCGACATCCGTTTCGCCGCCCGACCCGTAGGTGCGGCGAGAAGCGTGCGGAGACCGAGACGGTCAAAGAGTGCCAAAATCGCACGGACGGCGGTCGTCTTACCCGTCCCCGGTGCGCCTGTGAGCACGAGCACATGCCGCTCTGCGGCCATCGCCACCGCCTCCCGCTGTTCGGGTGCGTAGGTGAGGCCGGTGTCCTCCTCGACTTGCCTCAGCAGAGCCGGGATATTCGCGCTTCCGTCCGTGGGGAACGCCGCCAGTTGCCGAATACGGGCGGACACGTTTTCTTCGGCTTCGTAGAGGTAATCCAAATAACAGACCGCCAGCCCCCGCAGGGTGCTCTCCACCACACGCCCCGCCTCGATGAGTTTGTCTACTGCGTCATCGCAGAGCTCCACAGGCACATCCAAGAGCCGCGCTGTGGCAGGGACTAACTTGTTGCGCGGGATAAAACAATGGCCGTTGTTGAGATTGTGTTCCAAAGTGAACAGACAGGCCGCCATCAGCCGACGCGGGCTGTCCCCGTCCACGCCGAGGGAGAGGGCAAGCGTGTCGGCGAGGTGAAAATCGCCCCCGAAGCGGGGGTCGGCCAGCAGATAGGGGTCGTCCTTGACCGCCGCTGACGCGTTGTCGCCGTAGACAGCATAGAGCCGAATGGATAACTGCACCGGCATCTCATGCCGCGTGAGAAAGTCGATGAGCAAACGCAAAGCAGCCTGCCGACGCACAGCCTGTCCGACCTCCCGTGCTTTTTGCAGGGAGAAACCCTTGAGGTTTGTGAGTTGCTCCGGGTGGGCTTCGATGATTTCCAAAGCGTCCGCCCCGAAACGGTCCACAATCGCCTGCGCCGTCCGAGGTCCGATGCCCCGAATCGTGCGGGAGGCGAGGAAGTCATACACCGCCTGTTCCGTGCGCGGCAACTCTCGCCGTGCGGCTGCGATTTTAAACTGCTCCCCGTGCGTGGGGTGCGTCATCCACCCGCCCTCGGCGTGCAAAATCTCCCCCGGTGCCAAAAACGGCAGGGAACCGACGGCGGTGATGACCTCGTCACCGCCGACATCAAGGCGCAACACGGTATAGCCCGTGTCCTCGCTCTGGAACACAATGGCGACAACGCGCCCGCTGACGGTATCTGCGCCTGAAAAGGCTATGTTGTCATCGTGGTGTTCCATTGCGGTGCCTCCTTTTCTGACAAACGCCTATGTAGGGGCGGCCATTGGCCGTCCGCTGATATAACGTTTTTTGAAAATCCGACGGCGGACGGCCAATGGCCGCCCCTACATCGTGCGATACAAATATGACACACAGGCGAACACAGTTGGCCCCTACAAAACCTTCTTCAAAAATGCCCCCGTAAAGCTCGCCCCACACGCCGCAACCTCTTCCGGTGTGCCCGTGCAAATTAACTGCCCACCCGCGTCCCCGCCCTCGGGGCCGAGGTCTATGATATAATCCGCCGTCTTAATCACGTCCAGATTGTGCTCGATGATGACCACGGTATTCCCGGCCGCCACCAGTCGCTCCAAAACTTCCAAAAGCTTTGCCACGTCTGCCACATGCAGACCCGTGGTCGGCTCGTCCAACACATAAAACGTCCGCCCCGTAGCCCGTTTGGTGAGCTCCGTAGCGAGCTTCACACGTTGCGCTTCGCCGCCGGATAGGGTGGTGGAGGGCTGACCCAGCCGCACATAGCCGAGGCCGACATCACAGAGGGTTTGGAGCTTTGTCTTCAGCTTGGGAATGTTCTCGAAAAACTCCAGCGCACATTCGGCTGTCATCTCCAGTACGTCGCTGATATTTTTGCCCTTGTAGCGAACTTCCAAGGTTTCCCGATTATACCGCTTACCCTTGCAGACCTCGCAGGGGACGTAGATGTCGGGCAGAAAGTGCATTTCGATTTTCAAAAGACCGTCGCCCGAACAGGCCTCACAGCGGCCGCCCTTGACGTTGAAGGAAAACCGCCCCGGCCCGTACCCACGGGCTTTTGCGTCCTGCGTGGCGGCGAACAAATCCCGCACATCGCCGAACAGTCCGGTATAGGTCGCGGGATTCGAGCGCGGCGTGCGCCCGATGGGGCTTTGGTCTATGCCCACGACCTTGTCGAGATACTCCATGCCCCGAATCTCCCGATGCGCACCGGGCTTGATGCGCGTGCGGTTGAGTTCCCCGGCGAGCCCTTTGTACAAAATCTCGTTCACCAGCGAACTCTTCCCGCTGCCCGAAACCCCGGTGACGCAGGTCATCAGCCCCAGCGGAAAACGGGCGTCGATAGACTGCAAATTATTCTCCGTGGCACCCAACACCTCGATACAGTTGCCCGTATTGTCCCGCCGATGCGCGGGGACGGGGATCGTCTTTTTGCCCGACAAATACTGCCCCGTAATCGAGGCGTCGCAGTCCAAAATCTCCTGATACGTCCCCGCAAACACCACCTCGCCGCCGTGTACGCCCGCGCCGGGGCCGATGTCCACGATGAAATCCGCCGACCGCATCGTATCCTCGTCATGTTCGACGACCAAGAGTGTGTTGCCGAGGTCCCGCAGACGCTGAAGCGTCGCAAGCAGCCGCTCATTGTCCCGTTGATGCAGGCCAATGCTCGGTTCGTCCAAAATATACAGCACGCCCATCAGGCTCGACCCGATTTGTGTCGCCAGCCGAATCCGCTGACTCTCACCGCCGGACAAACTGCCCGACTGACGCGCCAAAGTCAAATAGGTGAGGCCGACACTCACGAGAAAACCCAGCCGCTCCCGTATCTCTTTCAGTATGCGGTCGGCAATCATCTGTTCCGTCTCGCCGAGGCGTAAATCATCAATGAATTGCAGCGCGTGCGTCACGCTCATTGCAGTCATGTCGGCGATGTTAATCCCGCCCACGGTGACGGCCAAAGCCTCCCGCTTGAGCCGCCGCCCGTGACAATCGGGGCAGGGGTAGCGGGACATGTAGGTCTCAATTTCCCAGCGCATGGACTGGCTCTGCGTCTCGTGATAGCGGCGTTCGAGGTTGTTCACGATGCCCTCGAACGCTTGGTTCAACGTCCCCGCGCCCCGCTCTCTGTCGTATTTCAGAGACAACTTTTCGCCCTTCGTGCCGTAGAGGATAATGTCCAAAACCTCAGGGGAAAGCTTCCGAATCGGGGTAGTGAGCTTAAATTTATAAGTTGCCGCGAGCGCGTCAAAATACATCTTGGAAATCGTATCCCCGCCGACGTTCCCCCAGCCGGAGGCCACAATGCCGCCCTCGGAGATGGAGAGGGATTGGTTGGGGATGATAATATCAGGGTCCACCCGCATGATATGTCCCAGCCCCGTGCAAGTCGGACAGGCACCGTAGGGGTTGTTGAAGGAGAACATGCGAGGCGTCAGCTCCTCGATGGAGATGCCGCATTCCTCACAGGCATAGTTCTGGGAGAAGAGCAGTTCCTGCGGTGCATCGCCCAACACATCCACAATCACAAGCCCCCCGGAGAGACCCGATGCCGTCTCCACCGAATCCGCCAACCGCTTGGCCACGTCTTCCCGGATGACGAGACGGTCTACTACGACCTCAATACTGTGCTTTTTATTCTTCTCCAGCTTGATTTCTTCCGACAAATCATAAATATGCCCGTCCACCCGCACGCGGACGTAACCGCTCTTGCGGGCGTCTTCAAACACTTTGACATGCTCGCCCTTCCGCGCCCGAACGACAGGGGCGAGAATTTGAATCTTCGTATCTTCCGGCAGACTCATCACTTGGTCGATGATTTGGTCTATCGTCTGCTGTCGAATTTCCTTCCCGCACTCCGGGCAGTGCGGCACGCCCACTCTGGCCCACAAAAGACGCAGATAATCATAAATCTCCGTCACCGTCCCCACAGTAGAGCGGGGGTTCTTGCTCGTGGTCTTTTGGTCGATGGAAATAGCGGGGGAGAGGCCTTCGATGTAATCCACGTCCGGTTTTTCCATCTGGCCCAAAAATTGCCGTGCGTAAGCGGACAGCGATTCCACATACCGTCGCTGCCCCTCAGCGTAAATTGTGTCAAACGCCAGAGAACTCTTCCCGCTCCCGGAGATGCCCGTGAGCACAACAAGCTTGTCCCGCGGGATGCGCAGGTCGATGTTTTGGAGGTTGTTTTCTCTGGCCCCTTTGATGTAGAGATGGTTTTGCATAGTGTCTCCTAGGGTTTAGTCATTTTTGGTTTTTAGCAGAGTTTTCTTTTCGCCTTCGATTTGCCTGATGCTCTTTTCAGGTGTCGGCAAATCCTCGGGCATGGTGCCGCCCAGTTCTTCAATCGTTCTCCGAACCGTTGCACCCACTTCGTAATGGGTTTGATTCGCCGCATGTTTGCCGACAACACGGTCATTTCGGAGTTTTTCGTCTGTTTGTGTCGCACGGAATAAGTTGGCGGCGAGTTCTGTACTCCCCATGTGGTCAAGGATTTTTTGGTTTTTCTTCAAGTCTTTTCTGGCGTGTATTTCACGCACACCGAGGCCGCCGTACAAGCCTTGATATCCCTTGTTTTGGAAAACCGCATAGTCTTGCGGCGTCTCTACGCCCGCCATTTGGGCAGTTTCCGCCAGATATTTATTGTGCGTCGTTAGTTCTTGACGAATCGCAAGCCGCTTTTGGTCCTCGGAAAGCTGGGCGTAGTTTTCAACCAACTCCTGCTGGCGCGTTTTTACGGCGAAATAAGTTTGTCCCAATGCCACAACCTCTTTAGAGGGGTCGGCGTTTTGCACGATTAAGTAGCAAGCGTAGCGGGAGAGATGGTAATCGCTCACCTCACGTTTGCCGCCTTTTCCGATCTCGATCATATCGGTGGCTTCACCGAAATGATCAAAAATCTCTTGACCGCTGTTTTGGCAGGCCTCCATCGCCTTGTCTACAGGGACAAGAAAGTTTCTGTAATCCTTGTATTCCAGGGCTTTTGCAAGCTCCCGCGCAGACCAATATTCCTGTTCAAATTCGTTGGTGTGCTTGATGCTTTCGAATAGTTTTTCGCTATATGTTTCGACGCCGCTCATAAGAAAATCCTCCTAATGTGCAGAATTTGCACTACGATTCGCACTCGCTAACATCAACTTTATCCGATTCTCCTGATTAATCTTCGTCGCGCCGGGGTCGTAGTCAATCGACACGATATTCGACTGCGGAAAATCATCCTTGAGTTTCCGTATCATCCCCTTGCCGACCACATGGTTCGGCAGACAGCCGAAGGGCTGTGTGCAGACGATATTGTGCACCCCGGCGTGAATGAGCTCTATCATCTCCGCCGTGAGCAGCCAGCCCTCGCCCATCTTGTTGCCGTAACCGAGATAGCCCTGTACCCCCGCTTTCAGCTCGGAGAACGGCGCAAGCGGCGCGAATTTCGGCTGGGTTTTCACAGCGGCAATCATGATGTTCTGCAGGCCCTCGATGTAGCCCTTGAATATCTGACAGAGCTTCTTCTTCCAAAACCCGCCGCCGTAGAGGGCGATATCTTCAATGCGGTTGTCAATCTTAAACAGCAAAAAGTCCGTCACACCGGGGACGACAGGCTCACAACCCTCGGAGAGCAGGAAATCTTCCAAATTATTGTTCCCTAACGGCGCGAATTTCACATAAATCTCGCCGACAATGCCGACCCGTGTTTTTTTCTCGCCTGCGAGCGGGATGGCGGCAAAATCTTTGGCCATTTGCTCCATTTGGAAGCGCATGTCTGTCTTGCTGCGCCCTTGGTTTTTTTTGAACATCACAGTAAGACGGTCAGACCAACGAGTGATGAGCGCGTTCGTCGCCCCCGGCTCTACCTCATAAGGACGGCATTGGTTGCCGAGGTGTACGAGGAAATCTCCATAGAGCATCGCCGGAATCAACCGTCGCAGCACCCGCAGACGAATCCGAAATCCGGGATTCTTCTCCATGCCGGACAGGTTCACCGACACTACGGGAATATGCGCGAGCCCCGCTTTCTTCAAAGCCTTGCGGAGCAAATGGATATAGTTGGAAGCGCGGCACCCGCCTCCCGTCTGTGAGATGAGCAGGCCGACCTTGTTGATATCATACTTCCCGCTCTTCACAGCCTCAATGAGCTGTCCGATGACCAAGAGCGCGGGGTAGCAAGTATCGTTGTGGACATACTTCAAGCCTGTCTCCACGATGCCGCGGTGCGTGGTGTCGAGCACTTCAACCTTATACCCCTCCAACTCCAACAGCCGCTGCATCAGCCCGAACGTCACAGGCAACATCTGCGGCATGAGGAGGGTATATTCTTTTTTCATCTCCTTCGTAAACAGGAGCCGTCCGTGTTTGTCGTAGGTTAGTTTTGCCATGGATTAGAATCTCCTATGCAATGTAGGGGGCGGCGTCCTCGACGCCCCGTCGTTTCAACCAATATGTACGATGTAGGGGAGCGGGGCGTCGGGGACGCCGCCCCTACAGAACCTCTTTCCCATCCAAGGCATCTGCCGCCGCAATCAAGCTGCGAATCCGAATCTTCACCGTGCCGAGATTCGAGATGTCGTCAATCTTAATCTGCGTATACAACTTCCCGCTCGCCTCCAAGATATCCCGCATCTCGTCCGTAGAGATGGCGTCAATCCCGCAACCGAAGCTGACGAGTTGAATCAGCTGCATGTCCGGCTGGGTGCCGACGTAGCGGGCGGCGTCGTACATTCTCGCGTGATACGTCCACTGGTTGAGGACTTTGCGCTTTTCCTTGTCCACGAGATGGTCGATGCTGTCCTCTGTAATCAGCACGAGGCCGTAGGAGCCGATGAGCTCATCCAGCCCGTGGTTAATCTCCGGGTCGATATGATACGGCCGCCCGGCTACGACTAAGATGCGCTTGCCCTCTGCTCTGGCCTGTGCGATATACTTCGCCGCCTCGTCTCGCACGTCCTGACGGAACTGTTCGTAAGCCGTGTAAGCCTTGCGGATGGCCGCCGCAGTCTCTTGCTTCGGAATCCCAAACTCGGTTTTGAAGAACTCCGCTGCTTTTTCCTCCAAATCCTTCGGCCGATGGATGCCGAAATAGGCATCGTAATACCGCACCCCGTCCAAACGGGACATATTCACCCGCAGAAGCTCGGGATAATACGCCACAACGGGGCAATTGTAGTGATTGTCGCCCTTGCCCTCGTCGAAGTTATAGGGCATACAGGGGTAGAAAATGCTGTCCACGCCCATGTCCACGAGGTGTTCCACATGCCCGTGCAAAAGCTTGGCGGGATAACATACCGTATCGGATGGAATGCTCCGCTGACCCTTTTGATACAGCTCACGGGTAGACTCGGGGGAGAGGACAACCTCAAAATTGAGATTCGTAAAAAACGCGTACCAAAACGGCAGAATCTCATACATATTCAGCCCCAACGGTAACCCAATCCTGCCCCGGCTCCCGTCGCCCGCGCCCTTGCCCGTCATAGCTCGGATTTTCTCGTATTTATAGCGCATCAAATTCGGCTCCCCGCCTTTTACCCCGCCGAGCGGGACGGAACAGCGGTTACCGGAGATGAATTTTCTGCCGCCGTCAAAGCAGTTAATCGTCAGACTGCACCGATTCGTGCAGGCCTTACAGACGCCGGGCTTCGCCGTATGGGTAAAGTTCTCCAATGCGCTTGCATCCAACAGATGCCCGGTCTCGCCTGTGAAATCCTTAGCCGACAAGGCCGCGCCATAGGCACCCATCAGTCCCGCAATCGTGGGACGGGTGACCTCACGGCCAATCTCCTGCTCGAAGCCGCGCAACACCGCATCGTTGAGGAAGGTGCCGCCCTGTACGACGATGTGTTGCCCCAAATCGTCCGCCGTCGCGGCGCGGATGACCTTATAAATGGCGTTTTTTACCACGGAAAGCGACAGTCCCGCAGAGATACTCTCCACGCCCGCCCCCTCTTTCTGCGCCTGCTTGACGGAG
Organism: Oscillospiraceae bacterium; assembly: GCA_009780235.1. Classification (GTDB taxonomy): domain Bacteria; phylum Bacillota; class Clostridia; order Oscillospirales; family Oscillospiraceae; genus WRAB01. The sequence continues at coordinate 11,066 of WRAK01000025.1, forward strand.
GAGTTCATAAACACCGTACACCGACTGCCGAGGTCGGTCGGCGTCTGGTCTAAGAGGCCAAGTGTGGAAAACTCGGCAATCTCATGCCCCAATGCACGGGCAAAAGTCTCGATAAAACTCCCGCAACCCGAAGAACAGGCCTCGTTGAGCAAGATACTGTCTACGGCACCGTTGCGGATTTTGAAGCACTTCATGTCCTGTCCGCCGATATCGATGATGAAGTCCACTTGCGGATTAAAATGCCGCGCCGCCCGATAGTGGGCGATGGTTTCGACGAGACCAAGGTCAATCGAAAACGCACTCCGAATCAAATCTTCGCCGTAGCCCGTCACCGCACTCGATCGAATCGTAATGCGATCGCCGCAGAAGGCATAGAGGGTTTTCAGCTCCGCCAGCAGAATCGTGACCGGATTACCCTTGTTGGAGCCGTAGTAGCTGTATAAAATCCCGCCGTCGGGCGTGATGAGTACCATCTTCGTCGTCGTACTCCCCGCGTCAATGCCGAGATAGGCATCGCCCCTGTAGGTCTCGGCGTCTACCGGATCGGGGGCCGCTTTGGCGTGGCGGGCGCGGAAGGCATCCACCTCATCCTCGTCAGCGAAAAGGGGCGGCAAGATGTCCGTGAGACCGGACTCTGCGGCGGATTCTTCGAGACGGCGCAAAAGTTCCTCAAAGGGCATGGCCTCCACGCCCTCCGTGCAGAGTGCGGCACCGATGGCGGCGAAAGTGTCGGCGTTTTCGGGGAACACGGCGTGTTCCTCGTCCAGCTCCAAAGTCGCAACAAAGCGGTCCCGCAGACCTTGCAAAAACGTCAGCGGGCCGCCCAAAAATACGATTTTGCCTGTCAGTTCCCGTCCCTGCGTCAGACCGCCGACGGTCTGGTCAACCACGGCTTGGAAAATAGAGGCCGCAATGTCCTCTTTTCGCCCGCCCTGATTGAGCAGCGGCTGGATGTCGCTCTTGGCAAACACCCCGCAGCGGGAGGCGATGGGGTAGATTTTCTCGTGTTTGAGCGCAAGCGCGTCCAGTTCTAAAGCCGATACGTCCAAGAGGGTGGCCATCTGGTCGATAAACGACCCCGTCCCCCCGGCGCAGGAGCCGTTCATGCGCTCCTCCAGCGTGCGGCCGAAGAAGATAATCTTCGCATCCTCCCCGCCGAGTTCGATGACGGCATCCGTGTCGGGGATGTAGGTATTCACGGCGGCGGCGGTAGCGTAGACCTCCTGCACAAAGGCGATGTTTGCGGCGTCAGACACGCCCAAGCCCGCCGAACCCGTGATAATGGGCACAACCTCCTGCCCCGCAAGCCGCTCGGCCACTTGCCGCAGTTGATGCGCCGCCTCCTCCCGCACCTTGGAATAATGCCGGGCGTAGACCCGGTAGAGGAGGGTGTTATGTTCGTCCAACAGCACCACCTTGACCGTGGTACTGCCGATGTCGATTCCGATTTTGATAGGCATATGTCTCTCTCCGATTGTTGTTCGTAGGGGCGGCCGTCCCCGGTCGCCCGTGTCCATGCACGGTACGCGCCGGAACGGCGGGCGACCGAGGTCGATCGTCCCTACATAAAGATTAACGACATACCATTCTATCAAAAATCCGAGCAATTTTCAAGGAAAGCGGCGAAGAAAAATTGGGATTTTATTTATTGTACTTGCGTTGGGGTTCAAAAGAGAGGATATCAATCGTCTGTGCCTATGTATGGTGCAGGGTGAAACGTGCTGACGATTCATTGTCGCCCTTGCAAACACACAAGCCGGGAATATTATATATTCCGGCTTGTGTGTTTGGTTGTGTCACCTCGGATTTCAAAAATACTATCCCGCAATGTACACATATTACATATTCTTTTTTTGACAGTATTGCAGGTGTAAAGTGAATAGCTGTCTGTTTATTTTTGCGATTTTTTTAAAGACTGCACAACAAAGTATGCAACCAAAACAATAAGACCCGCAAAGGCAAGGGCAATGCCGCCCGTGGAAAGCGTATCTCTTATGCCGAAATCGGGGTGGAAAAAATCATATCTTGCTATGGATGTGCTGTATATGTACATGGCAATCCCGCCGCCGATAAATCCCAGTCCCACTAAAATAACTAAAAATTTCCTTGCTGTTATAAATGCAGAAGGCTTGAACTTATACAGGTATATAAAAATTCCGCCGATGAATAGTAGGGGTAATAATAGGCTGCTCATTCTTAGTTTTACTCCTTTAAATTGTTGTTTGAAAGGGTTTTCCGCTTCCGTGACAAGAATTACATGTCACAGGGGCATTCTCTTCTCGTCCCATTATATCACATCCCCTTGCAAAAACAATTGGATATTGCGCAGAAAATCCAGCGGGGGGGGTGAAAATACAGGCAATTTGACGAAAGTTTTCAAATGCGAAAAAGACATACTTTTTGCCCGTTTCCTCTTGCAATTCGCTTGAGAATCTGGTACAATACTTCTTGCTCTGTTTATTAACGAGACTTATCCATCCAGGGTGGGACTTCTGTCCCGCCGCCGGGAGTCCGGCGTCCAAGCATTTTTGCAAAGCAAAAATCTTGATATAGGCGGAATTCATTTCCGCCGTATAATAGATTAAATGAGGGGGGGCCCCCACAGGGCCTGCCCTGTGGGGGAGGTGCAAGAGAATGGCAAAATGTGCATATTGCGACAAGGGTGTCTCCTTCGGCATCAAGGTCAGCCACTCCCACCGGCGGTCGAACCGCATGTGGAAGCCCAACGTGAAGCGGGTCAAAGCAGTGGTGAATGGTTCGCCGAAACACGTACACGCCTGCACCCGGTGCATGCGCTCCGGCAAAGTGCAAAGAGCGGTGTAACACGTCAACTGACAACAAAACAACCCCTTGGAGAATAGGATGCGTATATATCCGAATTCCAAGGGGTTGTTTTATTATGTTTTTTTCCGTTTTCCAAGCAATCATTCTGGCGTCTGCGCTGTCGGTGGATGCGCTGTTGGCTTCGTTTGCCTATGGCAGTCAAAAAATCCGTATCCCTGTCGGGTCGTTGCTCGTCATCAGTTTGATTTGCAGCGGCGTTTTGGGTTTGACACTTTTGCTCGGCGGTGTAATGGGCGAGTGGATGGACGACAGTTTGGCGGCGATGTTTAGTTTTATGATTCTGTTTGGCCTCGGCGTGATTCGGGTCTGCGACAGCTCGCTCAAGAACTGGATTCGCCGCCGCGGCGACTTGGGCGGGCAGATTAAATTTTCTGCGTTTAACCTCAGGTTCATCCTCCAAGTCTACGCCGACCCCAAGACAGCCGATGCCGACGGCTCCCGTACGCTCTCCCTGCCCGAAGCGGCGGCACTCGCCATCGCCCTGTCATTAGACGGCATCGCCGCCGGATTGGGCGCGGGTTTGCTCGGCGCAGGCGCATTGCTCACGGTGGGCGTGACTTTCGGGCTGACCGTGTGCGCCGTCGCCGTCGGATGCAGACTGGGCGGACGATTGGCCGCGCGGGTCACGGCAGATGTGTCATGGGTGAGCGGGGCGTTACTTATGTTGCTCGCGGTGTTGCAGTTGTGATGCCCTGATTCCCCTCCTTGGAGGGGTGCCGCCGCAGGCGGTGGGGTGGTCGTCCTTGACCCCGGGCCCCTTCGCTTGCGAGGGGGCTGCACCACAGGCATTCCTTCCGCCGAGCCAATCGCTTCGCTCTTGGGGTGTCAGTTATCGCCGTAGGCGACTGGGGGAGAACTCCCTCCGACCGCCGCTGCGCGGCGGCCACCTCCCTCGTAAACGAGGGAAGCTCTTGCCCTGCCCTTAGCCCCCCTCGTTTACGAGGGGCCGTCGCCGTTAGACGGCCGGAGGGGACCACCCCCTACCCCCCAAACATCCCCGCAAGCCCGAACGGATGCACCACAATCTCCTGCCACACGCCCATCGTGACATACGGCTCAACCGGGAAAAACTCCGCCCGGAGGGCTTCTTCCGAGGGGTACTCCAGTACCATCATGGAGCCAATCATCTTGCCCTCCTTGTCGAGCAAGGCACCGCCGTATTGGAAGATGCCCGCATCGCAGAGGGTTTTTGCACCCTCCAAGTGTGCCGCCCGTGCCGCCGCCCGCCGTGCGGGCGCGTCTGCGTCTGTGCCGTCGTAGCCGAGTAATATGAATCGCATACTTTGTTCTCCTTGGTTATTAGAATTAGGTGGCATGGTTATGCGGCAAGATATGCAGCCAGTTTGAACCACTCAATGTTACAATGTTCTTCAAGTGCGTTCCGGAAAGATTTGCTGAAATATAATTTGATGAATGGGTCGAACAATTTCCCGATACCCGAATAACCAATCCGCAGCTCATGTTTTAACCGAATGCCAGCATCGGTATCGTTTAACTCCAAATCCACGACTGCAGGAAGCCGCAGATTTGCTTTCTTCATCTGCCATTCGATTTTATTCGGGCGGTTTGCTGTGATTACGACTGCGAAGAAAGTCAATCGGCGGTTTTTACCTAAATATTCATCCATAAAAACCACATCACCAAGATGATTTTCCTTGCCGTGTTTCACGATGTGAAACTGCAAATGTTCCCCTTGCCACCATTCGCTGTATCGTTGGTCACAAGGGTTTATCATAAAATCGTAAAACTGCTTTGCGCTTGCGTTTGGCACGGTCAATTCAACTGTGTGACGAATCATAACGCTTACCGCGTATATATACTCTGGGGGCAGGGGATTTTATTGCACCTCTCCCGCCGCCGTCGGATTCATATGCACCATACAATGCTTAATCGCCGGAAACCCTGCCTCTACCGCGTTGTGAACCCCCTGCGCGATGTCGTGCGCCGCATGGAGCGGGAGGTCACGGTCGATGGCGATTTCGATGTCCACATAGACACGGTCGCCGAAGACACGGGTTTGGAGCAGGTCAAGTGCTGTCACGCCGTGCTGTGCCTCTACGACGGCGCGGATGGCGGTGGCGGTTTCTTCATCTACGGCGCGGTCTGTCATTTTGCCCACGGCGTTGCGGAACACGTCCACGGCCACCTTGAGGATGAACACGCTGATTATAATGCTGGCCAAGGGGTCAAGCACGGGGAAACCCATCCGTGCGCCCAAAATTGCCGCAAAACTGCCGATGGAACTGAGGGAATCGGAGCGGTTGTGCCAAGCGTCGGCCATGAGAACGCTGGAGTTGAGCTTCTTGGCGTAGTAGCGGGTACGCCAGTACATGGACTCTTTCACCGCGATGCCGACTATCGCCGCAATGAGGGCCAGTATACCGGGCTCGGCGATGGGGGTCGTGCCGGCGTCGATAATCCGCTGTATCCCCGCCCAGCCGATACCCGCGCCGGTGACGACGAGGACGGCGGACAGCAAGATAGCCGCCACGCTCTCGAACCGCTCGTGGCCGTATTGATGCTTCGCGTCCGGTTTCTGCGCCGCCAACTTCACGCCGATGATGACGAGAATCGTACTCAGCCCGTCGGACAGGCTGTGAATGGCGTCGGAAATCATCGCCTGTGACCCCGCGAAAATGCCGGCGAAAAGTTGGAAAGAGGTCAACAGCGTGTTGAATATAATATTGGTCACGGAGACAAATACAGAGATTTGCTCGCGGGATTTTGCTTGTTTGGTCATGGGTGTCCTCCGGTTGATGAAACGTCCATCGGGCCTGACAGCCCGTCCACGGCGACGATTTCGCCGCCCTGATAGTATATGCGCGGCACACGGCGGGGAAAGCCTGTGAGGAAATCTCCCGGATGTATGCCCATGGCCGCACCCGTCTGCTCAATGTCTCGAACGGTACCGTGGTCGGCTCCGGCGAAGGTAACGATTTGACCCGCCGTGACGCCCGCAATGTCCGTGATGTCAATCATCATCTGGTCCATAGAAATCCCCACCACCGGGGCGACTTTGCCGTTCACCAAGGGCCCTGTCGTCCCGAAAATGCGGGCGGGGATACCGTCGCCGTAGCCTGCGGCGAGGATGGCGATAGTCATCGGATCCGTGACCGCATAGGCTCTGTCGTAACCGATTTGGTCACCGGGGATGAGGTGCTGTATCTGCGCGATGCGTCCCCGCACCTGCATGGGATGCGTCGCCGTCTCCCGCACTTGCTCGGACCAGCAGCATTGGATGCCGAAGAGCATACACCCGCTGCGGACAAGCCCGTAGTGCATATGCGGATGAAACATCGTCGCCCCCGAGTTGGCGCAGTGGATTTGCGGGAGCGTATGGCCGCGGGCTTCCAATGCGTCCACAATGGCCTTGAAGTTTGCAAACTGCGTGTCCGTCTGCTCCGTATCTAGCAAACCAGAGGTGGCGAAGTGGGTATAAATGCCGCTGATATCGAGGTATTCGCAGGCCAGTATCGCCTCGCACTCGGCGACGGCGGCTTCGTAGTGTTCGGGTCTGCGGGCGGCCACGCCGAGACGGCACATGCCCGTGTCCAGTTTGATGTGTGCCGACACACGGCATCCGGCGGCTTTGGCGGCGGCATCCAACGCCCGCGCTTGCTCCGCTGACCAGAGCGTTGTGGTCAAATTGTGCGCCGCAATCTCCTCCGCCAACTCCGGCGGCGTGTAGCAGAAGAGGAGGATGGTTTTGTCATGTCCCCGCCGCCGCAGTTCAATGCCCTCGTCCAAACTCGCAACGGCAAGCCCCGCGACGATCTCATTCCGCCCCAGAAGGTCAGCCGCCATCCCCGCCCCATTGCCGTAGCCGTCCCCTTTGACGACCACAATCAGCGATGTGTTCGGCTGCATGTGGGAGGTGAGGATGTCGTAATTGTGTTGAAGCACGTCAAGGTCGATTTCCAACCAAGTACGCTGCATGGCACGATGTTTAAGCATGGGGGGCCTCCTGTTTTACGTAGGGGTCGATGCCCGCATCGACCCGTGACCGCCGAAGAAACGGGACGGGCCGATGTGGGCATCGGCCCCTGCAAGTTATAACATTATTATCCAATCTAGCACGCAGAGGGCGGGTTAGTCAACACAAACAGAAGTGAGCGGTGAATAACTGATGGTGAATCGTGAATAACTAAGAGCGGGAACCGAAACGGTTATTCACTAAAAAGAGGGGGGATGCAAGGTGGATAAAAGACGTTGGATTGTCCTGCTCATCAGCTTCAATTTCGCACTCATCTTCGTGCTGGCCGGATTTATCTATCAGCAGCGGTTAGAGCTCGGACAGCTCCATAGGGTGCAGGAGGAGGGGCGCACGGTTTCGCTGGTCAAGCTTTCGGAGAGCGTGGCGGAGATGGATTTGGCACTCAGAAAAGGCCGCTACGCCGCCTCGCCGGAGACCTTCACCGCCGTGGCAACTGCACTATACGGCCGAGCCGCCGAGGCCGCTGTTGTCTTGGAGAAGTTACCCATCGAAACAGAAGAAACCGCCGCATGGTTTGCCCACGTAAGAGACTATGCCCGCACCCTCGCCCGCACCGCGCACGGACGGGACGGCCACGCCCCCGGGGAACGCGCCGAACTCGAAGCCCTATCGGAGACCATCGCTCTCGTAAGGGCGGCCTTTGGCTGTCCGCCTCTCGAATTAGAGCCAACCCTGGAAGCCATGGCCCAAATCGAAGAACAGCTCACAGGTACTACCCCGGTATCCGCGCCCGCAGAGGCGGGCACTACCGTAGAAATCGCCCGCGCAGAGCTTGCCGCATTCACGGGACTACGAGAAAATATCTTCACCCACACGGGCAGCCACAAATTCCGTGCCCGCATAGACGGCGGTGACTTCACGGCGGAGGTTTGCCGCGCGAGCGGACGGGTGATGCGAATGGAGACAGCCCGACAAGTCCGCACGGCCGCGCTGACCGCGGAGGAGGGGATTGCGCTCGCCGAAGATTTTTTGACCCGCAACGGATACGAGGGCGTAACCCTGCGCCGTTGGCGGCGGGAGGGACATCGAGTTGCGGCGCAATTTGTCCCTGTATCGGACGGTGTGCTCATCTACCCCGATGCGGTGCAAATCAGTATCGCGCTGGACAACGGGCGTGTCACCGATTTTGTATCGGCCGCGCATAGAGAGCGGGAGCCTCCGATGCCCGCAGTCACAAAGGAAGAAGCCTTGACTGCCGTCCCCGACACGCTCATCGCAGAGGATTACGACATGGTCATTCTCGCCATAGCCGGAGGGCGGGAAGCACTCTGTTATGCGTTTCGCTGTCGGGCGGCGGACGGACAAGCGGTACTGGTCTACGTCAACGCCGAAACGGGCCGTCAACAGGAGATTCGGCTGCTCATAGAGGACGAAACGGGGCATTTCCCTCTGTATATTTGACCTGAAATCGGCGAATAGTATAGTGAAACCCAATCAAGCAATTCGGAGGCCGCACTATGCCAAAAATAGGCAAGCAGACAATGGTATTCCCTGCGCCGCCCGTCCTCATCGGCCACGCCGCCGTGGCGGGGAAGAAAGAGGGCGAAGGTCCGCTGGGGAACAGCTTTGACCAAATTAACATCGATTCCTACTGGGGCGAGGCCACTTGGGAAAAGGCCGAGAGCATCATGCAGCGCACGGTCTTCGCGCTCGCGGCGGACAAGGCCGGAATCCCGCCGAGCGCGGTGGAGTTTTTGTTCGCGGGCGATTTGCTCAACCAGTGCATCGGCTCTTCCTACGGCCACAGGGACAGCGAGATTCCCTACTTCGGTCTGTTCGGTGCCTGTTCGACCATGGGCGAATCGCTGGCTCTTGCGGCCATGACCATCGCCGGGGGTTTTGCCGAGACGACAGCGGCGGTGACATCCTCCCCCTTCTGTACTGCCGAGCGGCAGTTCCGCTTCCC
>WRAK01000026.1 GCA_009780235.1 Oscillospiraceae bacterium
CGCGCGGAATATCTGTTGCAATGCCGGTGCGACCGGGTTTAGTGAACCGGAGACGACGGCGCATTTGGGCAGTGAGTATGCCCTCTCGAACGCTATTCCGTTTAAACGGATGGGGGCGGCGACGGAAGTTGCCAACTTGGTTACATTTCTCGCCGGTGATGGTGCGAGCTATATCACAGGCGAAGTCATCCGTGTCGACGGCGGACTGGCAATGTAACCGAATGACTTAGAAAGGAGCGAACATATATGCGGAGAGTTGTAGTAACGGGCCTCGGGGCGATTACCCCAATCGGGAACGATGTGCCTGCATTTTGGCAGGGGCTGATTAGCGGGACGAATGGAATCGATACCATTACACGGTTTGACACCTCGGAATATAAGGTGCATCTTGCAGCTGAGGTGCGGGATTTTGACCCGACGCTGTACATGGAAAAAGCGGAGGTTCGGAAGACGGACTTGTTTGTACAATACGGCTTGGCGGCGGTCGCACAGGCGATGGCGGAGAGTGGACTGGAGGGACAGGTAGAACCCTCCAGATTCGGCGTTTATTTTGGCTCCGGGATTGGCGGCATCGGGTCAATTTCTAATGATGTCATCAAGCTTCAAGAGAAAGGGCCGCGCCGTGTCTCGCCGCACTGCATCCCCATGATGATTGCAAACCTCGCAGGGGGACACATGGCGATTCGCTATCAGGCGAAGGGTTCTTGCCTGCCGGTGACTACGGCTTGCGCAACTTCCACGAACGCAATCGGAGAGGCCGTGCGGGCGATTCGGCACGGGTATTTGGACGCTGTAATCAGCGGCGGCTCTGAGGCTTCGATTGTACCCATCGGCCTTGCCGGGTTTGCCAACATGACGGCACTCACACAATGCGAGGATAAAAACATGGCCTCGGTTCCCTTTGACAAACGGCGGAGCGGGTTTGTCATGGGCGAGGGGGCGGCGGCTCTGATTTTGGAAGAGTACGAACACGCAAAAGCACGGGGCGCAAAGATTTACTGTGAAGTCGTAGGCTATGGAACGAATTGTGACGCCTACCACATCACGGCACCCGACCCCGAGGCGAAGGCTGCCGCCGCGTGTATGCAGATGGCGTTGGATGAATCCGGACTGCAAGACGAGACCCGTGTATATATCAACGCACACGGCACAAGCACACCGCTCAATGACGTGATGGAGACACAGGCAATTAAGCAGGTCTACGGCGAACGTGCGAAAGACATGCTGGTGAGTTCCATCAAGAGTATGGTGGGCCACACGCTGGGTGCCGCCGGTGCGGTGGAGGCCGTTGCGGCGATTATGGCGATGCAGGAAGGGCTTGTTCCGCCGACGATTGGGTTGACGGAGCCGGACCCGGATTGTGATTTGGACTATGTGCCGCTCGTCGCCCGCAAAGCGGACATTCGGCTTGCGCTCAGTACATCGTTCGGTTTCGGCGGGCATAATGCTTGCTTGGCGTTCGGAAAGATATAGTACACCTTGGAAGGGAGTAACTTAGAACATGGAACTGGAGAAAATTCGTGCGCTGGCCTCCGTGCTGACGGAGTTTGGGCTGGAAGAATTGAAGTTACAGGCGAGTGAGGGTTGGATTACCCTGCGCCGTCCGCGGACTGAGGCGGTTGTCGCGCCTGTATTGCCCCAAGCGGCGGCACCGGTGCAGATGACATCGGTTCCGCCTGCGGAGGACACGGTTCCTGTCGTGGAGGAACCTGCCTCCGCTATGGAAGAGGCGGAACTTGTGACTGTCACTTCGCCCGTGTTGGGGATGTTTTATATCGCACCGTCGCCCGATGACCCGCCCTTTGTGTCGGTCGGGCAGGCGGTCAAAGCGGGCGATATCCTCTGTGTGATTGAGGCCATGAAGCTCATGAACGAGATTACGGCAGAGCAGGACGGTGTGATTACGCAATGCTATCACGGCAACGGACAGCTTGTAGAATTCGGCCAGCCGCTGTTTCAGATGAGGTGCGAGTAAGATGAATCGAGAAGAAATTAAACGCATCCTCCCGCACCGTGAGCCTATGCTTTTGGTAGACGAGGCCACGGTGGAAGACGGAGTTGCCGCAGGGCGATATACCGTCCGAGGCGATGAATGGTTTTTGCAGGGACATTTTCCGGGGAATCCCGTAGTACCGGGTGTGATTCTCTGTGAAATGATGGCACAGTCCGCCTGCGCGCTCCTCTTGGAGAAAGCGGGCGAGGGGATGACGCCTTACTTTACGAGCTTGGATAAGGTGCGCTTTAAACACATGGTACTTCCCGGTGATACAATTGAGTTTACTTGTACGATTACCGCACAAAAAGGCCCCTTTTATTTTGGGCAGGGCAAGGGATATGTAGCGGGGAAACTTTGTATTTCGGGTGAATTTTCATTTGCGGTAAAGGGGGCGTAGGCCTTGTTTTCAAAGTTGCTGATTGCAAATCGAGGCGAAGTGGCCGTGCGGATTATCAGAGCCTGTAAGGAGATGGGAATCTCCACCGTGGCAGTTTATTCCACCGCTGACGAAGAGGCACTTCACGTCTCCCTCGCCGACCAGAACATCTGTATCGGCGGCCCTACTGCGCAGGAGAGCTATTTACACCAAGAGCGAATCGTGACCGCCGCCCTTGCTACGGGTGCGCAAGCGGTTCATCCGGGCTATGGATTTTTGGCGGAGAATGCGGACTTTGCGGCACTTTGCCAAAAGCACGGATTGGCTTTCGTGGGGCCGCGGCCGGAGGTCATATCTCAGATGGGAGACAAGGCGCAGGCACGGGAGCTTGTGAAACAGGCCGGGGTGCCTGTGAGCTCCGACAGCGGTTTCACAGACACAAAGGCCGCCGTCAAGCATGTGGAAGTCCAGATTCTGGCCGATGAACACGGCAATGCAGTTGCGCTGGGAGAGCGGGAATGCAGCATTCGGCACAAGGGACAGAAACTTGTAGAGGAAGCCCCGTCTCCCGCTCTGACAACGGAGCTTCGCACCGCTCTGTGCGAGGCCGCTGTCCGTGCGGCGAAAGCGGCGGGCTACACCAATGCGGGGACAGCTTTGTTTTTGCTGGAGGGTGAAAATTTCTACTTTACGGAAATGTGTACTCGGCTCCAAACAGAACATCCGGTGACGGAGATGGCCACGGGGATTGATATCGTGAAGTGGCAAATTCGCATCGCAGACGGGATTCCCCTGGATGTTACGCAAGCGGACATCCAAGCGGGTGGCGCATCCATTGAGTGCCGCATTCATGCGGCGTCCGCGGGGGAGATCGGCTTTTTTCATGTCCCCGGCGGGCCGCAGGTTCGGTTTGATACGGCACTTTATCAGGGCTATGTCGTGCCGCCCTATTATGACTCTCTGCTCGGAAAATTGATTGTCCACGCCAAGACACGGGAAGAAGCACTTCGGAAAATGCAGGCGGCACTCTCCGAGCTTGTCATTGACGGGATTAAATGCAACATTGAAGAGCAGATTATAACGATTGACAGCCCGGCATTTCGATCCGGTAATTACTTACCGACTTCAAGGCAGGTGACTAGCTGATGAAACTGGACGGACGGTTCCGAAAAACGAGAAATGTACTGGAAAAAGGCGGCAGAACGAAACGGCCCGTGGTGGAGCAGACGGAGCTGATGCGGGCGTGTCCGAAATGCGGCCACCAAAACTTAGAATGTGATTTGGCGGAACGGATGGGCGTTTGCGTCTGCGGCCACCATTTTCGGCTTACTGCCCGTCAGCGCATTGCCCTATTGGCGGATGCCGACACATTTGAAGAGTTAAACGGTCAGATGGAGAGCCGAGATTTGTTAGAGTTTCCGGGCTATGTAGATAAATTGCAGAGTGCCATGCGGTCTTGCGGGGAAAAAGAGGCCGTAGTGACGGGTCGTTGTGAGATTGACGGGATGCCTGCTTGTCTGTTCGTCATGGAGCCGTATTTTATGATGGGCAGTATGGGTACGGTGGTGGGCGAAAAGATTACCCGTCTGTTTGAGACGGCAGCGGCAGAGCGTTTGCCCCTAATCGGTTACACCGTCTCCGGCGGCGCACGGATGCAGGAGGGGATTTTGTCTCTCATGCAGATGGCAAAGATTTCGGGCGCAGTAAAGCGGCACAGCGATGCGGGACTGCTTTACCTGACGGTACTCACAGACCCGACGACAGGCGGCGTAACGGCCAGCTTTGCTATGGACGGGGATATTATTCTGGCGGAGCCGGGTGCCTTGATTGGCTTTGCCGGGCAGCGTGTCATTGAGCAGACGATACGAAAAAAACTGCCCGATGATTTCCAACGGGCGGAGTTTCTGCTCGATCACGGCTTTGTGGATGCGATTGCACCGCGCGCCGTGCAAAGGGTGCAAATTTCAGCCTTGCTGGGACTACATACGCAGGAGGTGCGGGCATGAACGACGCGATTGAACGGGTAAAAGCGGCCCGTGCGAAAGGTCGGCTGACCGGGAAACAGGTGATTGACGCAATTACAACGGATTTTTTTGAGCTGCACGGAGACAGGCGGTTTGCCGATGATTCGGCTGTTGTGGGCGGTATCGGTCGGCTTTGCGGGCTTCCCGTGACGGTAATTGCGCTCGAAAAGGGGCAGGACACCAAGGATAAGGTGCACCGCAATTTCGGATCGGCAAACCCGGAGGGATATCGGAAAGCTTTGCGGCTCATGCAGCAGGCGGAGAAATTCGGTCGGCCTGTGGTGTGTATTGTCGATACCGCCGGAGCGTTTTGCGGCATAGGCGCAGAAGAGCGTGGGCAGGGACAGGCGATTGCGGAAAATCTGATGGAGATGATGGTACTCAAAGTGCCGATTATCTCCGTGCTCATCGGAGAAGGCGGCAGCGGCGGGGCCTTGGCCTTGGCTGTCGCGGATCGGGTCTGGATGATGGAGCAGGCGATTTATTCGGTGATTTCGCCGGAGGGTTGCGCCAGCATCTTGTGGAAAGACGCAAAAAAAGTCGCCGAGGCGGCGGCCTGTTTGAAACTGACTGCCGCGGATATGCTTCGTTTCGGCGTTGTGGAACGAGTGCTCGCTGAAGCGGGTCAGAGTGCGGAAGAGCAGATGGAGACCCTGCGGGACAGTTTGCATGGCACGCTTCAGGAGCTTTCGGCCTTGGATGCGGCGGTGCGGCTGGAACAACGGTATCAGCGATTTCGAAAATTCGGTCAGGGGGAAACGGTATGCCAAGAGTTAAGCTGAGTGTGGACATAGTGGGTTGCAAAGGCTGCTCCCTCTGTGTTGATGCGTGTCCGAAAGATATCCTGACCCTGGATAAAAGCTTTGTAAATACGAAAGGGTATAACCCCGTCAAGTGCCAAAGCCAAGAGCTTTGTACGGGCTGTGCAGTTTGCGCAATCATCTGTCCGGACAGCGCAATCAAAGTGGAGCGTGTATAGCAGTCTTACGCCGACAGGATTTTGTCCTCCGCAAAGCGGAGGACAAAATCCTCGCCGAACTCTCGGCAAAAATTAATTGGAGAATCAATAAATGAAAACATTGATGAAGGGCAACGAAGCCATCTGTGCGGCGGCAATCCGTGCCGGTTGCAAGGCATATTTCGGCTACCCCATTACGCCGCAAAATGAAATCCCGGAGTATATGGCGGCACACATGGAACAGGCAGGCGGGGTGTGCGTCCAAGCCGAGAGCGAAACGGCGGCGATTAACATGGTCTACGGCGCGGCGGCGGCGGGTGTTCGTGCGATGACCAGCTCGTCCTCGCCCGGGATTGCACTCAAACAAGAGGGAATCAGCTACTTGGCGGGGGCGGATTTGCCCTGCTTGATCGTGAATATCACCCGTGCGGGGCCGGGCCTCGGCGGAATACTCCCCGGCCAGGCAGACTATTTCCAAGTCACACGAGGCGGCGGCAACGGAGACTATTTCACGCCTGTCTACGCCCCCTATAGCGTCCAGGAGCTTGCAGACCTGACACAACACGCATTCAACGTTGCTGACCGATACCGCACGCCGGTGATGCTGCTCGGTGACGGCATCTTGGGTCAGATGATGGAACCCGCCGAAATCAAGGATGTACCCGTTGTTGAGGGCGATAAATCCTGGGCCGCAGATGGTAAAAGCGACCGCCGTCCCAAAAATATAGTTGCCTCTATCGACCTCTCCGCCGAGCGGTTGGAGGCGATGAACCTGCGGCGGATGGAGCGGTATCGGCAGATTATGGAAAACGAAGCGATGGTTGAATCCGATGTGCGGGAGGGCGATGAAGCAGCCATAGTAGCCTATGGTCTTTCGGCGAGAATCGCGTTAGATGCCATCGCCGCACTCCGCACGGAGGGAATAAAAGCCGGGCTGATTCGGCCGATTACCTTATGGCCGTTTCCCAATCAAGTCTTTTTAGACTTGCCAAAGTCCGTTAAGCATATCTTAGTCGCCGAACTCTCCATGGGTCAGATGATTGAGGATGTACGCCTCGCCGTCATGAATCGTTATCCCGTTCATTTCTGCGGACGTACGGGCGGGGTTGTTTTTGAGCCGTCTGAGCTGGCAGATAAAGTCAGAGCAATTGTGCGGGAGGAGGGGTAAGCATGGGAACGATAATCTACGAAAAGAGCAGAGGGCTTACCGATACCCCTTTCACATACTGTCCCGGCTGTTCCCACGGCATTATCAATAAGCTTGTTGCCGAATGCCTCGTGGAGCTTGGGGTTTTGGAGAAAACAATCTTGGTCGCCTCTGTGGGCTGCTCGGTGTTTGCCTATGAGTTTTTCAACTGTGACGGTGTCCAAGCGGCGCACGGCAGAGCACCTGCCGTTGCGACCGGCATCAAACGGACAAATCCGGATAAAATCGTGTTTACCTATCAGGGTGACGGAGACTTAGCCTCTATCGGTACGGCGGAGATTATCCATGCGGCGCATCGGGGCGAGAATATCACGGTTATTTTTGTCAACAATGCAATCTATGGCATGACCGGCGGGCAAATGGCGCCAACCACGCTTGTCGGGCAGAAAACGAGTACCAGCCCCGGGGGACGGATCGAACGGCTGCAGGGCAAGCCGCTTCAAGTGTCGGAACTCTTCGCCCAAATCCCGAGTGCGGCTTATATCGAGCGGGTTTCTTCCCATGACGTGCCGCATATCCTGCGGGCAAAAAAGACGATTAAAAAGGCGTTTCAAAACCAAATTGACGGACGAGGATTTTCTATGGTTGAAGTGTTGGCGGCCTGTAATATCGGCCTCAAAATGAACCCGACCGATTCCATGCGGTTTGTGGAAAAGGAAATGACTGCCTACTATCCGCTCGGTGTTTACAAAGACGAAGGGAGGGCGGCACGATGACAAAAATCATCTTCGCCGGATTTGGCGGCCAAGGGATTATGACGCTCGGACAAATCGTTGCACGCATAGCGATGCGGCAAGGGAAACAAGTAGCGTGGATGCCGTCTTACGGCGCAGAGATGCGAGGCGGAACCGCCAACTGCTCCCTTGTAATTTCAGACTTGCCGATTGGAAACCCCTATGTGATTTCGGACATTGATATCCTGTGTACATTGAACACGCCCTCTGTGGATAAATTTCTTTCCCGCGTCCGTTCGGGTGGTGTAGTTGTATGTAATCGATCCATTGTCACGGAGGAAATTGTACGTGATGATGTGGAAGTCATTTCTGTAGACGCTACCAACATCGCCGTCAAGCTGGGGAACGTGAAAGTCCAGAACATGGCGATGCTGGGCGGACTGATGCGGGCGGCTGATTTGTTTTCGCTTGATACTGTGAAGCAGGTGTTTCAGGAAGTGTTTCAGGATAAGAATCCGGGGCTGATTTCGTTAAACTTTGCGGCGGTTGAGGCGGGGATGTAGTGTGCTCTCCACAGTCGCGGAACCAAGTACCCAATGCTACGAAGCGACAAATGATTCATACATAAGTGTACTAAAAAAATAAAAACGGGGCCGCAAATGCGGTCCCGTTTGCATATTATAGTGTGCACAAACAATCTAACTCGCCCATCCCAACAGCGACGGCGTAGGCGTAGCCCGTCCCTCCAAATGATGCGCGGTATTGAGCAGCAATTCCGCCGCGTCCGCACGGGTCAGCGTACTGTGGTAGACAGCGGGATTCTCCAATGGTATAATGCTCATTGCGGTGAGGTTCACCGTAGCCTGATGTGCCCAAACAGGTGCGGCAATCTCCGCAGGCAACATAGCCGCCGGGACATCGGCCAGACCCAACACGTTGTTCAGCACCAGAGCCGCCTCACCGGCGGTAATATAGGCGTTCGGCGCGAAGATCAAATCCCCGTCCGAGCGGCGCAGACCCACGACCACGCCGTCCAGCACGGCGGTGGAGACGTAGGGTTTCAGCCACCCGGCGATATAGGCGTCATCGGCAAAGCCCGTGCGTCGGATGCCGGTGAGTAAGTCCGTGTCCGCAAGCCGCATACTCATGGCCAGAAATTCCCCGCGGCGCACAGGGGCATCCGGATTGAAGAAATGCCGACCGCCGATTTGCTCGCCCACAAAAATCTCCCGCTCGGCCAGCGAGACGGCGGCGAAATGCGCTCTGTGGCCGGACATGTCCTCATAGCTTACTGTGCTTCGCTGTCGTTCAATCCGAATCCGCACGGTGGCCTCGGGAGAGATGTTACCCAACGCGTCAATCGCCACGTAGGTAAAGTGGTCCCGTCCGCGCTTACCCTCTGCGGGCGTATAGGTGAACTGCCCCGTGGCTTGGTCTAAGTCCAATTCGCCTTTCCGGGGCGAACGGACGATTTGAAACTCAAAAAAATCCCCCTCCGGGTCAACCGCAATCAAAGACCCGGCTGCGCCGACGCCCCGATAGGTGGTGAGCTCCAAATCCTCCGCCGCAGGCGGCAAATTCTCAGCAGGGGAGGGCGAGGGCTGTACCGCCAAAGCAGGCACAGCGAGCAAAAGCCCCGTCAAAACCAAAAGCGCAACCGTTTTCAAAGTATAAGATCTCAAAACAAAACCTCCGTTCAAAAATCGTGATACCCCTAGTGTTAGCGAAGACTTGGAAAATATACTGCAATTTTCCTGATTTTTATAAGCGAAGGAGAAGCACCATGATAAGGTTCGACTCAGACTACGTTTCCCACGCCCACCCCCGCATCCTGACCCGTCTCCAAGAGACATCGGGAGAACAAAACCAAGGCTACGGCGAGGATGTCCATTGCGACCGGGCAAAAGCCTACATCCGCACGGCCTGTGCCGCGCCGGATGCCGATGTCCATTTTCTCGTCGGCGGCACGCAGGCCAACACCACGCTTATCTCCGCTATCCTGCGTCCCCATCAGGGCGTCATCTCGGCGAACACAGGCCACATTGCGTGTCATGAGACGGGGGCGATTGAATCCACGGGCCATAAAGTATTGGAAGTCCCCGGCATCGCGGGGAAAATAACGCCTTTGCTAATCCGCAAAGTCTACGATGACCATTGGGCAGACGCCGCGCACGAGCACCTCGTACAGCCCGCGCTGGTCTACATTTCCCATCCCACCGAGAACGGCACGGTCTATACGCTGCCGGAATTGGAGGCCATCAGCGCAATCTGCCGAGAGAAAGGACTGCCCCTCATGCTGGACGGTGCCAGGTTAGGATATGGTCTGGCCGCCTCCGGAACGGAGGTTACATTGCCCGACCTCGCCCGTCTCTGCGATGTGTTTTATATCGGCGGTACCAAGCTCGGCACACTCTTCGGCGAAGCGGTTGTAATTTGCAATCCGCAGTATAAGCAGGATTTCCGTTACCTCATCAAACGCCACGGCGGTCTCCTTGCCAAAGGCTTCCTGCTTGGGATTCAATTTGAATGTCTTTTCGAGGACGGCCTCTACTTCGACCTCGGCCAACACGGCGTAAGCGAGGCCATGCGCATCAGAAAAGCCGTGCTGGATGCGGGCTTACCGCTCCAATACGACACAAGCGCGAACCAACAATTCCCGAGAGTGCCGGACGCTCTGGCGAGGGAGTTGGCGAAAGAGTTTGCTTTCCTCTCATGGGAGAAGCCGAATGAGACGGAGACAGTCCTCCGCTTCTGTACCAGCTGGGCGACAAGGTCGGAGGACGTGGATGCCTTAATTGGAGCATTGCGGCGGGGGTAGGGGTGCAGCCCATCGTTTGCCATCCTGCATGCCCTTGACAGGGAAAGGATTCAAATCATATAATAGATGAAAAAGAAAGAGGTGTTACCCTATGCCGGTTCTCCGAAACCATACAAAAAAAACAAAGGCGTTTTCGCTTTTGCTGTTGTGTCTGTTGATTCTGTTTGCGGCAGGTTGCAGTAACGATGCGCCCGATGCGGATTCTGACGCACCCGACACAAGCGCCCCCCTTGGCGGCGGTTACGCACAGCTCATCCACTCCGAAGCCGCATTGGAGATTTTCAGAGAAGGTACCATAGCCACGGTGCGGGATGTGGAAACGGGCATCACCTATCAGGTCAGAAGGGCGATTGGCGGTTTTAACACGCTTGCCGATGTGGAGACATTAACGCCGGAGGACACGGAGCGGTTGCTGGAAACCGCCGGCGGCGATTGGAACATTCGCAGGAGAGCGGTCATCGTCTATATTGGCGACTACAGAATCGCAGCATCGATTACGCCCTTTCAGCATTTAGGCTGTGAAAATTCCCCTTTCGGTGAAATCGTTGACAACCGCTCCGGTTCAACGGGGACGGGGATTAACTTAAACTACATCCAAGGCAACGGCATGATTGGCGTAGTGGATATCTATTTTTGGAACAGCCTGATGCCGGGCATCAATCGGCCGTGTGAAAGACACCAAGAGATGGTGCTGAGGGCATATCAGTATGAAGGTTAAATTTACATTGGCTCTTCTGGTATTGGTGCTGCTCTTTGCGGCTCCTAACGCATTGGCGCGGAACCCGAATCTGGCAGACGAATTTCAAGTGAATTTATATAGTGCCAGAGTGGTGGAGATTGTAGAAGAGCGAGAGATTCACGGCACTACCGTGCAAACAGTACGCATCCGAATTTTAAACAGAGATTTAAGGGACACAGAAGCAACAATCACGAACACACTCGTTGGTACCCCGCAAGATATTCACTTGCGCCCCGGTACCAGAATATCCGTCCACATGGAATTAGACCACGACGGAGAGCCGGCTTTTTTCTTCAACGGCTATGACAGAGCGAACGCGCTGCTCATTCTTTTTTTGATTTTCACCGTGTGTATCTTGGTGTTGGGCAGAGTAAAGGGTTTACGGGCACTACTTGCCCTAATCGCCACGATTTTGCTCATTTTATTCGGGCTTGTCCCCTTGTTGCTTCGAGGGTATAATCCGATTATCCTGTCTATCCTCACCTGTGTCATTGCCGCAATCTTGATTTTTGCGATTTGTTACGGTATCAACAAAAAGTCCATCTCGGCCGTCATCGGCGTTGCGGGCGGACTGTTCGTTGCCGGTATCATTGCCTATTTATTCGGGGTGTTCGCAAACATCACGGGCTTCGCCAGCGGAGACGCACAGATGCTGCAATATCTGCCCGGCGGGTACCGTTTTGACTTCAGAGGGATGTTGTTTGCCGGTATCATCATCGGTGCATTGGGTGCCGTGACGGATGTTGCGATTTCTATCGCCTCACCGCTTGCTGAAATTAAAGCCCGTAACCCGGAAGTGACAAACAAAGAGTTGATTGAGTCAGGACTTAACATCGGCAAAGACATTATGGGTTCTATGGTAAACACGCTCGTCTTAGCCTATACGGGCGGCGCGCTTGCCACGATATTGATTTTTATCGGCTTCGAGGCGGGATTTAACGAAATACTCAACTTGGAGTCCATTTCTACCGAGATTGTAAGAGCACTTGCAGGGAGTATCGGGTTGTTATTCGCTATGCCGTTCACAATAGCTGCATTTATATTTTTAAGCGGGAAAGGAGTTCGGGGGGATGAAAAGACAAACAAGAACCAAGAGACGGATTCTGATTAGTGCGTTCCTCGTTATCGCGCTGTTAGCGGCACCGTTTCACGCGTCCGCATGTCCGCATTTCGATGATGAGGAAGACCTTTATTGGGCATTTTATAATGAAGATTATACGATTATGACGCAGGTTTTCCCGCGGCAGTGGCCGCTGCATTTGTTGAGCAGAACGGTCCCGGTAGATGAGCCGTGGACGATACTCACGGAACTGTTCAGCTTTCCCTTGGTGCAGTCTCGGGAATCCTATATGTCCGTGTATGCCTTGGTGGATGATTTTATTGCCACCGACGGGTGGGGACAGGGGCTTGATGAGTTCGAATTTCAAACAACGGTAGAAGGCTCGGATGATGCGTTTGTATTTGGAACAGGTGTCAATTTAATGGTCGGCTTCGCAAACACGTTTGAGGCGTCAAGGCAGCATGTAAATGATGACGTGTATGAGATGCACTATGATATCCGCCTTACGAAGTTAAATGACGAAGTAGGTATGCCGTTTCCTGAAATAGCTGAGAGATTAGACCGAGCAAATTTGGAACTGGCGACGCCGGAAATCGTGCAAATCAGCACGAATTTTACGACGATGTCCGATTCTTGGGAGCTTGAGCAGATTGAAATTAGCGCACTATATGACCCCGTAGAGGTGCAAATAGAGACATGGAACAGCGAGAACGAGAATGATGTTGTCGCAATCAACCTCAGCAGACCTTTCCATGCAAGCGAGGCAATTCCTGTCTCTTTTAGATTTAACGAATGGCAATGGATCGGGACATATTCATTTGAGATTGAAGAGCCCGGCATCTTTGCCCTTGTGAATGCTGATTTTGACACAGAACTGTTCAATTATATCTTTGCGGCGGAAGAAGACGAAGGCGAAGAAACATCGGAAACGGATGGCTTCAACATTTTATGGATTGTGATGCCCCTTGTACTCATAACAGGAGCCGGAATCGCAGTTGTTTTTGTCCTTGGTATGAAAAAGAAGAAAGAACGAGAAAGACAGGAAGAGATAAAAAGACAACAGAAAGCGAAAGGGAAAAAGAGCACAAAGGGGAAGAAAAACGCAAAGAAAAAATAGAAATGCACAAATGCCCCCGGGATGAGCAGGATACACTTGCCTAAACCGGGGGTGCTGTTTTTAAGACGAAACAAACGAGCGAAACCCCGCCCTCATCATCCTGCTTTCCCCAAGTTGACAGAACGGCAAAAATGGGGTAAACTCTTACAAAAGGAAGTGAAGAGATTATGCCGAAGAAACCAAAAACCCTAAGCTACAAAGGCCACCCCCTCCGCCGCAAGGAGAACCTCATCTACTACGGAAGCATGGCGGACAAATACATCGTCATGCTGCAAGTCATGGACACCAAAAAAGTAGACGACATGGACATCGCCACCAAGGTCTCCGTCCAACTCCAATTAACCGACCCGGATTTAAAGAGCCGTGACCGCATCGTCAAAAAGAGCGAGAAAGAGAGCCTCTATCTCGCCATGGACGTAGCCGCAGTCTGGTTAGACCGTGCGCTGACGACGATGTAGGGATCAAACAAAAAGCGGGCCGACACTTATGTGTCGGCCCGCTTTCACTATTTGCCTATTCGTCTTCGGTGTCAGCTTCCGCTTCCGCTGCCCAGTCGAGATAATCCAAGAACTCCAACCCGATATAAAAACCCAACCGTTCCAGTACCTGTCGGCCCGGTGTGGTCATGTTATCCAAGATAACCACGACCCGCAGAAACAGGGCCTGATCCGTGCCCTCGATATTCTGAAGCACATAGATATGGAGTGCGGGTCCGACCAAGAGGTCATCGAAATGGAGAGCCTTGACCGCCGCTGTATTGTGGGCGTTGATGTGTACGTCGGTCCGTGTGAAGTTCTCGGCGTATAAGTCTTCTACATCCAAGTCAATCAGGATAAACGAAATCAAAGCATCACTAGCTAATGCACGGGCATCCAGAGGCATATAAAACACGGTCATCGCAGAGGAGACACTATAGACGGCGACCTCCGAAGCGGTGGTCACGGCGTTAGACATGACGGAGACCTCGAAAGGCTTGCCGCCGATTTCCATCTCGAAATTCTCCAAAAGATTTGTACTCAAATCATGATTCACCATATGGAGTTCCGGCAGGTCGACAATGAATTCCAACTCGTAGTCATCAATCAATCTGGCAATTTCCATATCTGCGTGATACGCGGCGACTGTGTACAGAAACGCATCCATATCCACGATATAAGTGGGCGGCGCGACAGGGGCGGCGTTGACTGCGCTGTAGCGCACATCTGCCGTGAGCGTCAACAGCCCCGGTACGGTGAGTGTCAGGTGTGAATGAAAGTCAAGGCCGTCTTGCGAGAAAGTCAGCTCCAAGGTATACCGTGCGCGGTCACCGGCCAAGAGGGGAGGGAGCACGGTGTTCGGCCCGACGGCATCCCCTGCGAGTGCGCCGACTTCAAAGAACAAGCCGAACGGCCGGGTAAGTCCGGCAAACGTCGCATCATCCAAGTGCTCACCGCTGATGCGGAGCGTGTAACCGCCCTCATCGGAGACCAATCCGTCCCGAATCACAGCGGCATCCAGTCCGCTGACCAAAGCGGGGAGGTCGGCCAAAAGCGTTGTCACATCCAAGGTGGGGTGTGCCAGATACGGACTGCCTCCGAACGCCTCGGATACGGAAGCCGCCCCGTGTTCTGCGTATTCGATGTCCATCAGACGCTGGAACAGCGGCACAAAGCGCACATGCGTCATCCCGCCCTCCGCAAAGAGCGACATGTCGTAGAGATGCCGCCCCGCAGGGTCGGTGTAGTGAATGTCGGCGATGAACTGCCCCGTCACGGAAGAACGCACGCCCTCCATGACATAGCGAAGCGGCAGCGCACCCGTGTCGGTGTCTGATTCAAAGGTGATTTCGCCCACGGCACTAAAGGTATAGGCCTCCAGCGCGGAGAGTTGTTGCGCAAAGTTGTCCAATTGCCGCGCAGGCGAAGAACAGGCGGTAAAAAGACCGAGCGTCAGAAAAAATAGACAGAGTAAACCAATCCGTTTATACATGATGGTGATGCCCCTTTCCCTCGTTACAATATACTACAAAAAGTTACAATTGTCAACAAAATGGATTCGCCTTGAGTGGACGAATTTCGACAAGGAAAAGGCCTGACGTTTCCCGGGAGGCGTCAGGCCTTGTAAACTCATGGTAAATGCAGCAGCGGATTTACTGCAACGCCGTTAATCCGAATCTCAAAATGCAAATGGTTCCCCGTAGAGCGGCCCGTTGTACCCACGCCGCCGATGAGTTGACCGCGGTAAACCCGTTGTCCCTCGGAGACATCCATGCGGCTGAGATGGGCGTAGTAGGTGATATGCCCGTTGTCGTGCAGAATCTGAATCAGATTCCCGTAACTGCCCTGCCAGCCGACAAAAACCACCTCGCCGCCGTCGGCAGCCCAAACAGCCGTACCCGCCGGAGCAGCAATGTCGATGCCCGAGTGCATCCGCCCGCGCCGCATCCCGAAGCCGGAGGAGAATGTCCCCTCCGCAGGCCAAATATAATACCCGAACGAAGCGGTGCGAGGCCGCTCCATTGTTCCCTCAATGATGATTTCAGGCACAGGCTCGACCAGTACATTCAGTTGCAAGATGACAGTATCCGTCACCGCGCCGTCTATGTAGGTCACCAACATGAGGACTTCCAGTTCGCCGTCCATGCCCTCTTGCAGCAGCTCCACGCTGTCGTTAAATCGCCTGTCATCCAAGACAAGTTCGCGTTCGTAAGGGACGGCCTCTGTCGTGATGACATGTGCCATCGTTTCCACCGAGAGGCTTTCCACGAGCGCGGTGACATCCTCCACGGCGGGTGTGTTTTCCAAGTCCACGAGTTGATGTTCGTAGGTCACTTCGCAGAGAAACCCGACCGAAAGCGCGCCCTCGTCCATGAGAGCCGCAATCCGATCCTCTTTCGCCTCTTGCAAGACTTCTGTATCCGGCACATGGCCCACAGGGTCGCCGCCCACAGAGACCACATAGTGCATATCCACCCCGTCAATGTGGCTGAAGATGCCGAGTTCCACCTCTTGCGGGTCGAGCTGTTCCGCCTCGGAGATGCTGGACAGCCGAAGCGCGTAACTCACCCGCTCGCCCACGTCATACGGCTCGCCCAGAAGATCGACAACTGCCTCCTCGGCCGTGTCGATGACTTCCTCCAAGACCTGCGTGTCCGGCACCGTGCCGACGCGCTCGCCGTCCACCCGTACATCGAGTACGAAAGTGAACTGACTAAAGAGTAGTGTGACGGCACAGATGAGCAGGGTGGCTATTGTCCCCGTCGCCCGTAATCGCCGATTCCAAGAAGCTTGCCTCTGATGATGCGATTCAATCATGCAAGGCCTCCTTTCAAATGGTTACAGATTAGATGAAAAAGAAACAATTTGGTTACAGCACGTAACATAATACTCTTCCGGGCTCGTCCTGTCAAGCGAATCGCAAAACTAGTGTCGGGTCGGCAAAAGGAAGCGGTCTTCGACGGCGCGTGCTGCCAAAAGTTACCAAAAACTTCGCCTGTCATATCTGCGTGTCCCGCCCAATATACTTGTACCAATAACCGCCGCACCCTACAAATTTCAAAGGAGGACACGCACATGGCATACGAGACAAAAACAAGAGCAGAGCTTCCGCACAACATCATCTTAGAGGGCAGGGAACGCCTCTCCATCTCGGGCGTGGAGGACGTGGAGAGCTTTGATGAACGAACCATAGTCGTCTACACGTCCAAGGGAATGCTCCTCATCCAAGGGAGCGACCTGCACATAGAAAAACTGAGCCTGGACGGCGGAGACCTCTCCGTAGAAGGCACCGTCCACACCCTGCGTTACGAGGAAGAAACGCGGGAAAAAGGCGGCCTCTTGTCCCGCCTGTTCAAGTAGGGGCGGATTCCATATCCGCCCTGATTTCGTCATGCACAGGGCGGCCTCTTGTCCCGCCCCTACGCACATACACACAGGAGATGCAACTATGGAACTCGACCTCATGCACCAAATCTACCAAGCCGCCGGCGCATGGCTCTTAGGCATTGCAGCGGGCGCGTACTACGATGTCCTCCGCACCATCCGCCGCCGCACAAAAAAGCGAGCCGCCACGACCGCACTCGATATTATCTTTTGGATTGGTCTCGCCGGTGCCCTATTCGCCCAGACCATGACCATGGGCCGCGGTGAGGTGCGCATCTTCATGCTCGTGACCAACGCCTTGGGTACATTGGTCTATTTTCTCGTTTTGAGCGGCCCTGTTCTGTTCGTACTCGGCAAAATCTTGGACAAAGTGCTGAAGATTACAAAGTTTATAAGGGAGCCAATCTGTAAAATATGGGCAAAAGGGAAAAAGTTGGCGAAGAGAGAAAAAGATGACTTCAAAAACTTTGCAAATCATTGTATAATAAGGTATACTCATTTACATAATACAAAACGCTCTGCGAAAAAAGGAGGCGAACAGCTTGCGCAGAAAGGCGAGCATATTTACCAAACTGGCAGTACTGGTACTGGTCGTTTACGCGGCGTTCAGTCTGGTCAGCCTCCACGGGCAAATCGAGGGCGCGAGAGCGGCGAGGGACACCATGGAAGAAACCGTCGCCGAGTTGACGCTCGAAAACGCCATCATAGAGAATGAACTCGAAACCCGTTACGACCCGGCCACTATTGAGCGCATCGCCCGTAGTCGGTTTGGTCTCGTCATGCCCGGTGAGCGTACGTTCTACGGGGTTGCAAACTAAAAACATACGGGACGCTGACAATCGTCTCGCAACATAAAAATGCAATTGCAATAGAGATAGTTCTGTGTTTTCCTCGCCTGCGGCGGAGAAAACATGAAAAATAGCTCCGTGAAGTAATGGTCTCTAATACATAAGAAGGACACAAAAGAATATGGTGCTTGATGTGGGAATGGTTGTGGTCGGCAAGGTCACGGGGATTAAAAAATTTGGTGCTTTCGTCACTTTAGAGGATAGACGGAGTGGGTTGGTGCATATCTCAGAGGTCGCCAACGCCTATGTAGACGACATTGCTGCCCACTTGCAAGAGGGGCAGGAGGTCAAGGTCAAAATCGTCGGCATAGATGAAAACGGCCGCATTAACCTCTCCATCAAGAAAGCCATGGAGCCGGAGCCGAGTGCGGCCCCGGCACCCGTACGTCCGCAACGCCGCCCCGCCCCGCAAGAACGCCCCCCGGCGACCTTTGAGGATAGGCTGAAGCAGTTTATGCAGGATTCGAACAGCAAGATGTCGGGCTTAGAGCAGTTTGCGGGGAAGAAAAAGAACCGCAGGAAAGGCTGAGCGGCTTGACAAGAGCGGAGGCAAACCGTTTCCGATTTTTACATCTGCGAAAAAACACCGTCCGACTTGGACGGTGTTTTTATATTTGTGCTTGCGCCGGAGGAAATGTTGAAAGAGAGCTGCCACCACAAAAGGCACATTGTGAGCGTAGTGGACTTACACATTTTCCGCAGAAAATGTACGCGCCTAGTTGCCAATCCGCTTCAAGTCATACGGCGTAGTCTGATACACATAATAATTCAGCCAGTTCGTATAAAGCAGTTGTGCGTGTGCCCGCCAAGAGACGCAGGGTACCGCCGCGGGGTCATCTCCGGGGAAGTAGTGCTCCGGCAGAGCCGTGTCCAGTCCGCGCTCGCGGTCACGGAAGAATTCCCGTGCCAGCGTGTCCCCGTCATACTCCGGGTGGCCGGTGATGAAAAATTGGCGATTGTTCTCTGCCTTCACGATGAATACCCCGGCATCATCGGACACGGCCATCAATTCCAAGCCCGGCACGGCCGTGACATCCTCGGCTCGCACCTCGGTGTAGCGGGAGTGCGGTGCATGGAAACGGTCGTCAAACCCACGGAACAGGGGAGACTGCGGCTTGAGCAGCCGATGCTCAAACACCCCGAAGAGCTTTTCGGGCAGGCGATGCTTTTGGATGCCGTAATGGTGGTAAAGTCCCGCCTGCGCACCCCAACAGATGTGGAACGTGGAGTGGACGCTGGTTTTCGTCCAATCCATAATTTCACACAGCTCCGGCCAGTAGTCCACGGCCTCGAAGTCCATGTTCTCCACGGGTGCGCCGGTAATAATCATACCGTCGTACTGCTTGTCCTTCACCTGCTCAAAAGAGCGGTAGAACGAATCGAGATGGCTCTTGTCCACGTTCTTCGATTTGTAACTCACCGTCTGCAACAGTTCTACCTCAATCTGCAAAGGTGTGTTGGAGAGTTTGCGCAAGAGTTGCGTTTCGGTGACAATCTTGGTGGGCATGAGGTTGAGGAGGAGCAATTTCAGCGGACGAATGTCCTGCCGAATGGCCCGCACCTCTGTCATCACGAAAATATTTTCTCCCTCCAAGGTGGCCCTGGCGGGGAGGGAGTCGGGAATTTTAATAGGCATAGGAGTTCCTCCTTCGGGTGATGCTATAGTTGAGCAACTTGATTTACAAAGGTATCATACCATATAGAATAAGGGTACGCAAGAACCGTATTTTGCACGATTTTCAAACGAGTTACAAAAGGTTACAAAAATTCTGCAAAAAACATCGAAAAAAGGTGTTGACATGAGGCCCTTGTCGTGCTAATATAACCAAGCTGTCTGATTTCCGAACGGCAAAATTTGCTGAAAGAAAACAGTTGACGCAGGCTTTGAAATGTGATAACATAATAGAACTGCGACAAACAGTAATTGCACCTTGTAAACTAAACAATGTAAGACGAAAAGCATCGGGGGAGTCCAAGGGACTTCCGGAGGTACCGCCTATAGCGGGCGGTATACCGATGAACCCTTTAAGATTTTTTTTGAGAAAG
>WRAK01000027.1 GCA_009780235.1 Oscillospiraceae bacterium
CGGCGCACATACAACGAAACTTCCTTTTGCGCTCTTTGCAAAAGGTTAGTTGAGTTAATGCAAGCCTTAGCCGCCATTGGCTTCGCCAAAGGCGAAGGCTTAGGGCGGTTTAGGCAGGTGCTACCATGCACTTGTCGGCAAAAAAGCATTTCGCCTTCGGCGAAATGTAGGGCAAGGACGTTGTCTACAAGCTGAGGGCGGCCAATCGGCCGCCCTTTTTTGCGGGTCTGGCCTTATGAAAGCGCAAACGCTCCATGAGCCAACCCGCCGGTCAGAAAGCAATCTTTACCGCAGATACCCCATTCCTACTCCCCCAACATCACATCCGCCGCAACCTCGGCAAACAATCGCGCCGCGGTCAAAGCCTCCTGCAAAGTATTGGCACAAGTCCCAATCTCTACCAACACCGCCCCCGGCGCAAGGTGCGCATTAAACCGCTCCTCTCGGAGCGACATAGGCCGCGCCAGCGTGGGGTACTGTGCCACCATTGCCGCCTGTAACCGAAGCGCGAACCCCAAATTCCCCCGCCAATGCGGATGATACAGTCCCGCATGGTCAGTCCCCACTACCAGCATTACCTGCGCACTATCCATCCCCGGGATATCCGCCATCGTGCGGATATATTGCCCGGAGGCATTGAGGATAGCGTCCCGATGGATATCGAAGATGATTTGAATCTCGGGATATCGCCCTAAGTAATACTGCGCCGTCGCCATAGAGCGTCCGTAAGACCCCCGAAACGAAGGATAATCATGGAACTCCTGACTGTGAATTACACGGATGTCCCGCGCCTCAAATACCGCCGCCACCTCACGTCCCACACGGGTGATGTTGAGGTTTTTATCCGTGGTGCGGTAATTGTCTATGTTGTCGTACCAGTCGAATCCGTCCGGCTCGAAAGATTCCGTTCCGTGCGTGTGGAGTATCAGCACCGTGGGCTGACCGCCCGCCGCGGGGTCAAAACGCAAGGGCTCGGCGAGCATCGCGGCGATGTCAACTTCATATGTAGTACGATTCCGCAAATATACCCCGGCGGCGGAGGGTGTGCGGGTGTCGCCGCGGAATGTCAGCGTCGGCCGTTGGTCGGCGTAGCCGGGGTGGTAGATGGGCAGCGTTTCGGCAGGCACTTCCGGCAACGGTTCCGGTTCGGCGGTATCCGTATCTTCCCCCGTATAGCGCACCTCATACAAAGGCGCGTCCAGCACGGTCTCCATGCCCTCCGCCGTGGACGTGAGCAGGGAGGACTGGCGGAGCACCGCTGCCTCCACCAACCCCTCGTCTCCCATCGCCGACCTGATGAGGCTCTCCACCACCGCATCTGCCCCCAGGGCGGCCAACCCTTGGAACAGCAAAGCAAGCGCGGCAATCAGCGCAATGCGTTTCAATAATTTCATCTGATGCCCCCTCTCTTTTGTGTATATGGCAAGTATATGTGAAATCGAGGGCGAAATTACGCAAACTGTCGGGACGACCCGCTCTCTTCCGCCCGTGTGTTACATCTTAATCCTACATTGGCTCCGCCCGGCCGGCTGGGCGCAACCAACGTAACAACAAAAAAAGCCGGCGCAACCCGCGCCGGCCCCAAAAAATTCCAAAAAACCTCTTCCCTTTCCAATCCCGATATGATATAATCCCAACATCCGACATAGGGTACCTAAGTCGGTAGCCGATAAAAAAATCAAGCGGTGGCTCTGAGCAGTAGCAGCTCTCAGGGTCATACAAGGTGACGAAACCACCCCGCATGCGTGACCGTAGAACGGCCCCACCGCATCAGTCAGTATAGCACATTCCCGCTAGAATGACAAGCATGTCGGCCGTGAGACCGAAACGTAGTCGCAGCATAGGGTTAGTTTACCTGTGCTGTGATTTTTGTTTCTAGTCGGTGTGCGGTGGGGCAAGGCCTGTCTTGATTTTGAAAGGATGTGCGTATTATGGAAAAAACCCGGCACGAAGAACCCCGACTTCTAAAAATTGACTATGTGGGAAAATCCAGATACCTCTACCACGAATTTGGCGACATAACCGACAAACTGGACGATATGTTAAAACGTTATAATGCACTCAATGAGCTTTTGCGTGAGGGCCTCACCCAAGCGGCGGCAGAGCAGGTGTTGCTCAAGCAAATCGTGCAGCAAGCGCAGAAAACCTTAATGGAAGCAGACGATATGTAAGAAAGGGGCGGCCGGTGGCCGCCCCTTTGCTTCGCAAAAGAATTTATGCTATAATACCCCCAAACAATCAAAGGGGCTGATAACCGTGTGCAACAACTGCGCAGAGACAAGCAAATACTGGGACGCATTTGAAGAAATCTTGGCGGACTACACAGGAGACCGCTCCCAACTCATCCCGCTGCTCCAAAAACTGCAAGACGTCTACGGCTACTTGCCAAAGGACGTCATCGCCCGCCTGTCCGAGCGGACGGGGATTTTCGTCTCCCAAATCATGGGCGTGGCGACGTTTTATGCGCAGTTTCGGCTGGAGCCTGTGGGGAAACACGTCGTCAAAATCTGCTTCGGTACCGCCTGTCACGTCATCGGCGCGGAGAACATCGCCGACGCCATCTGTCGGGAGCTCGGCATCGAGCTCGGCGGCACGACGGAGGACAGGCTGTTTACGGTTGAATCCGTGGCCTGCATCGGCTGCTGTTCGCTCGCGCCCGTGATTACCATCGGCGAAGAGACCCACGGACGGCTTACGCCCGATACCGCACGGGCAGCGATTCGGGCCTTTCGGGAAAGGGCGGTGACGGCATGAAAAAGATTATCATCGGTCTCGGCTCCTGCGGCATCGCCGCGGGAGGGCTGAAAGTAAAAGAGACCCTGCAACACCTCGCAGACGATGCAAACCTCGGCATCACCGTGGGCGAGACGGGCTGCATGGGCATGTGCTACGCCGAGCCTATGGTCGAGGTTGTAGACGATGGCGGTCAAAGCACCATCTACGGCGGCGTGGACGAAGCGCGCGCGGCGGAGATTTTTAATCACCACGTCATCGGCGGCACACCGTTGACCGAGGCGGCGGCAGACGCCGACTTTCTCGCCCGCCAAGTGCGCATCGTGCTGGAGCGTTGCGGCGCAATCGACCCCGAATCCATCGACGATGCGCTGGGCATGGACGCCTATGTCGGCCTCGAAAAAGCCCTCAAGACCATGACGCCGCAAGCAGTCATCGATGAAGTGACGGCCTCCGGCATCAAAGGCCGAGGCGGCGCGGGTTTCCCCACAGGCCTCAAGTGGAAGTTTGCGGCGGGGTACGAAGCCGAGCAAAAATACATCATCTGCAACGCCGACGAGGGTGACCCCGGGGCGTTCATGGACAGGAGTATTTTGGAGGGCGACCCGCACAGCGTGATCGAGGGGCTCATCATCGGCGGCTACGCCATCGGGGCGACGAAGGGCTACATCTACGCCCGTGCGGAGTATCCCATCGCCATCCGTCGGCTGAAAATCGCCATCGAACAGGCGGAAGCACGGGGCTTTTTGGGCGAGAACATCTTCGGATCCGGCTTTGATTTCCGTCTCACCATCAAAGAGGGCGCGGGAGCTTTCGTCTGCGGCGAGGAGACGGCACTCATCGAGTCCATCGAGGGCAGCCGCGGGATGCCGCGCATCCGTCCGCCTTTCCCCGCCGAGCGGGGGCTGTTTGATAAACCGTCGAACATCAACAACGTAGAGACGCTGGCCAACATCGGCTGGATTATCCGCAAAGGCGCGGACGCGTTTGCGGCACTCGGTACGGACGAGAGCAACGGCACCAAAGTTTTCGCCCTTGCCGGGAAAGTCAATCGCGGCGGGCTGGTGGAGATTCCCATCGGCATGACCATACGGGAAGTTGTGGACGATATCGGCGGCGGCACGAAAGGCGGCAAGGCACTCAAAGCTGTCCAAATGGGCGGCCCCTCCGGCGGCTGTATTCCGGCAGAGCTGATGGACACCGTCATCGACTACAAGCCTCTCGCCGAGACGGGCGCAATCATGGGCTCGGGCGGCATGATTGTCATGGACGAGGACAACTGCATGGTGGATATCGCGCGATATTTCCTCCAGTTCACGCAGTCCGAATCCTGCGGTAAATGCACCTTCTGCAAAATCGGCACCAAGCGGATGCTGGAGACGCTGGAACGCATCACACAGGGTGAGGGTGCGGACGGCGACGTGGAAAAATTGGAAAAACTCGCCGACCAAATCAAGACAAACGCCCTCTGCGGCCTCGGCCAGACGGCACCGAACCCGGTACTGACCACGATTCAATACTTCCGAGACGAGTACGACGCCCACATTCGGGACAAAAAATGTCCCACCAAGCAATGCAAGGCCCTGATTCGCTTCGATATCCTGCCGGACAAGTGCGTTGGCTGTACAATCTGCGCCAAGAAATGTCCGGTCCATGCGATATCGGGCAAGGTGAAAGAACTACACGTAATCGACCACGACACATGCACCAAGTGCGGGATTTGCAAAGACGTCTGCAAATTCGATGCCGTGGTCGTAGAATAGGGGGGTGGCCGATATGTTGCACATCAGAATTAACGGAAAACCTTGTCAGGCCGCACCGGGGCAGACGGTGTTGGAAGCTTGCCGGGACAACGGCGTATTCATCCCCACGCTCTGCCATGACCCGCGGCTCGTTCCTTTCGGCTCCTGCATGATTTGCCGCGTGGAGATTGAGGGCCAGCGCGGCGTGCCGCTCGCCTGCGGTACGACTGTGGCGGAGGGCATGGTGATTGTTACGGAATCCGAGGCCATCCGAGAGGCCCGTAAGACTTGCCTCGAACTCCTCGCCTCCCAGCATTACGGCGATTGCACCGCCCCCTGCGTGATGGAGTGCCCGGCGCACATGGACGCGCAGGGCTACATCAACCTCATCGCACAAGGCCGCTATGCCGATGCCGTGCGGCTGATGAAGGAGACCAACCCCCTCCCCGTTGTCTGCGGACGGATTTGCACGCGTCCCTGCGAGAAAAAATGCCGCCGCAACGCCTACGAGGGGCCGCTCGGCATCGCCTACCTCAAACGCTTCGCGGCAGACATCGACCTCGCCAAAGACACGCCTTATGTGCCTGAGATAAAACCCGCCACGGGCAAAAAGGCCGCCATCATCGGCGCGGGCCCTGCGGGATTGTCGGCGGCGTGGTTCCTCGCCCAACTCGGCCATGCGGTGACCATCTTCGAGCGGCAGGCACACCCCGGCGGGATGCTCCGCTACGGCATCCCGTCTTATCGGATGCCCCGTGAGACCTTGGACGCGGAGATTGCGATCATTGAATCCCTCGGCGTGGAGATTCATTACGGCGTGGACTTCGGCAAGGATATCACTATGGGGAGCCTCAAGCAGGCCGGCTTCGATTCCATCCTGCTCGCGCCCGGTTCCCAAGTCGGGTACCCCTTGGGTGTCGCCGGGGAGGACGATTGTCCGAACGTACTGCGAGGCGTGGACTTCCTCGGTGCCGTCACCCGTGGCGAGCAACCCGATTTCACAGGCAAGCGCATCGCCGTAGTCGGCGGCGGCAATACCGCCATGGATTGCGCCAGAACGTCTCTGCGATTGGGAACGGCGCACGTCGAACTCATCTACCGCCGCACGGTGGCGGAGATGCCCGCCGACGATATGGAAATCGAAGAATCCCGGCACGAGGGCGTGGTGTTCTCCGTGCTGACGAATCCCGTGGGCGTGTCGCAGGACGGCGGCACGGTGTCCCTCACGCTGACCAAGATGGAACTTGGTGAGCCGGACGCGTCCGGCAGACGGCGGCCGCAGGCGATTGCGGGGTCGGAGCATGTGGTGGAGTTCGACTACGTCATCTCCGCCATCGGGCAGACGCAGGACCTCAGTTTCGTCGGCCCCGATTGCGCCGTGGAGACCGACCGTTGGGACTGCCTGAAAGCGGACGCGCATACCATGATGACTAACATCGACGGCATCTTCGCCGCAGGGGACGCCGTATCCGGTCCGCAGACGGCGATCCTCGCCATCGCGGGCGGCAAACGCGCGGCCTTGGCGATGGACAAGTATATGCTGGGCGAACGGCGCGATGAGGACATCGCGTCCTACAATCACGTGCGCGGTGCAAACGAAGACCTCCCCCCTGAGGCTTTCGGTGAGCGGGACGAAATCGCCAAGACACCCATGCCCATGCTGACGGAAGCCCAGCGGCAGCACAATTTTGAGGAGGTCGAGCTCGGCTTCACGGAGGAGCAGGCGAAGCGCGAAGCCGCCCGCTGTCTCTCCTGCGGGTGTGCGGATGTGGACGAGTGTAAGCTACGTCAGTTTGCAACGGTCTACGGTGCGGACCAATTCGCCCTCGCCGGGGCGCAGACGACGCATGGAATTGACGAGAGCCATGCCTATATTGTGCGCGACCGCAACAAGTGCATCCTCTGTGGCCGCTGTGTGCGGATATGTATCGCCACCGGGGCGGGTGTGCTCGGATTTGTCGGTCGTGGGTTTGACACCACGGTGGAGCCGTCCTTCTCCGTGCCGTTTGGAGAGGAGACGCATTGCACCGATTGCGGCTTATGTGTGTCTACGTGTCCTGTCGGCGCGCTGGTGCCGAAGGAGGGCGTTGTGTTGCCGACCACGGCGTATTTGGATGTGGACGGTGTGCGGGTGACGAGTATTGCGGATGCGGTGGCACAGACAAGCAAGAAATAACAGCGACAGAGCCCCGCCCCGAAAAGGGGCGGGGCTTAGTTTGTTATTAGGTTGGCTTCGCCCACTCCGGCGGACGAGCCACACAAAACCCACGGGCGACCGAGGATGGCCGCTCCTATAGCCCCCCACCCCCAAAGACAAACAAAAAACCGCCCCTCTCGGGACGGTTTCTCAACTTACGCAATCGCGGCCTTCGCCTTATCACAAAGCACCGTGAACGCCGCCGGGTCATGAATCGCCATCTCAGACAGCATCTTTCGGTTCATCTCAATGCCCGTCTTTTTCAGGCCGTGCATAAAGCGGGAATAGTTCATGTTGTTCTGCTTACACGCCGCGCTGATGCGGGTGATCCACAGTCTGCGGAAATCACGCTTTTTCAGCTTACGGCCGATGTAGGCGTAGCGCAGGGACTTCATCACCTGCTGGTTGGCCATTTTAAAGTGGCGGCTTTTGTTGCCCCAGTAACCTTTGGCCTGCTTTAATATTCTTCTTCTTCTCGCGCGGGTTGCCGCTACGTTTTTTACTCTTGCCATTTTTTTGGAAACCTCCTGCTAATCTTCTCGTTTGCGGGCGGCCAATGGCCGCCCCTACAGTTTCTCATTTGTAGGGAATCATGCGCTTGATGGCCGCTTCGTTGGTCACGTCGGCATAGGCACCTTTGCGGAGGTTCCGCTTGCGCTTGGTGGATTTTTTGGTCAGGATGTGGCTGGTGAAAGCGTGGGCACGTTTTACTTTGCCGCTCTTGGTGAGCTTGAACCGCTTTTTGGCACCGCTGTGGGTCTTCATCTTAGGCATTCTCTGTGGCTCCTTCCGTGGTTGCTTGTTCTTCTGCAGCTGTCTCCGCCGCGGGGGCGGGTTTTGCTTTTTCGGGCTTTTGTGCTCTGGGGGATAAGAACATGGACATGTTCCGGCCTTCCAGTTTCGGGTTTTTGTCCAGCACCGCAATCTCCTCACAGGCGGCGGCGTACCGCTCCAAAACGCCTCGCCCGATCTCCGTGTGCGCCATCTGGCGGCCGCGGAATCGGACGGTCACTTTGAGCCTGTCGCCCTCTTTGAGGAACTTGTGTCCGTTGCGCAGTTTGACGTTAAAGTCGTTGGTGTCGATGACGGGAGACATGCGAATCTCCTTAATCTCCACCACGTGCTGATTGCGCTTGGCCTCTTTTTCCCGCTTGGACTGCTCAAACTTGTACTTGCCGTAGTCCATGACCTTGCAGACCGGGGGCTTCGCGCCGGGTGAGATTTTGACCAAGTCCAAGTCTTTCTCATAGGCGATATCCAAGGCCGCTTGGGTCGGCATAACGCCCAGCTGTTCACCGTCTTCGGCGATCAACCGCACCTCTTTGTCCCGGATATCCTCATTGATTTGATGCGCCAGTTTGCTAATAGCAAACCCCCCTTTCTAGGCTATACAACGCAAAATACGAATGCACAATCGGCATCCGCACACAAAATACCCCTATTGACAGGGCACTCTATTGACCGGGTCGCCAATGCGGCCGGTGAGGACGGGGATGCCGTTCCTGCTTTGTTTTGCTTGGATAGTATAACAGGTGCGCAGGGTCTTGTCAAGTGCGAATAAAACCAGTATACTACCCTGTAGGGGGCGGCGTCCCCGACGCCCCGTCGCATTAAACTCGCAAGGTATAACAGCGGGGCGTCGGGGACGCCGCCCCCTACAACATTAAAAGACCAAAACGTTTACCAAACCGAAATCGGGGGTATATTGACCAATGACGAATCATTCCACCAAATTTGACAGACTAAAATCACACCTGCGGGGCAAAGACGCTGTCGTATTCGGCCTGTTTCTGCTCTATGCCGCCCTCGTGTTCAGCCCCTTTCTCGCAGGGCAGCACCGTGTGCATGACAGCTACCTGATGGAGCTGTACGGCAGCTATGACTTCATGATTGAGAGCTTGTTCAATATCGGGCGGCTCTTCTCCGCGCTCTTCTTCCAAATTCTGTATTTTCTAAACCCGCCTTTCACTTGGGTGATGCGCATCTCTGTCGCCGTGTCGTTGGTGTTTCTGGCATTGTCTGCGTATATCGTCTTCTGCCTCCTGCGCCGATATGCACCGTCTACCGCGAAGCGGAACGGCTATATCTTGGCGGCCTTGGGCAGTTTGATGGTGTTCTTCAACATCTTCATTTTGGAGACGGTGTTGTTTTTAGAGACCTCCGTCATGTCATTCGGCATCCTGCTCACCGTCGTGGCGGCTGCCCGCTTCCTGCGGGGCGGGGTGAAGAACTATTTGCTCAGTTTGCTCTGTTTGATTATCAGCGTATTTTGTTATCTGCCCGGGACAATCTTCTTCCCGCCGCTGGTCGTACTGTTCTTGGGCGCAAAGCATCAAACGGAACTGCGGCCGCTCCTGCGCAAAATCGGCCTCGCCATCCTCGTATTCGCGGGCGCGATGCTCGTCCAGTTCGCCTTTCTGACGCTGATTTCGGACGATGTACGCTTCGCGGGCGATGTGTTACTGACAGAAAACGTCCGCCAATCCGGCATCTTCTTTGCTCGGTTCATGTTAAACCAGCTCGGATTTTTGCCCCGCCTTGTGTTTTTCGCTTTCCTTCTGGGGTTCTTCTGCATTCTGGCCGTGACTTGTCATAAGCGGAAGAATTACAAGGCATTGGTACTGGCACTCTTGCCGACCGTTGCCGTATTTGCCGCCCTGTTTGCGGTGTACCTGCCCGTGGCGACGGATAACTGGTACATCATGCCCCGCACGGCGATTGCAATTGCGAGCATCGGCGGCCTGATGATACTCGGCATCGTGCTCTGTGCCGAAAAAATAGGGAAACCCGTGCTCCTCATAGCCGTCCTCTTCACCCTGCTCATCTCCCAGCGGCAAATCGACATCCAGCAGAACACTTACGCAAACAATCGGCTGGACATGCAGGAACTAAACCACATCGTAGAGACCATACGTGCCTACGAGGCATACCACGACATACGGGTTGAGCAGATTTTCTTCACCTACGACACGCCGCGCAGCTGGTTCCGTGAGGGCATCACAGACTACAGCGACCTCACCATCCGTGTCTGGCAGATTCCGTGGATGCCGAGACCGCTGCTGCAGCCGTATTTAGGGCGTGACCTTACCATCTTCCCCATGCACATGGTCATGACAGACGAGGAAATTGAAGAAGTCGCCGCCCGGCGGGAATACCATTGGTTCACGAACGGCACCTTCGTCTTTGACGAAGAGACGGTCTATATTTTCTTCCGTTAGGAGATGTTCCCATGCAACAACGATTAACAGACTACGCCCGCCTCATCGTCGAGGTCGGCGCAAACGTTCAAGCGGGGCAGACGGTGCTCGTCGCCGCCTCTGTCGATTCCGCCTGCTTTGCTCGCCTCATCGCCGAAAAAGCCTACGACGCGGGCGCACGGGAGGTCGTTACCCGCTTCTACGACGAACAGCTCAAGCGGATGCACTTCCTCCGCGCCGATGCCGCCGTGTTCGATGAGGTCGCCCGCTGGGTGCCGGAGTTTTACAACGAATACGCCGAAAAAGGGGCGGCTCTGATTAGCATCACCGCCGCCGACCCGGAGCTTTTGCTCGGCGTAGACCCCGACCGCATCCAGCGCAGTAACATCTCCACAGGCACGGCACTCAAAGGCTTCTACGACAAGCAGATGTCAAACGCGTTCCCGTGGACAATCGCCGCCATTCCCTCGGAAGCTTGGGCGAAAAAAGTTTTCCCCGACCTCCCGCCCGCCGAGGCCGTAGAGCGTCTGTGGGATGCAATTTTTACCGCCGTCCACGTAGGCGCGGGTGACCCCGTTGTCGTCTGGCGGGAGAAAATCAAAACGATGGACACCCGTGCGGCCGCACTCAACGCTCACCGCTTCCAAAAGCTCCGCTACAAAAACAGCCTCGGCACGGATTTGACACTCACCCTGCCGGAGGAGCACCTGTGGACCGCCTGCGGCGAAGAAGCCGGGACGGGGCAAGTCTTCGTCGCCAACATGCCCACGGAGGAAATCTTCGTTCTGCCGGACAAGCGGGGGACGGAGGGCGTGGTCTGCGCGAGTATGCCGCTCTCGCTCAACGGCAATCTCGTGGAGGACATCAAGCTCACCTTCGAGGGCGGGAAAATCGTCAAAGCCGAGGCGTCCAAGGGGCTGGAACACTTGGAAAAAGAGTTGGACATCGACGAGGGCGCGCGCTATCTCGGCGAAATTGCACTTGTCCCATACCGCTCGCCGATTTCTGAGATGGGCATCCTCTTTTACAACACCCTCTTCGACGAAAACGCCTCCTGCCACCTCGCCTTCGGTAAGGCCTACCCCAAATTCCGCGACATGGCCGAGCGCACGGAGGAAGAACTCCTCGTCCGCGGCATGAATGATTCGCTCGTGCATGTAGACTTCATGATAGGCACGGCAGATTTGGAGATTACAGGCATGACAGAGGACGGCCGAGAGGTCGCCGTATTCCGGGACGGGAACTTTGCGGAGGGGTTTGGGGTGTGATGGTGAAATTGTAGGGGCGGCCACACGGGGACGCCCTGTTCTATGCCCTTCGTAGGAGGGGTCGCTGTCCTCAGCGGCCCGTGGGGGGCGTTTAGGGGGCGGCGTCCCCGCCGCCCCGCAGGGGTGCGTTTTGCCTTAATTGAAACGACAGGCGGCCGAGGTCGGCCGCCCCTGCATTTTGTTCTTGCATCCCGCCCGTGTTTATGCTACAATATCCACAAGCTGGAAAAACCAATAAAATAATACGATGGTGCCAGGCAAGCGGGAACTTCCTGGCATCACAGGGTGCACAAACCACCCCATGCGTGACCCTCACGGGCCCCATCGCAGTCCTTAGTATATCACATCCCCGCAAACAGGACAAGAGGGCCGCTTCGTAGAGGACTTTCACTAACCGTGTCACAGTATGGGTGTATTTACCCGTGCTGTGTTTTTTCAGCCCTGCGATGGGGTCTGGACTCATTTGCGGAAAGGAGGAGTTGTCGTGCAAGAGCAGGTCATAACCGATGCAATGGCGAGGATTGATTTTTTGCTGCAGGAAATCGAAGATATCATGGACGAAACACAAGAGCACAACCACATATTTTTCTCCCAAATTATTGGCCTAAAGCGTTCTTTGAAATCCCTCAAACGTGAACTGCCGGATGCCGAACGGGCCAAACATTCTGCATCGTAAGGGCGTACAATTCCCCTCCATGAAGGGGGGCCGCCGCAGGCGGCGGGGTGGTGCCCTTGAACCTTGCGTAGGGGGCGCCGCCCTCGACGCCCCGTGGTATCGCGGTTTGGGTGCGGGACGCCGGAGACAACGTCCCCTACAACACGGACACACAGAAAGGAACACGTATGTCAGAAACGAAACATCAATGCGGCGGATGCGGGGGCTGCGGGGCGAAGCAGGAACCGCAGGCAGACCCCAAACTTGGGGCGCATCCTTTGAGCCAGATTAAAACTGTCATCGGTATCACCGGCGGCAAGGGCGGGACGGGGAAGAGCCTTGTAACGGGACTTTTGGCGGCGGAACTTACCAAGAAAGGCTTGCAAGTCGGCATTTTTGACGCCGATATTTTAGCTCCCGCCATACCTCAAATGTTCGACTTGCCTCAAGGCGTTACCCGCGGGGAGGCGGGCTTATACCCTGCCTTGTCTGCGGGAGGTGTGAAGGTGATGAGCATTCGCCTACTCCTCGAAGACGAGGCGGAGTGCGTGACTTGGCACAGCGCGGCGATGGCGGGGATTGTGCAGCAGCTCTGGGATAATGTAATCTGGGATTCGCTTGACTGTCTGCTCATCGACCTGCCGCCCGGTACGGGTGATGTATCGCTGGTGGCATTTGAGCGGCTGCCGATTGACGGATTGGTGATAGTTTCCGCGCCGCAGGTGCTTGTGAATCAGGCGGCGGAGCGCACCGTGCGTCTTGCCGCGGAGAAAACCGTGCCGATTTTGGGTTGCGTGGAAAATTTCCACGGCCTGTTCGGCGGCGACGCGGCGGACGCATTGGCGGGGCGGTATGGATTCCCCGTCACCGACCGCTTGGCGTTTGACCCGATGCTGACGGACGCGGCGGATGAGGGCGGGCTTGAGGCCTTGGGGTCTGTGTATTTGCCGGAGACGGTTGCGGCGATTGCGGGGCTGTGATGTTGGTGTGCGGACGAGATGACCTCGCCCCTGCGACGAACCGCCGACGTAAATGCAGGGGCGCACAATGTGCGCCGCACGTTTCCCACACCACAAAACCATATCATCAGGGATGCGGACGGCCAATGGCCGCCCCTACAACAAGCATTTTCCGCATGGAGACCGCTAGTGTAATATCAAACCACAGGCGATCACAGTTCGCCCCTACAAACAAGGAGGAATCACCGCATGTTACTTTCACTCAACTACTACTTCACCCACCTCGACGCATTTCCGTTCCCTGATTGGTTTTCCGGGATGGAGCGGGCCTCGGAGATTTTGGCGAAGACCAAGCCTTTCCTTAAAACGCTCCTCGTCGAACCGAACGTGCAGGAGAATCACGCCACGATGAAAGGCGCGGCTCCGCATCTCTACGGCAACTACTACATCGGCGAGGGGACTGTGCTCTACAACAACGTGACCATCATCGGCCCCGTATATATCGGCAAAAATGTGGAGATTATGCCCGGTGCCACGATTCGGCCGGGGACTATCATCGGCGATAATTGCAATGTCGGCCACGGGAGCGAGATTAAGAACAGCGTGCTCTTCGGCGGTGCCAAGGTGGCGAGCCTTGCTTTCGTGGGAGATACCGTGCTCGGAAAAAGCGCGCGGGTCGGCTCCGGGGTGATTACGGCCAATCGGAAGTTTGACCAGTCCAACGCCACGCTCACGCTGGACGGCGAACGGCACGACCTCGGCACGGATTTCTTCGGCTGCATCGTGGGCGACAGCTCCCGTCTCGGCGCAAACAGCGTCACTCAGCCGGGTACGCACATCGGGCCGCATACGTGGGTGTTCCCATTGACGGGCGTGCGCGGATTTGTGCCAAGGGAGAAGCGCGTGTTTGCGGAGCAGAGAGTGTGTATGACGGAGAATGAAGTGATTGCGTTGAAGCCGTAAAAAATAGGCCGCCGTTTGGCGGCCTATCAGGCAATATAAAATTCTTGGACGGCGCAGCGCAAGCTGCGCCGTCTTTTATCTGTCCGAACCTCCGATTTTGATACAAAGCCAAAAGATAATAAACATAGGAGCAAAGAAAATGATTGCCCCTAAAGCTTGCAGTATCAGATTGCCGATTAACCCGGGGAAGAATTGGGAAATACTATCATCAACAATAATCATTATTTGCGCTCCTCTAAACCATTCTTATATGCAATATAATAACCGTCTTTTAGATTGTTGTCAATGTTGTATGTCGTCTTTAAGATAGGTTTATAGGAGGCTTTAAGAAATGCCTATGGAGAGAGAACCTTTATGTGTCGCAATTAGAACAGCACGCAAAGCAAAAGGATTGACACAAGAGCAATTAGCTGAAATACTTGATATTACGCCCAATCACATGGGACAAATAGAAACAGGAACCAGATTGCCATCGCTGAAAGTGCTGTATCACCTTGCGAAAACGCTTAATTTTTCCATAGATGATGCCTTTTTCCCCGAAAATGGTAGTGGCATGGAGTTGCGCCGCAAGCTTGAGCGTCGTTTGC
Source organism: Oscillospiraceae bacterium (assembly GCA_009780235.1). Classification (GTDB taxonomy): domain Bacteria; phylum Bacillota; class Clostridia; order Oscillospirales; family Oscillospiraceae; genus WRAB01. Next base: position 14,302 of record WRAK01000027.1, read on the forward strand.
GGGAATGCAATGAAAGCGAACTGCACATCATCTATGCAACTGTGGACGCATTAGTTGCCCAGTCCGACAAAACCACAAACAAATAAAACGGGCGGCATTGTTTTCATATGAGATATGAAGTGCTGAAATACAATAGAATCAGAGATTTGCGGAATGATAAAAAGTTCAGCCAGATGTTGGTTGCACAGTATTTGAACATTGCGCAAAACACGCTTTCTCAATATGAACTCGGTGAACGCAATATTCCGAATGACGTTTTAGTGCGTTTGGCCATGTTCTATGATACCAGCATTGATTATTTGCTGGGCTTAACAGATGAGCCTGTTCCTTATCCTCGTAAGCGTATAAAATAAACATTAGACCGAAAGGCTCCTTTTCCAAAGGAGCCTTTCGTATAGAAAAACGGTGCCGCATCATTGCGACACCGTTTCTTTATCTACTGCCCTGCCTGCATCTTCAAATACGCATTGATAAACCCGTCAATCTCCCCGTCCATCACCGCGTTAATATTCCCGTTCTCAAAGTTCGTCCGATGGTCTTTTGCCAGCGTGTAGGGCATGAATACATAGCTCCGTATCTGACTGCCCCATTCGATGGCGCGTTGTTCGCCTTTGATATCCTCGATTTTCTCCAACTGTTCCCGTTCCTTGATTTCCACCAAGCGGCTGCGGAGCATACGCATGGCCGTGTCTCGGTTCTGGTGCTGGCTGCGCTCTGTTTGGCAGGTGACTACTACTTTCGTGGGCAGGTGCGTAATCCGAATTGCGCTCTCGGTCTTGTTGACGTGCTGACCGCCCGCGCCGGAGGAGCGGAACGTGTCTACGCGCAAATCTTCGGGGCGGATGTCAATCTCCACCGTATCATCCAAGTCCGGCATGACCTCCACGGCGGCGAAAGACGTGTGCCGACGGCCGGATGAGTCAAAGGGGCTGATGCGCACGAGCCGATGAATACCGCTCTCGCTCTTGAGATACCCGTAGGCGTTGAGGCCCTCAATGGAAATCGTCGCGCTCTTGATGCCCGCCTCTTCGCCGTCTTGGTAGTCTAAGAGGCTCACGGTATACCCGTGCCGTTCGGCCCAGCGGGTGAACATGCGGTAGAGCATCTGCGCCCAGTCTTGCGCTTCCGTGCCGCCCGCGCCCGCGTGGAGGGAGAGAATGGCACTCTGGCTGTCGTACTCCCCGGCGAGCAGAGTCGAGAGCCGTATCTCCTCCAAGGCTTTCTCCACGGCGGCGTACTCGGCGGACAGTTCGGGGAGCAGACTTTCATCCGCCTCCTCGATTGCCATCTCGCAGAGTGTGGCCATGTCCTGCCAACGTGCGTAGAGCTTGTCGTAGGTCTCGCATTTTTGCTTGAGTTGCTTGACGCGTTGGAGAACTTTCTGAGAGTTCTTTAAATCGTCCCAGAACCCGTCTGCTGTGGTCTCTGCTTCCAAGGTCTCCAACTCACGCCGGACGGCGTCGAGCTTGAGGGCTTGGCCGAGATCGATGAGGCCGGGTTCGAGGGCGGCGATTTTTAGTTTAAATTCGTCGAATTGCAGCATGGGGTTACACTCTCAACAGATTGTTTTTTGTTTAGGGTTGTAGGGGCGGCCATTGGCCGTCCGCACGTCCCGTATAGATGCAATGGTTGGAAATAAGCGGACGGCCAATGCCGTCCCTACGCTTCCGTATCCCGCACATAAATATGTTTGATATTCGCATCCCGCGTCTGGCGCACGTCGATTTCAAAGCGGGGGATGGACTTAATCAGCGGTGTGAGCTTTTGAAATCCGTAGTTTCTCGCGTCGAAGTCCGGCTGTTTCTTCAGGAGCAGGTTACCGAGTTCGCCGAGGAACGCATAGCCCTCGTGGTCGGCGATGTCTGCGATGGTGTCGGCAATGAGTTGGGTGGGGTCGAGTGCTTTTCCGGTTGGAGCCTCGAATATCTTCTCCTCTTTCGGGGTCTTGCCCGACTTTTTGGGGGCGATGTCGCAGCCCTTGCCCAGACTGCGCTGATGGTCACGGATGACCTCAATGTAGATGAACTTGTCACAGGCCACGATAAAGGCATTCGGCGTCTTGCGCTCGCCGATGCCGATGACTTTCTGCCCCGCTTCCCGCAATCGGATGGCGAGACGTGTGAAGTCGGAGTCAGACGAGATGAGGACAAACCCGTCCGTCTTGTCGCTGTAGAGGATGTCCATAGCGTCAATAATCATCGCCGAGTCCGTAGAGTTTTTGCCTGTGGTGTAGCCGTATTGCTGCACGGGGGTAATGGCGTGTTCCAAGAGCGCGGGCTTCCAGCCGCCGACGTTGGGGCTGGTCCAGTCGCCGTAGATGCGTTTGATGGTGGGCGTGCCGTAGATGGCAATCTCCTCCATCACGCCGCGGATGCAGCTGTGGGGGACGTTATCGGCATCGATGAGCACCGCGAGGTGTAGATTGTTGAGGTCGGTCGGTTTTCCTATCATTGATTTTTCTCGCTCTCGTTTAATAGTGTCAGTATAGCATATTTTTCCTGTAGATACAACGCTAAATGTAGGGGCGGGGTCATCCCGCCCGCCACCTCTACTCATGTCCGGGCATTTTGCGGGCGTTGCAGGGCTGCGCTTGTTCAGCCCGCTCTTGTTGTTACTGCGTTGGGCGTGCCTATCGGCGGCCATTGGGTACCGGAGAAATATTTGGGGCGCGGACGGCCACAGGCCGCCCCTGCAAAACAACAAAAAATTTTTCTCGCAAAAACCACCCAACCTGTGATATACTATCACGTAGGGGCCGATTCCGCATCGGCCCACATGTGAAATCAACGGGTTGATGTGGGTATCGGCCCATACTCAAAGGGGGAATCTGTATGGACGGCATTATTATTTTTTGGGCGATGTTATTGGTGGCTTTTGTGGTGATTGAGCTCGCCACGTCAGGCCTCACTTCGATTTGGTTTGCAATCGGAGCCGCCGGGGCTTTAATCAGCGCGGCGGTGACAGCTCCGCCCCGGATTGATTTGCTCTGGCTTCAGGTGCTGATTTTCTTGGCTGTTTCGGGTGTCGCATTGTACCTCACCCGTCCGCTGGTCAAGAAGTACGTCTCGTCCAAGGAAGTACCCACTAACGCCAATCGGGTCTTGGAGATGGTCGGGTTAGTCAAAGAGACTATCCACAACATAGATGGCAAAGGCGCGGTCTACGTGGGCAACAAGCTCTGGACGGCGCGGAGCGAAGACGGCACACCGATTCAAAAGGGTACGCAAGTGGACATCCTGCGCATTGAGGGTGTCAAACTCATTGTCCGGCCTCACGAGGCGGAAACCGACACAGGTTCTGATTCGTAACACACATAATTTTTGAAGGAGGAACAGGAACATGGATCTAAATCTAAATTGGGGGTTCATTGCGGTAGTCGCTATCATTCTGATAGCCTTAATTGTCTTTATCAGATGTTTCCGCATTGTCCAGCAGGCACGGGCGTTTGTCATTGAACGACTGGGTGCGTACCACGCTACTTGGAGTACGGGGCTACGCATAAAAATTCCAATCATCGACCGTGTGGCAAGGGTGGTTTCGCTCAAGGAGCAGATTCTCGACAACCCGCCCCGCTCTGTGATTACAAAAGAGGGTGTCTCTATCGAAGTTGACTCCTTCGTGTACTTTGAAGTCACAGACCCGAAGCTCTACACCTACGGCGTGGAGAATCCCATCATGGCACTGGGCAGTCTGACGGCTACGACTTTGCGTAACATCGTCGGCGAGATGGAGCTCGACCAGACCCTCACCAGCCGGGATTATATCAACGGCAAACTCCGCACCATCTTGGATGAAGCAACCGACCCGTGGGGCATCAAGGTCACCCGTGTTGAAATCAAGAGCATCGACCCGCCGCGTGACGTGCAGGAATCGATGGAAAAAGAAATGCGTGCCGAGCGTGAGAAGCGGCAGAACATCCTCCGTGCCGAGGGTGAGAAGCAATCCGCCATCTTGGTCGCACAGGGCGAGAAAGAATCCGCCATTTTGCGCGCCGAGGCCGAGAAGCAGACCGCAGTTTTGAGAGCCCAAGGTGAGGCCGAGGCCATCCTGGCCGTGCAGACCGCCACGGCGGACGGTATTCGTAAGATTAACGAGTCTCTGCCGAGCGATAAGGTCATCCAAATCCGTGCGCTGGAGGCATTCGCCGCCGCGGCGAACGGACGGGCGACGAAGATTATCATCCCGTCTGAGATTCAAGGGCTGGCGGGGCTGGCCGCAGGCTTGCAAGAGGTTTTGACAAGCCCGGAGCTGCCTGCGCCGAAGGCAAAGTAATACAATCATAGATGCAAAAACCGACCGGGGCAACCCGGTCGGCTTTTTTGTGCGGTTGGCCCCAGGGCGTTTCTTCAAAACAACCCCTACATATCATCCGTCTCTATCAAAATTTCCTGCGCCCGTTGCACAAGTTGCCTGAGCAGTAACTGTTCCCCTGCCGCTTGGCCGAGGGCGCGGCGCAGAAGCCCGATCAGCGCGTCTTGCCGTTCGAGCATATCGTCTAACTTGTCCGTTACAACTGCCATTTCCTGATGAAAATATTGGTACTTTCTTTCAAAATCTTGTTCCATGCGCGGCACATCCTTTCCGTATGCACACGCTCACTCCCGGCCCTGCCTGCCGGTCACAAATAGAAAAAAGCATGGGCTTTAACACCCATGCTGCGCCTGTGGTATCGCAATTATAACCTCGTACTTGCCACAGTAACACGAGA
>WRAK01000028.1 GCA_009780235.1 Oscillospiraceae bacterium
CGCCTCCGCAAGCGTCGGCGCGGCATCGTCCGGGTACACCGCGAACGTCACCGTCGTGAACGGCGCGAGCCCGTTGCTGCCCACAAAGTGCACGCGCACGGTGTCCGGCTCCACGGGTTCCTCGGGTGCTGACCAGATCGCGAACAGGAAGCGGCTCGTAATGGGGAGTTCCGGGTCAACGGGAGAACTGCCCGGCGCAGCTGACGTGGACCAATGCAGGAACTCGAACCCGCCCTCTCTCTCCGGCAGCGCAACACCGTTCCCGACCAAATCCAGCATCGCTTGGTAGTCCGAACCCTCAACAACCATCGCACGCTGTACATCGGGTGTCCCGCCGTTGCCGACAAAAAACACCATTATCTCTCTCGGCTGCCATTGCGCATACAGCAGCAAATCTCCTGTCACCGAGGTACCAAAGTCAAACTGTTCGGCACCCTCTGCCGGCTCCGTTTCGGTAAACCATCCGACAAAGTTGTAGCCTGCACGCGTCGGTGCTGTCGGTACTGCCACCGATGTGTTATGCGGAACACGCTCCGCCACATGATGCGGCTCGTTCGCCCCTGCGTAGTTTCTGAAGAAAATGACTTCGTACTCATTCAATTCCCAACGGGCATAGAATGTCGTGTCACCAAGAATAATCGCAGCTTCTACATCGGAACCGCTCAGAATCGCACCGCCCGTGCCGTCCTGTGACCAACCCAAGAAAGTATAGCCCGCACGGGTAAAATCCAAGTCATACACAGGCACGTTTATCGGACCGTCACCGCGTGTCACCGTCTCCGTCAGAATCGACACATCACCAAGCAGCTCACCTAAGTTCAAGTCATAAGTCACTATGTATGTATTTAATTCCCAGCGGGCGTAGAATGTCGTGTCACCAAGAATAATCGCGGCTTCTACGTCGGAGCCGCTCAGAATCGCACCGCCCGTGCTGTCCTGTGACCACCCGAGGAAGGTATAGCCTTCACGAACAAAGTCCGCACCGTATACCGGCACGCGCGCCGGGCTGTCGCCGCGCACAACCGTTTCCTTCAATACCGCAGCATCCTCACCAAGCAGCTCACCCTGATTCAAGCCGTAGGTTACTGTATACTCGTTGAGTGCCCAGCGGGCGTAGAAAGCCGTGTTGCCAAGGATAATTGCGGCTTCTACATCGGAACGGCTCAAAATCGCACCGTCTGCGCTGTCTTGCGACCAACCCAAAAAGGTATGCCCTTCACGAGCAAAGTCCACACCGTACACAGGTACGTTCGCAGGACTCTCGCCGCGTGTCACCGTCTCTGTCAAAATCGAAGCATCATCACCAAGCAAATTGCCTTGGTTCAGGTTGTAAGTTACCGTGTACTCGTTGAGTACCCAACGCGCATAGAAGGTTGTGTTGCCAAGGATGACCTCAGATACCATATCCGCAATCACAGACCCGTCAGCCGTTCCCGACCAACCGAGGAACGTATACCCATCACGTTCAAAATCCACACCGTACACAGGCACGTTCGCAGGGCTGTCACCGCGCGTTACCGTCTCTGTCAAAATCGAAGTATCAGCACCAATCAGCTCACCTTGGTTCAGGTCGTAAGTTACTGTATACTCGTTCAGCTCCCAACGGGCGTAAAATGTCGTGTTTCCAAGGATAATTGCGGCCTCTACATCGGAACGGCTCAGAATCGCACCGTCCGCGCTGTCCCGCGACCAACCGAGGAACGTGTACCCGTCGCGTTCAAAATCCACGTCATATACAGGCACATTCGCAGGACTGTCCTCAAATGTTACCGTCTCTGTCAGAATCGAAATGTCACCGCCGAGCAAACTGCCCTGATTCAAGTCGTAGGTTACTGTATATTCGTTGATTTCCCAACGGGCGTAAAACACCGTCTCGTCCTCAATGGCCACAGCCTCAACATCCGTACGGCTCAAAATCGGGCCATCCGGGTCATCCATTGACCAACCGAGGAAGGTATGTCCGTCCCGCGCAACCCCCGTGGGAACTTGGGTGGGATTCCCGTTAAAGATCACATACTCCGTGGGATTTTCCGTATCTCCGCCGATGTTGCCGCCTTGCAAATCATAGGTCACACAGTAGACATTCGGGTCCCACACCGCATAGAACGTGGTCGGGCCTGTGATAGCCGCAGTCGTGGGATTAACTTCCGTGCCGTTGGGGGTCTCGGACCACCATTGGAACGTGTGTCCGGCAAGTACCAAGGTTGTACCGTCCGGCACATTTGCGGGATACGCCTCGAAGTAAACTTCCTCTGTCGGGTTCGTTGCATTCCCACCGATGCTGCCGCCGCGCAGGTGGTAGGTCACCGTATATCGGTTCCGCTCCCAGCGCGCATACAGCGTATGCGCCTCGGGGTTTGTAATGTAAGACTCCGGGTAGACCCGCTCGCCGCCCGTGCGCTCGGTGAACCAACCGGCAAAGGTCCAGCCCGTCCGCTCTTCCAACGCCCGGACGGTTGCCGTGTTCATCGCCGCCTCATAGGTCTCGCCAAAGTTCGGTATGGCTTGCGCCGTCTCAGAGCCGACCCCGATATCGTTGCGGTCAAAGGTAATCATCACGGCGTTTGTCGTCCATCGGGCATAGAGCGTATGCGCCTCGTAGCTGATAACATCTGCGAGGGGCGTCACGCGCGCACCGCCCACACGCCGGGTATACCAGCCTTGGAACGTATAACCGGTCCGATCCTCAAGGGCAGTAACGGCGGGATGTGCCATTGCATCCGCATAGTCGCCGCCGAAGATTACGGTCTGTGTCTCTGTGTCAGATGCCGTTCCGGCATCGTTTCTGTCAAATGTTACCGTGACAGAATTGCCTGTCCAACGGGCATACAGTACGTGCGCCTCGTGGTTGGTCACTTCCGTCCCCGGATACACCCGATTGCCGCCTGCAGGCATGGTGTACCAACCTGCAAAGGTAAACCCGGGTCGATTCTCGGTCAAAGCCGCCACGGCAGATTCCGCCATCGCGTCTTCATAGTCCGCACCAAAGATAACCGTCGCCGACGCCGTTGCCGGGGTCTCGCTGCCGTCATTTCGGTTAAAGGTCACGTTAATTGTATTCGCACTCCAACGGGCATAGAGTGTATGCGCCTCCGGGTTGGTCATTTCCGTCTCCGAATGCACCCGATTACCGTCTGCAGGCGCGGTATACCAACCGACGAAAGTAAATCCGATCCGATTCTCGGTCAAAGCCGCTACAGCGGATTCCGCCATCGCGTCTTCATAGTCCGCACCAAAGGTAACCGTCGCCAACGCCGTTGCCGGGGTCTCGCTGCCGTCATTTCTGTGGAAAGTTACATTGATGGTATTCGCGCTCCAACGAGCGTAAAATACCGTCTCGTCTGAAATAATCTCAGACGCCATGTCCGTAATTACCGCACCGTCAGCTGTTCTCGACCAACCGAGGAAGGTATGTCCGTCCCGCGCAACGCCCGTGGGGACTTGCGCGGGATTCCCGCCAAAGGCCACATACTCCGTGGGATTTTCCGTATCTCCGCCGATGTTGCCGCCCTGCAAGTCATAGGTCACACCGTAAATGTTGGGATCCCACACCGCATAGAACGTGGTCGGGCCTGTGATAGCCACAGTCGTGGGATTAACTTCCGTGCCGTTGGGGGTCTCGGACCACCATTGGAACGTGTGTCCGGCAAGTACCAAGGCTGTACCGTCCGGCACATTTGCGGGATATGCCTCGAAGTAGACCTCCTCTGTCGGATTCGTCGTATTCCCGCCGATATTGCCGCCGCGCAGGTGGTAGGTCACAGTATATCGGTTCCGCTCCCAGCGCGCGTAGAAGGTGGTATCCGCCAAGATAACTTCGTCCGCCATGTCTTCAATTACAGACCCGTCGGCCGTTCTCGACCAACCGAGAAAGCTATGCCCTGCACGGGCAAAGTCCGTATCGTATACGGGTACGTTCGCAGGGCTGTCCCCGTGCGCTGTCCGCTCCGTTAAAATCGAATCATCCGCGCCGACCAATGCGCCGCCGTTTAAATCGAAAGTCACATCGTACTCAATGCGCTCCCAATGCGCATAGAACGTGGTCGCGCCGGTGATAGGCCCGTCCGCTACTTGCGTATGGCTCAAAATCGGCCCTTCCGGGTCGTTCATCGACCAACCCAGGAATTCGTACCCCTCACGGGCAAAGTCCACGCCGTGTACAGGTATATTCACAGGGCTGTCGCCGCGCGGCACCGTCCCCATCAGCGACATCTCGCTGAGCAAAGACCCGCCGCTCAGCTCAAAGGTCACGATCGGCAATCGCTCCATCACAATCGTAAGTACACCGTCGTTTCGTCTGGAAGCCGATGTCACCAGATACTCCAGCGTCTCAAAACCGGAAGCTTCGGCTGTAAATTCACTACCCGTACCTGCGGTAATGCCGCCAAACACACCGCCCGCACCCGCAAGTGCTTCACCTTCTAAACGCAAGGCCGCACCCGGAATAAGCACGTAATCAAACTGCGGTTCTCCGGTGGCCTCGTCAATACCCGTAAAGATTGCCTCCGCAACATGCACTTCGGTCAGCCCGATGGGTATCATAAAGACACGGACAATCGCCAGCGGGTTCCCGTCATCGTCCTCATCCATCTCATCCGCGAAATACAGGACATCGCTGGGCAAGTATTGGCTTGCGAAAGCACCGATCGGCTCAATCCAAAATGAAGTCAGCATGGTGGGCGGGTTGGCCGCCGAACCAACGCGGAATGTGCGCGGGTTTCCGGCAGTACTTCCGCCGCCGTTTGCGTTGACCCGCGTCGTCGTTATAGTCGCTGTCGGATCCATCGTATGAAGGTTAAACCGTGCCGCTACGACACCCGCTCCCGTACCGCCGCCAATGAGCAGCGGAGTTCCGACCGGTTCACCGTCATCGTTAAACCCGGTAAAGCTGTACAGGATAACATCGGGAACAACAGGCAACCTGATATCTTCCAAGAAAATATCGATGACATAAACAGGGTTTTCTGCCGTTCCGATGTTGATGATATTACCGTTTGCATCACGGCGGAACGTAGTCACCGGATCAATCAAAACCGTCTCTATACTCATCCGCGGCGCATTGCCCTCAAGCGTACCGTGGATATATGCGCCCTCCAAGAGGAAGCTGTGCAATGTTGTAGCAAGCGTACCCGTTGTGACGCGGGGGATATCGTTGCTCACATTGAGATGATTCGTATGTGTCAGGCGACCGTTCGAGAGAATCCACTGGTTCTCAAGCCCGGTAAACATCGTGTCACCGTCCGCGCCGTCAGGCGAGCTGCGCACCCAGACACGGATGTTAAGCGGCACACGGGTCATCGGAATGCGAATCTCACGTGTCTCCTCCAACTCTTCTAAATCTGCCGCTGTGAGCGTACGGGTATAGTCCGCATACCCAACCGCCTGTACTGTGATAGCCGCCGTTCCGTCACCGTCCAGCATCTCTCTTACGGCCTCTAAATTACCCATGAACAGGCCCGGCATACTAAAGCCCGGCGGAAGCGCGGGAATACTGCTTGTAATGATTGCGTGGTCAATTTGGAACGCGTTTTCAGGATTCGCCTCATCCACCGCAATCACACGGAAACGCTCAGGTGCTTCATCCATGGCAAAGCCGACCACACCATTGGGGCTGATTAAGCCAATTGACATCGGGTTATTGGCTCCCACGTTGACGGAGATATTGCTGTTTCCCTCTGCCCGGAAAGCGTGATTGCCCTGCACATACGGATTGAACGTCCGAATGCCGCGCATGATGTGAGTACCTGCCACAGTCCCCGGAGCCGGGCGCACAGAATCAATCAAACGCACATCGGTAAAGTTCACCGTACGGCTGGCCGTTGCGGGGTTTGTGCTGTCCAATGCCGGAAGGATACCTCTGTTTGCAAACGCCGGATCTTCTTCCAAATCGCCGCCAAAGAACTGCGGCTCTAAACGGCCTTCCGTCTGCCAAGATAAGAACGGATAGGTTCTCTGTAAATCACCGTCTATATTATAGATGCCGTACATCCAAGGCCCGCGGTTTAAGCCCGGCAAGAAACCGCTCGTCAAAAGCTCGGTGTCAACAAGTGTGACACCCGCTCTGCCTCCTTGCATCCGAACTGCGAGGCTGGTAATTGGCTGCCCTCCGCTGCCGCCCGGTGCCGGCGCAACTCTGCTGGCCGTCTGGTCTACATAGACCTGATTAAATCGAATGCCCGCTACAGACCCGTTCGGGCCGCGGGTACTGCTTTGCGCAACCGTCACACCGTTAAAGTTACCCGCGACAAAAACGCGCTCAATCGTAATCGTACCGTTGATACGCTCACCTACGATGCCGCTTCCTCTGTTTCTCCGCGCGGAATCGGCACCGGTGCCGGTTCCGTTCACATCACCGATGTTATAGGAATCTTGCACCAGCAAGTTTCTGCGGTTTTGCCCCACAATCCCGCCGACACGCGGGTTATGTCCGGCACCAATGATGCGGACAACACCTGCGTTAAAGCTGCGCTCAACCCTGTGGCTCTGTGAACTTCTGCCGATAATGCCGCCAAAACCGGCTCTGGCATCACTGGTCGTCGCAGTAGCCAGACCTGCAACTTCGCCGTTATTGCCGCTTTCACGGACAATCAGACCGGCACGGTTGGCATCGCCCACGATACCGCCGGCACGGCGTTGTGTTTGCGTAGTGTGTACGAACCCGTGATTGAGCGCACGGGTAATGACTGTATTCGCCGCGTCGTCACGGCCGATAATACCGCCCGCCGCCAAAGCGGCTCTCACATCGCCCCAGTTGCTTGCACCCGTGATACGCACGGAAGCGTTCGCCGCACGCTGCGTATTTCCGACAATGCCGCCGGCTCTGGCCGAAACCGTGTTCGATGCCGAAGCACTAATCCCACCTGGGTTGATATGTCCCGTATTTGTTACGTTCGTCAAATCTGCATTTTGCCGTCTGGCGAGCCGAATATGTCCGACAATGCCGCCAAGATGGCAATTGCCGCCGGTCACACCGGTTCGCACTACATTGCCGGTATTGAGCGCGTCCGTAATAACGAGCCTGTTCTCCGAACGGCCCACAATTCCGCCGACATTGACGGGCGTAGCGACGGTCGTGCCGTGCCGCACCTCCGCCGTGTTGCGTACATCGGTGAGTGTCGTAGCTCTGGCGGCACGTCCGACGATGCCGCCCGTTCTCGCCGTGGCATTGTTCGATATGACTCTGCCGTTATTGACCGCACCCGTTACGGTGAGCGCGGCCTCAGACGCACCGACAACGCCGCCGACATGCGCATTGCCGCCCGCGACGTTCTCTATCACAGCATCATTCTGCACGTCAACCAACCGCGTGCTGTTGCGTGCGTGGCCGACGATACCGCCGATTCTGGAACTCCCCATAAACGCAGTAATCCGCTGTCCGTCATCCGAACGGCCCTCATTTACCGTATCTATAATAGTGAGCGAACCGCCTGTGCCTGTCCAACCGACAACACCGCCCGCCGCCACTCTGGCACGAATCTGCTGATTGGCTATCGGCAGGCCGGCAGGCGTAGCCGGGGCCACCGTAACATCCGAGATAGAGGTATGCCCCGCCGCCACGCTGCCAATCACACCGCCTGCCCGTGTCGGGTTAGCGGCATCCGTCGTGGTTATTGTATTGGGTACCGTAGCGGTGGCACCTCGGATATTCACGTTAATCTGATTGGTCCCCTGCGTGCTTGTCCGAATGTGAACGGTGCCGTTTGTGATACCGATAACACCGCCCATTGAACCTGTCCGCCCGGCCTGACTGTGCAGTTCCAAGTTCGCGGCAGAGATATCTGTTATATTTAATGTAGCACCCGCCTCAACACCGCCGACAAAACCGCCGATTACGTTGTTGTCGTTTGTAGACGCGCGGTTCATCCGCAGAACTGTGTGTCCGTCAAGGTGCACGTTCTGAATGGTCACGGTACCCGAAGCAACGCGGCCAATCAACAGACCGCTTCGGCTCTGTACACCGTCCCAAGCCGTAACGTCATCAAGAAACGCAGGCGCAGCCGCCCCCGCACCCGTCAGGCGAAAGTTTTGAATCAGCGCGCCGGGACCGGCAACGCGAATAAACCCAATACTGTTATCGTTGTTGGCATTGCCCGTCACGCCGTGCTCTCTAGGTCTGAGGCGAAGTCCTGTTATATTATGACCTCCGCCGTCAAACGTGCCGGTGAACATCACGCCGCCAACAAGCCCGCGCCCTTGGAAGGGACCGCGGCCGCTCATGTCGATGTCATCTGTCACCACAAAATGCCCGTCATTCGGCCCGCGTTCTCCAAGCAAAAACGCCTCCAACTCATCCGGCGTACTGATGCCGTACTGGCCGGGAAGCACTTCGGAAGCCGCCAAAGGCACTTCTCCGGTCTCCGGCACCCCGCTTTCCGATGTCGTCATTACCGCAAGTGCCGCACCGGGCACTACGGTAAACAGCATAAGTATGACGAGGAGCATACAGCCTACTCGCCTCATCGTTTCTTTTTTTATTCGTTTCATTTCTGTTCTCCTTGACACGATATTTTTACAATTTCTGTCCACATGTGCTATCATACTATAATTTTTTCATTTTCATATACAAGTATAGTATATATTTATTGTTATGTCAACAATAAATATTCTTTTTCAAATATTTTTATATTGTAAAATTCTTCATACATGTTCTCTATCTTATCGACGAGAACAAAGGCGCGCATCACACCATGCAGCTTTGTTTATATCATATACCGCTTGTAAAGATAGAGCTACAGGAATATTGTAAATTTTTAGCGCGAATTGTAAGTTTTTATAGAGATAGCACAGCAAAAAAGTGCATTTGTCAACACACAAGCTGTGCAAAGAGCGGCGAAAAAGTTTAGGTGTGGTATGCGGGTTGGGGCGGTTGCGCCGTGTGTGGTGTTGGTTGGGTTGGTCGCGGGTTTTTGGGTCATGCGGGCGAGTGGCGGAGCAAAGAAAAACCCGCCCCAACGAGCCGGAGCGGCTTGACAAAATCTTACTTCGGGCTTACTTCGGGTATATAATAATGACACAGAGGAAAACCGTGAGACGGTTTGCCTTAGTTAGTTACTAAATGACAACCGCTACTCTTTGGGGGAGGGGCGGTTGTCGCTTTTTATGTACTTATAGACTTGGAACGCCAAATCAAGCACCGCGACTATGACAATGAATACATACGCCATACGCTTTCATACAACGAGACTTCCATTTGCGGGCGCACTTCCCGCAAATGGTTAGCCGAGTTAATGCAAAACTTAGCCGCTCTTAGATTCCCGCCATAGGCGGGGAGCTTAGAGCGGTTTAGTTAGGTGCCTCCTTTCGGAAGCTAGGCAAACCGTCTCCGATTTTTACATCCTCTGTGTCGAAACATAGTATATACCACAGGCGGCTATTTGTGAATAGTTGTCTGTGGTGTTTTGTTCAGAAATACGTCGTGAGTTCCTAGCCATATTTCCCTTTTCCACACACTTTACATTTGTCTGCCCAAAAAGACCTCTGCCCGCCACAATACTCGCACCGTCCACTATCTCGCCATGCTTTTTGTTGCGCTTTACCTTGTCTTTCTTCTTCCATATGTAGCTCTCTTAACCCCTGAATATGAACTCCATTCAGCCAAAGATTTTCGGGAACCCGACTAAAATCAGCATATGTGCCAAATAAGAAATCCATAAGTCCCAAGAATTTCTTATACTCTAAATCGCACAGAACCTCCGGCTCCGACATAGGTAATACCTTGGGAGGGATTATCAGTTCCTGTAAACTATGGCAACCTCCAAACACCGGGCCGACTATCTGCTCCGCACTTTCGGGTATCACTATTTTCTCCAAGCTGCTACAACCCTCGAAAGCTTGCGCACCTATCCCCTGCACATACTTTGGTATCACTATTTCTTTCAAACTGCTGCATCCAAAAAACGCCCGTGCGCCTATCCCCTGCACACGTTCAGACATAACCACCTTCTCCAAACCACTACATCCTTTGAAAGCCTCCGCCTCAATCACCTTCACACCATCCGGCACCACAACCTCCGTCGCCGCGCCGTTATACTTCTCCAACACCCCCGCACGAATCACAAAATCCGCAGAGTTGCCGCCATAGACATGCACAACCCCCGCCTGAATATGGTTCGTGGTGTTGTAATGGTTGACCGCTTTCTCCACAATAAACGCCCCGCCGCAGGAGCCGCAAATAGCGGCATCCCGCGAGGCGTCCACCGTCAGATTATCCCCGCAATTCGTACACTTCGCCTGCACAAACGGCATATGCCTGTCCTCCTGCTCTGTTGTCTATATATCCCCAAACCCCAAGCTCACCTCAAACCGCACACGCCCGTCAGCATCCGCCCCCCGCACATATGCCACGCCATCGGCCTCGCCTCGAAGCACAAGCAGTTCATCTCCCGGGAAACATTCCTGCAAATAGTTAATCTGCACCTCGGAGATAAACTGCCCCTTGCGCAAATCATACCGAATCGCATCGCAGGCCACATCGGCGTATTTCGTGTTGTTCATATGCCCGTTGATATCCGTGTCGCTGTAGGTAACGGCCCGCACCATCTCCTGCGTCATCTCCGCCGGAGCCTTAATCTTCGCCGGGATACGGTCTTTCACGACGGCAGGCCGTGGACTGTCCAAAAGGTATGGAATCTGTCCCGGTTTCAAAATCTTCCGCTCATCGATATCCGCCAGCACCCAAGAAATCGTCGCCTCCCCGACGCGCTCATCCTCGACAAAGATATCAAAGTCTCGATACACCGCCGCCGTCCGCGCCGTCACACCCCGATGGTAGGTATGAATCGTCAACTCCTCCGGCCACACAATGGGACGGTCAAGCGTGAGGTGCATCCGCACCATCATCCAGACGGCGTTATGCTCGGTTAGCATCCGCTCCCCGTCAAACCCCAAAATGACAGCATGTTCCGTCGCCATATTCTGCAAATACTGCAACAATGCCGACAACCGACAAAGCCCATGACAGTCCACATCCGAAGCCGTAAGCGGATAGGTCCTCTTCAATATTTCCATCATTCCAACCCGCGCCCCTCATCATCAAAATCCCGCCGCAAAGCGGCGCACCACCATTGCTAATTGCTCATTGTTAATTGCCCCTAAATGTTCTTGCACTCCAAATAATGCCGCTTATCCGCACCCTCGCCCATGGAAAAGCTCTTCTTCGGGAACACCCCGCCTTTGACCACGGACTTGAACAAATCGGGCTTCTCAATCTGCGGCATGAAGAATGCGACACTCTCAGGCTTTGCGGCCAATTCCGTCAGTTCCGCATCCCCGTGGATATAGTCAATCTCTCCGCCGTTCGCTTCGACGTATGCGTCCAAAAACGTCTGCAAGAGGTCAATCGTCTCCCCCACCGTGCGGTCGGAGATGGTGAACGCGCCCGCTGTCCCGCGGTCGATGTATCGGACGACATACCCATCCCCCTCGCCGAGCGCAACGCCGTCATTGCCGCTCACAAACGCATCAATCATGTCGCCCTTGACATCGAACACAATCCGATGAATCGGCTCAATCTCCAGCGACGCCTCATGGACGTTGTTAATCTCCACCAGCGCGTACCGCGCCGGGTGATGCGCACGCTCTGCCTCGGACAAATCGGCCTTCTTCTCATCCCAAGCCATCTTCGCCGCCACGAGAGAGTGGTTGCCGTCGCCGACCAAGATAACGGGCAGGGCGTTAATCGCCGCCGCCACCTTGTCGGCCTTGTCGCCCGTCAGGCGGTAGCCCTTGAGGTGGCCGCAGTTTTCCATCAGCTCAAAGTCGTACAGCAGCTCCAAGTCGCCCATCTGCGGGATGGCCTCGATAATCTGCTCGGCGGGGTCATCAATGAGAATCAGCACATGCGGAAGCTCAATCACCGCATCCCGCCGAATCTCCACCCGTGCGGGGAGACGGGACGCGATAATCCGCTCCGTCGCCCGCAGCGCGGAGCCGGAATCGGGGCTGACGTCATACTGCTCCAAGTCAATCGCCCCCACGATGCCGCGGCGCACTTGACCGTTGCGCAGGGTACGCTCGACATAGATAAGCGAATCATCCACCCGCCGGAACACGTCATCCTGCACGTATTTTGCCATCGTTTGGTTAATCTCTTTCGCCCGTGAAGCCTCGTCCACACGGCCGAGCCAAGCCTCGGGCATAATCATGTGCAAAGTCGATGGCTCGTCCCCGACAAGTGCCTCCACCCGACCCCAGAAATCGTGATCGGAGGTGAACTGGTCACAGGCGATGACTGTCCATTTGGTCAGGTCTGCATTTCGTTTCGGCAGGAGGATATCCGCCTTATTAAAGATGGTTTGCATGATGTTTCTCTCTCCTTTTTGTTGGTTGGTATGCTCAGTATATTTATTTGCATTGTGTGTGTTTTATTTTTGTGTATGGTCAGGTTATATAATCGTAGGGGCGGCCATCGGCCGTCCGCCTACCCAACGTTGCTTCTGTCCGAAACGTGCGGACGGCCGATGGCCGCCCCTACAATATCCGTTTTCGCCTGTGGGCAATCGTGATAGGAATCCACGGGCGGGACAGCCTCACCCCTACATCCCTACTCCTTCAAAAACACCTCCAACCGATCCAGCCCCTCCGCAATCTGCTCCATAGACGTCGCATAGCTCAGCCGCACGAAGCTCGGCGCACCGAACCCGCTGCACGGCACAACCGCGACCAACGCCTGCTCCAGCAGAGCCATCGCAAAGCCGTCCCCGCTCTCAATCAGCTTGCCGCCGAGCGTGCGGCCAATCAGGGCGTCGATGCGCATCATCACGTAAAACGCACCCTGCGGGATGATACAGCTCACCCCGTCCATCTCGGCGATACGCTCGCACATATAATCCCGCCGCTTCAGAAACTCGGCTTTCATCTCGTACACGGAGCTCTGGTCTGCTGTCAGAGCCTCGATAGACGCAATCTGGCTCATCGTGGCAGGGCCGCTGGTGGAGTGGCTCACATAGTTACCCATCACCTTGGCAATCTGCGGATTCGAGGCCGAGTACCCGATGCGCCATCCCGTCATGGCGTAGCCCTTAGACACGCCGTTGACCACAACCGTCCGCTCCTTCACAGCATCCCCCAAGGCCGCCACGGAAACGAACTCACCGTCGTAGACCAGATGGTAATAAATCTCGTCCGCCATGATGTAGAGGTCATGCTCCACGCAGACCGCGGCCAAAGCGCGCAGTTCCGCTTCGGTATACACCATCCCCGTCGGATTCGAGGGGTTGTTGATCAAAAAGAGTTTCGTCTTGTCCGTAATCGCCGCGCGGAGCTGGTCGGGCGTGATTTTAAAGCCCTGCTCCTCCTCGGCGGAGACGACCACGGGCACGCCCCCGGCCATTTTCACGACCTCGCAATACGTCACCCAGTAAGGCGCGGGGACGATCACCTCGTCCCCCGGATTCACGAGAGCTTGGATGGTCAGATACACGTTATGCTTGGCCCCGCTGGAGACAACGATGTCGGTCGGCGCGTAAGTCACGCCCATGTCCAGCTCCAGCCGCTTAGCGATTGCCTGCCGCAAGGCCATCAGACCCGTTGCAGGGGTGTATTTCGTCTCCCCCCGTGAGATGGCATCCATACCCGCTTTGCTGATGTGTTCCGGCGTGTCAAAATCCGGCTCCCCCGGCCCGAAGCTGATGACGTCCTTGCCCTCGGCCCGAAGCTGCTTCGCCAGCGTGTCCACCGCGATAGTAGACGATGCGACGACGGATGATGCGATTTTGGATAGTTCTTTCATGTGGGTTCCTCCTGTGTGTGCTGTTGGAAATATTATAGTGTCTCGTCCGCAATTTTGCAAGGGGCAAGGCCAATGCGCACAAAAATTTGCGACAATGCGGACGGCCAATGGCCGCCCCTACAAGAGCAAGGAAATAAAAAGCGGAATGTAGGGGCGGCCATTGGCCGTCCGCTCCGGTTGCACCAACAAAATTTCACATACGTTTGCCACGAAAATAAGGGAAAGGATTCCCGCCCCCGGCAATCCTTTCCCCATATCCCGCATCACCCCGCGACCAAATCTCCGCCCGTCACAAAGGCCTCTGCAGTCATCAACACCCCGAGTTTATACCCCCGCACCAAACTCCTTACCGCCGTGAGTTGATTGACTTCACCCTGCATATCAATCAGCGTTTCGAGCAGAAGTTTCTCTTCACCGTCCAACTTGCCAAGCAGGTTTTCCTCGTTCTTGGCAACCAAGCGCAAAGCCTCACTATAGGCTGAGCTTGGCTCGAAAGACCGGGGCTGTAACGTGACAGTTCCATATGCAAATTCTTCTAATATGCTCTGCATCAAAATCAACCTTTCATTTTGAATTTCACAGGGCATCTTGCAAGGCTTGACCGCACATGGTAAAATATTTATGCGGTTTTCCATTCGGATGCCGTGTGTTGTGGGAAGTGGCGTGGACTTTGTGAGTGTTGCGCCGCTTCCTCTATTTTTTTTCGGCCAAAAGTAAGTGTATACCCCTGCGGATGGCTTCCCCTCTCGTGATTTGGTTTTTTGCGCAATATTCTTTGAGGAGAGCTTCGGTTTGCGCATCCAAACGAATGCTGTACCGAACATCTTTCGGGTTTTCCGCCTTCGGCCTACCGATTTTCTGTGACACAGGCACACCTCCTTTTTGTCACGCATTTATTATAAATTGTGTCACACGTAAAGTCAATAGGGAAATTTAAAAAACCACCTCACCCCCACATTCAGCGCAAATGCACTCAAGCCGCAAAGCCTCCTTTTCCAAAGGAGGTGGCAGGCGAAGCCTGACGGAGGATTTCAGGCGCATACATTTCCTGCGGAAATGTGCCTTGCAGAACAAAAAATTATCCATTTTTTCGGTATTCCGCTAGTTTGAAGAAACACCCTAGCCTCCGGCGGGGTTAAGGTCAAGACCAATCCTCAGTCAGCTTTGCTGACAGCTCCTTTGGAAAAGGAGCCTTCGCAACTTATGTGTATTTGCCACAGAAAAGCATTTTAACAAAGTCCCGTCCCCCGTCTCCCCCCAAAAACCATTGACAAGCACCCCTCCCCATGCTATACTACACGATAACACATCCCACGAGAGGACGAAGACCATGCGACACACGAACACCGCAAGCTTCGCTTTTATCGGCTATTACTTTTTTACCGGCAAAAAGTAATAGTAATTTGTGTTGTATAAATAGTCACCCGTAGACCACACAGATTACGCAATCTGTGTGGTATTTTTGTTATATAAAAGGAGAAACCGTCATGGTAGTAGTCTTACGTCCGGAAACAGCCCCCGAAAAAATCGAACACCTCCGCGCCTGGCTGGAGGAAAAACGCCTCATCGTCCGAGAGTTCCGCGGCCAGGAGCAGTGCGTCCTCGGTCTCATCGGCGACACGGGACCGATTGACATCGACATGCTCCGCAGTCTCGACATCGTGGAGTCCGTCGCCGAAATGCGCGACCCCTTCAAGGCCGCCAACCGCGCCATCCACCCGGAAGATACGGTAGTCCGTACAACGGACGGCCTCAGCGAAGCCATCGGCGGCGGACACTTCGGGCTGATTGCAGGCCCCTGCTCCGTGGAGAGCCGGGAGCAAATCCTCGCCGTCGCCGAAGCCGTCAAGGCCTCGGGCGCAAACTTCTTCCGAGGCGGCGCATTCAAGCCCCGCACCTCGCCCTATGACTTCCAAGGCCTCGGCGCGGAGGGCTTAGACCTCCTGCTGGAAGTCAAGAAGCTCACCGGCCTCCCCATCGTTACCGAGCTGATGGACATCCGCAGTATTGAGCTGTTCGAGCAGGTGGATGTCATCCAAGTCGGAGCCAGAAACACACAGAACTACGACCTCCTGCGGGAACTCGGCAAACTCAAAAATCCCGTCCTGCTCAAGCGCGGCCTCGCGGGGACGATTAAAGAACTGCTTATGAGTGCCGAATACATCATGGCCAGCGGCAACGAAAACGTCATCCTCTGCGAAAGAGGTATCCGCACCTACGAGTCCGCCTACACAAGAAATACGCTGGATTTATCCGCCGTCCCCGTCCTCAAAAGCCTCACCCACCTCCCCGTAGTGGTAGACCCCAGCCACGGCACAGGTCGGGCTGATTTAGTCCCCTCGATGGCACTGGCCGCAGTCGCCGCAGGGGCCGACGGCCTCATGATAGAAGTCCACAACGACCCGCCCCGCGCCCTGTCCGACGGTGCGCAATCGCTCACACCGGAAGAGTTTGACGACATGGCGAAACGGATATTTAAGGTAAGAGAAGCGGTCATGTAGGGACGGCCATTGGCCGTCCGCACCCCCTGCCCTAAAATTCCCCTCCCTCGGAGGGGTGGCAGGCGAAGCCTGACGGGGTGGTCCTGCGGGGCGCGTATGTCGTAGGGGCAGCGTCCCAACACCCCCGCATCCCAACACCGCAGTACCAGGTATCGTAGGGAACCACTCCCTACGAAGAGCACCACCCCACCGCCTGCGGCGGCACCCCTCCAAAGGAGGGGAATTTAACGGACGGCCAAAGACCGCCCCTGTAAATAATAAAGAGGTGTATCACCATGCAAGTAGCAATCATCGGCCTCGGCCTCATCGGCGGCTCGCTCGCCAAGGCGTACAAACGCACCGAGGGCATCACCGTCCTCGGCTCTGACCGAGACAAGTCCATCCTCGACTTCGCAAGCCTCGCCCAAGCCATCGACGGCGAGCTCACAGACGAAGCCCTCCCCAACTGCGACTGCGTCCTGCTCGCCACTTACCCGCAGGGCGTGATTGACTGGGTGTCGGAAAAGGCCCTCCTGCTCGCGGGGACAACGGTCATCGACTGCACCGGTACCAAACGGCGCATCTGTGAAGCTCTCTTCCCCGTGGCGGCGGAGTACGGCTTCACCTTCATCGGCGGCCACCCCATGGCGGGTCTCTACCAATCCGGCTTCAAATACAGCCGGGAAGACCTCTTTGACGGCGCGCCCATGGTCATCGTCCCGCCCAATTTCGAGGACATCCGTCTCTTTGACCGCATCCAAACTCTCCTCAAACCCGTAGGCTTCGGCCGCATCTCCGTCACCACCGCCGAGGAACACGACGAAATCATCGCTTTCACCTCCCAAATGGCGCACGTCGTCTCCAACGCTTTCATCAAAAGCCCGACAGCAGGCAGACACTTAGGCTACTCCGCAGGCAGCTACCAAGACCTCACCCGTGTAGCCCGCCTCAACCCCGAAATGTGGGCAGAACTGTTTCTGGAAAACCGAGACGACCTCCTCCGAGAAATCGACCACTTTCTAAACTCCATGCACCAATACAGAGACGCCCTCGAAGCCCAAGACAAACAAACCCTGCAATCCCTCCTGCAAGAAGGCCGCGACCGCAAACGCGAGGTAGACGGCCCTTAGCCCCTTGTAGGGAGCGGCGTCCTCGACGCCCCGTGTCTACATTGTAACCCTGCTGCGGGGCGTCGAGGACGCCGCCCCCTACAAAGCCCGACTGAAAGGAGCACAAAATGACCAGCATAGAAGTCAAAGCCAGCCGAAGCTATGAAGTTCTCATCGACGTGGGGCTGTTGCCCCAAATCGGACAGCAAATTCGAGACTTAATCCCCAACGCACAGGCCGCCGCGATTATCACCGACCACAACGTGAGCAAACACTATCTCACGCCGGTGACAGAGTCCCTGACCAAAGCGGGCATCAGACCGCTGACTTTCTCCATGCCCGCAGGGGAGGCCTCGAAGAACGGAGCGCAGTACCTGTCACTCTTGGAACTGCTCGCCAGAGACGGCCTCTCCCGCTCGGATGTCATCATTGCCCTCGGCGGCGGCGTGGTGGGCGACCTCGCAGGCTTCGCCGCGGCGACCTACCAGCGGGGCGTCGCCTACATCCAAGTCCCCACGACCTTGCTTGCGATGGTGGACTCCTCCGTGGGCGGTAAGACGGCGATTGACCTGCCCTCCGGCAAAAACCTCGCCGGGGCCTTTTATCAGCCCAACCTTGTCCTCTGTGACACGGACACACTCCGCACCCTGCCCGAGTTCGTGTTCCGTGACGGTCTGGCCGAGGTCATCAAATACGGTATGCTCGGCAGCGCGCCGCTCTTGGACGTACTCACGCAAGACCTCTCGCAAGACGCCGTCGAACCTGTCATCATCCAATGCGTCACCATGAAGCGGGACATCGTCCAGCGGGACGAATTCGACCATAGTGAGCGGATGTTGCTCAACTTCGGCCACACCATCGGCCACGCCATCGAACGGCTGTCGAACTACGAGATTTCCCACGGTTTCGCCGTCTCCATCGGCATGGCCATGGACGCCAGAGCCGCCGTGAAGCAAAAAATCTGCGAGCCGGAGTGTTCGGAGATTTTGGAAGCCCTTCTCGCCCGCTTCGGCCTGCCGAACAAGACGGCCTACACCGCAGAACAAATCTACACCGCCGCCCTCTACGACAAAAAGCGCAACGCGGGAAACATCAGCATCGCCGTCCCCAGACGCAAGGGCAAATGCGGCCTGATGACCTTCCCGCTCAACCAACTCCGCACCTGGATAGAAATGGGGGTAACACCATGAAAGTAACCGTCTTCCCCGGCCCGCTCAAGGGGGCTGTCACCATCTTACCGTCCAAATCCCAACTCCACCGCCTGCTCATCTGCGCCGCTTTGGCAGACGGGGAGACCGTCCTACGCTCCGCGCCCACAGAGGCCGAAGACGTGTCGGCTACCATCGCCTGTCTCACGGCATTAGGCGCAGAAATCACATGGCACGATGCCCTGCCCCCCGTAGGGGGCGGCGTCCCCGACGCCCCGCACAGCGGCTTCCGCATCCGCCCCATCGACCGCACAGCCC
>WRAK01000029.1 GCA_009780235.1 Oscillospiraceae bacterium
GCAGGTCGGGGGTTCAAGTCCGTCCACCAGCTCCATATGGGGGAGTTCCCGAGTGGCCAAAGGGGGCAGACTGTAAATCTGTTGTCAGTGACTTCGATGGTTCGAATCCGTCCTCCCCCACCAGTTTCACTACCGATTTGACTGCGCTCCGTTTCCGCCTTGCGGCGAAAACCGCACTACGCTCGGTCATCACTCACTTCCAAAACCGAACCCACTTCGTTGGGCTTCGGTTTTGTTTTTTTAAGGACAAGGTCAAGGGCCGGGCGGCTGATAGCCGTCTCTGCAAAAGGCGAGGAATACACATGGGAAAAAATTTATATGATTTGTTGCAAGTTTATAGCTGTCAGGGCACCTGCTCCATGCACATGCCGGGACACAAGCGGCGCGCGCTCCATTCGCCGGAGTTGCCTTGGCATATGGACATTTCGGAAATCGACGGCTTCGACAACCTCCATTCCTCTGCCGGAATTCTGCTGGAGGCCGAAGCGCGGGCGGCAGAGCTTTGGGGGAGCGATGCGGCATATTTCCTCGTCAACGGGTCAAGCGGCGGGATTTTGGCGGGGATTTACGCCTGCACCCGACCGGGGGACAGGATTTTGTTGGCGCGGAATTGTCATAAATCCGTCTATCACGCTGTGGAGATTTTAGGGCTCCATCCTGTATATTTAGATCCGCCGATTGTCGCCGATGCCGGACTTGCGGGGAGCATACCGCCCGAGGCCGTGGCGCGGGCGATTGCGGCGCATCCCGATATTCGGCTGGCCGTTATTACCTCGCCTACATATGAAGGTGTGCTGAGTGACGTGGGCGACATTGCCGAGGTGGTGCATCGGCGCGGTATTCCGCTCATGGTGGATGAAGCGCACGGGGCGCATTTGGGCTTAGATTCACACTTCCCGCCGAGTGCAGTCGGGCAGGGGGCGGATTTGGTGGTGCAGAGTTTGCACAAGACCCTGCCGAGCCTGACGCAGACGGCAATACTGCACCGTATGGGTGCGCGTGTCCCGCAGGCGGCTTTGCGGCACGCGGTGGGGGTGTTTCAGAGTACCAGTCCGTCCTATCTGTTCTTGGCGTCCATGGATGGATGTGTATCGTTTTTGCGGGAGCGGGGCGCGGCATCGCTCGCCGCTTGGCGGGCGCGGTTGGACAGGTTTTATCGGGAGATGACAGGGTTGCGGCATTTGCGATTGTTGAATGGAAATTTTGACAACATCTACGCACACGACCCCGGCAAGCTGACCATCCTCACGGGCGGTACGAATCTACGCGGAACGGCCTTGATGGCCGCTTTGCGGTCAGACTTCGGCATTGAATTGGAAATGGCCTTAGACGGCTATGCCGTAGCGATGACAAGCCTCGCAAGCACGGATGAGGACTTCGCTCGATTGGGCGCGGCCTTGCGGGCGTCGGATGAGACTTGCACCCCCTCCCCCGCACAAACACCCATCGCCCTGCCGCCCATGCCGGAACAAGTCATGCCCGCCGGAGAGGCTCTGCGGCTGCCGGGACGGCGGGAGGCGTTTGCCGAGAGCGTCGGCGAAATCTCCCGTGCCTACGTCTGGGCATACCCGCCGGGGGTGCCGATTGTAACACCGGGCGTGCGGGTGACACGGGACATAGCGGATGCGCTGGCGCAACTTGCAGCGCGGGGCGTGAAGCTCGACAGCACCTTCGGCGCGGCGCAGGGCTTTTTGGAAGTCGTTGACAACCCCGTGAAAATCGGCTAAAATAGGGACAGTAAATATAAAGTGAGGGATTCCCATGGAGAGAATTTTGACCATCACACCGGGCAATTTGCCCCAAAGCGTGCAGACCGGCGGTTGCGGCGAGTGTCCGACGTCCTGTCAGTCCGCCTGCAAGACCTCCTGCGGCGTGATTAATCAGCCGTGCGAGGAGAAGAAGTGAGAAAAATAACCGCTTCGCCGCTGTGCGGCGGGGCGGCTATTTTTTAATGCAGAATGCAGAATTAAGGACGGAAATTATGGTGCATCAGTATAAATTGGCGGGACGGAACATTGTTATTGATACGAACAGCGGGGCGATTCACTTAGTGGACGGCTTGGCGTATGACGCGATTGCGGGGGAAGGCCTCGCTGCGCTTCAGGCGCGGTATCCGGAGGCGGCGCAGGATGAGATTGCGGCGGTGTTTGCGGATATCGAAGCCCTCAAGGCGGCGGGGCAGCTTTTTACGCCGGATGCTCCTTATCGGGAGATTGCATCCGAGGTCAAGCGGTCAGGCGAAGTCAAGGCTCTCTGTTTGCATGTGGCGCATACTTGTAATTTGACTTGCGAATACTGCTTCGCGCGGGAGGGACAGTATCATGGAGCGGCGGCTTTGATGCCGTTTGTGGTGGGGAAACAGGCCTTAGATTTTTTGTTGGCGCACTCGGGTGCGCGTCGGTATTTGGAAGTGGATTTTTTTGGCGGTGAGCCGCTTTTGAACTGGGACGTGGTCAAGGCGTTGGTCGCCTACGGGCGCAGTCAGGAGAAAAAGTGGGACAAGGTGTTTCGGTTTACGCTGACAACCAACGGGATGCTGATTGACGATGAAGTCATCGACTTCGCCAATCGGGAGATGGAAAACGTTGTCCTCAGCTTAGACGGACGGCGGGCGGTGCATGACCGCTTCCGCAAAACGGCATCGGGCGGCGGGAGCTATGATATCGTCGTGCCGAAGATGCAGGAGTTGGTACGGCGTCGGAACGGGCGGAATTATTATATCCGCGGGACGTTTACACGACAGAATCTTGATTTTGTAACGGATATTTTGCACATGGCCGATTTGGGGCTGCGGGAACTGTCCATGGAACCCGTAGTGGGGCCGCCCGATGACCCCCATGCGATTCGGGCCGAAGATTTGCCCGCGATTTTTGCCGAGTATGAACGTCTGGCCGAGGAGATGGAACGGCGGCGCGGGACAGAAGGGGAATTTCGGTTTTACCACTATATACTCAACCTCGACCACGGCCCCTGTGTATACAAGCGGCTCACGGGTTGCGGGTCGGGGACGGAGTATCTGGCGGTCACACCGGAGGGGGATTTATACCCCTGCCATCAGTTTGTGGGTGACCCGAAATATGTCATGGGCGATGTGCGGCAGGGCGTTGTGAATACGGCGGCGCGGGGTAAGCTCGCGGGGCTGTCTGTGTACACCCGCCCGGACTGTGCGGACTGCTGGGCAAGGCTCTACTGCGGCGGCGGATGTGCTGCGAATGCGTATCACGTCTCCGGAGATGTGCGGGGGATTGATGGCTTGGGGTGTGCGATGTTCAAAAAGCGGCTGGAGTGTGCGATTGCGTTGCGGGCGGGAGAATGTGTGTAGGGAACGCCCCTGCGGTTGCCTTTCTTCCCCGCACATGATATAACAACCCGACCCACTAAGCCGCCGAAGGCGGCAAGCGGGTGCCCCGGAACGTTTTATCATAAAAGACGGCACTATCGTGCCTTGTTCTGCCGAGGTTTCGGCAGAACGCTTTTGCTTTGCAAAAGAATTTATGGTATACTGAAAGTTAACAAAAACCAACACCAAGGAGGGCGCAGCACATGGCCTATTTCTATGATTCTCCGTCGCATACCTTTAGTGAATACCTTTTAGTCCCGGGGTATTCGTCGGCAGATTGCGTTCCCGCTAACGTCTCACTCAAAGCAGCGGTGACAAAATTCCGTGCGGGGGAAGAGCCGGGGATGTCGATGCACATCCCGCTCGTCTCGGCGGTAATGCAGTCGGTTTCGGATGACCGCATGGCGGTTGCCTTGGCCAAAGAGGGCGGGATTGCTTTCTTGTTCGGGGCGCAATCTATTGAGAACCAAGTGGAGATGGTCCAAAAGGTCAAGCGGTACAAGGCGGGCTTTGTGCCGTCGGACTGCAATGTGCGGCCGAATCAGACGATGGGTGAATTGCTCGCGCTCAAAGAAAAAACGGGGCATTCTACCGTGGCCGTGACGCATGACGGGACGAACCGGGGGCAGTTCCTCGGCCTCGTGACCAGTCGGGACTACAGGCCCAGCCGCATGAACCCTGCGACACAGGTGTCCGCGTTCATGACTCCTTTCGAGGACATCATCTATGCCCAAGAGGGCATCACGCTCAAAGAGGCAAATGATATGCTCTGGGAACACAAGCTCAACGCCCTGCCGGTGATTGATGCGAAGCAGCGGCTTGTGGCGTTCGTGTTCCGCAAGGACTATGACAGCCACAAGGCCAACCCCCGTGAACTCTTGGATTCCGCCAAGCGTTACGTGGTGGGTGCCGGGATTAACACGCTGGATTACAAAGAACGTGTCCCCGCCTTGGTCGAGGCCGGGGCGGATATCCTCTGTATCGACTCCTCCGAGGGCTACACCGAGTGGCAGAAGCAAACGCTGGACTTCATCCGTGACCGCTACGGCGACGATGTGAAAGTCGGTGCGGGTAACGTGGTGGATAGAGACGGCTTCCGTTTCCTTGCCGAGGCGGGGGCGGACTTTGTGAAAGTCGGTATCGGCGGCGGTGCGATTTGCATTACACGAGAGGCCAAGGGCATCGGCCGGGGCCAAGCCACGGCGGTGATTGAGGTCGCCCGTGCGCGTGACCAATATTTCAAAGAGACGGGCGTCTATGTGCCGATTTGTTCAGACGGCGGCATCGTCCACGACCACCATATCACCCTCGCGCTGGCGATGGGTGCGGATTTCTGTATGCTGGGGCGGTATTTTGCCCGTTTTGACGAAAGCCCCGGACGGCGGGTGACGATCGGCGGGAGCTATATGAAAGAGTATTGGGGCGAGGGCTCCAACCGCGCCCGTAACTGGCAGCGGTATGATTCCGGCGGGGATAAAAAGCTCACCTTTGAAGAGGGCGTCGATTCTTTCGTCCCCTATGCCGGTGCGCTGGCAGACAATGTGGCCTTGACCTTGGCGAAAGTGCGGTCTACAATGTGCAACTGCGGTGCGCTGACGATTCCCGAGTTTCAAGAAAAAGCACGGCTGACGCTGGTGTCCTCCGTGTCCATCGTAGAGGGCGGGGCACATGATGTGGTGCTGAAGGATCAGACATCGTCGCAGAATTGATTTGTAGGGGCGGCCCTCGGCCGTCCGTCGTTTCCCGGTTGGAAAAACATATGATTAGGGGCACGGACGGGCAAAGGCCGCCCCTACATCGCGCCGTTACTCCCCGGCAGGTTCAACGCACGGCGCGCCCTACGACAACAGCGATAAGGATATAAAACGTGGGTAAAGGACAATGAGCGAAAACGCATTGAGAGAGAAAACCTGTTTCCTTACCGGGCATAGAGACATCCCCTCCACCCAATATGCGGAAGTGGTGCAGAAGTTGGAGCGGGCCGTGGAGCGTCTCGTGGCTCGTGGGGTCGTCTATTTCGGCGTGGGCGGGGCCTTGGGCTTTGACACGCTGGCCGCGCTGACGGTGTTGCGTGTCCGTGAGCAGTGTCCCGCTGTGCGGTTGGTGCTGGTTTTGCCGTGCAAAGATCACCATTTCAGTTGGCCGGGGAAAGATAAAAAGATATTCGAGCAGATTGCCAAGCAGGCGGACAAGGTGGTCTATGCCACGGAGAAGTATTACAGCGGCTGTATGTACAAGCGCAATCGGATGATGGCGGAGCAGAGCGGCTGGTGCATCTGCTACATGGAGCGAGCGACAGGCGGCACGGCGTATGCGGTAAGTTATGCGCAGAGTGTGGGGGTTCAGATAGTTAACTTGGCGGATGAGGAGTAGGTGTTGGTTGTCGGTTTCCGGTTAAGAGCAGGGTCGGCGCGGATTTGTGCTGACCCTTTTTTGTAGGAATCGCGCTTGCTCGGCCCGCTCCTTTAATCATACATTGGCCTCGCCGGCAGGCGTAACCAACGTAAGAATCAAGAAAAAACATAGAGCAAAAAGAGCAAACACCCAATCCCCCGCTTGTAAAAAATCCAAAAATCAGGTAAACTAGTCCAAGTACACAAAATGGAAGGACATCGCATGTCAAAACGACAAAACCATCGGCTCAAAACCGTGAGCCTTGTGATACTAATTACCCTCATCGGCAAAGTGCTCGGTCTCGGACGGGATATGCTCTTGGGACAGACTTTCGGCACGGGCTGGCAGGCGGACGCGCTGACCACGGCGAGCCTTTTGCCGCGGATATTTTTTGACGCCGTATTCGCCTCGGCGGTGGCGGCGAGCTTTATTCCCGTGTTTAACGAAGTCTTGGAGCGTGAAGGCCGCCCGGCGGCGGACCGATTGGCGGGGAGTTTTTTCACCATGGTCGGACTTGCGGCGGCAACTTTGACGGCACTCGGAATGGTGTTTGCACCCCAGCTCATCGGGCTGATGGCGGACTTTGACGCACAGACGGCGGAACTTGCGGCGCGGCTGCTTACGATTATCTTCCCCTCGCTCTTTTTTACGGGGATAGCGTTTTCCATGGTGGGCGTACTTAATTCATTGGGGGAGTTTAATGTCCCCGCGGCGATGAGTATCGCGTCTAACGGGATTTTGATTGTGTATTTCCTGTTTTTTGCACAGCGATTCGGGGTCTACGGGGCGGCTGTGGTGCTGACCGTCGGCTGGGCATCTCAGGCCTTGATTCAAATACCGAGCCTGCGCAAGCGGGGATATCGCTATCGGCCGAGTTTGCGGCATCCGGGACTTAGGCAAATCGGACGGCTGATGCTGCCCGTGATGGTGAGCACTTGGATTGCGCCTATCAATATGCTGGTGCTTGTCCGTTTTGCTTCGGCCTTGCCGGGCGGGGCGTCAAGCTTGTATTTGGCCAACGGATTGTATTTGATCATCGCCGGGATTTTCGTGCTCTCGGCGACGAACGTTATCTTCCCGGAAATGAGTCGTCTGTCCGCTTCGGGGGACAGAAAGGCTTTCTGCGATACGGTGCGGGAGACCGCGCGGACGCTCTTGTTTTTGCTCATCCCCATGACCGTGGGGCTGATTCTGCTGGCGACGCCTTTAATCCAACTGCTCTACGAGTATCGGCAGTTTGACGCGGAATCGACACGGCTCACGGCCTCGGCCTTGGCCTTTATGTGTATCGGTATGGCCGGCTACGGCGTACAGAGCGTGCTGATTCGGGCCTTTTATGCCGAGAAGCGGGGCGGCGTGCCGCTTCTCGCAGGGGCGGTCGGCGTGACCGTGAACGCGCTCCTCTGCCTCCTGCTTGTGGACAGGATGGGCGTTGCGGGACTGGGGCTGGCCTCGGCGATTTCCTTGCTCGTTACGGCTCTGGTGCTGATTCCTCCGGCGCATCGGATGTTGGGGGGGGAGCTTGTGTCGGGGCGGCTCATGTTCGGTCTCGGCAAGATGGTGTTTGCGGCCCTGGTGATGGGCGCGGCCGTCTGGGGTCTGCGGGAATTGCTCGCGGATGCGCTGGCCGGGGGAAGTGTGCCGATGCGGCTCGCGCTCGTGCTGGTGCCGACCGTTGCGGGGCTTGTGATTTATCTGGGACTGGCGCATGTGTTGCGGCTTGATGAGATGAAAGTCCTGCGGGGCTATTTGAGAAAGCGCAGAGGGGAGGGCGTGTAGCGTGAAAGAAAAAATTCTACAGGGCAGCCTGTTTTATCGTCTGCTGGACCGCGGGTTGGAGAAAGTGACAGAGACTGTCACGCAGAGCGGCATTGTCCGCGCCTGTCGATTTGTATTTGGAAAAGCGATAGCGTGCGCGGAGGTGAGCGTGGCTGCGCGGGCGTCTCGCGCTGTCGGACGGTGGATTTCCGGCGGAGCGCGGGAGAGCCTGTTTCTGGGGCGGTTTTTGACGGTCAAAGACGGGTCGGAGCGGTCCCGGGCGAGCCTGTGCTACAGGGCATATAGCGGTGCCATGCACGGCCTTTTCGCCGCAGCGCGGGCGATACGGCTTGACCGAGCTTTGCGGGGAAGCGTTTTTGCAAAGCCTGCACTCTGGTGTATCCTGACGGTGGGGCTTGCTCCGTTTCTGCCTACTATGGCGGTGCTGGGGCTTGTATGCGTGGGGTGCTTTGCCCTGTTTGCGGATATGATGCGGCGGGATACCGTGGAGTTGAACTATTTCTCCGGCAATAAATATCTGTACGCCTATATGCTGCTCTACGTGCTGGTGACGGCGGTGTTTCTATGGCGCGGCGGGAGCTTACAGGTGACGGGGCTGATCGTCGTCTTCATGCTGTTCTCCGTCCTGCTGATGAATGCTGTCAAAACACGGCAAACGCTTCGCATGATGCTCACACTCATGGTGGCGGCGGGTGCGGCGGTGGCCTTGTTCGGACTGTATCAGTTTTTCATCTCGGGTACGGAGACGGCGAGCGCGTGGGTAGATAGTGAGGTCTTTGATATCGGCGTCCGCATCTACGCCACCTTCGGGAATCCGAATGTGCTGGGGACGTATTTTGTGTTGCTCATTCCCTTGGGGCTGGCTCTGTTGCTGCGGCGGCAGGGGCGCGTAAGCCGACTGCTTTTGGTTTTGGCGATTGCCCTCATGGGCGGAGCTTTGGTGCTGACCTTCTCCCGCGGGGCGTATATGGGTATCTTGGCCGCTTTGGCTCTGTTTTTTGTGCTGCTCGACAAGCGGCTGATTTTGCCGGGCATCTTGGCCGTGGGCGTTTTAATCCTGCTCCTGCCGGATGTGGTGACCTCCCGCTTTTTATCCATCGGGGACATGACGGACACCTCCTCGATTTTCCGTGTCTCGATTTGGACGGGCGCGGGGGATATGATACGGAACCATTGGCTCATCGGCATCGGGCCGGGTGAGGCGGCCTGGTGGGCAGTATATCCGACCTTCGCCCTGCCCGCCGTTGCGACGGAACATGCGCATAACCTGTTTTTACAGGTGCTGGCGGAGTTCGGCGTGGTGGGATTTGGAGTGTTTCTTTTGATTTTGATTCACTTTTACAAGAACACGATAGCGTCCTTTATCGGCGGCAAAGGAGAGAGACGGCTCATTGCCATCGCCGCCATCGCCGGCGTGACGGGTTTTTTGCTGATGGGCATGGTGGACTACTCTTTGTATAACTTCCGCCTGCGGCTGTTGTTCTGGGTCATTTTGGCTGTGGGGCTAATCAACCGACACCTCAAGTGCGGGGAGGCGGCGGAAGCATGAAAATCTTGCACATCTGCACGGACCGCAACATCGGCGGGGCGGGTCATTGGATTTTGAACCTGCTAAACGCCGCAGACAGAGCGCGGTATGAGTTCACCGTCTTGCTCCCGGAAGGGGCAGAGCTTGCACCGCTCGTGCGGCGGGCGGGCATAACGGTTGTCGAGGCTCCGATTCGGGAGAAGTCCTTGGATATCAAGGGGATATTTACCCTGCGGCGGGCGATTGCAAAGCGGAATCCGGATATCGTCCACACGCACGGTTCGTTCAGCGGGCGGATAGCGGCACGGCTTTGCGGGAAGCGGGTTGTGACCACCAGACATTGGGTGCGCATCCCGAACGATGCGAAGCGGGGCAAACAAGGCGCACTTGCGGGCAAGCTCAACGCGGGGCTTGCGGATATGTGGATTGCCACGGCGCAGGCGGCGGCGGATGACCTTGTACAAAGCGGGATTCCCGCCGAGAAGATTGCGGTTATCTTAAACGGTGCGGTGCCGATGGAGAAACGCCCCCCCGCGTGGGTGGCGCAAGAGCGGGCGCGGCTTGGTATTTCGGGCTTTGTTATCGGGATGCTGGCGCGGTTAGAGGAAGTCAAAGGCCATACCTATATGCTGGAGGCGGCAAGTCGGTTAAAGTCACAGGGGCGGGATGTTACGCTCCTGATTGCGGGCGCGGGTTCGTTGGAGGGGCAATTGAAAGAGCAAGCGCGGACGTTCGGCGTGGAAGAACGGGTGCGGTTCTTGGGCTTTTTAGAAAACCCATCGGATTTTCTAAACCTCTTGGACATACAGGTGAACGCCTCCTATACGGAGACGAGCTGTCTCGCCCTTTTGGAAGGGATGAGCCTCGGCATTCCGGCTGTTGCCTCAGACGGCGGCGGCAACGGGGAAGTGATAACAGACGGAGAAAACGGCCTGCTCTTCCCTGTCGGGGATGTAGACGCACTCACGGCCTGTATCGAACGATTGACGGACGACCCCGCACTCTGCGGCACACTCGGCGAGAACGCCGCCCGTATCTTTCGGGAGAAATTCACGGCGGCGGCGTTTGCGGAGCGGGTGGAGCAGGTGTATGATAACGTGACGAAAAAGGAGTAGAACGGCTATGAAAAAGAAACGCTTGAACGGGTTTGACATCGCTGTGATTGGGGTGATTTTACTGGGGGCGGGGGTTTGGTTCTTCCTTGCAAACCGCACGCCGCCGCCACCGGAGGAGGCCATTTTCGCGGAAGGACGGGCGACTTACACAGTAGAGGTCCCGCATCTGACACCCCTGCAGATTGCACAGGTGCAGGTGGGCGACCAGTTGCAAGAGGCAACGGGCCTCATCCCGATCGGACAGGTGATATCCATTGAAACCCGCCCGGATGAAATTACCGTCAATGACTACGAGGCGCAGGAGATTCGCCTGATGCCCATCGAAGGCCGATATGTCATGACCCTCATGATAGAGACGGACGTGACGGTGACGGACGAGGCGATTCTGGCCGACGGACGGGTGCTCTTACGGGGCGGCAGGGGGATTCTCTTCACCGGGCCGGGCTATGCCTTTTCGGGCAACCTGTTGGGAATAGAGAGAGGGGGTGCGGAAGAATGAGAAAGCTGATTGACGAAAAAGGCCGCATCGGCGGCAAGTTTTCTGTGATTGACCTCGGCGTTTTGGCGTTAATCTTGGTCATTTTGCTTGGCGGGGCGTTCACCTTTTTGCGTTCGGAACAGGAGACCTCCGGGAGTGAAACGCCGACGGGGCGCAATATCCCCGTGCGCTATATGATGGAAATTGCGGGCGTCCGAGATTGGACGGTACGCAATATCGAGCTGGGTGACACGCTTTTTCTCGGAGAGTTTGAAGTGGGTACCATCATCGGCGTAGAGACGGAACCGCACAGACAGCTCGTCACCGGGGACGGTGCGGTTTGGTGGGGCGAGGTGCCGAACCGATATCTGGTCACCCTGGAGATAGAGAGTACGGCTACGGTACTGGAGGGGCGGATCCTTATCGCCCGGTCAGTGCCTATGAGTGTGGGCAACTCAACGGGGGCTTTCCACACACGCTATACGGCATTCCATGCGACAGTGAGGGAATTTATTTTTGATGAAGAGTCATAACGAGACTGTACGGCCCCGCAAAATTCTCATGGCCACCATGCGCATGGACATCGGCGGGGCAGAGACGCATATTTTGGAACTCTCCAAAGAGTTAGCGCGGCGGGGGCATGAAATTACCGTTGCGTCCCACGGCGGTGTGTTTGTGCCGGAACTCACGGCGGCGGGCGTGCGGCATGTAGACATGCCCCTCCATCGGCGGAGCCTTTGGGCGATGGTGCGGAGCTATTTTGCCTTGCGGCGGCTGGTGAAACGGGAGCGGTTTTCACTCGTCCACGCCCATGCGCGGATTCCGAGTTTTCTCTGCGGCCTTCTGCTGCGGCGGGGGAAGATTCCCTTTGTCACAACGGCGCATTTCACCTTTGTCACGGGCGGCGTGGCCGGGCGGCTCACCAACTGGGGCGAGCGGACGATAGCCGTCTCTGAGGATTTAAAGACCTACTTAATCGACAACTACAAGGTGCCCGCGGAACATATTTTCACAACGGTCAACGGCATCGACATGGAGCGGTTCGCGCCGGGATTGTCGGGCGAGGCCGTGCGGGCAGAGTTGGGGATTGAAGCGGACGCCCCCATGGTGTTGCATGTGAGCCGTCTCGATGAAAGCCCCGCCAGTGTGGCGGAACAGCTCATCGACAGCGCGGGTGCGCGTGCGGAGGCGCAGGCGGGCTTACACATCGTCATCGTGGGCGGCGGCGACCAATTTGAGCGGCTTTGCGAGAAGGCACGGAATGTGAACGCGGCCTTGGGGCGCACCGCGCTCCACATGACGGGGCCGCGGACGGATATCAATGCCTGCATTGCGGCGTCAGATGTGTTCATCGGTGTGAGCCGCGCGGCTTTGGAGGCCATGAGTGCGGAGAAGCCCGTCGTACTCGCGGGGCATCAGGGCTATGCGGGGATTTTCGGCGCGGACAAGCTGGACGTTTCACGGGAAACGAATTTTTGCTACCGAGGGTGTGAACTCCCCACGGAGGCGGCTCTGCTGCGGGACATTACCGCTTGCTTTGCCATGGACGCAGCGCAGCGGGCGGCGGCCGGGCGGTACGGCAGGGAGACGGTGGCACGTTATTACTCCGTCGGCACCATGACGGACGACACCTTGCGGGCCTACGAGGCGACGCTTGCGCTCCATCCGAAGCGGCTTTTGGTATCCGGCTATTACGGCTTCAACAACGCGGGGGACGAGGCGATTTTGGACGCTTTCGTGCAGAGCGTCCGTGACCTGCCGGGGTCGGTGGAACTGACGATTTTATCCAACACCCCGGCCGAGACAGAAAAAAAGCACGGCGTACCCGCCGTGTATCGCTTCAATATTTTCTCTGTCCTCCGTGCCGTGCGTCGGGCGGATGTGTTGGTGTCGGGCGGGGGGAGCTTGCTGCAGGACAAGAGCAGTACACGGAGTATTATCTACTATCTCTCCATCATTCGCTTGGCGAAGCTGTTCGGCAAGCCGGTGATGCTCTACGCCAACGGCATCGGGCCTGTGTCCAAGCCCTCTAACCGCCGCCGTGTGCGCCGTGTGGTGAGCCGTGCGGACATCGTCACGCTTCGGGAAGAGAGCAGCCTGACGGAGCTTGTGAGCATGGGCGTTAAAGGCCCGGAGCTTCACGTGACGGCCGACCCCATCTTCCTGCTCTCAGACGCGGACGAGGCGGGGGCGGCAGAGGCTCTGCGCCGTGCGGGCGTGCCGGGGGACAAGCCCCTCATCGGTCTCTCCGTGCGAACGCTGCGGACGGGATCGGATTTCGTGGCGCAGATGGCCCGCTTTGGCGACCTGGTGACGGAGATACTGGGGTGCCATGTGGTGTTCATCGCCATGCAGCGGCCGTATGACGTGAATGTGAGCCGTGCGATTATAGAGCGGATGACACATCCCGCTTATTTGCTCGGCAACGACCTCACGCCTGAAGCCCTCATCGGAGCCTGCGGCCGGATGGAACTGGTGGTTGCTATGCGGCTGCATACGATGCTCTTCGCGGCGAAAGCGGGGACGCCTGTGCTGGGTCTCGTGTGTGACCCGAAGATTGCGTATTTCATCGAGAAACTGAACATGCCCTCCGGCGGCGCGGTGGAGGACTTTGACCCCGTACAGCTCACCGAGCAGGCCGGTGCGATGCTCGCGGAGCGGGCGGCACATCAGGCGCGGCTGGCCGAGGCGGTGGCGGAGATGGACAGGGGGGCGTGGGAGAACGGGGTGTATTTGAGTGGGTTGTTGGGGTAGCGGTGCGGCTTTATTCTTCCGCGAGCAAAAGCTGATAAAGGATTCTCGCCCCGACTTTAATGCCGATTTCCGTGTATACGGATTCGTATGCGCCTAATGCTTGGGATAACTCTGCGGTTGCCTCATCCCGATGTGTTTCATTCGGGTATATGGATTCCAAGCGTTTGTAGATAGCCGCGTGCCCGTTTTTTAGCCGCGTATGGTAGGGTTCCGCTTCGGGTTCACAGGATTCTGCACCGTGTAAAAGGAATCCTCGCACTTGGGTTAAGTCTGCTCTTGTGAAGATATTGCCTATGCAGCTGCTCATGGCGGGTGTTGCTCCTTTCTTGACTTTTTGTGGTGGGTTGTGGTAACTTTAAGGGTGATATGTATCCAAACCGAAACACGTTCAAAATGACTGTTAAATTTATTATACACATTCACATTGAACGTGTCAATGCTTTTTTATAACTTTTTTGAGGAGTTGTTGTTTATGCCCGTTTTTGCCGATAGATTAAAGGAAATACGAAATGCAAAAGGCGTTACCCAAAAAGCAATGGCTGAATATCTCGGCATAACCGAGCAAGCCTATCAAAAGTATGAATATGCCACGCGTGAGCCGAACCACGAGACGACAGTTAAACTTGCGGATTTTTTTGATGTCAGCACGGATTATCTTTTAGGCCGTTCGGATAACCCCAAACGGCAATAATGTTTTTGTAGGGGCGGCCCCGTGTGGCCGCCCTGTTTTTTTTCGCTCCGCCCCTTTGTAGGGGCGGCCATTGGCCATCCGCATCCCTGATGATACATTTTGTAGTATGGAAAACGTACGGACGCGCAATGCGCGCCCCTACAATGTACGTTCGCATTCAACGCAAATGCACAGATGCCGCGAAGCCTCCTTTTCCAACTGACGCCCCTGCATGGTGCGAGCGGGCTTATCCCGCCGCAAAATGTTCCCGCAACCGCGCCAAGGCATGGGCGGGGAGCAATGCCGCGCCCTGTTCCGTCAGATGTGCCGACAGGTACGCCGAGCTGCCTGCCTCCTGCCCATATTCAGACAACACCATCGGGGGCGTGTCGCCCTCAAACGGATACACCGTGAGCAGATACCCGCCGTCTCGTCGGCAGAGGGTGGAGGGGAGGATATCCCTGCACAAATGGGCGGCGGTGACGAGCTGTTCGAAGTCGGTGAAGCGGAAGTGCCGCGGGGAGCCGGATTTGCGGCGGGCGAAGAGGAGGACGGCACTTGCCCCGGCGTAGACTTCGAGTTCAGCCGCTTCCCAGCCGATGAGGTGCTTTTCCTCCAAGGCGATGGCCAGAAGCCATCGGGCCTCCTCGCGGCCGATGCTGCTAGGGCGGAGATTGAGCTCTGTGAGTTCGTGTTCGTTTATGTACAGGGACATGGCACGGGTGCCGATGTGTTGGATGGTCATTTGGAAAACCTCCGGCTTTCTGAATGTAGAATTGTGGTGTCGCCTGCGGCGGCTTATTTTTATTATACAGGGATAGGCGGGGAGATTCGAGACTAAGATGTTGGAAGCGGAGGGGGAAATATCCAATTGAGGGAGGGGTTTTTTCTTTTCGGCAATTGTGGTACAATATGGAAAGACTATGCAGGGGCGTGCTGTGCGCGCCCGTGACGGGAGCGGCGTATGTACATCGAAAAGAAAATCTCCGGTGAAATCGTGTATCAGGGGAAAATCGTGAACGTGCGGGTGGATACGGCTGAAGTCCACGGCGGACGGCACGCCTTGCGGGAAGTTGTGGAACATCCCGGCGGGGTTTGTGTTGTGCCGCTGGAGGCGGACGGGAGTTTTTGGTGCGTGCGGCAGTTTCGGTATCCGTTTATGGAGGAACTCATTGAGTTTCCCGCGGGCAAACTGGAGCGGGGGGAAGACCCTTTGGCATGTGCCGTGCGGGAGTTGAAAGAAGAGACCGGCCTCACGGCGGGGCGGATGGATTACCTCGGCACCATGTACCCCTCACCGGGGTATTTGGACGAGCGCATATACCTCTATCTCGCCACGGAGTTGACGCAGGGCGAAGCAACGCCGGACGAGGGCGAGTTTTTAACCGCTGAGCGCATTTCGGGAGAGCGGTTGCTTGCGATGGTGATGCAAAACGAGGTGCCGGATGCGAAGACGGTGGTGGGACTGTTTCGGGCGAGGGCGCATTTGGAAGCGTAGGGGCGGAGAATATGGAGTTGCCATTGCTTTGATATGGTTGAGTTCTCGCATTTAGGGATAGATTTCTATACGATGTGTTCCTAACTGCACCGACAGGAGGTGAAAATCTTGCCAAAGTCAGACGGCATCAAACAAATCGCGGCCAACCGCAAGGCCTTCCATGACTATTTCGTGGAGGAACGCTTTGAGGCGGGGATTCAGCTCCACGGGACGGAGGTAAAATCGCTCCGACAGGGGGCGGTGAATTTGAAAGAGGCCTTTTGTCATGTGAAAAACGGGGAGCTGTTTGTGCAGGGAATGCACATCTCGCCGTATGAAAAGGGCAACATTTTCAACCGCGACCCGCTGCGGCCGAAGAAGCTCCTGATGCACAAGCGGGAGATTGCACGGCTGTATGGAAAAGTGAAGCAAGAGGGCTATGCCTTGATTCCGTTGAGTTTGTACTTTAAGGGGTCGCTGGTAAAGTTGGAGTTGGGGCTTTGTAAGGGTAAGAAGCTCCACGACAAGCGTGATAGCGAGGCCAAAAAAGACGCACGGCGGGACATGGATCGTATTATAAAAGAACATAACAAATAAGGAGACAGAAACATGGCAAAGAATCCGATTGTAACCATTGAGATGGAGGACGGCGGTATCATTACCGCAGAGCTTTACCCGGAGATTGCGCCGAATACGGTACGGAATTTTATAAGCTTGGTGAAAGACGGGTTCTATAACGGGCTGATTTTCCACCGGGTGATTCCGGGCTTTATGATTCAGGGCGGGTGCCCCTTGGGCGAGGGCTACGGGAATCCGGGCTACTCCATCCGCGGCGAGTTTGACGGGAACGGGTTTGAGAATGACTTGGAGCACGACAGGGGCGTCCTGTCGATGGCGCGCAGTCAGCACCCGGACTCGGCGGGGAGCCAGTTTTTCATCATGCACGAGGCCTCGCCGCATTTGGACGGGCAATATGCCGCATTCGGGCAGGTGATTGAGGGTTTGGATGTGGTGGACAAGATTGCGTCCACACCCCGGAATCGGGCGGATAAGCCGGATACGGCGCAGGTGATGAAGACGGTGACTGTGGATACAAAAGGTGAGGCGTACGCTGCGCCCGAGGTGTTGTAGAGACAAGATGCGTTCGCCCGGCTTTTGATTTTTTGCTCGTGTAGGGGCAGGCCTTGTGTCTGCCCTTTTCTGTTGCAGAAGCGGCCCGGAGGGGTTGCGCTTGCTCAGCCCGCTCGGTTTGTTATTACGTTGTTTTGGCCCCGCCGGCCGGGCGGAGCCACAACGTAGGATTAATAGGATTAAAATACACCACGCGGGCGACCGAGCACGATCACCCCTACAAAGAATAAAAAGCCGAACGCAACAGCACGCGTCCGGCCTCTGCCTAATCAATCCAATCCCGCCGAAGCATCGAAAACATCTTCATATCCTCCACTCGCCCATGCTTCACCGCATTCTCCCGCAAAACCCCCTCAAACCTAAACCCCGCCTTCTCCAACACCCGGCAAGACGCAAGATTAAACGCAAACGGCTCCGCAAAGATGCGCACGATATCCGTATGCGCAAACACATACCCGCACCCCTGCCGCACGGCGGCGGTCATAATCCCCCTGCCCCAATAGGGCCGGGCAATATAATACCCCAGCTCGGCAGTCAGCCGATGGACGTTAGCTTTGCGCAAAAAACCTATACTGCCCGCCACCGCGCCGTCACATAGAACGGCAAAGGCGTACTGCGACCCCGCCTCCGCGGCAAGCGTCTGACGCAGGAATGCCTCTGCGTCCGCTTCCGTGTAGGGGTAAGGGATGCCGTCCCGCAGGTTGTCCAATATGGCTTTGTCGTTTAGCATGGATGCGAGAGCGGGGGCGTCATGGAGTGTCCAGGGGCGTAGGGTTGTGGTTGGCATGGTGGGGGCCTCCTCTCAATATCCTGCAAAACCTTACCGTGCACGGCGTAAACTGATTTGGTGTATTATACAGGATTTGTCCTGCAAGGACAAGTTTTTGTTTATATATTTATATCACAAAAAGACACCGCCAAAGGCGATGTCTCTTATCTGGCTCCCCCTGTTGGACTCGAACCAACGACCCTGCGGTTAACAGCCGCATGCTCTACCGACTGAGCTAAGGAGGAATATGGGTGCGCCTAATCAAAAGATTAGGCGCATTTTGTGTTGGCATCGACGTATCTTCCCAGGCAGTCTCCCGCCAAGTATTGTCTGCGCAAGTGAGCTTAACTTCTGTGTTCGGAATGGGAACAGGTGGACCCTCACCGCCATAGACACCAACTATATATTTCAATTGACAATTGATACCGTACAATCGACAATTAGAAATCACTTTTAACTATCATAAATACCATAACATATTCGATAAAAACTTGCAAGCCCCAAAATGCCCTTGACCTTTCGCCGGGAGTCCGGCGTCCAAGCGTTTTGCGAAGCAAAACCTTGATATAGGTGGGCTTTGCCCACCGTAATAAATAAAATTACAAGGGGCCCCCGCACGGCCTGCCGTGTGGGGATGAGCTGGTGACCCGTAGGAGAGTCGAACTCCTGATTGCGGCGTGAGAGGCCGCCGTCTTGACCACTTGACCAACGGGCCGCGAGCGAAGTGAGCGGCCAAAGTGCCCTTGACTTTGACCTTGGCCGC
>WRAK01000030.1 GCA_009780235.1 Oscillospiraceae bacterium
AGTAATCAGCACGTAGTCGGAGATGAAAATCGGAATTTCCTCGCCGTTCACGGGGTTAACCGCCCGCACGCCTTGGAGACGCACACCCGTCTTATTCTTCGCCATCTCCGTGCGCTCAAAGTCGCTCTTTTTCGATGCTTGGAGCTGATAGTCCCGCACTTCCTCGGCGTTTTCGAGCTGCGGCATCCACTTTTCCAACAAGCCATGCTCCGGCGAGACGACCATATACGTCGCCCCGAAAAGCGTATCGGGCCGCGTCGTGAACACACGGAGTGTATCGCCCTCCGTCGTCGCAAAGTCCACGTCCACACCCTCGGAGCGGCCAATCCAGTTGGTCTGCTGCGCACGGACACGCTCGATGTAATTGACCTCATCCAAATCGTCGAGCAGCCGTTGGGCGTAGGCGGTGATTTTCAGCATCCACTGGCTCTTATTCTTACGCACCACCTCACCAGAACACCGCTCACACACGCCGTCCACGACTTCCTCATTGGCCAGCACACACTTACAGCTCGTACACCAGTTCACGGGAAGCTCGGCACGATAGGCCAGCCCTTTGCGGAACATTTGCAGGAAAATCCACTGTGTCCACTTGTAAAAATGCGGGTCTGTGGTGTCCACTTCCCTGTCCCAATCAAAACCAAAGCCCAGCGACTGGAGCTGCGCCCGAAACTTCGTAATATTCTCCGCCGTCACAATGGCCGGATGAATCTTGTTGGCAATCGCATAGTTTTCCGTCGGCAAACCAAAGGCATCATACCCCATCGGAAACAGGACATTATACCCCTCCATGCGCCGCTTCCGCGTGACAATATCCATCGCCGTATAAGGCCGCGGATGCCCCACATGTAACCCGTGGCCGGAGGGATAGGGAAACTCGACCAAAGCATAAAACTTCGGCCGGGAATCCCCCGTCACAGCCGCATAAGGCTTCTCAACCAACCACCGAGCCTGCCACTTCTGCTCTATACCCGTAAAATCGTATTTCATAAAACTCCACACGTCCTATTCATTGCTAATTGCTCATTGCTCATTAAAACGCAACTTCCTCCGCGTCTCCCCAGAGACGCTCCAAATTATAAAACTCCCGAATCTCTCCCAAAAACAGGTGTACAATCACACACCCATAGTCCAAAAGCACCCAGCCCCCGGAACGGTAACCCTCTTTGCGCCGCACAACTTCCCCATTCTCCTCCAGCACTTTCTCCACCTCGTCCGACAAAGTTTTGATATGTGTCGTACTGGTAGCCGTGCAAATGACAAAATAATTCGCAAGGACTGTCAAATCCTCAGTCTTCAAAACTTTAATATCCCGCGCGCTCTTTTCATCCAAGGCCCCAACAATCAACTTCGCTACATCCAACGGTACTAACATGTAATGTCCTCCAAAATTCTGCATTATTAATTATCAATTGGCCGCCAACGGCGGCCCTATCCGGCCCAGTTATTCACAAACGGCGCGCCGTTCGTCGTAAAGAACGCACCCGTATTGGGATCCCTCGTCAAAATCTCCAAATCCGCAGCCCGAATTTCCGTGGTAAAGGGATTCATATAGGTGTTAATCAGCTCCACCCACGGCTCCACGAAGAGCGAGACGTAACTCACCCCGTTCACGTTGTCGAAAATGTTTGCAATCTCCCTGTCCACCGAGTGAAAGCGGATATTTTCGCTCTCAAGCTGCAAAAATTCCATCCCAAACCAAATCAGATTGCGTATCGATAAATCTGTGTCCACGTTATCCCGGAAGATACGCACCAACTCATCAATCACCAAAATATTCCGTGCCTGCAACAATTGCCCGGAGAGCGCACGCAAGAACTCGTGTTGGACTTGAACCCGTCGAATATCCCCTGTCGGATACCGTCGGAACCGCACCAATCCCTCGGCCGCCGTACCGTCCAACCGCTGGTAGCCCGGTTGCAAGTCAATGAACAAATCTTGATAGGGGTCAGAGTAGAGCATCCGCTGCGGCACATCAAAATACACACCGCCGATGGCATTCACCAAGTCCCGAAACCCGTCCGTGCGCAAGGTAATCCAAAAATCGGTACGATAACCGACCAGATTTGCCACCCCGTCCCGCAGGGCGTAGATGTAGTGGGGATGGTGCTGATACCGCTCTGACCGCCGAAACAAATGCTGGTAGGAATTAATCTTCTTGAGCGGCCAATCCACATTGACGATGGTATCGCGCGGAATACTCAACACATCCAGCGTCCGATTCCCCGCATCAAACAGAACCAC
Source organism: Oscillospiraceae bacterium (assembly GCA_009780235.1). Taxonomy (GTDB): domain Bacteria; phylum Bacillota; class Clostridia; order Oscillospirales; family Oscillospiraceae; genus WRAB01. The sequence goes on from WRAK01000030.1 coordinate 2,245, forward strand.
CATGATAACATCCGGCCCGCCGAACCCATCATCCTCGCCGGCAATCAGGATGGTATACACATCCCTGCGCCAGACGCTGTCACCCTCCAGCGCGGGGAGTTCTACTGTTGTGTCTCCATCCGGCTCCCGCTCCAAGTCAGGCCGCTCCGCCGTCTCGACGGAGTCACGGGCAATCGGCGCGCGATCTACGGTCGGTGCCTCGATAAACCACAGTACAAACCCATAGGCCCCCACCATCAAAAACGCAACGGCACCGAACAGAATGGCGACCACTCGAACCGCCTTCTCCGCCCTGCTCGTCGTCTGATTTTTATAACGTCTGTTGCGCAATGTAATAACCTCGCTTGTTTAATGCCATTGTAGGGGCGGCCATTTGCCGTCCGCACGTTTTGAGTATGGGCAACATTAGATGAGCGGACGGCCGATGGCCGCCCCTACAGCACTTCTTATCCTTAATTCTGCATTCTAAACTCTGCATTCTACATGTTCTAACGCCTCAATCGACCGCGGATGCACAGCGGCACCCTTCGCCCGCAGTTCCCGCGCCGTAAGCTCCAGCCCAAACGCCACAGCGGCGTCCAAATCGGTATACGCAAGCTCGCGCAGCGTGCCGACCTCCGTAAAATCCCGGTTCGGCTCAATGTAGTCAGCTACGTAGAGCACTTTATCGAGCATCGTCATCCTCGGCCGCCCGGTGGTGTGGCAGAGGATTGCATCGAACACCGCATCACATACGCCGAACTCGGCTCTCGCCATCCCGGCCCCGGTCACAGCGTGGAGAAGCTTCGGGTTTTCACGCTCTACATCATCCGGCATCATATCATATTTTTTGCAAAGCCGCAACTGCGTGTCCGGGTCGAGACCCTTCGTGATGTCGTGGAGCAATGCGGCCTCCTCGGCCTGCTCGGCATCCACGCCCCAACGGCGGGCGAGTTTCACAGCCTCTTCCGCCGTCCCCGCGGTATGCGCCGCCCGACGGGGATTACACGCGGCAACCTGCTCCAAAAGCCAAGCAAACACAGGCTTCGCCCCGTAATGCCGAGAACGGATAACCTCGCTGTAGACGGCCGCCCCCATCAGTTCCGCCCCCTGCCGATTGGCGAGCAAGTCCCGCAATTCGGTAGATGAAACCTCAAACACCTCGTGGTCAATCACCTGCGCATCCACGCCGTACTCCGCCCGAAGCCGCTCGGCCTGCGCCGCAATCGCCGCATCCTGCCCTCCGGCTCTGGCGAACACGGCGGGCGTGACCATCGTGAGCAGCTCCGCCGCTCTGTACCACTCTGCCAAACTGAGGAACATATCCGTCCCCAACAGCAGATACATCGCCGCGTTCGGATGACGGGCCTTTAAGGCCGCTACCGTGTCTATCGTATAGCTCACCCCGTCCCGTTGCAACTCTAAACCCGAAACCGTGACAAGCGGTTCATCGGCGAACAGCAGCTCCGTCAGGCGATACCGCTCCGCCGCAGGCGGCGACCCGTCCGGCAATGCCTTGTGCGGCGGCTCCTTGGCGGGAACGACATACAGGCACTCCAAACCCAAGGCATTTACCGCCGCGCGCGCAGCCAAAAGATGCCCCCGATGGGGCGGATTAAACGATCCGCCAAACACGCCGACTTTCATAGTACTCTCCCCTCAAGCAGTAGCAAAATTTTTGCACAGGATTTTTGACGTCCCGCAAGGCGGAGGACGCAGTTTTACTGACGTAAGACAAGGACGACAACGTAGCGGGGCGGTAAAAAGACAAGCAAAAATTTTGTTGCTGTTTGAGGGGAGAGTGCTAGGCACATCCTCAGTCTTTCACCAGTCTGATTCTTTTATCCTTATCCATATCCTTGTTCGGACGGTAAATCACAAATTTCGACCCAATGACCTGCACCGGATGCCCGCCGCAAGCCGCCGCAAGCGCGTCGCAGGCCTCACGGGACGTCACGGGTGCATTTTCCAGCACCTTGCCCTTGACGATTTCCCGCACGGAGAGGTTTTCGCCCAATTGCGTAATCACCGTTTCGGTGATGCCGCTCTTGCCGATGTGTAGTGTGGTCTCTGCGCTGTTTGCGAGACCTCGCAGTTGCGCGCGTTGTTTGCTTGTTAGCATGGTTGTTGCTCCTTTTGTGTTAATAACGTTTCAGCAAATCTATAGTTTCATCCAAGATGCGTACGATAGCTGTTCTTTTTTCTTGGGAAGCAGCTACAATAAATTCCGTGTAGCTGCCTGTAGTCATTTCAACCGTAATGGCATATTTTAGTTTGGTTGCAGTTGCTTGCGTTATTTTTGCTATATTTCCGATATAAACTTTTTCGGCTTTTGCCGCATTAGATTTGCTGTACAGGTATTTTGACGTTAGTATAAAACCCGATTTGGCAGACCCTATAATCGTATCATCATAAAGAAAAATGACTTGTTCATCACTACCCAACGATGCGGCATAGCTTCTCTTTGCATTTACTGATTTTTGGAGTGGTATGTTGTGAAATACGTAAAATTCCTCCGGCAATTCCGTGCGTTCACAGTCATAAATCTCAGAAATTTGCTGTCTTAGAGAATCCGCTATCGCTACGGAAGGATAGTCACAACCACCGGGCATATCGTCAACGGGAGACTTGCGCGATAACAACAAGTCTAGCCCAAGCGACACAAATCCTACAAGAACTCCTGTTATCGCTCCCGCCAGCATTTCATATATCATCTCATTTTCCGGAATTAGTATAGAGTGCAGAGCGACAAGCAAAAAAACCAAGGCTCCCGCTATAGGTAAGAACGAGATTAGCACAAGCAATCTACGTTTTTTTACACGCAATTTCTCTTTAAGCTTAAACTTCTTTCTAAAGCCGACAAACAGCAAAATACCAAGAACAAATGCTACACCATAACGTAGGGTTACTTCATCCATTACTAAATTCCCCTCCAAAAATATAAATTTCTTAGAAAGTGTCTGCACAAGGATTGTATAGAGCTATCCGCCCAACACCGTCTCCCGCTTCCGCGCAAACTCCTCTTGCGTCAAAACACCCTCATCCAGTAAAACCTGAAGCATGGCGACCTTATCCTCCGCACTCCGCGTGTACTCGGGCTTCGTCTTCGCCTTGAAATAAAACTTGAGGTTCAATATGACAATAATCGCAAGATACCAAAGGACACCAACACCCAAAAACGCACCCCAAGAATCAATCACAATCGGCTGCATGAGGAAAAATTGACCGACCAACCAATTATAACCGAGCATAACCCCTAAAACCACCCCAAAACCGATGACATAGTACACGATGTTCTCCAAAATCTTACTATGTTTCGACTGTTTCAGCGTAACCAGTTTATCCAAAGCGAAGAAGGCAAGCACAATCAAAATAATCGGCATATCTTGCATCAAAAACCGCATCAGCACAGCCTCACCCGCACCGCCCATGTCACTTTGGTTCATCGCGGCAACGGTATTTATCCAGTACAAGGCTTTGCTGATTGCAAGGTATGAAAACAGGATTTCCTTAATTGGTGCCCATTTCTTTTTCTTCACGCTCATACTCCCCCATTTCTTGTGAATGATGCGGCGCGATGAGGACATCGCGCCCTACAAGTCACCCCTACTCTCCCACTTCTCCCGAAACGCCTGCAACGCCCGCCCTCTATGCGACAGGCGGTTTTTCCGCTCCGGCTCCATTTCCGCAAAGCTCAAACCAATTTCGGGGACAAAAAAGATAGGGTCATATCCGAATCCCCCCTCACCGCGCGGCGCGCGGAGCAATTCGCCCTCTAAACGCCCCTCGGCCTCAATGCTTGTACCGTCGGGGAACATACACACTATCGTCGAGACAAAATACGCCCGCCGATTGTCCTCGCCCGCCATCTTGGAGAGCATATACCGCACACGATCCGCGTCCGTCTTGCACGCCTCGCCGCCGTAATAGGCCGAATGCACCCCCGGCGCACCGCCCAGGGCCTCCACCATAATCCCCGAATCATCCGCAATCGCCGCCCGCCCCGTGGCATCTACCACGGCCCGGGCTTTGATGCGGGCGTTTTCAAGGAAAGTGTCGCCCGTCTCCTCGGCTGCAAAATCAAGTCCCGCTTCTCGTTGGGATAAAACGGTGTGTCCCATTTCCGTGAGAATGTTGCGCAGTTCTTTGAGTTTTTTCTCGTTGTTGCTGGCTAAAATCAACTCCATGATCGAACCCCTCCGTAGGGCGCGATGTCCTCATCGCGCCGTGTATCGTACATATGAGGATGATGCGGCGCGATGAGGACATCGCGCCCTACACAAACACCCGCCCTTGCCCTTATCTGTCAACTGTATACTGCCCCTACTCCTCCAACAACGCCCCCACAAACGCCTGCGGGTCAAACGGCTGCAAATCTTCCGCCCGCTCACCCACGCCGATAAACTTCACCGGCACACCCATCTCACGGGCGATGGCAAACACGATACCGCCTCGCGCCGTGCCGTCTAACTTGGTGAGCACAATACCCGTCAACCCCGTACCCTCACCGAAGCCCCGCGCCTGTTGCAGACCGTTTTGTCCCGTGGTGGCATCAAGTACGAGCAAGGTCTCTCGACTGGCCCCCGGCAATTCTCTGTCAATAATACGGCTGATTTTCTGAAGCTCCTGCATTAAGTTCGACTTATTATGCAGCCGCCCCGCCGTGTCCACAATGATGATATCGGCTCCGCGTGCCTCGGCCGCTTTCAAGGCATCAAACACCACAGATGCCGGGTCAGACCCCGCCTCATGCCGCACGATATCAACGCCCGCACGCTCGGCCCAAATCCCAAGCTGTTCCGCCGCCGCCGCACGAAAGGTATCACCCGCCGCAAGCAGCACTTTCTTCCCGGCTCGGCTATAATGTGCGGCAAGTTTCCCAATGGTGGTCGTCTTCCCCACTCCATTGACACCTATCACTAAAATGACGGACGGTTTCGTAGAAAGTTCCATCGCCGCATCTCCCACGGCCAGAACCTCCGCCAAAATCTCCCCCAAGGCCGTCCGCAACTCGTCCGCTCCGCGAAGCGCACGCTCCTTGGTGACATCTCTAAGCTTCTCAATAGCCTCAGTCGCCGTCTCTACACCTAAGTCGGCCAAAATAAGGGTTTCTTCCAACTCCTCAAAAAACGCTTCATTGGCTCCCGTGAAGCTGTCGAATACGCTTGTGAGCTGCGTCTTAATCTTATCAAAAAATCCCATACAAACTTGCCTCCGGCAAAAATATTTAAATCCCGCCGCAAAGCGGCGTACAACAATTGTCAATTGTCAATTGTCAATTGCCCTTCAACCATCCCCATGCTTCTCTCCGCTTCCTCCAAGTCCACATGAATCACCCGTGATACGCCCCGCTCCTGCATGGTCACGCCGTAGAGCATATCCGCCTCTTCCATCGTTCCGCGGCGGTGGGTAATCGTGATAAACTGCGTCCGATGCGAGAGGTTCCGCATGTATTCCGCAAAGCGCAACACGTTCGCCTCGTCCAAGGCCGCCTCGATTTCATCCATGACGCAGAACGGCGTAGGCCGAATCTTCTGAATCGCAAAGTACAGCGCAATCGCCGTAAAGGCTTTCTCCCCGCCGGAGAGCAGAGAGATAATCTTCAGGCTCTTACCCGGCGGCTGGACACGAATCTCCACCCCGCTGCCGAGTACATTGTCCGGGTCTTCCAGTTCCAAGCTCGCCTGCCCGCCGCCGAAGAGTTCTATGAAGGTCCGGCGGAACTCTTGGTCAATCTGCCCGAAGGCCTCGGAGAAAATCCCCTCCATCTCCTTGGTGATATCGGCGATAATCTCTTCCAATTCGCTTTTGGCGTGTTCGATATCGTCCCGCTGTTCCACGAAGTGGGCGTGGCGGGTGCCGATAATCTCATATTGCTCAATCGCTCCGATGTTGGGCGTACCGAGCTCTGCTATCTCTTTCTTGAGCTTTGCCACCTCTCGGCTGGCGGCGGCGATGCTTTCAAGTTCCTGCCGCATCTGCTGCGCCGCTGTGTGGGACAGCTCATAGGTGTCCCACAATCGGTCGATGATCTGCTTCTCTTCCATGTCGGCGGCGAGCTTTTTCTGTTCCAAGCGGGAACATTCCCGCTCCATGCTCAAAATCTCCCGATTGCGCTCCTGCGTATTGCGGTCGGCATTGGTGCGCTCCCGTTCCAACTCCAGCTTTTCCGCGCCGATGCGGGCAAGCTCCAAGCGGCAGGTCTCAATCTGCGCCTTGTATTTGCCGATTTGTGCTTCCCGCTCGGCAATTTGAAGCGTAAATGCCTCTTTCTCGGCTTCGAGGGCCGCAATCTGCTCTTCCTTACTGCCCTTGTCCCCGGACAGGCTGGCCGCGAGTGCCTCCAGCTCCAAAATCGTCTGCTTATCCGCATCCCGCTCTGCCGCCAAGGACGCACGCCCTGCTTGTAAGTCGGCGAGGGAGCTGTTCAGCTCCTCCCGCGCCTCGGTCAAGTCTTTCTGTCCTCGTGTCAACATATCTGCCTCGGCACGGTAGCGGATTACGGCCTGCTCCCGCTCGGTAATGGTCTCGCCGAGTGTGACAATCTCCGCCTTTGCGGCCTCCAACTTCGCCTTGATATCCCGCTGCTCCTGTTCCAAATCATCACAGGCTTTCTGCGCCGCATCTCGGATGGTGTCATGCGTTCTGAGGTCACCCTCCAACTTGAGTACGCTGTCCTCCACCTGCCGCAGCTCGCCGCGGCTGACATCCAGCGTAGCGGTGGCACTCTTCAGCTCCCGCTCGATTTCTTCGAGCTCGGCACGCTTGGCTTCCAACTTCTCCGCCGTAGCCGCCTGCTTGCCTTCCAGCGTCTTAATCTCATTTGCCCGTGACAAGAACCCTGCCGTCCGCACAGCCGAACCGCCCGTCATGGAGCCGCCCGCGCTGATAACCTGCCCGTCCAAGGTCACGAGCTTAAAGCGGTTCTTAAACGCCCGCGCAATCTCCACGGCCTGGTCAAGATTCTCCACAATCACCGTGCGCCCCAACAAATTCCGGTACACGGGTTCCAGTTTCGAATCAAACTTCACCAAATCCAGCGCAATGCCCACATAGCCGGGGCGTCTGTCGAGTTCCCGCTCCGTAAGCCGCTCACCGCGCATAGACGAGATGGGCAAAAACGTCGCCCGTCCCGCATCTCTGCGCTTGAGGAAGTTAATCGCATATTTCGCATCATCGGGCGTGTCCACAATCACGTTCTGGCTCGCCCCGCCGAGTGCGGTCTCGATTGCCAGCGTATATCTGTCATCTGTACGTAAAAGATTTGCCACAGGCCCATGTACGCCCTGCAATCTGCCCCGCCCCGCCTCCTGCATGACCTCCTTGACCGAGCGGTGGAAGCCTTGGAACTCCCGTTCCATGTCGGCGAGGATACCGATACGGTTGGCGATTGCGCCATCCTCCAAAGTCAGGCTCTGCACCTCGCCTTGGAGCTTTGCGACTTTCTCCTCACGACCGCCCATTTTCAGTTCGTGGCCGCGAATCATATTGTGCAGCGTCTGCCGCTCCGCCTGCGCCTCTTCTAAAGCACGCCGACAGTCACGCCGTTTGGCAATAACTTCATCTAACTTCCCATTCGCCTCGGCGAGGTCATGCTCCGCGTCCCTGCCCCGCGCTTCCAAGGAACGGATGGAAATCTCCGTCGCCGATAGCCGCTCCCGCTCTCCGGCGAGGGTCACACTTTCCCGGCTCTCTTTCTGCATCAGTTCGTCCAAATCTCCGGCACCCGTGCCCTGAGACTGCGCAATCTCCGACACGCGGCCGAGCAAGGTCTCCGTCTTCTCGTTCAGCGCCGCAATCTCCCGCTCGATGACCTCCATGCGGGCGTACCGCTCGTCAATCTGCGCTTGCAGCGTGTCTCGCCGTCCCTCTTGCTCGGAGATTTCCGTGGTCAAACGCTCGACTGCATCCGTGTCGCCTTTCACATTCGCCCGTAGCACAGCCACACTACTCTCCGCCTCGGCGACCAGGTTCGTAATATCCGCAATCCGCTGGCGGGCCGTCTCCGACTCCACATCTTTCGCACGGAACCGCTCCGACAGCGTCTCCGATGCCTTGTACATCTGCTCAACGGCCTCGTTCGCCTCCGCAAATTGTACCTTCGCCGTCTCAAAATCCGCCGCAAGACGAATCGATTCCGCCCGTAGCTTCTCCAACTGCGTCAACCAGAGAGAAATCTCCACACCCCGCAATTGGTCACGCAATACCAGATACCGCTTCGCCACCTCTGCCTGCTCCTTGAGCGGCCCGACTTGGAACTCCAGCTCCGATACCCTGTCGTTGATGCGGGTCAGGTCGTCCTCCGTCTTTTGGAGTTTCCGCTCGGATTCCTCCTTGCGGTGGCGAAAGCGGGATATCCCCGCCGCCTCTTCCAGAATTTCACGGCGGTCGATGCTCCGCTGGGACAGAATCTCACCGATACGCCCCTGATCGATGATGGCGTACCCGTCCCGCCCCATACCGGTGTCCATGAGAATTTCATGGATATCCTTGAGACGCACAATCTCCCGATTGATTGCGTACTCGCTCTCCCCGCTCCGATAATAGCGGCGGGTAATCATAACCTCGTCTTGGTCGAGGTTGAAAATCCGCGCGGAGTTGTCCAAAATCAGGCTCACCTCGGCAAAGCCGACCTGATTCCGCAGTTCGGTACCGCCGAAGATGACGTCCTCCATTTTCCCGCCGCGCAAGGTCCGCGTGCTCTGCTCGCCCATGACCCAGCGGATGGAATCGGATATGTTCGATTTACCGCTGCCGTTGGGGCCGACAATGGCGGTAATCTGCTTTTCAAATGTCAGTCTTGTTTTCTCGGGGAAGGATTTGAACCCCTGAATCTCAAGTGCTTTTAAATACACGCAGTCCACTCCAATAACTTTACACAATATCTGGTATTGTATCGCATTTGGCAGGATTTTTCAATACCAGATTTCAGAAAATTACCACCGTATCTCGTAGGGGCGACCTTGTGTCTGCCCCCCGTCCCTATAACACACGACAAAGGGTACACACAAGGTGTACCCCTACAAATCACGCATCACCGGCGGCAACCGCCTTCCGCCTCCGCCTGCAATACCCACGAATCTGCCCTCGATGCTGCACAATATGCACCACCACAAGCGCAAGCCCAATCCGTGCCGTCCACCCGTGCACCCCGCCGAGGCCGTCCATCCAAATCGCCAAAACCCCCGTCACAATCGAAACACCCCAAACCGCGAGCAAAAGCATATCTACAATATACTTCCCCCGCAGAGCCGGCTTCATCTTCCCCGTCACACAGGACTTCGTCACAGACCACATCCACTTCCGATGGATAAACATATGCACCCCAAAAAACAAAGCACACCCCGCCCCCACAATCAAATGAAACGTCGGATCACCCTCCCACCGAACAAATGACAAAACCATAAAAACCATCATGCAAATATCAACAAAGATTTTCGTGCGCTTCCCTGCTTTCATAAAACGTTTCCCCGCAACCCATTCTGCATTATTTAATTATATAATTGCCCCAAAGCGACAGCGGCGGCCACCTGCTCCGCCTCCTTCTTACTCCGCCCCGTCCCGATACCGACAGGCACATCATTGAGCCGCACCTCGGCCTCAAACGTTTTCTGATGGTCAGGCCCCGTGGCGGACAGCAGATGATAACTCAGCACCTGTCCGCTCTTTTGCTGGACGAGTTCCTGCAAAGCCGTCTTATAATCCTGTACCGCACCACCCTGCTCCAATTTGAGACTGTCGCCGAGCAATCCCAGCACAATCTGCTCCGCCTGTGCAATATCGCTGTCCAACAAAACGGCGGCGAAAATCGCCTCCACCGCATCGGCCAGAATGGACGGACGCCCGCGCCCGCCGCCCTGCTCCTCGCCCCGCCCCAGATAGAGGTATACGCCGAGACCGAGCTTGTCCGCTATGCCCACCAAGGTCTGCTCACAAACAAGCTCCGCACGGAGCTTCGTCATCTTCCCCTCCGGCATGTCGGGATAGTGCTTGTAGAGATACTTCGCCACCGTGAACCCCAGCACGCTGTCGCCGAGAAACTCCAACCGCTCATTGCATCGGTTCTTGCCCTGCTTCGCCTCGTTGGCATAGGAACTGTGTGTGAGTGCGGTTTGCAGCAGCGTTTTATCGCTGAATGTGTAACCGATTTTTTGTTCGATTTCTGTCATGTTGTTATTCCCTCGTAGAGCGCGATATCTTCATCGCGCCGTGTGTCGCACCTATACGTATGCTGCGGCGCGATGAAGACATCGCGCCCTACTATTCCCCATCCGTTTGCTTCAACTTAATCGCATCAATATTCGCCGTGATATCCTCGATAATCCCCGACTGTGCCAACTCTCGTGCCTGCCGAATCGCACTACGCATTGTCTTGGCATCTGAGTTCCCGTGCGCCTTGATAACGGGCTTTGTAATCCCCAATAAAGCCGTTCCGCCGTGTTCCGAGACGTCCAGTTTCGCTTTCAGCCCCATCAACCCGCTCCGCACAAGCAAAGCCGCCACTTTGGTCTTCGCGCTCCGCTTGAAAATGGGCTTGAGTTCGCCCATCAGAAACATCGCCGTACCCTCAATGCCCTTGAGCAGCACGTTCCCGGTGAATCCGTCCGTCACCACCACGTCCACCCCGCCCAGCAGCACCGACCGCGCCTCCACGTTGCCGATAAAGTTGAGTTTTCCGGCCTCATGCGCCGCTTGGAGCAGTTCATAAGTGTCTCTCTGCAACTGCGTCCCTTTACCCGCCTCCGTGCCGTTGTTGAGCAACCCGATCCGCGGTTTCTCAATGTTCAACATGCGGTTAACATAATATGACCCCATGAACGCAAACTGCATCAAATACTCCGGCGTACACTCGGCGTTCGCCCCGCAGTCCACGAGGAGCGCGCCACCCTCTTTATTCGGAATCACAGGCGAGAGTGCCGCCCGCCGTATCCCCCGAATCCGCTTGGTGATAAGCGTCGCCCCGGACAAAAGCGCACCCGTGTTCCCGGCGGAGACAAAGGCGTCCCCGAAGCCGTCACGTAAAAGCGTCAGCCCCACGACCAGAGACGAATCCTTCTTCTCTCGAATCACACGCGCGGGGTCGTCCTCCATGGTCACGGCTTGAGTTGTATGCACGATATCATAAAGCAAATGCCCCTTGTCTGCTTTGTTCCCCGCGGGGTCAATCTGCTTGATACAGGTCTCGATTTCCCGCTTGTCACCGACGAGTACGGTTTCAACGCCGAACTCCCGCATGGCCAGAAACGCGCCCTCGACAGCGGCTTTTGGGGCGAAATCGCCGCCCATAGCGTCAACAATGATTTTCATTTTGTGTCCTCCTTTGTGTCGTAGGGGCGGATTCCATATCCGCCCGGTCCCGCACAGGGCGGATATGGAATCCGCCCCTACATTCTACATCCCCCAACGCCCGCGCCGCAATCGCCGCATTCTTCTCCGCTTTCCCCTTCACCCGATGCCCCAAGGGCTCAATAATCCCAAAGTTCACATTCATCGGCTGAAACTGCATAACGGATTCATCGCTCACATACAAGGCAAGCGCACCAATCGCAGTCGTCCGAGGAAAATCCAAAGGCTCCTCACCCCGCAGCTCCCGTGCCAACTCCAGACCCGCCAGCAGACCGGACGCCGCCGACTCCACATAGCCCTCCACTCCGGTAATCTGCCCCGCAAAGCGAATCCGAGGCTCAGATTTCAGGCGATAATAACGGTCTAACAACCGGGGCGAATCCAAATATGTATTGCGGTGCATGACCCCGTAGCGCAAAAACTCAGCGTTTTGGAGTGCCGGAATCATGGAGAACACCCGCTTTTGCTCGCCAAAGGTCAGGTGTGTCTGAAAACCCACCAGATTATACATCGTCCCTGCCGCATTGTCCCGCCGGAGCTGTACCACGGCGTAATACCGCTCGCCCGTCTCCGGGTGGTCAAGCCCTACGGGCTTTAATGGCCCATAGCGCAAAGTATCTACTCCACGCCGCGCCATGACCTCAACTGGCATACAGCCCTCAAACACAAGGCCTTGTTCAAAACCGTGAACCTTGGCTTCTTCCGCAGAAATCAATGCTTCATAAAAGGCCTGATACTCCGCCTCGTTCATGCCGCAGTTGATATAATCAGGCGTCCCCTTGCCATAGCGAGACGCATAAAACGCCCGCTCCATATCCACGCTCTCCAAACTCACAATCGGGGCCGCCGCATCGTAGAAGTGCAGAAATGTACTGTCTACAAGCCGCCCAATCGAAGCCGCCAGCCCGTCAGACGTCAAAGGCCCCGTGGCGAGTATCACATCCCCGTCGGGAATCTCCGTGACCTCTCGGTGCTCAACTGTAATGAGCGGATGCGCACAAATCAGCCGTGTCACCGTCTCCGAAAATCCCGCACGGTCAACCGCAAGCGCACCGCCCGCCTCGACCCGTGTCTTGTCCGCCGCTCGGAGGATGACGCTGTCAAGCAGGCGCATCTCCGCCTTGAGCAAGCCCACGGCGTTCTCCAAACGGTCAGAGCGCAAGGAGTTTGAGCACACAAGCTCGGCAAAATCTGTCCGCTCATGTGCCGCACTACGTTTGTCCGGCTTCATCTCAATGAGGTTCACAGGAACCCCACGCTGTGCCAACTGCCAAGCCGCCTCGCACCCGGCAAGCCCTGCGCCTGCGACGGTTACGCTATTATCCTGTCTCACCGTTCTATGTTCCATTCCCTGATTGCACCCCATTGTAGGGGGCGGCGTCTCCGACGCCCCGCGGTATTTCGTATCTGTGATGCGGGGCGTCGAGAACGCCGCCCCCTACACAAGGCACGCTATTTCGTCGCCTTTTTCGTGGCGGGTTTTTTCGCCGCAGGTTTTTTGGCCGTAGTCTTTTTCGCCGCAGGTTTCTTGGCCGCAGTCTTTTTCGTTGCGGCTTTCTTTGCCGCGGGCTTCTTCTCTTCGGCCGCCGCATCGCCGCTCTCTCCCTCGGCGGCCGCTTTCTTTTTATAGCCCCGCTTATCCTCCGGCAGGAAGTTTTCGCATTCCTCGTTCACACAAAACGGCTTTCTCGACCCGCGACCCGAGAGTTTAAACATCGTCTTCCCGCAGGCCGGGCAGTTGTCCGCCACAGGCACGTCCCATGTCATAAACCCACAGTCCTTACCCTTTTCACAGGCATAGTAAGGGAAGCCCCGCTTACTGGTGCGCTTTAAAATCCGACTCCCGCACTTGGGGCATTTGCCGGGCATCTCAATCACAATCGGCTTGGTAAAATCGCATTCGGGGAACCCCGGGCAGGCCAAAAACCGCCCGAACCGCCCGGATTTAATCACAAGCTGCTTCCCGCACTTGTCACAATACTCGTCCGACAGTTCATCCGGCACTTTAATCCGCTGGCCGTCCAGGCTCTTCTCCGCCTCTTCCAGCTCTTTCGCAAACGGCACATAGAACTCCGACAGCACCTCTTGCCATTGACGTTTGCCCTCTTCGACTTGGTCGAGGTTCTCCTCCATCTGCGCCGTAAAGTGTGTATCCACGATATCACCGAACTTGTCTTTCATCAGCCCTGTAACCACGGTGCCGAGGGCCGTGGGTCTGAGGTGTTTGCCCTCTTTGACCACGTACTCCCGGTTCATAATCGTAGAAATCGTCGGCGCGTAGGTGCTCGGCCGTCCAATGCCGAGTTCCTCCATCGCCCGCACGAGCGATGCCTCCGTATACCGTGCCGGCGGCTGGGTGAACTTCTGCTCCTTATCAATTTTAGAAAGCTTCACCGCCTCCCCCTCTGCCAAATCAGGCAGGGGAGATTGGACTTCCTCTTTCTCCTCGTCCTTACCCTCTTCATACACGGCGGTAAACCCGGCAAACTTCAAAGCCGAGTGGTTCGCACGGAACACATAGCCCGCACTCACCGCGTCTATCGTCACGCTGTCATAGACGGCGTCCGACATCTGGCTCGCCAAAAAGCGGCTCCAAATCAGCCGATAGAGACGGAACTGCTCCGGGGTCAAGTCTTTCTTGATATCCTCCGGCGTCAGGAACACGTTACTGGGGCGAATGGCTTCATGCGCGTCCTGCGCTGATTTCTTACCCTTGAACTCCCGCTTAACATCAGGCCGATACTCCTTGCCGTAACGCCCCTCGATGAAGCGTTTGGCATCCCCCTGTGCCTCTTCGCTGATGCGCAGCGAGTCGGTACGCATGTAGGTGATGAGACCCACGGCACCCTCGCCTGTGATTTCCACGCCCTCATAGAGCTGCTGGGCGATGCTCATCGTCCGCCGTGTGGTCATCCCCATCTTGCGGGAGGCCTCCTGCTGGAGCGTCGATGTGATAAACGGCGGCGACGGTGCGCGGTGCTGGTCACGCCGCTTGACTTTATCCACGGTAAAGGGCGCATCTTTGACGGCCCCGACGACTTCCAAAACCTCGACCTCACTTTTCAGCTCCCGCTTCTTCTCCGTGTCCCCGTGGAAGCGCGCCTTGAAACGCCCCGCTTTACCGATGCGGTCAAGCGTTACGTCCAGATGCCAATATTCTTCCGGGATAAAGGCCGTAATCTCCTCCTCCCGCTCCACAACCATGCGGGTGGCCACACTCTGTACACGGCCCGCAGACAGCCCCCGCTTAATCTTCGCCCAAAGCAACGGCGAGAGCTTATAGCCCACGATTCTATCCAAAATCCGCCGTGCCTGCTGCGAATCCACCAAATCTTGGTCAATGCGCCGCGGCTTTTGGATGCTCTCCTGCACGGCTTTTTTTGTAATCTCGTTAAAGGTCACCCGATGACTGTTCGTGTCATCCAGCCCCAAAAGCTCTTTCAGGTGCCAACTGATGGCCTCACCCTCTCGGTCAGGGTCGGTCGCGAGGTAGACGGTTTCGCTGTTTTTCACCGCAGTTTTCAGTTCTTTGATAATGTCCGCCCTGTCCTGACTGGGAACATATTCCGGCACGAATCCGTGTTCAATGTCTACCCCCATCGTCTTCTTGGGCAGATCTCGCAAATGCCCCATGGAGGCCTTGACCTTGAAGTCGCCCCCCAAATATTTCTCTATCGTCTTCGCTTTCGCGGGCGACTCGACGATGAGCAGATTCTGCTTCGCTTTTGCCATCTATCGTGAACTCCTTATCTTTGGGTTAATGCTGTAACGTTTACCGGGGTGCTCCCGTATGTAGTCGGCAATCCCCAGCGTCGTGAGGCATACGCTCACTTTCTGCACGGGCAATCCGCACTTTGCGACAATCTCATCCACATGGACAGGCTCCTGCCCGAGACAGGCGAGCACCGCCCGCTCAGCCTCACTACGGTCTTTACCGAGTGCTTCTACGTCAATATAGACCTCTTTCGGCACCTTGTCAATCTCTTTTTTTGTCGAAGGCCGCGCCTTGTCCTCCCGCACCGCTGCCCGAATCGGCGGCCGCGCCAAGCGGCGTTCGTCTCGGATTTCCTCCTGCAGCTTCGGAAACTGCCGTGCGTAATCCCGCAGTACCTGCCAACCCGTAGAGGCCGACTGGAAGCCCTCCGCAATCAGCGCGTTCGATGCCTGACTGGTCGGCGCGTCAATATTGGCAGGCACCACAAACACGTCCCGCCCCTGCTCTATAGCGTGATTCACCGAGTGCATGACGCCGCTCTTTTCCGTGGGCATCTCGACGACGACCAAAGCCAGAGACAGCCCTG
>WRAK01000031.1 GCA_009780235.1 Oscillospiraceae bacterium
CGCATGTCCTGAAAACAAACGGATTCCACCTTTTTTGCCTCCGGCGCACACTATCATGCACTTGTCGGCAAAAAAGCATTTCGCCTTCGGCGAAATGTAGGGCAAGGGCTTTGTCTACAAGCTCTCTTTCACACGATACAATACAGATGGCGTTGTCATGCCACGGTAGGCGGTTAGCCGATACCCTCCAATGAGAATCAGCAAAGGGGGTGAGGCCTTGTCAGTATATGAAGCTCTAATGTTGATGATTGCATTTGCGATGTTAATGATTGCAGCTTTTACATACATAGACAAAAGAAAATAACCGCCCCGTCCTAACAAAACGAGCGGCTATTTTCTTTTAGTCAACTGTTTTTCAAGGGCTAACCGTTTACCGACAACGCCCTTTATATGTTTAGTATAGCTTTTTTTTTGGCGTTTGTCAATCCCTCTTCCCGCTCATATCCCCTTCTTGCTCACGATTGAGAGCCAAACCGCCGCTGTCGTCCGCAGGAGCAGGCGCAAGGTGTGTGCTGCCACTATGCGCTCCGGAAATATGTGTCCCATGGAAATATCAATTATCAGCATAACCAACTGAGCTGCAACCATAATCCACATAATAACTGCGGAAACACGCACAAATTTATTTAAAAAGTGTACCGCACGCAAAGTTGCAGGATTGTCATCAGAATCAGGTTTTGCGTTTGTTAGCGTTTTCTTTTTACCAATTCGAGTCCAAATAATAAGTGTCGGCCATATGAATAGCCATAGGATACGCATAACGTTTGTGTCTCCCGCAACCGCTACATCAATCAAGTTTTCGGTAAACGTAAATCCGATGGCAATTGTCATTAAGCGCAAGATTTTATTTGTACTCTCCATCCCCTGCCCCCACTTTCAAACAAGGGCCGCCCGGGGGGCGGCCCTTGTTTGATTATCTTATATTTCGTCGTCCGGGTCCAGCGGCATCCGAGACGCAGATTCGCTGTGGCTGTCCCGCAGCCCGGCCCCTGCTACAGAGCGGAAGCGGGAACGGGAACCTCGGACTTCTTCCAATGCCGCATCAATGGCGTCCTCTGTGCGCTTCAAGGTGTCGTCGGCGTAGATGTTGGCCATTTTCTTGAGTTCTGCGGCTTTAGCCTCGGCCTTGCCCATAACTTCATTCGCCTTGGTTCTCGCCTCGCGGACGACCTCTTGGTCATCTACCTTTTGGCGAGCGTGTTCCTCGGCGACACGGCGGATGCTCTCGGCCTCACGCTTCGCGCCTGCGATGAACTCCTGCCGTGCGGCCATGAGTTTCCGGCTCTCTTCAATCTCGGCCGGGAGTTGGGCTTTCAGTTCGTCCAAGATGTCCAAGAAGCGGTCACGCTCAATCACGCACCGATTCTTGCCCAAGGGCACATTCATAGCCTCTGTGACCATTTGATACATCATTTCTACCAGTTCTAAAACACCGCTATTTTCCATTGTCTGACTACCTCCTACTGTTTGTCAGTAATATCCTTTATAATTTCCCGTGGCACACACTCACTCAAATCCGCACCGTATTTGTGCATCTCTTTGACCAGAGACGAACTCAAATATGTGTACTTCTCCGTAGCCGGTATGAAAAGTGTATCCAAATCGGGGTTGAGCTTCTTATTCATCAGGGCCATTTGGCATTCCCGCTCATAGTCGCTGATGACACGGAGGCCTTTGACGATGACGGCCGCACCCTTTTCTCTGGCATATTCCGCGAGGAGCATGTCCGCCGTGTCCGCTTCGACGTTTTTATACTTCTCCGTCGCTTTTTTGACCATAGCCAACCGTTCACTCAAGCTGAACATGGGATTTTTATCGGCATTGACCATGACGCAGATGATGAGCTTGTCAAAGATACCCGCCGCACGGCGGACGATATCTAGATGCCCCAGCGTAATGGGATCGAAGCTTCCGGGGTAAACGGCGATTTTCATTCAGCAGATTCCTTTGTGTACAGGGTAATCTTCGTCTTGCCGTAACGGTATTCCCTGCCCTTTTTGTAGGGTGCGGGGACATCCGGCAGGACTGTCTCCAACATTGTCTCACACACCATTATACCATTTTGATGCAAGATGTCAAACTGTACGACTTTGGCAATGATTTGGTCGAGGTTTTTGAGGTCATAGGGCGGGTCGAAAAAGACCAAATCGTACTGCTCTCCCCTGCCGAGAAAGCTGCCCGCATCGCTTTGGAACACACGGCCGCCGTCTAATTCGCCGGATGCCAGATTTGCCCGCACGAGCCCATAGGCTGTCTTGGAATTATCCACGAAGTCACAGGACGCGGCACCACGGCTGAGGGCTTCAATGCCGAGCTGGCCGGTGCCCGCGAAGAGGTCGAGGACTTTTCGGCCCTCGATGTCGAATTGGATGATGTTGAACAAAGCTTCTTTTACCATGCCCGTGGTCGGGCGGATGGCGTTGCCGTCGGGTTCGCGCAGTTTGCGGCCTCGGGCAGTTCCTGTGATGATTCGCATTGCGGGGGTCTCCTTTGGTGTATCTAATGGCTATTCGTTGCAGAACTTATAGCAGCAGTCTATAAACGCCCCATCTAATTCGTTCAAAATCCTCATGTCTGGCAACATGATTTATAGGCGCATCCTTGCATAGCCGACTGGTGAGTTCACCGTTCATTGTATTTTCGCTGAATTTCGTGCCATTCTTTACCATCCGGTCCCTGACTTCTTTGGGGGTGAATTCATTTCTTCCTTTTTCATTGATAATTTGTCGTACAGCTATTAACATTTCCTCTCTGCAAGTCATTTTGTCACCTCGTTTATATTTATATATAGATTTTTCATCTTGTCACACCCTGTGTGTCCGTTTCTGTCAATCATATCCTTAGCGATGGGCGGAGACGGCCGCCCCTATATTACCGCTCCAATCGTTTCTTACAGTCTATCAGCGCGAAAACATCCGCAAGTTGTTCGATTGCGGTTACGTCGAATACCACCGGGAAGGTGGGCAGTTTGCCCATTGTCTCGGCATTACGAATCAGTTGTTTTGTTTTTTCGCTCACGTCGGCATTCAGAATTTCCGCGCGGTTCTTTTCCTTGAACCAAACCGCTACGCTGAAGAATCCGTCATAGACATAGAGCCAATACAGGTTCTTCTCTTTTCGCGCGCCCCGCGGTGTTGTCCACCAATGCTGTCCTTTGGCAAACCACGCTTTGTAAGGTGTGTACCATTGCCATGCTTGTTCTATCTCTAAGCCGGGCAAGGTCTCTTGGAACGTTTCGTATGCTGCGCAGCTGTTGCCGAGGGTTTGTTCCAGCACGGAGTTTGCGGGGGGTGCTGCCGGGTCTCTTAGTTGCAGGTTTGCGTGGTTGTGCATGTTTTTGCTCCTTATTTTTTGGTACGTGTAGAGGGCGGCGTTCTCAACGCCCCGCGCGGGGTGTGCATTTGAAGTGGCGGGGCGTCGGGGACGCCGCCCCCTACGAAAATATCCGACAACGGGCGGCAGAATGCCGCTCCTGCATGTGTAGGATGCACTACGCGACGAGGACATCGCGCCCTACGTGTCGGTGTCTCCTGCGAAGTGCCGTATGATGGCCTCGGCGGTGTTCTTTGGTATTACCTCTCGAAGCTCATCCACCGTTGCCTCTTTGATGCGTTTTACGGTTTTGAAGTGCTTGAGCAATTCATCCCGCCGTTTTTTCCCTACGCCGGGGATGTCGTCCAAGGCGGAGCCGTAGTTGCCCATGCGGAGACTGCGTTGGTAGGTAACGGCGAAGCGGTGGGTCTCTTCTTGAATCGTACCGATGAAGCTAAATACCTGCGGCACGGCACTCATGCTGATTTCCGCCCCGCTTGGTGAGACCAGCGCACGGGTGCGGTGTTTGGCATCTTTCACCATACCGAATACGGGAACGTATACGCCCAACTTCTCCACCGCGCCTGCCGCTATATTTGCGTGGGCGGTGCCGCCGTCAATGAGGACTAAATCCGGCAGTTCTGCGAAGGAGGCATCACCGTCCAAATAACGCCCGAAACGTCTGGTCAGCACCTCTTCCATGCTGTGGTAATCGTCTTGAGCGGTGAGGGATTTGATTTTGAACTTCCGATAGTCCCGTTTGAGGGGGCGGGCGTTTTGGAAGACAGTCATGGCGGCCACGATGTCGTCCGCGCCGAGGTTGGAGATGTCGTATGCTTCAATGCGCAGGGGCGGGTGTTCCAGCCCCAGTACTTTTTGGAGCCATTGTAGGATGCCCCGCACTTTTTCCTCTTGGCTGGCGGCCCGTTCGGCTTCCATTTTGGCGTTTTCCTGTGCGGCATCGATGAGCTGACGCTTCTCGCCCCGTTGGGGGGCGTGGATTTTAACACGCCGTCCGGCGGCTTGGCTGAGAAACTCCTCCAGCGGCTCTAAATCGTCCGGTTTTGCGGGGAGGTAGATTGCGCTCGGGTAGCGTTCTCTGCGCTGGTAGTATTGTCTGACGATGGCCGAGATGGCCTCGGCGGTGTCTTCCAGCGGGTTTTCTATGAGTTCGTAGTCTTTATCGAGGAGCTTGCCGCCCACGTAGTGCAACACCGCAAAGGCACTTTTCGCCGCCCCGCGGTAGAAGCCGATTGCGTCCGTGTCGGCCACGGAGAGGGCGACTACGTTTTGGCGGGTCTCCAAGTTTTCCAAGGCTCGGATGCGGTCTCGGAGACTTGCGGCCAACTCGAAGCGCATTTCCTCTGCGGCAGTTTCCATCTCCCGCCGGAGGGCGTCTATCAGTTCTGCACTTTTACCCTCCAAGAGCATGACGGCTTGGGCGAGACAGAGGTCGTATTCGGCTTTCGGCGTGTCCGGCAGACACCAGCCGCGGCATTGCCCCATGTGGTGATGGAGGCAGGGCCGCTCCTTGCCGATGTCTCTCGGGAATTTTCGGCTGCAAGTAGGCAATTGCAAGGCATAGCTCACGGCACGGACGATTTCTTTCGTGATAAACCGTCCGCCGTATGGTCCGAAGTAGTTCGCCCCGTCATCCTGCCGTTTGGCAACGACGGAGAAGCGGGGATATGCACTCCGCGCATCCAGCCGGATGTAGGGATAGCCCTTGTCGTCTTTGAGTAAGATGTTATAGCGCGGAGCCAGTTCTTTGATGAGAGAGCTCTCTAACACCAGAGCCTCAAACTCACTAGCGCAGACGATGACGGCGAAGTCCGTCACTTTAGAGACCATGGCAGCGGTTTTATCGTCATGGCTGCCGGTAAAATAACTGCTGACCCGATTGCGCAGACTCTTGGCCTTGCCCACGTAGACAGTCTCTCCGTCGGCGGCGAGCATTTGGTAAACGCCGGGCTTTTGCGGCAGGTCGGTTGCTTTTTTATATAGGTTGTGTGACATGGGATTCACCTGTGTATGACTTGACAAAATCTTGGGAAAGTATACACCAAAAGCGGCTGCTTGTAAACAGCCGCTTTTGCTTGTCATTCGTTTTACACTTCTGCCGTATCACCGAAATTCGTCTCAATCAATTGCATCAGCGCAGCGATGGCTTCTACCTCGTCTTCGCCGTCGGCGATGATGGTAATCTCGCCGCCTTTTGCGATGCCGAGGGACAGCACGCCCAAGAGGCTCTTGGCATTGACTTTTCTCTCATCCCGCTCCACCCAGATACTGCTCTTGAACTCATTGGCCTTCTGAATGAAAAATGTTGCGGGTCTTGCGTGCAGGCCGACTTGATTTGTTAAAGTAGCGCGTTTCATCAACATCTTGTTCCACTTCCTTCTATGTGATAATTGCGGACAGCGAAACGCCGCCTCTTTTTGCACACCATTCTATGTTTACTTTACCAAATGCCGCCTTTCCCGTCAACTGTAAATTTGCCAAAGCCCCAAAAAGTTGTGAACTTTTTGCAAATTCTGACGTTTTCACCCCATAATCCGTTCATCCCGCCCCTTGACAATGCGTTGGAAATGTGCAACAATAACGATACTCAGATTGAAAGAGGTTTTTTCACCATGACAAGTGTCAGCAGGTTCGCCCATTCTCACACAGGTGTGCATCGTCATCATGCACATCACGTTTTGCATGGGCGCACTTGACACGATATTGTTTCTATATCATTGTGAGAGCACCCCATGCAAGCATGTATTGCACGGGGTATTTTTTTATTTTCGGGGTCTCAGACCCCCATTGGAGGATCAGAACATGAGAAAAGTTGAAATTGCACTACCAAAGGGACGGCGGCTACTCGGCTCTGCATATCGGTTCTTCCAGCAGGCGGGCTATATATCCACGGAGCTTGAGCGGGAGATTGCGAAGAAAGAGCGGAAGCAGCTTGAGTTCGTGTCCGATTGCGGGCGGGTGATGTTTCTCTTGGTGCGCATCGCCGATATTCCGCAGTACGTGGACAAGAACTGGGCGGACATCGGCATCTCGGCCTTTGACTGCTATCGGGAGTACGAGCTCGCCAGCGTCCCCGTCGGCAACCATGCCATGCGCGGTGATAATTTCATCAGCGACCTCTTGCCGAACTTGAACCTCTGTAAAGGCACCCGCTTTTGTGTCGCGGGACTGCCCGAACGGCTGGCGTTTTACCAAAAGTGCAAGAAAGACCACGACAAAATCATGACCGTGGCCGCCCAGCACCCGCACATTGCGGCGAAGTATTTTTCCGGGCAGGACATGGCCGTGGATATCATCACCATCACCGGGTCATCGGAGATTATGCCGAAGCATGCCGATGTGGATGTCATCTTTGACATCGTGGAAACGGGCCGGGCTTTGGAGGAAAACGGATTGGTCATCTTTGACGAGGCTATGCCCATCAAAACAAAACTGCTGGTCAGCCGTGCGGCGATGAAGTATGACCCGCAAATCGCGCCTATGATAGAGGAGTTTCGAAATGCGGTTAAATAGAGATTTAAGCGGATTGAAAGACAGGCAGGTCGAGGTCGGCACAGAGGTCACGCAGGCCGTCTCGGCAATTCTGGCAGACGTGCGGGCACACGGTGACGAGGCCGTGCGGCGGTATGCCGCGCAGTTTGACGGGTTCACCGGGGACGCGCTCTTGGTCACGGAAGGTGAAATCAAGGAGGCCATTCGGCGGGTGGACGAGGATTTCCTGCGCATCTTAGGTCGGGCGGCAACACAGATTGCGGAATTTCACGCCAATCAGATTGAAAAGTCTTGGAGCGTCCACAAAGATGACGGCGTGCAGATGGGCCAGATTGTCCGCCCGCTCCGCCGGGTCGCGCTCTATGTACCGGGCGGGACGGCGGCTTATCCCTCCTCCGTGCTGATGAATGCCATCCCGGCGATGCTGGCGGGGGTGGAGGAAGTTGCCATCTTCACGCCTGTGAAGGCGGACGGCAATGTGCCTGACGTGATTTTAGCGGCGGCGGCCACAGCGGGGGTCTCTACCATCTATAAGGTCGGCGGGGCGCAGGCGATTGCGGCGGCGGCGTTTGGGACGGAGCGCATTCCGAAATTCGACAAAATTGTCGGCCCCGGTAACACCTATGTCGCAACAGCCAAACGGATGGTGTACGGCGAAGTAGATATCGACATGGTAGCGGGGCCGTCGGAAATTCTGATTATTGCGGATGACGCGGCGAATCCGAAATACATCGCCGCTGACCTCATGAGCCAAGCGGAACATGACGAGCTGTCCAGCGCGATTTTGGTGACCACAGGCGAGACCTTGATTGACGAGGTCGAGGCGGAGCTTGCACGGCAGATGCCAAGACTGAGCCGCAGAAAGACGATTGAAGCATCTCTGTCCCAATACGGGGCTGTGATTTTAGTGGCGGATTTGGACGAGGCGTTTGCCCTCTCGAACGAGCTTGCGCCGGAGCACTTGGAGATTCTGACGGCGAATCCTTTGGAGCATCTGCCGAAGGTGAAAAATGCCGGCTCCGTATTCCTCGGCGAGTACACGCCCGAGCCGTTGGGGGATTATATGAGCGGCACAAACCATGTCCTCCCCACAGACGGGACAGCAAAGTTCTATTCCCCGCTGGGCGTACAGGATTTTGTGAAGTGGAGTGCGTACAGTTATTATCCTCGCAATGTACTCGCAGAATTTAAGGATGATGTGATTGCATTCGCAAACATTGAAGGATTGGATGCACACGCAAACAGTATACGGGTGCGGTTTGAGTAATGTAGAATGAAAGGGCGAAAAGAATGCAGTATCTCAGTAAAAAAGCGGCCTCCCTCACCCCTTACGTCGCAGGGCTGCAACCACAAGAACCGGGGTGGGTAAAGTTGAACACCAACGAAAACCCCTATCCGCCCTCGCCTCGTGTGGCGGAGGTGTTGGCGCGGGCGGATGCGGCGAGGTTACGGCTCTACCCGGACAGCGACAGCACATTGCTCTGCAATGTGTTGGCCGATCGGTTGAATGTGCCTGCGGAAAACGTCTTCGTCGGCAACGGGTCGGACGAGGTGTTGGGCTTTGCGTTCGGAGCTTTCTTCGGAGGCAAGCACGGGGTAATGATGCCGGACATTTCATACGGCTTCTACCCCGTCTGGGCGGCCTTGTTTGATGTGGGCGTGGATGTTCGTCCGCTGAGTGCCGATTTTACCATCAATCCCGATGCGTACAAGGACGCCGCGGGTGTAGTGATTGCTAACCCGAACGCGCCTACTGGGGTCGCGCTGACACTTGCGGAGATTGAACGCATTGTACAGCAGAATCCCGGCGGTGTGGTGTTGGTAGACGAGGCGTATTTAGACTTCTCCGACTTGGAGTGTGCCGTGTCACTCGTGCCGCAGTATGATAATCTGTTGGTCGTGCGGACGTTTTCCAAGTCCCATTCTCTGGCGGGGCTGCGCGTGGGCTATGCCGTGGGACACGCGGACTTGATTGACGGTTTGCAGCGGATGAAACACTCGTTCAACTCCTATCCGTTGGATATGCTTGCCCAACTCGGCGCGGCGGCTTCTATGGCGGACGCAGATTATTGGGAGGAGACGCGGCGGCGGATTATCGCCACGCGGGAACGGACGGCGGAGGCTCTGCGGACGCTCGGTTATACCGTCCTCCCCTCTCAGGCCAACTTTCTCTTTGTTCGGGCATCGGACGCTAAGGGCTTGTACGAACATTTATTGGCGCACAAGGTTCTCGTGCGTTATTGGGACAAGCCGAGGATACGGGATTTTCTCCGCGTTACCATCGGCACAGATGAAGAAATGGAGGCGTTTTTGCAATGCGTGAAACAGTTTTAGAGCGTACAACAAAAGAGACGGCGATTCGCATCGGCCTGAATCTCGACCAATCCGGCGAGGGCAAGATTACCACGGGACTTGGATTCCTCGACCACATGCTGACTCTCTTCGCCTTTCGGGCGGGGGTCGCCTTAGACGTCTCGTGTCAGGGCGACCTGCACATTGACGGCCATCACACAGCGGAGGACGTGGGCATCACCTTGGGTCAGGCGATTGCGAAAGCGCTGGGCGACAAGCGGGGCATCGCACGGTATGGGACGGCATCTATTCCGATGGACGAGGCACTTGTCCATTGCGTGGTAGATATCTCCGGGCGGCCGTTTTTGGTGTTTAACGCCGAATTTCCCAATGAACGGGTAGGTGATTTGGAAACCGAACTGGTTGAGGAATTTTTCCGCGCCGTGACACTCCACGCGGGGATTACCTTACATATCAATCTGGCATACGGACACAACACGCACCACATGATTGAGGCGATGTTCAAGGCATTCGGCCTTGCGTTGGGGCAGGCTGTGCGGCAGACCGGCAGCGGGGTGATTCCCTCCACGAAGGGAGTGCTTTAGAATGAGCAATACAGAATTAAATGGCAAGGGCTTAATTATTCCGGCGATTGATTTGCTTGGAGGCGAGGCGGTTCGTCTATTTCAGGGGGATTATGGGCGAAAAACGGCTTATAGTGATGACCCGGCCGGTCTGGCTCGGGAGTTTGAGGGCATGGGGGCGCGGTATCTGCATATTGTGGACTTAGACGGTGCAAAGGATGGCAGTACGGCGAATTTGGAGACCATACGACGCATTCGGGCGGCTGTCACTATCCCCATCCAAGCGGGCGGGGGGATTCGGACAGCAGAGACGGTGGCCTTGTACTTGGACGCGTTGGGCGTGAATCGGGTCATCCTCGGAACAGTCGCCGTCAAAGACCCCGACTTTGTGCAGGAGATGATAGCCCGTCACGGGGCGGAGCGCATTGTTGTGGGGGTGGACGTGCGGGACGGCAAGGTGGCCGTCTCCGGGTGGCTCCAAGACAGCGGGGCGGATTATTTGGCCTTTATCGAAACGCTGAAAGACATCGGTGTCCGCACCATCGTGGTGACGGATATCGGGCGGGACGGGACACTCACCTCCCCCAATTGGGAGATGTACGCGCAAATTCACGGCATAGACGTCATCGTCTCCGGCGGTGTGAGCAGCGAGGCAGACTTGCGGCGGGCACGGCAGTATGCGGGCGTGATTGTCGGCAAGGCATTTTATGAGGGAAAGGTTGATTTGAATAAAATGTTATGTAAACGAATTATTCCATGTTTGGACACGGTAAACGGGCGTGTGGTCAAGGGCGTGAACTTTGTAGATTTGGTGGACATCGGCGACCCCATTGAAATCGCCAAACGCTACGAAGAACAGGGCGCAGACGAGATTGTCCTGCTGGATATCACCGCCACCAACGAAGAGCGGGAATCCATGTACGCCCTGCTCAAGCGTGCGGCGGCGGAGTTGACCGTCCCCCTTGCGCTCGGCGGCGGGATTCGGACGGTGGAGGAGTTCGGTAAGGCCTTAGAGTGCGGGGCGGCGAAAGTGTCCGTCAATTCGGCGGCAGTAAAGAATCCCGATCTCATCCGTGAGGCGAGCGAGCGGTTCGGTAGTGAGCGGGTCGTGGTGGCCATCGACGGTAAGGGTCGGGAGGTCATGGTGAACGGCGGCATGGTTGGTACGGGCCTCGATATCGTGGACTGGGCCAAGCGGTGTGAGGCCCTTGGTGCGGGCGAAATTCTGTTCACCGCCATGGGCGGCACAGATGGTTCGCACGGCGACGGTTCGCAAGACGGCTACGACATCCCCATGACACGGGCGATTTGCGAGGCGGTCAGTATCCCCGTCATCGCCAGCGGCGGATGCGGATGCGTGCAGGACGTAATTGACGTATTCCGGGAGACAGGCTGCGATGCGGCTCTGGTGGCGAGCCTGTTCCACTACGGCAAGGCCACCGTGGGCGAGGTCAAAGCGGCCATGCGAGCGGAGGGGATACCATGCAGATAGAGGGACTGATTCCCGCCATTGTGCAGGATGTGCACACAGGACGGGTTTTGATGTTGGCTTATGTCAACCAAAAGAGCTATGATTTCATGCTGAAACACGGCGAAACCTGCTTCTGGTCACGTAGCCGCGGCGCGCTTTGGCACAAGGGGGCGACTTCCGGGAATGTGCAGAAGATTCACGCTATGGCCTTTGACTGCGACGGTGACACTCTGCTGATTCAAGTCGAACAGACCGGCACGGGGGCGTGTCATACGGGTAGTTTCAGCTGTTTTGGAGCGGAGACGGGGGCATTTTACGCATTGGAGCGGGTCTATGACCAAATTGCGGCACGGCAAGCGAATCCGCAGGAGAAATCCTATACGAATTATTTGTTGGCGCAAGGGCTTGACAAGATTTGCAAAAAGGTCGGCGAGGAGGCCACAGAGGTGGTGCTCGCCGCCAAAAACAACGATGCCGCCGAGCTCGCGAGTGAGATTACCGACCTCGCTTATCATCTGTTGGTGCTGATGTTCACGCATGGCTTAACCGTGCAACATTTGCAGGCGGAACTGAATGCACGGCATCAGGTGAAGGGGAACTTGAAGACGGCGAATGAGCGAGGCGAATTTTAGGAAACTACGACCGGCACACAAAAAGCCGTTGGAATTTTGAAGTAAATCCCCTTCTATCCGACATGCCCCGGCAAATATGTTTTTTAACAGACGCATTGCAGATACATTATTCATTGATAACCGCACCGATGTCTATTATAATATAATGCGCAGACAAGCGCGGCAGCTGCCGAGTTCAACGTCTGTGAAATTAGTTGTCCGGGGAGGTTTGTATGTCACACCGTAAATTACTTGTTGTGTTAAGCATATTCCACGCAACGGTGAACACATTATACTTAGTCAGGTTCTTCGGCGTGTTTCCGCCTGACGAAGTCGTATACGGATATGTGCCGTGGTTTATGTCGTTTGCACTACCCAACGCTGTTTTCACCTTGTTGTCATGGCTTCTTGTGTATTCATTATTAAAAAAATCTGACACATTAGCTGTGTCAGCAGGCCTGTTAAGTGCGGGGGGCTTGATTTTCCACGCATTAAACGGTTTCATGTTCGGTTTTTATTCGGGCTTTCTGAAAGCGGTGACATTCAACGCAATATTTGAAATCATAGTTTACGTATACGGTTTATCTCTCGCCGCATTTTACATCACACAGTTTGGGAAAGTTATTCAAACAAAAAAGCAAAAATAATCACTTTATGATTATACGGAAAGAGCGGCTGCCTGCCATATAGCAGGCAGTCGCTCTTTTGCTCATTTCTTTCCCCTATTTCAAAGTCACAACCGTGACCCCCGTCTCACCTTCTCCGTACTTCCCCAACCGATACGCTTTCACCATCTTGTTTCGCTTCAGGCTTCCGTGTACGGCCTCACGCAATGCGCCCGTGCCTTTGCCGTGGATGACGGTGACAGTCTCCAAATTGCTCAAAGACGCAGTATCAATAAACTGCTCCGTGGCGGCGATTGCCTCTTCGGCCATCATGCCCCGGAGGTCAATTTCAGGCTTTACACTTGCGGAGCGGAGCTTGGCCTCTGACCGGGCGATAACACGTTTGAAGTCCGCCTTTTTCGCGCCCTCGACTAAGCGGACTTCGTGGGGCTTGGCATTGATTTTCATGATACCCGCTTGGAGGGTGAGCGCACCGTCTGCGGCGATTTCTATAACCTCAGCTTTAGATCCTATGCCGCGGAGTTCTACCGTGTCGCCCCGCTCTATGGGGCGGCTTGCGGGGACTTCGGGAATGTCCTCCTCCCCGCCTGCGCCGAGGGCGGTTTCGGCCTCGTTCAGTTTGCGGCGGAGGTCGGCTCTTTGGTCGTTCGTCTCCTGCCAGTCCTGCGCTTTATTGCGCTCACGTCGGATGCGTTTTAGCTCTTCGAACACCTCGTCGGACGCGCGGCGGGCCTCTTCGATGAGGTCTTGCGCTTCTCGTTTGGCGAGTTCTCTCGCCTTGGCGCGGGCGTCTTCGATTTCACGGCGGAGGACTTCTGTTCTGGCTTTGTCCTCTCTGGCCGAGAGCAGGAGTTTGTCGGCCTCGATGCGTTCTTGCTCCATGATTTGCCGCTGAGCGTCGAGTTTGGTGATGACCTCCTCGAAACTGGCACTCTCTGTATCAACGCGGCGTTTGGCATCCTCGATGACGGCCTCGGAAAGCCCCAAACGGGCGGCGATGGCAAAGGCGTTGGACTTGCCGGGTACGCCGATGAGCAGCCGATAGGTCGGCCGCAGGGTCTCCACGTCGAACTCGCAGGCGGCGTTGATGACACCGGGGACGGTGGTGGCATAGAGTTTCAGCTCGGCGTAGTGCGTCGTGGCGGCGACCATGGCTCCCCTGCTGCGGGCGTGTTCGATGATGGCGATGGCGAGTGCCGCACCCTCTGTGGGGTCTGTACCCGCACCGAGTTCGTCAAAGAGGAGCAAGCTGCCGGAGCCGCAGTCGGCTAAGATGTCCACGATATTGGTCATGTGCGCCGAAAAGGTGGAAAGCGATTGCTCGATGCTCTGTTCGTCGCCGATGTCGGCCAAGACTTGGGTGAAAATCGGGACAATACTGCCGTCATCCACGGGCAGATGCAGGCCGCATTGCGCCATGAGGCCGAGAAGTCCCAGCGTTTTGATGCTTACTGTCTTGCCGCCCGTGTTGGGGCCGGTAATGACCAGCGTGTCGAAATCGCCGCCGAGGCGGAGGTCTATGGGGACGGCTTTCTTTTGGTCGAGCAGCGGGTGACGGGCTTTTTTGAGGACCGCGCCGCCGCTCTCCGTGACGGTCGGCTCGGAGCAGTTTAGACGGTCGGAGAACTTGGCACGGGCAAAGATGCCGTCGAGCCGTACGAGGATTTCGTAGTCGCTCTCGATGTCGGGCTTTCGGTCGGCAGCCTCGGCGGAGAGTTCCATGAGAATGCGCTCGATTTCGGCCCGCTCTTTGGCTTGGAGTTCCCGGATTTCGTTGTTGGCATCCACCACGCCTTTCGGCTCGATGAAAAAGGTCGCGCCGGAGGATGAGGTGTCGTGGATCAGCCCCTCAATGGCGTTTTTGTGTTCGGATTTCACGGGTACCACGTAGCGGCCGGACCGCTGTGTGACCAATGCGTCCTGCAAAGCCTTGCTGTGCGTGGGCGAGGAGATGAGCTTGCGCAGGGTCTCTTGGATTTTCGCGCTTGCAAGGCGGATTTTGCGGCGGATATCGGCGAGGTCGGAACTGGCGTGGTCGGCCAGTTCGTCCTCGCCCACGATGGCTGTCGTGATGCGCTCTTCCAGCTGTTTGTCGCCGAGGAGGGTACGGAAGAGGTAGTCGATGCTCGTCGGGGTCTCCCTCTCCCCTTTCGCATAGTCTTTGACTGTGCGGGCGGCTTTGAGGACGCCGGCGACAGCAAGCAGTTCCCGTGTATTCAACATCCCGCCGCGGTCGGCTCGACCCAAGGGGGCGGCAACATCTCGGACGCTGTAGAAGCCGGGACTGCCCTTGAGGCCGAGCATGGCACGGGCGGCCGTGGTCTCCGCTTGGAGCATGCGGATTTCGCCCGCGTCCGCGATGGGACGGAGCGCACGGCAGCTCTCCTTGCCGGGTTCGCTCATGGCGTGGGTGGCAAGGAGGTCGAGGACGGTGGGGAGTTCCAGAGTGGAGAGGGATTTTTCTTGTCGGGTCATTTTTTGCTCCCTTCGGAGAGTGTAGAGTTTAGAATGTAGAATGAAGGGCATGGGCGGGGCATCGGAAATGTTTGTTTTCTGTGCGGTGCTTTATATTCATTCACCACCCATTGAACATAGGACTGCCCATTGTAAATGCAATAATACTTGTAACTATCATAAGAAAAATAGAAATTACAAGCCAACACCCTATGACATATCTCTTCTCGCCCTTTTGCACACACGATATCAAAAGCAACAAGGGAGCTGTACCGCCAAAGATGATTGGGTTTAAAAACCCAAGAAAGAAAAACATACCCCAGAACATGAACAACGCAAACGAAGTCGTTATTATTGTTACTATTACTATAATTGTAGTTTTTTTGTTTTTCATTCAGCTTAACTCCATTGTAAAATATATATTCCTCTGCATCTCTTTACGAGAGCGATTTCAAAAAATCCAAGGTCCGAAACCCCCGCTCCAGCTGCGCCAGCACATAGCCCTCGGCGGCGGCGGCCAAATGCGCCAATCCCTGCTCCCCCAGCGAAAACGCAAACACCCGATTCTCGGGCGCCGATATGATATGGCAGAGCGCAGATAAACTCCCCGCATCCAGCGGCAAACTGGCTCCGCTGTTTTCCGGCCTGTGGGTTCTGCAATGGATTTGTCCGCCTTGCAGGTTCAGCATGGGTTGGGCCGGCGTTGCCGTGCTGCACTTGGCACAGGCCGACACCTCGGGCGCATAGCCGGAGAGGCACATGAGACGCAGCTCAAATGCGGCTTTGACCAGCCGCGGGTCTCGGGTGCCGCCGGAGAGAACGTGCAGGCCGCTTAGCCCAAGTGTGAGCAGGCCGGGGTCTACGTAGTCTACGTCGCTGACGGCCTCTAACAACTCGGCGAAGTAGGCACCGATGGAGAGGAGGCAGATATCTTGCCGCAGGCCGCCAAACAGTTCTATGACTCTCCCCTCTCGCAGGCTCCATCTGCCCTGCCGCTCGTATAAGTCCAGCTCGGAGAATGCAAGGAGCTGACTGGCGGCGGTGTATTTTCCCATCTTCTTCCGCGCGCCGCGTGCCGAGACGGTGAGTTTGCCCGCCTCTTCGGTGAGGATGGTGAGGATTTTGTCTGCCTCTTTGTAGTTGACTTCTCGGAGGACAATGCCTCCTGTGCTTAAATCCATCAGGCCGCCTCCTCTTGATAAAATGCGGACGGCCGATGGCCGTCCTTACATTTTACATGAAAAAGCGTCCCATGGGAATCCCCCCGGACGCTTTTTGTTTGTTCTTATGCGGTTTTGTTCCCCACGGAGCTTGCTCCGCGGGGTCCCCTTTCATTTTATCTATACGGCGGAAATGAATTCCGCCTATATCAAGGTTTTCGCTTTGCGAAAGCCTTGGACGCCGGACTCCCGGCGGCGGGGCAGAAGCCCCGCAGCTCGGCTACCAATGTTTTTATGCGGTTTTTTCTTCAGTAGTTTCCACTTCTCTCGCCTCGCAGTAGAGCAGGTAGTACGCCGGGTCACCGGTTTCGCAGAACAGTTGCCAGCATGTAGCGGATGTCATATGAATTCCTCCCGCCGATTTGATTGCGTGTTCTTATTCTGGCTGAATCGGGCCAATTTATCATTGGAAAATTTCAACACACAATTTTGCCGCTTACGCATATAATGACATGCGTCTGATCAGGCGACAACACAAAACTGGAGTGCGTCGTATGAGCTGTTGTGAGAAAAAGCAGGACCGGGAGCGGATTGAGAAAGGTCTCCGCGAGGTGCGGGAAGGCATCGCCGACATCTGCGAGGGACTGCGTGACCTCCACCGTTCCAGAGAAGAGCTGCGGTCGGCTGTGCATGAGATTGTCGAGGCCTTAAAGTTGGTTCACAAGGCCGAACACGAAATCAAAGAGGGCGAGCAGGACATCTGCGAGGGTCTGCGGGATATCGAGAAGGGCCTTGAGAATATCATTCTTGGGCTTGAGACTTTGAAGTAAACGTTTTCCCATTGGCGTACAAATTGTGCGCCAATACATAGCATTTCAGTTTATTTTTTATTTTTTCAGATGGGAGATGACCCGATGAAGATTTATTCAAACCCTAATTTCCCCCGCGGACGGACAGGAATTGCAGTTCCGCAGGAGCTGTCCGCTCGGCGGGAACGGGTTGATACCTTGGCCTTTGTGTCGGAGTTGCAGGAGCGGAATGCCTTGGCCTTGGAGCAGTTGCGAGCGCGAGGGCTGCGTGAAAATCAGAGCGGACGGCCAAAGGCCGCCCCTGCGGCGCGTTCGGCACGAGGAAACCATGCGCATCAGTCGCCGCCGCAGAGCCGTACACGGCAGAGCGGACCGCATAGCCATCGTATCTCCGGGTTGACGGGGCCGCCGATTGAGGTACCCGGCGGGCATGTACATACGATTTCAGGGACGACGGAATTGGGGCGGAGAAATAGCGGATAGCCGGGGGCTATCCGCTACGTTTTCTTGTTATGCCGCAGGGGCAGTGTTTTGCCGCCCGTGTAGTGCACTACTCATTCGTATACCCAAAATTCCGCAACA
>WRAK01000032.1 GCA_009780235.1 Oscillospiraceae bacterium
CCCGCGCTTCATGGCTTTCGCCATGCCTTTGCCGCCGCCCATCTGCTTGGCCATGGTCTGCATCATGTCAAATTGTTTCAGCAGGCGATTGATATCCACAACCTCGGTGCCGGAGCCTTTGGCAATCCGCTTTTTTCGGCCGGAACCGAGACAGGAGGGATTATCCCGCTCGTGCGGGGTCATGGAGAGGATGATGGCCTCTGTCCGACGGAGCGCGTCTTCGTCCATCGTCGCACCTTGGAGTGCTTTGGCGTTGACGCCGGGGAGCATCCCCGCAATCTCGCCCAGTCCGCCCATAGAGCGGAGCTGCACGAGCTGGTCATAGTAGTCGGCCAGAGTGAACTTGTTTTGTTGGAGCTTCTCGGCCAGCTCCTCGGCCTTTTTCTCGTCAAAGGCCTGTTCGGCCTTTTCAATCAGAGTCAGCACGTCTCCCATGCCGAGGATGCGGGAGGCCATGCGGTCGGGGTGGAAAGGTTCGATTTGGTCGAGCTTTTCCCCTGTGCCGATGAATTTAATCGGCTTGCCCGTAACTGCCTTGACCGACAGAGCGGCACCGCCTCTTGCGTCACCGTCCGTCTTGGTGAGCAGGATACCGTCAATCCCCAATGCCTCATCAAACGCAGAGGCGGCGGAGACGGCGTCTTGGCCTGTCATGGCGTCCACGACGAGCAAAATCTCATCCGGGCTGACGGCGGCTTTGACTTTTTTGAGCTCCGTCATCAAAGCCTCGTCGATATGAAGCCGACCCGCCGTGTCGAGGAAGACCATATCGTTCCCATGCTTCCGCGCGTGGACGATGGCGGCCTTGGCGATATCCACGGGGTCGGACTGTCCCATCTGGAATACGGGCAGATTTAACTGCGCCCCCACGGTTTCAAGCTGTTTAATTGCCGCCGGGCGGTAGATATCACAGGCGACGAGCAGGGGACGTTTGCCGTTCTGGCTCCGCATGATCCCCGCCAGCTTAGCGCAGTTTGTCGTCTTACCCGCACCTTGCAGACCCACCATCATTACAACGGTAGGCGGCTTAGAACCCATATGAATCTTGGAGTTCTCACTACCCATCAGGGCGGTGAGCTCCTCGTTGACAATTTTAATCACCATCTGCGCAGGGGTCAGGCTCTCCAGCACATCCGCCCCGGATGCCCGTCCGCTGACGGTTTTCACGAAGTCTTTGACAACTTTAAAGTTGACATCGGCCTCTAAGAGTGCCAGACGGACTTCCCGCATGGCCTCTTTGATATCCGCCTCCGAAAGACGGCCTTTGCCCCGCAGTTTTTTAAACGTGGCGTTTAATTTGTCGGCCAGGTTTTCAAATGCCATAGAATCCCTCCCCGAATCGGGCAATCAGCCCTGTTTTTCGTTCCACTTCGCGCAATGTATGCTCTCCCCGCCGAATCGCGTCCCGCACGCCCTGCGGCGTGATGCCGTTAATCCGCGCAATCTCCGCCAGAGAAAAATCCTCGTTGTAGTAAAGCTCCATATACGCCCACTGCTTCTCGGTGAGTAGTCCCCCGTAGAAGTCGAGCAGGAGTGCGAGTTCGAGTGTTTGCTTTTCCACAGGGTGTCCTCCATGTAAAGGGGGGTAGCTTTAGAGTGCCTTGCTATTGTAGCGGAGATTTGAGGGTTTGTCAAGGGTTGCATTTGTTGAAAAATTTGATATAATGTTTGTGCTATTTTAAATTTTAATAGGAGTGTGGATTGAAATGAAAAAAATGATTGCTGTTGTATTACTTCTTGTACTTATTGTCGGAGGGCTTGCCGCCTGCGGAGGAACGCATGACCTTGTCGGAACATGGAGCGTTGAAGGCGGCGGAAGTTTGTCTTTTACGTTCAATGAAGACGGAACGGGTGTAGAAGCTTGGGGAGGCAGCGAGGGCGAAGCGTTTACTTGGTCTGCATCGTCCGGCAACGTGACAGTTGAATTTGAAGAATGGGGCACAGAAGTTTTCTCTTATACGATTGATGGAGACAGACTAACCTTGGATGACGGCGAGGAAGAACTTAGCTTTACAAGGCAATAACAAATAAAAAGGCCGGAAAGATGAGAACTTCATCTTTCCGGCCTTTTAATATTGCTTTAGCTCAAAAAACCACCACTTGAAGTGATGAGAATAAAAAGCTTTAGCGTTTATCGTCTCTTCGTAGCGAAGCGAAGAACCCTAGAGATTTTGTACTTGATAGAGCGTAGAAATTGCGGTGTGCGCCCGTTTACGGGTTGTAGGACAAGTAATGCGAAAGAAAAAACTTCGATGCTTCTTGAGAGGCTTGTCCGTAATAAGCCCTTCTAGGACTTGTGCAAACCACCACTTCAAGTGGTGGTATTGATTGGGCCGTCAGGTGAATATTTCCATTGCCCGGGGGGGAAAATAGAGGGAATGTCCCACACCTCCCACTCCCGAAAGGAACCCCGCCTATGACACCACTTGAGGCCCTCACCCCTCGCGGCAAACAAACAAGCAAGGGCTTGAAAATAACCGGACACACCCCGGGCAAACGCATCGCGGGGGAGGTCATCGCCTGTCTGCGCAGTCTCAAAGCGCAGCACAAAAAAATCGCCGCCCATGCGGCAGAGCACGGCGGCCTCCCCGGTGAGATGGAGTGGCTCCTCGATAACTGGTATATCGCCGAGCGAGAGGGCAAGGAGGCCGCCGCCCGCCTCAAAGGCGCGCCCAAACTCCGCCGCACGGACGGCGGTGCGTTTCTGCTCGCCCTGACCACAGCCTTAGTCGAAGCCGGAGACGGCGAAGTTACGCCCGAGGGCATCGGCGCGTTCTTCGAGGGCGTGCAACAAGTGCGCCCTTTGGATGAGCAGGAAATCAGCCTATTAGCTCCCGCGATTACCGCCGCTTTGCTCTATCGGCTCCGAGACCTCGCCGCCGCCATCCGAGGCACGGAGACACCCGGCCTTGCAGATCGGATGAACCGCGTATTCACCGCCTTGCGGCTCCTCGCGAGCTTGGACATGCTCGACATCTTAGACGAAATCAGCCGCGCCGAGCAAACGTTGCGGGGCGACCCCGCAGGTGTCTACACCGAAATGGACGAACGCACCCGCGGGCGATACCGCAAAGAGGTCTCCCGTCTTGCCAAACGCCACGGGCTGGAGGAACATCAGGTGGCGGAGCGGGTACTGGAGCGCGCCAAAAAGAGCGAGGGGCGGGCGAGACACGTCGGCTACTACCTCTTCACCGAACCCCTCGGGGAACCCGCGCGCAGACGCCGGGGCGGGCTGTATATCGGCGGTATTCTGCTCACGAGTGTGTTCCTCGCAGTCCTCGCCGCAGTAGTGCTGCGCAGTGCCGTTGTGGCTCTGCTCCTCGTGCTGCCCATCTCCGAAATCATCAAAAACCTCTTTGATTTCTTCGTCATCAAATGTGTCCGCCCTCAGCATATCCCTCGGCTGGGACTGGAGGACGGCGTACCGAGCGAGGGGCGTACCCTCTGCGTCATCTCCGCGCTCCTAAACAGCGCAGAAGCGGGCCGTGACTGCGCTGCCCGCTTGGAGGAGTATTACCTCGCCAACCGCGACTGCGGCCCAAATCTCCTCTTCGGTATCCTCGCCGACTTCCCCGAGTCAGAACACTCCACCATCCCCGAGGCCGAGGAATGGGTCAGCGTCACCACCGCCGCATTGGAGGGGCTGGGCAAGAAATACGGCGCAACCTTCCTGCTGTTTTACAGAGAACGCCGCTTCGACAAGCGCAGCCGCCGCTACATGGGTTGGGAGCGCAAACGCGGCGCAATCCTCGAACTCACCCGCCTGCTCACAGACAAAGAGAATATGCTCCAACTCCGCGCAGGCACCAAGCTCCAATTGGAGGGCGTGCGCTACGTCATCACCCTCGACAGCGACACCCGCCTCAACGTCGGAGCCGCACGGGAGCTAATCGGTGCCATGCTCCACCCGCTCAACACGCCTGTCATCGACCGTGCGCAAGGCGTGGTGCGGGAAGGTGCCGCCCTCATGCAGCCCCGCATCGGCGTAGACCTCAAAGCGGCGGGACGCTCGGACTTCACCCGTATTTTCGCAGGACAGGGCGGCATTGACCCTTACGGATCGGCGGCGTCGGATGTCTACCAAGACCTTTTTCACGAGGGCAATTTTACCGGCAAGGGCATCTTCGATGTCGAGGCCTTTTCCATTTGCTTAGATGGGGCGTTTCCCGAAAACCGCATCCTCTCACATGACCTCTTGGAGGGCGCATACCTCAAGGCCGCCTACCTCGGCGACGTGGAACTGACCGACGGCTACCCCTACAAAGTCCTCAGCTACTTTGCCCGTATGCACCGCTGGACACGGGGCGACTGGCAATCCGCGCCGTGGATGCTCCGACGTGTTCCGAGGGCGAAGGGCGGCAAAGTGGAAAATCCGCTCAGTCTCGTCAGCCGTTGGAAAATCTTTGACAACCTCCGCCGCAGCATGGTACCTGTGTTCACCATGCTGGCACTGCTCGCCGCCATGTTCATTTCTAACACCAGCCTCTTCTGGGCGGGTGTGGCGGCGATTTTGTCGCCCTTATCGAGCTTGCTCATCTCTTCCGCTGAGCTCATGTTCCGCCGTGACACGGGGACGAAAGCCCGTTACCACTCCACCATCCTGTCCGGCTTTGCGGGCGGCTTTTTGGAGACCATGAGCCAGCTCATTCTATTGCCTTATCACGCTTTCGTCTGCCTCTCCGGTGCACTCACGGCCCTCTGGCGCATGTGCATTACCAAGCGCAACATGCTCTCTTGGGTCACCGCCGCCGATGCGGAGAAGCGGACGGGGACAGGCGTTATTCACCATTATTACAAGATGCTCCCCGTTGTCCTCATCGCCCTCGCCGCCATATTCTTATCCAACACACCCTTCAAGGTTGCCGTTGGCATTGTCTGGCTGGTCAGCCCGCTCTATGCCCTCGGCCTCAGCAGGGAACGGCGGGAGCGGCAACGGGTCACGGACACCGAGCGCAAAGTCCTCCAAGACGCCGCCGCCGACATCTGGCGGTATTTCGAAGATTTTCTCACCCCCGAGGACCACTTCCTCCCGCCCGACAACTGGCAGGAGCAACCCGCCGCGGGCATTGCCCACCGCACAAGCCCAACCAACATCGGCCTCGCGCTATTATCCGCGCTTGCGGCCATGGATTTGACACTCTGCCCCAAACACCGTGCGCTGGGCTATATTGAGAACATTCTCGCCACGATGGAACGCATGGAGAAGTGGAACGGCCACCTCTACAATTGGTATGACACCCGTACCCTGCGTCCGTTGCGGCCCGTGTACGTCTCGGCGGTGGACAGCGGCAACCTCTCCGGTTGTCTGCTCGTTTTGCGGGAGGGCCTGTACGAGGTGGGGCAACGTGACCTCGGTCAACGTGCCGACAAGCTCTTCCAAGACATGGGCTTCGCCGAACTCTACGACAGGCGCCGCAAACTCTTCCACATCGGTTGGGACTTGGAGAAAAACGCACCCACCGAGGGCTGGTATGACCTCCTCGCCTCCGAGGCGAGACAGACGAGCTATATCGCCATCGCCCGGGGCGACGTCGAACCCCGCCACTGGCGGCGGCTGGGGCGTGCTTTGGTGAGTCAGGATAACTTCAGCGGCATGGCGAGTTGGACAGGGACGATGTTCGAATACCTCATGCCTCGCCTCATCATGCCCTGCTACAAGGACAGTCTGCTCTACGAGAGCCTCAAATTCGCCGTCTACGTCCAAAAGAAATCCCACACGCCGTGGGGCGTCTCCGAGAGTGCGTTTTATGCGTTTGACCCTGCGCTCAACTACAGCTACAAAGCCCACGGCGTCCAGCGTTTGGCACTCAAGCGGGGGATGAGCAAAGAAATCGTCATCAGCCCCTATTCCACGTTCCTCGCCTTGCCCGTCGATGTCCGCTCCGCCGTCCACAACTTGCGTCGCTTGGAAAAATACGGAGCCAAAGGCAAATATGGCTTCTACGAGGCATTGGACTTTACCCCCAACCGCATGGCGGGCAGGGACTGCCAGCTCGTCAAGACCTACATGGCGCACCACCTCGGCATGAGCTTGCTCGCCATCACAAACGTACTCACGGAGGACATCATGCCCGCCCGTTTCCTGCGTGACCGCGCCATGTCGGCCTATCGGGAGCTCTTGCAGGAGAAAGTTCCCGTCGGTCAAATCGTCCTCCGTCAGCCGCCGAGGGAGGTGCCGGACAAGCCGAGGCGTCTCACAGGATCCGGCTGGGCGGCGGAATACGAGACCATGGACGTGTTTCGTCCCGCATCCACGCTGTTGAGCAACGGAGCCTACAACGTCATCGTCACGGAGACAGGCCACAGCCGCAGCATGGCGGGGGAGACGATGGTCACCCGCTTCGAGCCGAGACAAGACGGCTCCGTGCAGGGCATCGGCTTCTATTGGAAGACCGCAGACGGGATCATCCCCCTCCAAGCCGCCCCGGACTTTGACCAAACCGTCCGCCACACGGCAAGATTCACCGGGGGAACGGCGGAGCTGACCGTGAGCCGTCCCGCCTTTGAGAGCCGCATTACCATCTCCGTGCCCCCAAGCGAACTCGGCGAACGCCGCCAAGTCACCCTGCAAAACCGAGGCGGCACGCCCATTGAGGGCGAGCTAATCTGCTATACCGAACCCACCCTCGCCGCGCCTGCCGACTACTTCGCCCACCCCGCTTTCTCCAAACTCTCCATCGAAACGGAGCGGGACGGAGACACCCTCCTAATCCGCCGCCGCAGCAACGGCGTGCGCCCCGCATCCTACTTGGCTTTCACCGCCACCGAACCGTTTACCGCCGAAACCTCCCGTGAAACCGCTCTGGGCAGAAATGACCTCTACACCGCCCTCGACCTGAATTGCCAATTGTCAACAGTCAATTGTCAATTGCCCTTGGACCCCTGCATCCTGACCCGTATCTCCCTAACCCTCCCTCCGGGGGAATCGCAGGCGGTCACATTCGCCTTGGCCGTAGGCAAACAACAAGACGAGGCCATCCACGCCGCCCGCAGAATCGCATCCGCACCGAATGCCCCGGAAGACCGTTTCTTCGAACGCCGCGCCCAAGCACTCGGCATCCTGCCCGAAGAACTCACGGAGGCAATGGCATCCGTCGCCGACCTCATCTACCCCTTCATCGGCGACAGGGAGCGGGGCCGTCACATCACGCCCTTATCCCCCGGCCGACAAGGCCTCTGGCCGCATGGCATCTCCGGCGACCTCCCCCTGATTACCGCCCGTATCGCAGACCCGGACGCGCTGGATACCGCCCACCGTCTCATCCGTCAACACAGCCTCTTTCACCATTGCGGTCTGCGCTGCGACCTTGTGTTTCTGGTGGGGGACAGCGGCGACTACAGAAGACCGCTCCACACCGCTTTACGTGATGCCCTGTCCGACTTGGGTCTCGAATCCCAGCAAAACGCAAAAGGCGGCATCCACCTCATAGACGCCGGCACAGACGTAAGCTCCGTCTTGGCCGCCTCTGCCCAAATCTATGACGGTGCAGAGTTGCAAGCCCGCGAGCGGACGATTCACCTGCCCCCCATAGGGGCGGCCGCGCGGAGCAGCCCCGCCCTGCACGGCGATATCCGTTTTCATCACGCTTCGGACGGTGCCGCCATCATCCAAACAGGCGGCGGATTACCTCCCAACACATGGAGCCACACGCTCGCAAACAAAACCTACGGCTACACCGCCACCGACGCCGGTACCGGTCACATGTGGCAAAAAAATGCCAGAGAAAACAAGCTTACGCCGTGGCGGAATGACACCCTCGCAACATTGGGCCCCGAACGCCTCACCCTCCTGCGGGACGGCCAAGAAATATCCCTCTTTGCCGACTTGGACGGCCTGGACTGCCGCATCACCTATGGCTTCGGCTATGCCCGCTGGGAAAAAGAAATTGACGGCGGCACCATCTCTGCCACGGCTTTTGTCCCGCCCGACTGCGAGGCCCGTATCTTCCTCATCGACGGCGACCTCCGTCCTGGTGATAAAATTGCCTACTACGCAGAGCTGGTCCTCGGCGTGGACGACAAACAAAGTGCCTATGTCGTCACAACAGCGCAGGGTCAGACGCTCTCCGCCCAAAACGGCTCAAACGCCGAGTTCCCCGGCCTCACATTTACTCTGGCCGCCACAAATGAACCGGAGGGCTACACCTGTGACCGCCACGCCTATGCAAGACGCGACCCCGATCGCAGCACAGGCGCGGGATTTGACCCTTGTTTCTACGCCGTCTATGCGGGAGAGGCCCCGCTTTCCGTTGTAACAGGCACCCAATCCGTCCACGACCTGCTGCCCCTCACAAACCCGGACACCGCACGGGCGGTACTGGAGCAGACAAAGACATGGTGGAAAAACCAAATCGGCGGCATCACCGTAAAAACGGGCGTCGAAGCTTTAGACAGCCTTCTCTCCGGCTGGGCACTCTATCAATCGCTGGCCTGCCGCATCATGGGGCGCAGTTCCGTCTACCAATGCGGCGGAGCCTACGGTTTCCGTGACCAACTCCAAGACGCTACTGCTCTCATCGGCGCACGGCCCGAGGTTGCCCGTGACATTCTCACCCTCGCCGCCGCCCACCAATTTGAAGAGGGCGATGTGCAGCATTGGTGGCATCCTTCGGGTTTGGACGGCGTGGCCGACAAAGGCGTCCGTACCCGATGTAGTGACGATTTGCTCTTTCTGCCCTATGTCCTCTGTGAATACGTGGAAAAGACAGGGGATGCAAGCGTTTGCGGCCACGAAGCACCCTATCTCCGTTCTCCCGTTCTGGAGGAACAAGAGCACGAAAGATACGAACATCCGAGCGTGAGCGAACGCAAAGAATCGCTGTTTCACCACGCAAAACGAGCAGTAGACCTAACCCTCCGCCGTGGTGCGGGCCGAAACGGCCTCGCCCTAATCGGCACAGGCGACTGGAACGACGGCATGAACTTGGTCGGTGCCGAGGGGCGGGGTGAAAGCGCCTGGCTCACATGGTTCCTTGCCCACGTCACAGACCGTTTCGCCGCCCTCTGCACCCGCCTCGGTGAACCTGACCTCGCTGCCCGCTACCAATCCGAAGCCCGCCGTTGGGGGAAAGCGGCAGATGAGGCGTGGGACGGTAACTGGTACCTCCGCGGCACCTATGACAACGGAAAGACGCTTGGGTCACACACAGACAAAGCCTGCCAAATCGACGCCATTGCCCAAGGCTTCGCTACGATGACGCCCTACGCCGACCCGCAAAAAGTCCAAACCGCCCTGCGCGCCGCCATCGCCCGCCTGTTCGACCGAGAAGCGGGCATCATCCGCCTGTTCGACCCCGCATTCTCCGATGGCACGGAGAACCCCGGCTATATCCGAGGCTACGCCCCCGGTCTCAGAGAAAACGGCGGCCAATACACTCACGGCATCCTCTGGCTCATCATGGGTGCGTTCAAAGCGGGGCTGACGGACGATGCCTATGCCATGCTAAACGCCATCATCCCCGCCCACCACAACACAGCAACCTATCGAGGTGAGCCGTATGTCCTCGCCGCCGATGTCTATTCGAACCCCGAGCACTTAGGCCGTGCCGGATGGACATGGTACACCGGCGCGTCCGGCTGGTTCTGGCGTGTGGCTATGGAGAATATGCTGGGCCTGCACCTGCGCGACGGCAAGCTTTATATCGAGCCGAATCTCCCCAAAGCACTACCCGGGTACACAGTAGATTGGCGGATGGGGGAGGAGACGTGGCATATTGAAGTGGCGGGTGAGAGAATCACCGTGAACGGGAAGGTGTATGACGGTGCGGGGATACCGCTGCATGCGAAAACGCCGCAGACCGCCCCGCCCTGATTCCCCTCCCGCGGAGGGGTGGCAGGCGTAGCCTGACGGGGTGGTTCCACGGGGTGTGTAGGATTATCGCACTGCTGTCAAATGCACCCAAGCCGCAAAGGCTCCTTTTCCAAAGGAGCTGTCAGCGAAGCTGACTGAGGATTCATTGTTGCAATGACGGTAATAGAGACAACAAATCCTCCGTCAGGCTGCGTCTGCCTCCTCCTTTGCACCACAGACACCCCTTCCGCCGAGCCAATCGCTTCGCTCTTGGGCGTCAGTTGGAAAAGGAGGCTTCGCGGCTTATCTGCATTTGCGTTGAATACGCCGCCCCCTACGAAGGGCAAGGACGCCTACTACCAAAAACTGAAAAACCATGATATAATACCCCAACACACCACCCACCAAGGAGACCACCCATGCCAAACATCACCAGACGAGAACTCTGCCCCTTCGTCTTCCTGACCCACTTGCAGACAAACAAATTCAAAACAGCAACCCTGCGGCTCAGTCTCCTCACCCAATTGAGCAGAGATACGGCGGCGAAAAATGCCCTCCTGCCCCGTGTCCTCCTCCAAGGCACGGCAAACCACCCCGACATGGCGGTACTGGCGGAGGCGACGGATGAACTCTACGGCGCAAACATCGAAGCCAAAATCGCCAAAAAAGGCGAAATCCAATGCGTCAGCTTGGCCGCAAGCTTCGTGGACGATGCGTGCCTCCCGGAAGGGGAGGGGATATTAACTCAAATCACAAAGCTGCTGGGCGAAATTCTCTTGCGCCCAGCCCTAAAGGACGGCAAATTCCAAGCTGCCTACGTGGACGGGGAACGGGAGAAACTCCTCGACGAAATTCGGGGCCGCATCAACAATAAACGCACCTACGCCCTCACGCGCTTGGCTGAACTCATGTGTGACGGCGAGGCTTTTTCCGTCTTCCGATTAGGCACGGAACAAGAGGCGGAGACGATAGATGCCGAGACCCTGACCGCCCACTACAGAATGCTCTTGGCATCCGCCCCCATCGAAATCTTCTACAGCGGCACCGCTCCCGCGGACAAGGTGGCCGATGCCCTCGCCGCCG
Source organism: Oscillospiraceae bacterium (assembly GCA_009780235.1). Lineage (GTDB taxonomy): Bacteria > Bacillota > Clostridia > Oscillospirales > Oscillospiraceae > WRAB01. The sequence goes on from WRAK01000032.1 coordinate 10,874, forward strand.
CCCTAAGCGGCATCCCCCGCACCGAGCCGGACTTTGACCTCGGCACCGATGTCCGTATGAACAGCTTAGAGCCGCAGCCCCGCTATTTTACGGAGGAGATGGACGTCACCCAAGGCAAACTCAGTCTCGGATTCCGCATCGGCTCCGCGATGGAAGACCCCGACTACGCCGCGCTTCGACTGCTCCACTATCTCTACGGCGGCTCTGTCAACTCCAAGCTGTTCCTCCATGTTCGGGAGCGGCTCTCCCTCTGCTACTACGCTTCCTCCGTGCCGGAGCTGTTCAAAGGACTCCTGCTCGTGGCCTCGGGCATCGAGTTTGACAAGTACGATGAAGCCCTCGCCGAAATCCTCGCCCAGCTGGACGCCATCCGAAACGGCGACATCACAGACGAAGAACTCAATTGGGCGAAAAAAGCCCTCATTACCGACCTCCGCATGATAGCCGATGAGCAATCCCAATTGGAGGACTTCTACCTCGGCCAAACCATCCTCGGCGAAGACGGCGGCCCCGAAGAGCTGATTGCAGACGTGGAGCGGGTAGGGAAGAAGCAAATTGCGGAAATCGCCGCAGGACTGCAACTGGACGCGGTCTATTTCCTGCAAAACGCAGGGGCGGATGGCAATCCGCCTGAGGAGGTGTAAGGGATGGAGAAGAAAATTTACAAAACCCTCGGTGAAACCCTCTACACCGCCGCGCTGCCCAACGGCCTCACCGTCTACGTCATCCCCAAACCCGGCTACGAGAAAAAATACGCTTTTTTCGCAACAAGCTACGGCGGTGCGGACAGACGCTTCCAACAGGACGGCGAGTGGCAAAATACGCCGGCGGGTATCGCCCACTTTTTAGAGCATAAACTCTTTGACACAGAGGCAGGCAATGCCCTCGCTGACCTCGCCGCAAACGGTGCGCAACCTAACGCCTTTACAAGCTCGGAGATGACCGCCTACTATTTCGAGTGTACGGACGGCTTCGAAGAAAACCTCAAAACCCTGCTGAGCTTCGTCTCCACACCCTATTTCACGGAGGAGAGTGTCGCCAAGGAGCAGGGCATTATCGGCCAAGAAATCGGCATGATTGAGGACACGCCCGGCCACGCCGTTTATTATAATTTGCTCAAGGCTCTCTATGCCAACCATCCCGTGCGGGACATGATATCAGGCACAGTCGAGAGCATCGCCCAAATCACGGCGCAGACGCTTTACGACCTCCACCGTGCTTTCTACCGTCCCGGCAACATGGTACTCTGCGCCGTGGGAGATATCGACCCGGAACAGGTAGCGGAGACGGCTCGTGCAATTCTCCCCGAGGAATACCACGCATCCCCGACCAAAGACTACGGCCCGTCGGACACGATGCCCGTCATCCAAGCCCGTACCGAGGTCGCTATGGCCGTATCGCAGCCGCTGTTTCTCCTCGGCACACGTGTACCGCCGAGCGAAGGGGGACAGGCCTATCTCAAGCGGGAACTCACCGGCCACTTAGCCACGCAGTACCTCGCCGGGAAATCATCGCCGCTTTACGTTCGACTATACGCCGAGGGCCTCATCGCCAAGGACTTTTCTTGCGGTTTCCTGAGTGGACTCAGTCATGCAATCACCGAATTCGGCGGCGAAAGCCGAGACCCGGACAAGGTGTTGGCGGAGATGCAGGCCGAGGCCGTCAAAGTCCTGTCGGCCGGCATAGACGAATCCCGCTTCATCCGCCTGAAAAAAGCGACATCGGGGCAACTCATCCGAGGCCTCGACAATGTAGAAAACCTCTGCTATGAACAGACCGAAAGCCACTTCCACGGCGCGTCCGCGCTAGACAGATTGGCCGTTCTGGAGGCCATCACGAGCGCGGATGTGTTGGATTTCATAGGCAAACATCTACAGCCCGACCAATTTGCATTGTCGATAGTGCGTCCCTTGTAGGGGCCGATGCCCACATCGGCCCGTTCACGGGCGCAATGCAGAAATACAGCGGGACAATTGCCATCGTCCCCTACATAAAATGCCGCATTCTGAATTACATAAAAGGAGAACCCTCATGCAAGACGCAATCATCACCTTCCCGCTCCTCGGCGACCTCGCCTTGGACATCCCGCGCTTCTTTACCATTTTCGGCTTCCGCATCCACTTTTACGGCCTGATGCTCGGCCTTGGCCTTGTTGTGGGTGCAATCTATGCTATGAAACGCGCGCCCGAGTTCGGCTTCACCAGAGACAACATTCTAGACTTTCTCCTCTTCGCCATCCCTGCCGCGCTTATCTTCTCGCGGCTCTACTATGTGGCTTTCAACTGGCACACGGTCAGCGGAGACCCCTTGCGTATCATCACGGGCGTGCGAGACGGCGGTCTGACCATCTACGGCGTCGTCTTTGGGGCGGTATTGGGCGTTTGGATTTGCAGCCGCGTGAAGAAGTTGGACTTCTGGTCTTTCACCGACCTCGGCGCACTCGGTCTGCTCATCGGCCAAGCGATTGGACGTTGGGGGAACTTCATCAACCGTGAACTCTTCGGCCGCGTTACAGACATGCCTTGGCGCATGGGTCTGACCGCAGGCGGCGAGACGCTTTACGTCCACCCGACTTTCCTCTACGAATCCCTGTGGAATACGCTGGGTCTTATCTTGCTCCACATCTACTCGAAGAAAGTAGGCCGCAAATATAAGGGTCAGCTCTTCGTTTTCTACTTAGGTTGGTACGGCCTTGGGCGCACTTGGGTCGAAGCCCTGCGTGACCCATCACAGAATATGTTCCTCGGCCCGATTCCCATCAATATGGCGATTGCGATTGCCTGCGTTGTCGGCGCGATTGTGGTGAATGTGATCATGAGCCGGAAGAAACAAGCGGCGTAGGGGGCGGCGTCCTCGACGCCCCGTGTACGCACATCAGAATACGACGGGGCGTCGGGGACGCCGCCCCCTACAAATTTCAATCCCGCCCGCCGGAGGCGGGCTACCACCATTGTTAATTGTTCATTATTAATTGTTAATTTGCGATTGAAAGGAGTACCACCATGTCCATCATCCTAGACGGCAAAGCCGTAGCCGAAACAATCAAAGATACCGTACGTAAAGAAGTCGAGACAACCGGGCTGAATCCCGGCCTTGCCGTTGTAATCGTTGGCGAAAACCCCGCATCCCGCATATATGTGAATAGCAAGAAAAAAGACTGCGCCGAATGCGGCATCCGCAGCGAGGAGTTCGCCCTTACGGCAGACGCAGGGGAGGAAAAGCTGCTTGCCGTCATCAATGAGCTAAACAACCGCCCCGATATCCACGGCATTCTGGTACAACTCCCGCTGCCGAAAGGCTACAGCGAGCAAAAAGTCATACAGGCCATCGCTCCCGAAAAAGATGTGGATGCTTTCCATCTCATGAATGTAGGTCGCATCATGGTGGGTGATTACGCGTTTCTGCCCTGTACCCCGGCGGGTGTCATGGCCCTGCTCGACCACTACGGCATCGACCCGCAGGGCAAACATTGCGTCGTCGTCGGCCGTTCGGACATCGTGGGAAAACCCCAAGCCATGATGCTCCTCCATCGCCATGCCACCGTTACCATCTGCCACTCTCGCACCCCGGATTTGGGTGCAATCACAAGGCAGGCCGACATCTTGGTTGCCGCTGTCGGCAAGGTGAACCTCATCACCGCCGATATGGTAAAACCCGGCGCAGTCGTGGTGGATGTCGCCATGAACCGGGACGAAAACGGCAAACTCTGCGGCGACGTGGACTTCCCCGGTGTGGAGCCTGTCGCATCCTACATCACCCCCGTCCCCGGCGGCGTAGGCCCGATGACACGGGCGATGCTCCTATGCAACACCTTGGCTTCCGCGAAAGCAGCCATTGACCTCCGCGCTTGACCTTGCCCTTGCCCGATTCGGGTGGGTCTTCGCCCAAATCAAAAGCGGACGGCGGGGATGCGTAGTGGAGTGTTCGCCCCGCTCTTTGGATAGAAACAGAATATTGCTGTTTGAATGGAGAATTAACTTGAAATGTTCATAAAATAGGAGTAAAATATAAATACTAACGTACTGCATAAAGGAGGCAACAACAATGGTAAACTTCGAGAACATCAAAGATACTGCCGTAGCCACAGCAGGGAAAGTGGCTGAGAAATCCGCAAGCATCGCCAGAACCGTTGGTGAAAAGGCGAAACTCGTAGCCAAAATCACAAAACTCAAGACAGAAATTGCCATAGAGAAAGATTCCATCCGCAAGAACTTTACTGAGATTGGCAAAATGTATTACGAGATGAGCAAAGACAACCCCCATCCCGACATGGCTCAAACCGTGGCCGAAGTCGGCGTGTCCTTGGAGTCCGTAGCCATCAAGAAGAAGAAAGTCGTCGCCCTCAAAAAAGAGTTGGCTGACAACTATGACGATTTGGTGGAAGAGCCCGAGGAGAAAACGGACGCAAACGACCCCGTGGAAGAAGCCATCGAAGAAGAGTCCGAAGCAATGCGCGGTGAGTAACACTAAACCAAAAACCCGCCCCCGAGATTCAGGGGCGGGTTTTTCTGTGTTGACAATGTCTCGTTGTAGCGATACACTAATAATAGCCACAAAAGGGAGGAAAAACCATGACAATCCTAATCACAGGCGGCGCAGGCTACATAGGCTCCCACACAGTCTACGCCCTGCTCGAACAAGACCCGACCTGCGCGGTTATCATAGCGGACAACCTATCTACAGGCCACCGCGGCGCAATCCATCCCAAAGCCCGCTTCTACGAGCTGGACATCCGTGACCGCGCGGCTTTAGACGCCCTCTTTGCCAAAGAGCAAATTGACGGCGTCATCCACTTCGCAGCAAGCAGCCAGGTGGGGGAGAGCATGGCGCATCCGCTCAAATACTACGAAAACAACCTCGGCGGCACGACAACGCTGCTCCAAGCGATGACGGCGGCGGGGGTGAAATACATTGTCTTCTCCTCCACGGCGGCGGTCTACGGCGAGCCGCGGAACATCCCAATCCGAGAGGACGACCCCACCGTTCCCACCAACTGCTACGGTGAGACAAAGCTCGCCATAGAGCGGATGCTGGCCTGGACAGACCGCGCTCACGGTTTGCGCTACGCCGCTCTGCGCTACTTCAATGCGGCGGGGGCGCACATATCAGGCCAAATCGGCGAGGCGCACGACCCAGAGACGCATCTCATCCCCCTCATCCTCCAAGTCCCGAACGGCCAACGGGCGAACATATCCGTTTTCGGTGACGACTATCCCACCAAAGACGGCACCTGTGTCCGAGATTACATCCACGTCACCGACCTGGCCGACGCCCACATCCGCGCCTTGCAATACCTCCGAAACGGCGGGAAAAGTGAGGTGTTCAATCTCGGTAACGGCGTAGGATTTACCGTGAAAGAGGTCATAGAAGTAGCCAGAGGCATCACAAACCACGAAATCCCCGCCACCAACGCCCCGAGGCGAGACGGTGACCCGGCACAATTGGTGGCATCCTCGGAAAAAGCGAGAGCAGTATTAGGATGGAACTCTTGCTATGACAAGCTGGAGAAGATTGTGGAGACGGCATGGAACTGGCACAAATCACATCCGAAGGGGTTTTGATAAGCGGATAAATAAAACAAGAGCGTACTCAAAAACATGGCGATTCACGATGGTGAGTGCGCTCTAAACGCACCCTCGCGGGCGGGATAACCCCGCCCCCATGAAGCGCACCCCGCATCACGACAGCACCCCCGCCAAAATATCTCCCACCTCGGGATAAAACAACATCGCCCCTGATACCCCCATCTTCTTCGCCAAAAACAACTTCTTCCGCACACTTCCCGCATCATCATACAACACAAAGTGCGAGCCCTGCGTGTCCTGATACGTAAAATAATACGCACATAAATCCTGTGAAAAATACGCCTGCGGCTCCCGTTCACGGGTGAGGTTATACAGCTCTTTTGCAGATAACTTCCGCCCGTCGGCAGGCAGGCAGAAATCCATCCGCAGACGCTCTATATCCAAGCAAATCCGTTCCGCGCCGTAAAACCCTGCCACCTCGGCGAGCCGCGCCGTGAGGCTCCCGCCGGAGATGGCCGTGGGGATGAGTACTTTCGCCCAGTCGCTGTC
>WRAK01000033.1 GCA_009780235.1 Oscillospiraceae bacterium
ACAGACACTATAACATGACCCGCATAAAAAGCACAAATACGAAGCCTGAAGAAATCGTCCGAAAATTTTTATTTTCAAAAGGATTTCGATACAGGAAGAATGTCAATCATTTGCCTGGCAAGCCTGACATTGTGCTTCCCAAATATCGGACGGTGATCTTTGTTCATGGCTGCTTTTGGCATGGTCATATAGGCTGTCCAGATTTTGTCTTACCCAAGTCCAACCAGGATTATTGGATTCCAAAGCTGGAGGGGAATCGCCAACGGGATTCTAAGCATATTTTACATCTCGAAGAAATGGGGTGGCGGATACTAATCATATGGGAATGCGAATTGAAGGTGCCGTCCCGGCAAGGGGCACTTGAAAATCTTGCTTTCCAAGTCCTGGATAAAGTTTAGAACATTAAGGCAAGGCGGGGGCTTTAATATCCTTACATAGACAGCACCAGCCCTTGTGAACTGGGGTTGTACTCATGTCTCCAACAAAATGTTGCGGTGCGCCCTATGCGTTGATTATTTTTTGGCTTTACAGAACGGCTACTCCCGCAACCAACGGGAGTGTTCTTACCGTACTTGAGGTAGGAACACTCCTTTTTTATGCAGCGTGTTGCTCTCTCTAAAAAGCATCATTTTTTGACGCATGATGTTAAAGTTGCATGTAATATTAGGCATACAACTTCCTCTTACTTCACAAGGAGTTATGCTCCAACAGGTGGGTACTATCTGTAATTATGTGGTTACAATGTTTACACCAACCTAAACTTACACAAATGTCAACATTTGTCATCTATGAGATTTGCCTCGCACAAAATAAATTAGTGTCTGTCATCAGGGTACTGGACTTCAGACAAGAATCGTGGTAAAATCTTGAAAAAACTCCGTAACCGTTACTCTGCACATGAGGGAGAGCAAAATGACAGCAACAGAAAAATGGAATATGCTTGTTGAACACCACAATAAATATCTTGGTGTGGAAGAACGTACTGTTCAAAGCATTTGGGAAAAGATTTTTGTTGAAATCTTTGGTTATAGCAGTTTGGCGGGCGAAATCGAAAGCCAAAGACCTATCCAAATTGGTTCAGCCTATAGACCGGCAGCCGATATCATTATAAGAGATGACCGTACAGATTTATTTGTTGTTGAATTAAAGCGACACGATTCACTTTTTAACAAAAAGGATGAAGGGCAACTACTGAGTTATCTTAAGTTATTGCGTAATAGCACGGGCATTTTGATTTGTAACAAGATTTACGTTTATACTTACGATGCAAACAAAACAGATGACGAACAGAAAAAAGCCGAAATCGAATTTAAGCAGAACAGTCCGGATGGCATTAAATTCATTGAGTTGTTTAACAAAGCCACGTTTCAGGAAAAGGCCGTCAAAAAATTTGTTAATCAAAAAATCGAATCGGCTAAGAACATAGGGCGTATAGGAGACGAGATTACATCAGAATTAGTTATAGATTTGTTGAGAAGTTACTTTGCCGATAAATATTGTGCGGCAGAATCTGAGCAAGCAATTGAGGAGTTCAATGTAACTATAACGCCGAAGAAAATAGTCGTTGCAACTCCAATAAACTCTTTACCACTATTGAATCCTTTGGTAGACAAAAAGGAAAACCTGTTAACAAGAGCTGGGGCAGTTGAACTTTGCAGTTCAAACGGATTAGATGTTGTTGGAAACTTTACACTAGCGAGACGAAACAAATCAGGCCCTTATTTTTGGGCTAATCCATCAATTACATATTTGTTAAAGGATTGGTGGTTACTCTTGAACGATCACAGGAAAAATGAATTACATGTTTTTAAAATTCCTGCAAATTCAATAGTGGCAAACAAGGTAAAGCGTCGTAATGATAAGCCCAACCTCATGGATATGCAGATTCGTTGTGATGACAACTCATTCCAGGACACCCGAAGCAAGACCAGGTTCATAGATTGGTTCTTGAAAACAATAAAATATTAATTACCTTCACTTCATGATGCAAATGAAGCCTATCGCCCTTGCTGAACTTACTGGAAATACTAGATTTTTTGTAAAATCCTGTATCACTACTCCGACCATAGAAAAAAACTGCTTCGGCTTATGATGGGAAGGGCATTAAAATCCTCTTATGACATTCGTGTCAGCCCCCTATTATCTCGCCCCCACAAACACACCAAGCCCGGACAAAACCCACGTTTTGTCCGGGCTTCAACTCATTAAGCTTCCCCTACAGTACAACCAACACATCCCCGCTCTGCACCGTAGCCCCCGCTTCCACACAGACCGCACTAACTACTCCGTCGCAAAACGCAATAACATCATTTTCCATTTTCATCGCTTCCAACACCAACAATACATCCCCGGCCTTTACGACTTGCCCCGCCTCCACATTGACGCAGGCCACCACGCCGGGCAAGGGACTCTTTACCGTCCTGTTGTCCCCGAGTTCTGCGGATGCCGGGATGGGAGGGAGGTCGGGCGGCGGAACAGGCGCGGGAAGCGCGGCAACTTCCGCGACATCCACCTTGAAGATTTCCCCGTCTACCGTAACTTGATATCTTTTCATTACTGCCCTCCCGATGTTCGTAATACGATTTCTGGTTAGAGATAGCCCCGTGCTTTCCCCGCTTTCAACGGGGGAAATACAAGAAATAGCCGTAAAGCACAGATCGTCCGCCGATCGGCCGTCTGCCGCACTAACCGCCGCCATGATGCCGGCAGCGGTTTTCGCGCTCAGGCCGCCTGCCGATATAGTGTTGATTTTCAAGTCGGACATGCACACATCCCTCCCCTAAAGCGGCACATTGCCGTGTTTTTTTACAGGCCGTGCTTCTTTTTTGCCCGCCAGCGCGTCTAAAGATTTGATTAAATAGCCGCGTGTCTGCTCCGGCTCAATGACCATATCGACCAAGCCGCGGGCCGCCGCACAGTAGGGGTTGGAAAACTTCTCTTCGTACTCGTCGATTTTTTCCCGACGTTTGCCCTCGGGGTCTTCGGCGGCTTCGATGTCTTTGCGGAACACAATGTTAGCCGCGCCCTGCGCACCCATTACGGCAATTTGCGCCGTGGGCCAAGCAATCGTAATATCAGCCCCTAGTGACTTGGAGCACATGGCCAGATACGCGCCGCCGTAAGCCTTTCGCGTAATCACCGTCAGCTTAGGGACGGACGCTTCCGAATAGGCGTACAACAGCTTTGCCCCGTGACGGATAATACCCTCGTGTTCTTGGGTCACGCCGGGCAGATAGCCGGGCGTATCGACAAAGGTGAGCAAGGGGATACCAAAGGCATCACAAAAGCGCACAAAGCGGCCGGCCTTATCCGAAGAGTTGATGTCAAGGCACCCGGCCATAACTTTGGGCTGACTCGCAATCACACCTACGCCGACACCGCCGAGGCGGATGAAACCCGTCAATATATTCTGCGCATAATGCGCCTGTGTCTCAAAGAACACACCCGCGTCGGCAATTGCGCGAATCACATCGCACATATCATAGGCCTTCTTCGGGTTCTCGGGAACCACACTACCCAAGCATTCATCCGCCCGCTCTGTCGGGTCGGCACAGGCAAACACCGGAGGACGTGCCTGATTATTGGACGGCAAATAGCTGAGCAGGGCTTTGATTTGAGCAATACACTCGGCCTCATCCCTCGCGTAAAAATGGGCATTGCCGCTGACGCTGTTATGTGCCGCCGCACCGCCTAAAACCTCAGAGCTGACCTTTTCCCCGGTAACGGTCTCAATGACCTGCGGCCCGGTGATGAACATATGCGCCCCGTTGGTCATGAACACGAAATCGGTCAGGGCGGGGGAGTAGACCGCACCGCCCGCGCAGGGGCCCATGATTACCGAAATCTGCGGAATCACCCCGGAAGCCAAGGTGTTTCGCTTGAAAATCTCACCGTAGCCGTTTAATGCGTCCACGCCCTCTTGGATGCGCGCACCGCCGCTGTCATTGATACCGATAATCGGCGCGCCCGCTTTCATCGCCAAGTCCATGACCTTGCAAATTTTTGCGGCGTGCATTTCGCCCAAAGAGCCGCCCAGCACCGTAAAATCTTGCGCGAATAAGTAAACCGTGCGACCGTCAACGGTGCCGTATCCGCTTACCACGCCCTCGCCGGGCGCCTCGGTTTTGTCCATGCCGAACTCCGTACCGCGATGCGTGACAAATTGATCCAGCTCGACAAAACTGCCCTCGTCCGTCAGGGCGGCAATGCGTTCACGGGCGGTCATTTTGCCCGATTGATGCTGTTTTTCTATCCGCTTTTGGCCGCCGCCCGCAAGGACTTTCTCCCGCTTGGCGGCCAAAGTCTCCAGTTGCTTGTCTTTCGACATATTAAAATCCATTCCTTTCACTAGACCTGTCCACAAACTCTGGCGTGGACAGGTCTACTAACGTTCCCGGCACAAAAAGACCATAAAAAGGAATGGACTTTTTGTGCATCCATTGCGGTTCCCCGAAGGGGGGGGCAATTGGCACATTACAGGGATTAGCGTGATATTTTCACGCTAATCAGCCCCCTATGCTGTCCATATACGCTTCGGCTTCTTCCGCGCTGTAGCCCAACAGGTCGATGAGCACCTCCCGCGTATGGCTGCCGATTTCCGGGGCAGGGTCATGTGAGACTTCGTCGGCGGCCTCTACCGGGCTCATCTTCACGGGATTGCCGGCCAGCTTGATCTTGCCGACATCCGGCTGCTCCACTTCCACCAACATATTGCGCGCGGCAACTTGCGGGTCTTCAAACAGCTTGTCGATTGTATTGATTGGGCCGCAGGGCACATTTTTAGCCAAGAGCAGCTCCATCCAATGGGCGGTGGTGTTCGTCCGCAATGTTTGTGCAATGATGGGGGTGAGCGCGTCTATGTGTTCCGTGCGCAGGGCGTTTGTCAAAAACCGCTCGTCTTGCGGCAGCGATTCTAAGTCGAGCACCTCACAAAGGGCGCGGAACAGACGGTCGTTCCCGCAGGCCACAATGATATGGCCGTCTTTCGTCTCAAAGCCGTCAAACGGGGTGATTACCGGATGGCGAAGACCTATCGGCTGCGGAACGATGCCGTTTGCGGAATACTTGGCTATCGCATTTTCCAGCATCGCAATCTGGCTGTCCAACATCGCCACATCCACCTTTTGTCCCGTGCCGCTGGCCACCCGCTGATAGAGTGCCGAAACGGCACCGAACGCGGCGAACATCCCCGCCATAATATCCCCGACGGAAGCACCCACCCGCACCGGAGCCTCTCCCGGCGTACCTGTAATGCTGATGATGCCGCCCATGGCTTGGGCAATCAGGTCATAGGCCGCACGGGACGAATACGGCCCGCTGTGTCCGAAGCCGGACACAGCCACATAGATAAGCCGCGGGTTGATTTCCTTTAGGGTATCATACCCGAGCCCCATCCGTTCCATCGCCCCCGGTTTGAGGTTCTCCACCAAAATGTCCACTTCGGCAGCCAGACGTTTGAACGCCTCTTTCCCCTGCTCGCTTCTGGTGTCGCAGACGATGCTCTTTTTCCCGCGGTTCAGGCTCAGAAAATATGTGCTCATGCCGCCTACGTGCGGGCCGAATGTGCGGCTGTCATCGCCTTGGGGCTTTTCCACTTTGTAAATTTCCGCACCCATATTGCCCAGCATCATCGAACAATAGGGACCCGCAAGAACGCTTGTAAAATCCAGCACCTTGATGCCTTGTAATGCTTTTTCCGACATGACTGCCTCCTTCGCGTATTTCCCCCGCCTGCGGGCGGGGGAATATATGCACAATGCAACCTTAGGAGGTTGCTCTCCCTAGCGGTCTTTCAAGCCCGCCAACAGGCTTGCGATTTTGTCTTGGTTTGCAGCCGGCGGTTTCCAGTTGACCTGTGCGCACTCGACCCGCTGCGCCTTTAAATCGTCATAAAAACGCTCCAATCCGAGGTTGATTGCCGCCATATCTTGGTTTAACAGCTCTGTAATTTTACTCATACTCAGCCACCTGCCTTTTTCGCTTCGAGCAACTTTTGCGCAAAACGCACCGCCTGTGCGTTGGACGGGAATACGACTACGCCGCTTTCGCGCAGAAGAGACTCACTTTTCTCCAAGCCCTGTCTGTCGCCCTCTGTGCCGCAGACAAAGCCAACGAACACAATCTCCCGCTGCTCCGCCGCGTACTGCGTCCGCGCTTTTTGAATCGCGCTGACCATCTCACCCGCGATGTTCTCGTGGGCACCATAGCCCAGAACAACATCAAACAGAATAATCCCCACAGTCGGGTCGGCGGCTTCTTTTAAGATAGCCTCCTGACGGCTGGTAGCATCAATCATCGGATGCGGCTTCCCGACGGTAAATTCGTCTTCCCCGAAGTCGATGATGGTATTTTCCCGGCTGACAGCGGCGTTCTCCAGCTTGTATTCCGACTTGAGCGGAATGTTGGAATAGCAATCCATCCCCTCTGCCGCCAACAGCAACAAAGCCTCATAGGCCAGCGTACCCCCGGAGTATAAGCCGCGCAGATACGGTTGTGTTTCGCCGAGTTTCGCCGCCTGCGCTTCTACTGTCCGATCGATTTCCGCAAGCGGGGCGGTAAAGCCGACGAAGTCTTCCGGCTCTTTCCCCTCCGCCAGCAAAACGGCCTTGCAGGCGGTATCTTCCAGCGATTTCCCGAAAGTGAAGTCGGCATCTTCCATCTCGTCACTACCCAAGAAATGGACGACAACTTTTTTCGGCACCGTGCGCAGTTTGTCGAATATCTTCGCCGTAATTTCCGCGGCGGGCGGTTTGGAAATGATGACCAGAACCTCTGTGCCCTCGTCTTTTCCAAGCGCGTCAATGGCGTCTAACATCATAATGCCGCCGATTTCCGCCTTTAAATCCCGCCCGCCGGTACCAATCGCGTGGGAAACCCCGCCGCCAAACTTGTCAATCAAGGTGGACACTTCCTGAATGCCCGTCCCCGATGCGCCGACGATTCCGATTTTGCCGCGTCTCACCGCGTTGGCAAAGCAGAGTGCAGTACCGCCCAAGATGGCCGTGCCGCAATCCGGCCCCATGACCAACAGACCTTTTTCGTGTGCCTTTTGTTTGAGACGCAATTCATCGGCAAGACTCACGCCGTCACTAAACAACATGACGTGCAGACCCTCATCCAATGCTTTTTCCGCCTCGGCGGCGGCGTACTGCCCGGGCAGGGAGATGACGGCAATATTCGCCTGCGGCAGATTCCGCACCGCCGATGCCGTTGTAGGCGGACGATAGTCGCCCGTCTCGCTGCTGCTTTTCTTTTTGAGCAAGGTTTCGAGTGTCTGTGTGACCTCTGTAAAAACCGCCGCATCGTGCGCCTGTACTGCGAGGAAAAAATCATTTGCCTCCAACGCCCGAATGTCGGACGTCATAAGGCCGAGGTTTTCCGCCAGTTCTTTGTTTAAGTCGGTTGCCATACCGGCAAGGACTTCGGCCGCGCCGTCTATCTCTTTGAGCTGATTGCTGATAATCATCAGGGTAACGGAATCGAAATAGGTATTTCGTTTCACATTGCAAAATGTCGGCATTTCCTGTCGCGCTCCTTTATGTAGGGAGATTGCAGAACCCCCCCAGCAAAAAATTTACTGTATTTCCACAACCATAGGCGGGGGAAATACACAGACTGTCAAAAAAGTATCTTCGCATCCTTCGTCCTTTTCGCCGCAGTCGAAAAAATACTTACATTTTTTGATTTACGACCCGAACTTGGGAAATTGCGCTTCGCTCATCTTGAGGATATCTTGGTAAACGTCTACGTTGCGGTCTTCCATGTGGTGGAAAATCATAGGCGTACTGCATCCGTAACTGATGTAACGCACGGGATCCGGATCCAGCTTCGCCCAAATGATCCCTTCCGCAGCAGTCCCGAGGGCCAGATGCTGCGCGACGGGACTGACGATCATGCTGTTACCGAAATAACAGGTGCCGTTCGCGTCTGTGCCGACCGCGTTGACAGCGAGCATATACACATGATTGTCATACGCCCTTGCCCGCGTGGTCAAATCCCAAATATCAAAACTGCGCAGAAGCGCGGACGGCCGCAGAATAATCTCCGCCCCCTGCATGGCAAGAGAACGGCTCAGTTCCGGGTAGTCGCCGTCAAAACAGACGATGGTGCCGATTTTCGCAAATGGCGTCTCGACAACCTTCACCTCGGTTCCGGGGTCGCACCAGCCTCTCTCGGGCGGGAAGAGATGCGTTTTCCGATAACAGCCCGCAACGGAGCCGTCAGGCGCGATTAAGGGTGCGGCGTTGTATACCTCGCCGCGTACTTTGCCGCGTTCATAGGTGGGGAACAACACATACACGCCGTGTTTCTTCGCCGCCTCGGCCACCATGTCTGTGTAGCGGCCGGGCACGGTATCCACCAAATCCCAGAGTTCCTCCCGCGAGAGTTTGGTCACAAAACCCGTGGTGATGGTCTCCGGGAACACAATCAAATCCGGCGAACAAAATTCCACGGCCTTGTCAATCCACGCAATGACCTTGCGCGTGTTTTCCAAGGGCTTGTTCGGCTCTATGGTAATTTGCACACCGGCAACAATACATTCTTTCATATGCACACTACTCCTTTTCCTGCCAAATTACAGGGCAGGACAACTTTCTACAAGGGCGTGTTCCTCCTCAAAAGAACACGCCCTTTTTGCAAAACATTACTCCGCCATCAAATAGTGGCGATTTCAGAGCGAGGATTTTTACCGCTAGGCAAGGCGGATTTTTGCAGGAATAATTGCTTTATTTCAAGAAAATCCAACGTAGTCTAGCGGTTAAAAGACCGCTATGAAATCGTTACTGTTTGATGGCGGAGTAATATATGTCCTGTGTATTGCTGATTAGTCGAGAATCGCCATGGCGCGGCAGAAAGCCGCTTCGCCGTCAACGAACTTCCACGGCACACAACTGATGGTACAGCGGCGGTTTTGCAGCTCGGGCGCGCTGATTTCGCCGCCCAGGTTTTCCACGTGGAAACAGTTATGCTTAAAGAGCGCGTTGTGGGTGAGCTGATAGTGGTTCTGCGGGAAGAGTGCGTCCACCGCTTCGGCACTGCCGAATTTCTCGATGGCTGCTGCGCGTACCTTATCGCACTGGCCGAACATGCCCTTGCCGAGGAAGCGGCCGATCGGCAGGTTCATCGGATGGTCGGTGGATACGCAGTCCATGCCCCAGAGCTTGATTTTCTTGTCAATCAGGTACTGAACCATGTCCGGGTGTGCGCCGGGGTGCATATGGATGTAACGCTCTTCATCCGCCTCGTCGCTCTCGCCGAACTGGAAGCGATGCCAGCCCGTATGCAGAATGAGAATATCCCCCTCACGCACATCGGCGCGGGATTCAATCATCTCCGGCGTGTAGACGGCGAGGTCATCCATCAGGTCACTCAAATCGACGATGACACCGGGGCCGTAGACCCACTCCAGCGGAATCTGGTCGATGGTCATCCCGTTGGTGAGGAAGTGACGCGGTGCATCCAGATGAGTGCCGATGTGGTTGGAGGTGGAGATGTATTGCGCGTTTACACCGTGCTCCACTTTGCGTTTGAAGTATTTCACCTCAAACGGGGGGTAGTAGGGCCAAAATGAGGTGTTCGCACTCAGCCCCTGAGACAGATCGTACAGTTTCTTTGCCATTGCTTTAAGTCCTCCTTCTTCGGTTACGGGCATGTTTTTATTGGAGTGTTGATTCAGAGAAGCAACACCGCTGACAAATTTTAGTGGGACTGCAAATACTCAGCCGCTTTGATAAAGCACTCCATCGGTGCCTGTACCAGTCCCGCGCCCACCTGGCCGATGCCGGGCTTTTTGTGGGCCATGCCGGTATTAATGCGCGGCGTGATACCCGTCTCCAGTACCCGAATCAGGTCGATGCCGGTGGGGGAGCCGCGGAAATCCAGCGCGGGGATTTTGAAAAATTCGTTCTCCGTTTCGGTGATTTCGTACATCTCCAGCGTAAAGTTCACGGAGTCTTTCACCGTGCCGCCCACAAACTTGACGATGGCAGGGGCGGCCGCCATGACAAAGCCCCCGATGCCGCAGGTTTCGGTAATCGTGCTGTCGCCGAGATCGGGGTTTGCATCCTCCTGCGTAAAGCCGGGGAAAAAGAGCCCGACGGGTGTATTGGCAGGTGCCACAAACCACTCGTCTCCCGTTCCGCTGAGGCGGATGCCGAAATCCGTGCCGTTGCGGCACATGGCCGTGAGGATGGTGGAACCCTCTATCCCGGCGGCGGCATCTGCCGTGGCTTTGCACATGGCCATGGTGATGTTGATTGTGAAATGTTCGGTGTTGTCGATGAACTTGAGCACCTCGCTCAAATCCTCTTTCGGGTAATCGCAAAGCGCGATGTAAGGCGCAATCGCCTTGGCGAACAGTGCCGTGCAGTTGCGGTTGCGGTTATGGCAGTCATCGCCCGACTGGATGGACTGCACCACCATGGTACGCCAGTCGATGGGGCCGGATAATTTGAGCGCGTCCCGCATTACGGGGTACAGCACCCTGCGCATCCAATGCAGGCGTTCAATCACCGCCTCGGAATTCGCGCCGAAGCGCAGACATTTGCCCAGTCCTTCGTTCATGTTGGTATAGGCAAAGTTGCCGAATTTCTTGTTCTCCAGGATAAAAACCGGCATAGACGGCGATATAATACCCGCCATCGGCCCCACGGCAGAGTGGTGATGGTTGGGGTCAAAGGTTATTTCGCCGCTTGCGGCCAGTACCTCAGCCTCTTCCTCCGTCTTTGCCCAGCCCTCGTACAAGATTGCACCGATTACGGCACCCTGCACGGGCCCGCACATTCTGTCCCAAGTGATGGGCGGTCCGGCGTGCAGAATCATCTTGTCCGTCATGCCCGGCAAAGTGTCTTTTGCGATACCGGCCCCTATGAGAAATACCTCCGACTCCTGCATCCGTCTGACCGCTTCCAGGTTTGCTTCTGCTCTTCCCATGATACACAGTCTCCTTTGTATTTTCTGTTTCCCCCGCCGTCGGCGGGGGAGAACACATCTCTATTTAGTTTGCCGCAAAGCCGCCCGGACTTTATCGGCGGATAAGGGGAGCTCATATATCTCCGTCCCCGTTGCATTCGCCACGGCATTCGCGATGACGGCCGTGATGGAAATGAGGGGATGTTCTCCGACCCCGCGTGCGCCGTACGGCCCGTCCAGCTGAGGCGTTTCGATGTAAGACACATCCAAATTGCCCGGCAAATCTTTGAAGGTGGGAATTTTATAGTCCGTCAGGTTGCGGGTGAGTAGGTTGCCCTCGGCATCATAGTACACGGCCTCGGACAAAGTGGTCCCCAGCCCCTGCAATACCCCGCCCACGACTTGGCCGTTGAGCATGGCTTCATTCATCACCCGCCCCACGTCCATGCAGCTGGCCATGTGCAACACTTCGACATCTCCGGTGCGCACATCCACTTCCACTTCCACCGCATGCGCGCCGTAGGTCCAGTCCAGAGCGGTTTTGCCCTGGCCTGTTTCGGGGTCAATATTCGTCAGCCCTTGGGCGATACATTTACCGCGCCCAATCATGGGGCCGCCGACCGCGTTGCCGTTTTCGTAGGTGTAGCCCATGCAAATCTGCGCGTAAGAGACCCGCTGATGCGGGTTCTGCTTGACATAGACGTGCTCATCCGCCAAGCCCAGCTCGTGTTTGCCTGCCCGCAGAACAACGCCGCCCATCTCCAAGAGCTGCGCTTCCAAATCGTCACAGGCATCACAGAGCGCGTTGCCGCAGAGTACGGTCATGCGGCTGGCTACCGTCTGCCAATCGTAGGGGGACATGTCCGTATTCACGCCGGGTGCCATACTGATTTTTTCAATGGGGATATGCAGCCGCTCGGACGCAATCTGCTGTAAGACGGTATAGGTGCCCTGTCCGAAATCCACACCGCCTACGGTGATATGTACCGTACCGTCTTCGTTCATGTGGATAATCGCCGATGACGCGCTCCACGTGGGCATGGCGGGCGATTTTTGCAAAACAGCCGCCGCCTTACCGCGATATTTGCCCGTTTTTTCCATCTCGGCCCGTTCTGCGGCGGTATAGTCCTCGCTGACCTTCAGCTTTTCGGCCACCACTTTCAGACATTGATCCACCCGACCCGTGTTTTCGGTAATCAGCTCACCCGTAATCGTCTCTTTGCCGGGCATAAGGAGATTTTTCAGGCGCAGTTCCACCGGATCCATTCCCAGCTCTTTGGCCAAAAGGTCACGCTGGCGTTCAATGCCGAAGAAGACCTCGGGATGACCGAAGCCGCGATAGGCCGTGCCGAATACATGGTTCGTGTACACGGTGACAGAGTCCGCTTTTACGTTTTCGATGTGGTAAGGGCCGCAAGCGGTCATTGCCCCGGCACGGCTGATATTCACGCCGTAATCGGCATAGGCACCGCCCACCCACAGGTACTCCACCTCTTCCGCGATGATTGTCCCGTCCCGCATCGCGCCGGTTTTCACCTTGGAAACCATACCCTGCCGACTCGGAAGCGTAGCACACTCTTCTTCGCGAGTGGGGATAAGCTTAACAGGACGGCCGCCGCAACGCTTGGAGAGCATTCCCACCAGAGGTTCCAAGTGGATGCCCGACTTGCCGCCGAACCCGCCGCCCACATAGGGCGCGATGACCTCCACCTTATTACGGGGCAGATTGAAGCTGTGGGCAAACAAATCCCGCACCGCAAACGGTGACTGCGTACTGGAATAGATTTTCACGTAATCCTCCGCGCCCCACTGTACAATGGTGCCGTGCGGCTCAAGCGGTACGTGGAATACTTGCGGCTGCTCGTATGTATGCTCAATCACTACATCGGCGCGGGCGAAAGCTTCGTCCACATCGCCGCGGCGTACTTTCGTCCGGTTCGCGATATTGCGCCCCGGCTCGGGGTGGAACACACCCTTGATGTAATCGTAAGATTCGGCCTGCTCATGTACTTGGGGCGCACCGGGCTGTATCGCCTCCTGCGCGTCAAATATAATGGGCAGGACTTCGTATTCTACCTCAATCAAACGGACGGCCTCTTCGGCAATCGCCTCGGTATCCGCCGCAACGGCGGCCACCGCCTCACCCCAATGGCGCACCTTATCCTGCGCCAAGGCCGAGCGGTCAACCATGTAGATGCCCACCATCGCATTATCATCTTTGCCCGTCAACACGGCACGGACGCCCGGCAATGCTTTGGCTTTTTCCGTATTAATACGCAGAATGCGCGCGTGCGCGTGCGGGCTGGCGAGCATTTTGGCGTAGAGCATCCCGTTCAGCTTGATATCCGCCAGATACTCCGCCCGTCCCGTCACTTTTTGTACGCCGTCGTGGCGTATGACGCTTTTTCCGATATGGCTCATTGCGCACCTCCCGCTATCTGCTCAATAGCTCGGATAATCGGCTCGTACCCCGTGCAACGGCACAGATTCCCCTCCATCGCGTGGACGATCTCATCCCGTGTCGGTGTCGGATTCTCGTCGAGCAAAGCCCGCGCCGACATAATCATGCCCGGCGTACAGAAACCGCACTGCAAAGCGTGGCAATCAATAAACGCCTGCTGCAAGGGGGAGAGTACACCGTCCTTGGCCTCGCCTTCTATCGTCTCTATCACCGCGCCGTCGGCCTCCATAGCCAACACCATGCAGGCGTTGATGGGCTTGCCGTTGTAAATCACCGTACAGGCCCCGCACTCCCCTGCGGCACAGCCCTCTTTTGTGCCGGTTAAGTGCAGATGCTCCCGCAAGAGAGTGAGCAGGGTGATGTCTTCCGGGCAGAAGACCTTATAGGCTCCGCCGTTTACCGTCAACTGTATGGCCTTCATACGCGCACCTCCTCAATGGCATCTAATACGGCTTCCGTCAAATAGCGCGCCATCTCCTGCCGATGTTCCTTTGAGGCTCGCACATCGCCAATCGGGGCGATGCCGTTCATGGCTGCGTCTAATATCTCTGCACGGCTCTGCGTGTTTGTATCAAACACATCAAGGCAAATCGGCGTGGGGCCGCAGGCACCGAAAGCCAGCGTCAGCGCGCCGTCAGCTCCCAAGAGCCCCGCCACGCCCACCTGCGCCAAATCATGTCCGCGGATGCGCTTCTTTTTGCGATAGGCACTCTTGCCCGCCGCGCGCGGGAAGACGGTTTTAACCACCATTTCATCCGAGGCTAAAACATGCCGCTTCGGCCCCATGAAGAACTCGCGCAGGGGAATCCGCCGCCCGCCGTCGGGGCGTATGGTCTCCACCCAAGCATCCAGCACCAGACAGGCAGGGAGCATGTCTCCGCCCGGAGACGCGTTACAGATGTTGCCCGCCAAAGTAGCCCGGTTTCTGAGCAAAATATTGGCAAGCTCCTCCCCGGCTTCATAGAGCGCGTGATAAGGGCCGGAAAGATAGCCCGAGCGCAACATCTCGTCCACCGTCACCGCGGCACCGATTTCCAAGACATCTTCCGTCTGCCGGATTTGGGTCAGCGCGGGAATTTGCTTGACATCCATCACGGCATCCGGGGTGACAAGCCCTTCGCGCAGGCCGATGATTAAATCCGTACCCCCCGCTAGGAGCTTGAGATTCGGGCGGCTTTCTAAAAAGCCCCGCGCATCTTCTAAGGTTTTAGGTGCTAAAAACGCATACACGGGCATCCCCTCCTGTCTGTCACATATCCATATTTATTTTCGTATTTTCCACCGCCGCAGACGGGGAAAAATCATAGTTTTTATTTTAACATGCCTTTTTGAGTTTTGCAAGAGAATTCCGTACTTCTTCTCCGCTTTTGAACGTTCCATTTTTTGTGCGGAATAAAAGCTTCGTGCGTGCGCGGTTCGCATTGTTATGTGGCCGCCCCTATACCACTCCCTGCCGCCGTACCCCTCAAAGCAAAACCTATACGCCCCGTCACCGCCGCATTGCACAAAAACACCCATCTCCCCCCCCACTTCATGGCCATTTTGCATTGACAACCTGTGACCAATGTGTTAACATTTACCCAAAGAAACCACAGAAAGGCAGGAATCAACAAACGGAGCGAAAGGACGGGTGATTTTATGATTGTGCGATAGCCGATTTCGACAAAAATATATTGGCAACCCCTGCGCACTTATGATAAAATAGGAAGGGAATGAAAAGGTATGAAACGCTTTTTAGCCATGCTGCTCGTACTTGCCCTGCTTTTTTCCTTGGTTGTCCCTGCGGCGGGTACATTATCGCGCGATGATGAGATTACACGTAACCCTGAGAGTTCCGTTTATTTGGAACACTTCGACTATGTAGAGAGTTCCGAAACACAAGACTTCACAGGCGAGTTCTCTGACGGCAGAAACGTACTGCCGATGAACTTGAGCACACACACAACACGGGGGCGAGCCGTTACCATATTCCTGATGACCGCACGGTGGGACTTGTTTCAAAACGGCAATCTCCCTGCGCACCGTTTCACGGATGTCCATGAATCACGCTGGGACTTTCTCCCTATCATTTGGGGTTCCGGCATAGGTTGGGTAAACGGCATCGGAGACGGGCGGTTCGACCCGGACCGCTATATGACACGGGAAGAATTCGTAACCATGCTCGGGCGCGGGATTAACCCGCCAAACAGCAACATTCAACTCCCCTTCAGCGATGCAAACCTGATTTCTTGGTGGGCGGTGCAACATGTGCAAAACGCCGTGGCACAGGGCTGGCTGTTTGGCTTCCCGGACGGTACATTCCGGCCCCAAGATCCTATTTCAAGGCATGATGCCATCGTCTTAGCCGGCAGAGCCAGCCGCAAGTCGCCGACCCCGTGCCCAACACGATTACTTGGCTCACCAATGGCGGCACAACAGTACCGAATTGGCAGCGCATTCCGGGGATGGCTTTAGGCCCCCTGCCTGCATCGACCAGTCCGAACGGCACATTTGTTCAATGGACGAGATACGGCAGCCCGATTAGCGAAAACACAACCATGACGGGCACAATGGAGTATGTTTCTCATTGGATTGCAGATGTCAGTTGGGACGCAAACCACGGCGTGGGCGGTGTGACTTGGCGCGATGAACCGCTCGTGGCACGTCAGCAGATTGGCAGATTGCCGCCAAATCCGACTTGGGGCACCACCAACAGATTTGCCGGGTGGTGGACGACGCCGGCTGCAAGCGGCGGGACGGAGATTACGGCGCAGGGTGTAATTACACTTGCTCAGACGCGGTTTTATGCGCGCTGGGTACCAATCCGCACCCTGACGTTCAACGCCGGAACAGGTGCGACTTGGACAGCTAACCCACCGGCCGGATGGACCAGAACCAGCAGCACCCAGCTTACA
>WRAK01000034.1 GCA_009780235.1 Oscillospiraceae bacterium
AATCCGATTCCGCCGCGGGAAATTATGTCTCGCAGGCTCCGCCCCCGGCGGGTACTCACTAACAATCGCACCGTTTTCCAGCACGGCCTCAAACAACGCGACATTCTCCGCAGGATACACCCGCTCAACCCCGCAGCCGAGGACGCCGATTACAGGCCCGCCCTCACGCAGCGCGCCCTGCGCCGCCGCGGCGTCCACGCCGGCCGCAAGCCCGGAAACCACAACACCGCCGTGCCGTGTCACCTCACCCGCAATCCGAGCCGCCGCCGTGAGACCGTAAGGCGAACACTTCCGCGTCCCGGCGATGACCACGGTGGCCTCGTCATCCACCACAGGCAACCGACCACGGACGTAGAGCACCAAAGGCGCGTCCCCAACATTCCGCAATCGTTGCGGGTAGTCCGCGTCCTGTTGCGTCAGAATCCGCCCGCCTAGTGCCTGCATGTCATTCCCAATGCGGTATACGTGCTTGAGTTCTTTGTTTGTAAGAGCCACAAGCTCCCGCTCACCCAAGCCCGGCACTTCCAAAAAGGCATCCCTTTCGGCAAAAAAGACCTCCTTCGGCCCGCCGAAGAACTCCAAAATTTGCCGGGCCACATAGGGGTTTAGACCTAACTCGTTCATCCAAATCCAATATTTCAGCTCTGCCATGGGGGTGCCTCCTTTAGTATTGACAATATGCTTATATAGGTGTATAATAAATGCACAAGGGAACCGTTTCAGACGGTTTACCACACGATTTTAGTTGTTTTTAGAAAAAACAACCGTCGCGATTGGTAGTCACGGACGGTTGTTTTTTCTGTCTTTCACGTATGTACAGACTTTGAAAATCAAAGTCAGAGCAGCAATCACCGAGATAATTACTTCATACATCGACATTGGCCTCACCTCCTCCCTTTCAGGATTCAGTTTGGAAAACCGTCCTATACGACCCCTTTGTGCAGGGTCATTGTACCTTATTTGTCGGGATTTGTAAATAACTGTTTACACTTCCCGCCGATACATCTCCCATAGCAAAATACTCCCCGCAACCGCCGCATTGAGCGACTCCGCCGCCGCTTCCATGGGGATCCGCACCGTACCGTGGCAATGTACTAACAGTTCCGCACTCAGCCCCTGTCCCTCGCTGCCGATGGCGACTGCCAGCGGAGCAGCCGGCAGGGGTTCTCTGATGTCCCGCCCGTCCTCGGCGAGAGCCGCCCCGAGGAGCGTCAGGTTGTTTTGTGCCGCGTATTGCACCAGTTCGTCCACCGCCATCGCGCACACCGATTGGCGAAAGGTCGCACCCATCGCCGCACGGACGGTTTTGGGGTTATAGGGGTCGGCACAGTCGCCGACCAGTATCACTTGGTCTACGCAAAACGCGCTTGCGGCACGGATTAGTGTACCCACGTTACCGGGGTCTTGCACGCCGTCCAGAACCAGTACACGGCTTGGGTTTGCAATCGGCGTTGTGTCCGGCATTTGGCAGGCAAATAGGACTGTCTGTGGGTTTTTTAAAGGTGAGATGCTGTGGAGCACATCCTCCGGCACCAAAATCGTCGGACATGCAAGCATATCCGTAACTTCTCGCCGATCGGTGGCCGAAAGCGATATTGCAGCCCCCGCAGAGACTGCCTCTTCATAAAGCTTCAGCCCATCGCAAAGAAACTCTCCCGAGACCTCCCGATAGGCTCGGTCTGTACCCAGTTTTTTCAAGTGTTGCACTTGTGGATTTTTGCGGCTGGTAATCTCTTGCATGCTTCGCCCTTTTCAAATCACGGGGCTGACGCAAAGCGTCAGCCCCGCATATTGTTTACTCAACTAATACAACCTTAACTTCTTCGCAATCAACTGATTGTCCACATAGATATACATATACACACCTTGATAAATCCCTGTAATCTTTGTTCCCTGTATATGCGCAAAGAGGGTATACCCTGTTTCAAGTGTCCCTTTCACTTCGTCATACACGTACCCGTTTACAATCAGCTCCGTTAAGCCACGGGAACGCTTCATGCTGATTTGCAAACCGTTCTGTTCACCGGAAACCAAAATGCGTCCCTTTTTATCGTCATCCCGCAAAGGAGAGGTATTCACTCTTGGGGAAACGATGCTCCCGTCAGTCTCGCCGCGTTGCAGTACATCAGCAGCCTTTTGGTCATTCGCCATCACCTCATCAAAAGCAATCGCCTGTACGGTGGCATCCATCTCATCCGACGTAGCCCGCCGCAACTTTGCCCACGCCGCCGTACCAAGGATAAGCGAAACTAAAATCCACACTTGGAACGCAAGCTCTATCAGGAAAAACACATCAAACTCGGGAATAAATACAATGGCAAGCCAGGCCAATGCGATGGTGTCAATGGCGAACAAAATCAAAGCCACCAGCATAAACGCGCGTATACGCTTCGAAAGCAGCCAACAGATAAAATAGAGTGCCACGCCGAAAAACGCAAGTGCGGTACCGGCAATCAGGAACGCATTGTTGTAAAATTCCCAAGCAAGATCACCGCCGAGAGCAACAGCAAGAAGAGGTAGAGTTGCGGAGAACAAAAAATACAAATTGGACTCGAACAACTCCAATACCACATTGATTAGCGTAAATACAATCATGGTAGCTAAAGCACTTCTGCCCCGTGCAAATTGTAAGGCCTGCTTTTTAATATCTGTCGTATGCACCTGATATCCCCCTAATTATTCTCCGGCTTCATCGTCGGGAAAAAGATAACATCCCGAATCGACGCACTATCGGTGAGCAACATCACCATACGGTCAATCCCAATCCCGCAACCACCTGTGGGCGGCAGGCCGTACTCCAATGCCGTGATGAAGTCCTCGTCCATCATAGACGCCTCTTCATCCCCGGCCGCACGTAAATCCATCTGGCGTTGGAAACGTTCCTTTTGGTCGATGGGGTCATTCAACTCGGAGAACGCATTCGCCATCTCCCGTCCCGTGATGAACAGCTCAAACCGCTCCGTGAGCCGCGGGTCACTCGGACACCGCTTTGCCAGCGGCGAGACCTCTACGGGGTGGTCGAGAATAAAGGTCGGCTGTACAAGCTTCGCTTCGACACGCTGATCGAAGCATTCGTAGAGGATACTGCCCCAAGATTTATCTTTTGGCAGTTCCGCGCCTATGCCTTTTGCCGCTTTGGCGGCTTCTTCGGCATCCGGCATGGCCATAAAATCAAGCCCTGTGTGTTGCTTCACCGCTTCAGCCATCGTCAGACGGGCAAAGGGAGCGGCGAGGCTCACAGGCTCGCCCTGATAGCTAATCTCTGTCGTACCCAGAATATCCTGCGCCGCTTTGGCGAAAATGCCCTCGGTTCTGTCCATCATATCGTTGTAATCGGCGTAGGCCTCGTAGAACTCCACCGTTGTGAACTCCGGATTGTGCCGTGTGCTGATGCCCTCGTTGCGGAAAAGCCGCCCGATTTCATACACCCGCTCAATCCCGCCCACGACAAGCCGCTTGAGGTGCAACTCCGTCGCGATGCGCATGAACATCTCCATGTCCAGCGTGTTGTGGTGCGTGATAAACGGCCGCGCCGTGGCACCACCCGAAACGGTGTTCAGCACGGGCGTCTCCACTTCTAAGTAGCCCAAATCGTCCAAGAACCGCCGTATGGTTTGAATCACACGGGTGCGAATCTCAAAGGTGCGGCGTACTTCGGGGTTCATAATCAAGTCCACATACCGCTGGCGATAGCGCAGTTCTTGGTTCGTCAGCCCGTGGAACTTCTCCGGCAGGGGCAGAAGCGATTTAGACAGCAATTGCACCGACCGCACATGCACGGAAATCTCCCCCCGCCGTGTGCGGAACACTTCGCCGGAGACACCGATGATATCCCCGATGTCCCACTTGCGGAACTCGTTGAACAGAGCCTCGCCCAAGTCGTCTACTTTAATATAGAGCTGGATACGGCCTCTGTCGTCCAAAATATCCACAAAAAAAGCCTTGCCCATAACCCGCTTGGACATCATGCGACCTGCCATAGACACGGTTTGACCCTCCATCTCGTCAAACTTGTCCTTGACCTCCGTACTGTAGGCCGTGCGCGTAAATTTCGTCACATGAAAAGGATCCCGCCCCTCTTCCTGCAAGCGTGTCAGCTTGTCCCGCCGAACTTGCAGAATTTCGGACAGGCTCTGTGTTTCTTCTTCGGGTACCCGAACTTCCTCAGACATATATATCATCTCCATCAATCATGTAGGGCGCGATGTCTTCATCGCGCCGCGCGTTGTTTTCGTGGGAGCTATGCGGCGCGATGAGGACATCGCGCCCTACGGGCGAGGGTTTACGCTTTCACAGCCAAAATCTCCAGCGTAAAATCTCCCGCCGGGGCGTGTACGACGACCTTGTCGCCTTTCTTTCTATCCACCAGGGCACGACCCATGGGCGAATCATCAGAAATGCGCATATGCAAGGGGTCTGCCTCCTGACTGCCCACGATTTCATAGGTGTCCTCGTCGCCTGTCGCCTTGTCTTTCACGGTGACTTTCGAGCCGATCGAAACCCGCCCCGCTCTCGCGGAGCCCTCGGCGACGATTTCGGCGTTCTCAATTACATTTTTAATCTCGGCAATCTTGGAGTAGAGCTTGCCCTGCTCTGTCTTGGCCTCGTCGTATTCGCTGTTCTCCGAGAGGTCACCGAAACTGCGGGCTTCCTTGATTTGCTCCGCCACTTCTTTCTCCCGCACGGTTTGCAGGTAGTTGAGTTCCTCCACCAGTTCGTCGTAACGGGTCTTGCTCATTTTGAATTTATCCATGTCTATCTTCCTTTCGACCTATTTGTAGGACGCGATGTCCTCATCGCGCCGTGCGCTACCACCCGCAAGGATGATGCGGCGCGATGAGGACATCGCGCCCTACAATGGGTTATTACAAGTTATTCTTATGAAAATATCACCGCACGTCAGGGCGATGATGGCGTTTGTATTATAGTTACTTTATACCGTTTTGTCAATAGACACGCCGTTAATTTTAATCCGCCCCGGGTCAAACCACCCCCGAAACGCCGCCTCGGACAAGACAGGCTCCGCCCGAAACCCCGCCGGAACCTCCCCCGCCACATCAGACGGCACGCGGAGATGCAGTCCCGTAATCGGCACACCGCCCGACATCGAACGACGCAGAGCCGTATTCGGCGCATAGGCCAAACACCGCTTGGATAGCGTCACATCCTGCCCCGGCGGATGGAGCACCAACGCGAAATCCGCACCCCGCACCTGATTGGGCGTCGGTGCCTCCACCACGGGCAGACCGTACCGCCGCCGAAGCGTTCGGCAGACCAAATCACCGTCCCGCCGGATACTGAGCATCAGATATCGAAAAGAACTCGCCAATTGCAGCAAGGCACGCTCCTCCAACTGCCCCACCGACCGCAGAAAACACACCGCCGTAGCCCCCGATCGCTCGGCTACATGGACACCAACATCCCCGGCGAGGTAGGTGTGGAGGTATTCGGAGGACATTTCTTGTAGGGGCGGCCTCCCTCCGACGCTTCGCGCCACCTCCCTCGCTTGCGAGGGAGGCATCGGCCCTTGGCCCCCTCGTTTTGAGGGGGCTGTCGCCACAGGCGACCGGGGGCGGTCTCCTGCAAACGCCACCTTGTCCACGCCACGTTCTGCCAACACTCGCCCCAACGCACGCCGACACCCCCGCCGTTCCTGCACATACACCGCCGAACGCCCGAACAAGGCCCGCTCCGAAACCTCCACCCCATACCGCTTGTCTACAGCACAGCGTACCCGTGTCAAAAACCCCGGATTCTCCCAAGGTTCCGTGTGTACAAAGCCCAGCAAACCGCCTCACCCCCGTTTGTCTTCCGATAAGGATATGCACGGGAAGCAAAAAACAGAACGTCCCCCGGCGGATGATTCGTCGGGGGACGTGTTTGTGTGGTTATCTGAAGTATTGCAACGGATTAATCCGTTGGCCGTTGCGATGAATCTCGAAGTGGATGTGCGGCCCCGTTGAGTTACCCGTACTGCCTACCCGAGCAATTATCATACCCTGAGTCACAATATCCCCCACTCGCACAAGATTCGTGTGGTTGTGGGCATAAAGAGTTGCATAGTGGTTCCCGTTGATTATCCCGTGGTTAATAACAATAAAATTCCCAAACGATGGGCAGCTTCCGGCACGGCTCACATATCCGCTGGCCGCCGCCAACACATTTGTTCTATCAATATTCGGGGCACCCGGAGCATGGGAAATGTCAATGCCATTGTGGAATCCGCCCCAACGAGGACCAAAGTGAGAGGTCACATGCCCGGTATGGTCAGACGGCCAAATAAACGGCCCTGTCCCCTGACGGGCAGGCGCACCGCCCATTCCGCCGCCGCCACCGGTTCCGCCGCCCTGCTCCAAATCCCGAATCGCTTGCCGCCGAGCCTCGGAGAGTTCCCCTAAGTTCTGCGTATGGCGCAACAGCTCAGCCGCCGCGCGCCGTTCCAATTCCTCCAGCTCGGCCAATTCAAGTTCTTGTACCGCAATCCGAGCCTCGACCTCGCTGATACGCGCCTCTATCTCTTCCCGCAATACTTCAAGCTCCGCCTGCTCCTCTTCCAAGCGGGCAATCAGCACCTCAAGCTCCGCCTGTTCAGCTTGCAACTCGTCCCGATATTCCTGCACGGACACACGGTAACGCTCCAACTGGTCACCGACCCGTTGGTCAAAAGAGATAATCTCCTCCGCATCGTGAATCCGCGCGACCAAGTCACTAAAGCTCTGCGCCCGCAAGAAGAGTTGGATATAACTCGTACCGCCCCGCTCTTCCATGGCACGGATGCGCCGCCGATAGAGGGCGAGCTGTTCTTCCTCCCGCTCTATGGCCTCCTCCAAGCGTTCTTCCTTGACTGCAACCATTTGCTTATAGAGCGCGATTTGCTCTTCCGTCAGTTCAATCTGCTCCAGTAAAAGGAGCAGTTCGTCTTGCAAGACAGAGAGTTCTTCCAAGTAAGAGTCTTCCTGCGTCCGCAAAGTAGCCAGCCGCCCACGGGTCTCCGCCATCTGCGCCTGCAAGGCCTCGGCCCGCCCCTCCAACTCGTTCATCTGATTCCGGGTCTCGCTCATCTCCCGGTCAATATCCGCCACACTCCGCGCCATGGCGGAAAGCGGAAACAACGTGAGCACCAGCAGCACCGCCAACATGAGCGACAGCATACGAACAGGTTTTCTTCGGCTTTGTGTAGACATATGTATCCTCCAAAGTTGAGACATATTGCGTTAGTATACCAATTTTGTATGATTTTGTCAAATGAACCCGAACCAATTCCGCATTCTTAATTGTTCATTATTAATTGTATTCCCCGCTCCAGCTGCACATCCGCGCCCTCAATCACCTCATCCGGCACAATCCCGCCGACCTCGGACAAATCCACCCGCTCAGGCGTCAGATACCGATGCGTAGACAGCACCACCGCGCGGCCGTCCGCGAGCGGGAACACCCGCTGGCTCCGCCCCTTACCCGTGGTGGGTTCGCCTACGATGACAGCGCGGTCACGCTCCTGCAAGATGGCCGCAAAATATTCCGCCGCACTAGCCGACCACTCGTTCACCAGCACCACGACAGGCACATCCACATACTCCGCGCGCCTCGCGTAGTGTACGTTCTCCTCGCCCGTGTAGTCTACCAAGATGAACAGCTCTCCGTCCGGGATAAGGTGGTCGAGTATCAGAAGCAGTTCCCGCAGCGCACCGCCGGGATTATTACGCACATCAAAAATCAGCCCCGCGGCTCCGTCGTTGAGGAGTTCGTCAATGGCCTGTACCGTATCTCTGCCGCTGTTCATGGCGAACTCGGAGATGCGGATATAGCCCACATCGCCCTCTAACATCTCAAAGGTAACGGGAATCGTGTAAAACGTCCGCACCTCAACCTCTACATCCCGCATCTCGCCCGCCGCGTCACGGACGCCGAGCCGCACAGTCCCGCCGTATTGGGCATGGATATGCTCCCGCGGCCCCACGGGCCCCATCTCGGCCACATAGTAGTCCTCGATGGTGACGATGGTGTCACCCGCGACAAGCCCCGCCTCCTCGGCCGGACTGCCGGGCTCTACGCCGATGATTTCAGCTTCGCCCGTCTCCTCGTCGCGGGAAATCATAATGCCGATGCCCTGCTGACGGTTCCGCAGGCTCTCTAAATAGGCAGCGTATTGCTCCGCCGTCAAAAAGTGTGACCAAGGGTCGCCCAGCGCGTGGACAGCGGCGGCGATGGCGGCGTCAATCAGATCCGCCTCGTCCGCAATCTCGCCCACATAACGGCGGGAAATAACATCCAAAGCCTGTTGGAACCGCTCGGCCTCTTCGGAGAGGTCAACATCCGTCCGCTCCACATCGGCCGTCACCCACGATGACGCCCCGCCGGAACCGGGCGCGGACAATAAAATCAGCGGCAGGGTGAGGATAAAAATCACTACTGCCGTAAGCAGAATCAGCAAAACTAACGTCCGTGTCGAATGTTGCCTTCTCGGCTTGCCGTAGTTCCAAACGTCTCTCTCGTACTCGTTCCTGTTGTGCATACCGCAACCTCCGTAAAGAAAACTTCCCCCGGCAGGAGCGGCCCGCCGGGGGATGCGTTTTGTTACATCTTATCTAAAATAAATCATCGGGTCAATCCGATTGCCGTTCCGATGTATCTCAAAATGAATATGCGGCCCCGTAGACATCCCGGTAGACCCCACTCGGCCAATCACTTGGCCTCGAACTACAACTTGGTTCGCACTCACCGAATTAGAGCTGTTATGCGCATACAGAGTAGCGTACCCATTCCCGTGGTTAATCAAAACATAGTTCCCGAAGCTGGGGTGCCATTGTGAACGCACCACAACACCGCTGTCCGCCGCGAGCACCGGTGTTCCGTTGATACCCGCTGCGGCGATATCAATCCCCCCATGGAAGCTCCGCGCCCCGGTGATGGGATGCGTCCGCCAGCCGAAGTGAGAGGTCACGTTGGTGGTGTGGCCGGACGGCCACATAAACGACCCGTTCCCCGGGCGTGCGCCTACCCCCGTGGTTGCGTTGCCGCTCTGCTCCAAATCCCGAATCGCCTGTTGCCGTTCGCTGCTGAGTGCGCCCAGATTCCGTGTAATGCTGGAAATCTCAGCCGCCATCCGCTCATATTCTTCTTCCAACCGCGCAAGCTCAATCTCCTGCGCCGCAATCCGAGCTTCAACCTCACGGATGCGCCGCTCAACTTCAGCCCGCAGTATCTCAAGCTCGTCCCGCTCTTCTTCCAAGCGCGCGACTACGGCTTCAAGTGCCGCCTTTTCCTCTTCCAGTTCGTCTCTGTATTCCTGCACCGCAACACGGTACCGCTCCAACTGGTCAGCGACCCGTTGGTCAAAGGCGATGATTTCCTCCGCGTCATGAATCCGCGCGACCAAGTCGCTGAAGCTCTGCGCTCTGAGGAAAAGTTGTATGTAGCTCGTCGGCCCGCGCTCTTCCATGGCGCGGATGCGGCGGCGGTAAAGAGCAAGCTGCTCTTCTTCCCGCTCAATGGCATCTGCCAAACGTTCTTCCTTGACTGCTATCATCTGCTCATAGAGGGCAATCTGCTCTTCCGTCAGCGTGATTTGCTCCTCCAAAAGCTGCAATTCTTCTTGCAGCTCGTCGAGTTCTTCTAAGTAAGTACCCTCCTGCGTCCGAAGCGTGGCAAGCCGCCCGGCAATTTCGCCCCGCTGGGCCTGAATCTCACCGGTTCTGCTCTCCAATTCGTTCATCTGACTGCGGGCATCACTAATCTCTCTGTCAATGTCCGAAAGCGTCCGCCCCTGTACCAAGGTGGCAAAGATACCCGTGAACAAGGTCAGCACCATAAGCACCGCAAGAAGCAAGGCAATAATCGTGACAGATTTCTTCCGACTGTTTCGCATAGTAGTCATACAACCTCCAAAATAATATCCAAAAAACCTAATACGTAGGGGCGAACTGTGTTCACCCGTGGTTTGTAGGGGGCGGCGTCCTCGACGCCCCGTCACTTCACTTTTGTGCCGACGTGGCACGGGGCGTCGAGGACGCCGCCCCCTACACAAATACCATACCACACAAATATTACAACTTTGTTACACTTCAAATAATTCCGACCAAATCGAATGCTTGCATTCGATTTGATTGCTTACACTTTCAAATAATTCCGAATCGCAATCGCGCTGCCGAGTGTGCCGACCACAAAGCCCGTACCCATAAAGATGGAAATCATCATATTGGCCACTTCATAGAAACTGACAGGCTGAATCATATTCCCGCCCGACAGACGCACGATTTGGTCAACAAGTACACCGTACATGCCCCATTGAATCCCGAATGCAACAACCGCACCCGTGAGGCCCAGTATAAACCCTTGGAAGATAAACGGCCAGCGGATAAACCAGTTCCGCGCGCCCACCATCCGCATGATGGCAATTTCCTCCCGCCTGTCAAAGGTGGCAAGTTTAATCGTGTTCGAGATGATAAACACCGAGATAAGCATGAGTACACCGACAATAGCGATAAACACAACTACAATTACGTTACGGAACGATACAAAAAAGTCGGCGATAGCCACGTCTGCTCTGACCGCATCAACACCGGGAATCATCAACAGTCTGTCCAACGTCACCTGCATATAGGCGATATTGTCGAGGTCAATTACAAAACGATGCCGGAACACTTCCTCGTCGAGATTGTCAAGCTCAGCCTCTTCGTGGGTAGCCACAAAGGCCTGAAACGCCTCATCTCGTGTTACAAAGGTAGCATCGTACACGTTATTCGTGGCGAGTATCTGAAACTCCAAGCCCCTGGCTTCTTCTTCCGTCAAGCTGTCGTCTATAAAGGCAACCACCTGATTACGGGCCTCGGCATCTTCCACTAAATCATTCACGTTCAGGGCAACCAAAAGGAAGCTCCCCATAATCACCAGACAGGCAATGATAATCACCACAGAGGCAAAGCTCATAAACCCGTGCGTAAAGATGCTGGAGACACCCTCTTTGATATAGTACCCCAAGTTATTCCGTCGGCGTGGCTTTTTCCTGCTCATGAATCACATACCCCCTCATTCCGTCGCTGATGACACGGCCGTTATCTAAGGCGATGACACGCTTTTCAAAGCGGTCTACCAAATCCCGCTCATGTGTGACCACCAAAACCGTGGTTCCCAACTCGTTTATTTTCTCCAAAAGCATCATAATCTCCAGGCTCCGCACGGGGTCTAAGTTCCCCGTCGGCTCGTCTGCGATGATGGTGGACGGGTTATTGACCAAAGCTCTCGCCACCGCCACACGCTGCTGCTCGCCGCCGGAGAGTTCATCCGGCCGCCTGTCCGTGTCCACGTTGAGACCCACGAGGTCAAGCACGTAAGGGACACGCTTTTGAATCTCGCGCTCCCGCGCCCCGGTCACGCGCATGGCGAAGGCCACGTTTTCATAGACCGATTTCTTCTCAATGAGACGGAAATCCTGGAAAATAACCCCCAGCGTCCGCCGCATCATGGACTTTTTGCGATTACGAATCCTGTCTAACAAATACCCGTTGACCCGCACAGACCCCTCCGTAGGAGCGACCTCCGCGGTGAGCAACTTGATAATCGTGGATTTCCCCGACCCGGACGGCCCGACCAGAAAGGCAAACTCACCATCTTGGATGGTGATGTTTACCCCTTTGAGGGCCCGTGTCCCGTTGTCGTAGGCTTTTTGAACGTCTTTCATGATAATCATGTGGGCTAATCTACACTCCCTTGCTTTGACTTTTTACCCCCACCGCCCGGCAGGCGGACAGGAGCCTGTTATTTTGCGGCCTGCGCATTGAGATACTTTTTCACCATCAAGGCCACTTTAAACACAATGGCGTGGTCAAACTCTCTCAAATCAAGCCCCGTGAGCTTCTTTATCTTCTCCAAGCGATACACCAATGTATTCCGATGGACAAAGAGTTTACGACTGGTCTCGGAGACGTTGAGGCTGTTCTCAAAGAAGCGGTTGATGGTGTACAGCGTCTCAGGGTCGAGCGCGTCAATGGGGTTCTTCTCGAACACCTCCGCCAAGAACATCTCACAGAGCGTGACAGGCAATTGATAAATCAGCCGCCCGATGCCGAGATGGTCATAGTGGACGATGGCCTTCTCCGTCTCAAAGACCTTACCGACCTCGATAGCCGCTTGGGCCTCTTTGTACCGCTCGGCCAACTCTTTCAGGCTCCGCGCCAAAGTGCCGATGCCAATGACCGTTTGAATGGCGAGTTCCTCAGATGAAAGCGAAGATTCAATCACGCCCGCCAACGCCAACAGTATTGCGCTGCTCGTATCCGGCTCTACCTCTTTGATGAGCACGAGGTCATGTGTACCCATGGGCACAAGGAAGTCCCGCTCTTCGTTGGGGAACATCTCCCGCAGTACCTCTGCCATGGAAGCTTCACTCTGCTCCGCACGGCGAATCACAAACACGGCACGGCTCGCATTCAAAGGGAACTGCAATTCCTGCGCCCTGATTGCAATATCGTCGACTAGGGTGTTCTCGGAGAGGATGTGCTTGAGGAAGCCCACCTTGTCGTGCTTCTCCTCATAGCAAATCCGCGCCTCACGGATAGCAACGGACGCAAGCAGACAGATGGTACGAGCGGTTTCGTCCGCACCATCTGCAAACACGGCATATGCGTTCTCGGGGAAGCCGTCTAACACTTTATAGGTTCGTCCGACGGTGGTGAACACGCTGTCTTCCCCTTTGGGGAACACCACATCTTCCGGCCTCGTGCCAATCAGAGATAACTCCCCGGCGGCGACCACCACACCGGCCGCATCTACGACCCCGATGGTGCGTTCCGTCGCCTCTTTCAGTTGGACAATCACGCCTTGAAAAATCCTACCGGACATAACAGCAGGTCCCTCCTTGCAAATGATTCGTTATTTTCAACAGTTACATAATAACCTATTTCGCCGCAGTTTTCAACCTATTTTTCATATTTTTTTGTGAAATTTTTTCAAGGACTGCGTTTCTGTGCCAAAAATGGCAGTCTTTTCCTGTCACTTTTGCCGATAGACACATTGAAAACAGGAGCTTCTATCGTTTTTAGCAATGATTTCCTTATGCAATTATACTAATTCCAAAAAAACAGCCATAAGCTGCTTTTTTGGAATTTATAAAGATGTGTTGGGGGAGGCCTTCGCACCATAGAATAAGACTTCGGTTTGCGGGAAGCTTTCCCGCAAACGGTTAGCCGAGTCAATATGTTTGTGTAAAGCCGATCCGCGAAAGCGTATCATACCAAAAGAATCGACCGCTCGGTTTCCGCATCGAAAATATGTAATTTCTCCAAGTCTAAGCAGAGGTCAAGCGGCTGTCCCTCCTTGGCTTTTGACTGGTTTCCCACCACAGCTGTAACCCGCAAATCGCCCTCTTTACAAATGACATTCATCTCCGCCCCCAAAAGCTCCGTCTGCTCCACGGGCAGGCGGATGACCCATTCCCGCTTCGGGTTCGACGCCTCGGCCGCATCGTCGATATCCGTCGGCCGCAGGCCGAAGATGACGGACTTCTCTAAATAGTCCCGCACCTGCCGATGCACCGCGAACCGCTCGGGCAGCGGCAGAGAAAAGCGTCCGAACACCGCAGACACACCCTCACCCGCCGCCCGCAGAACACCCGGAATCAAATTCATGGGCGGCGCGCCGATAAAGGTCGCCGCAAACACATTCGCCGGGCGGTGGAACAAATCCTGCGGCGAGGCGGCCTGCTGGATAAAGCCGTCTTTCATGACCACAATCTGGTCCCCCATGGTCATGGCCTCGGTCTGGTCGTGGGTGACATAGATAAAAGTCGTCCCCACGCGGCGGTGCAACTCCTTCAGCTCCGCCCGCATCGTCGCACGGAGGCGTGCATCAAGGTTGGAGAGCGGCTCATCAAGCAAAAACACTTTCGGATCCCGCACCAAGGCCCGACCCAGTGCCGTCCGCTGCCGCTCACCGCCGGATAATGCGCGGGGGAGCCTGTCGAGCAGATGTGTAATCTCCAACATCGCCGCCGCCTCGTCCACCCGCCGCCGAATCTCGGACTTGGGGAACTTGCGAATCGTCAGCCCAAACGCCATGTTCTGAAACACCGTCATATGCGGATAGAGGGCGTAGTTCTGAAACACCATGGCGATGTCCCTGTCTTTCGCCGGCACATCGTTCACCACCCGCCCGTCAATGCAAATCTCACCTCCGGTAAGCTGTTCCAAACCCGCAATCATCCGCAAAGTCGTACTCTTCCCGCAGCCCGACGGCCCGACAAACACCACAAAGGATTTGTCCGCAATATCCAAGTTAAAGTCCGAAACCGCTTTAACTCCACCGTCGTATACTTTTTCTACGCCCGTTAATGTTACGCCTGCCATGGTAAAAACCTCCGGTTTTTTAATTATTAACTGCCATTATACCATGAATTTATTCAGAATTCATGGTATAAACATCATACTTTTCGGTTCCCGCCGAAGGCGGGGAGAAACGTGATTTAAATGCTCGTACAATAACTACATAGTAGTTATTATACCACAAATCGGTCATACACGCCCGCCAAAACGAATAAGTTGTACCCAAGGGGGGATTTTTCATGTTTATTGTTACTGCAAAATTGAGCAAAAAGCGTGCGTTGGTCATCGTCTTGGTCATCGCCGTGCTTCTCACCACCGTCATCGTCCTCGCCGCCCGCAGGGATAGGAATACGGGCATTGAAGCCGAGACTGCGGGTGATGTCGTCACCTTTCTCGAAACCCTTGGTTGGCAGGTTGACCCGGAGCCGATTGAGGTGGCGGAGGTCTTAATCCCCCGAGAATGGGGCGAAGTCTACGAGGCCTACAACGCTCTGCAACTGGAAGCCGGTTTCGACCTCACCCCCCACAAGGGCCGCCCTGCCGTGCGGCATACATACCGCGTACTCAACTACCCCGGCCAGTCGGACGGCGTAGTCGTCGATGTACTGGTTGCGGACGGCCGTGTAATCGGGGGCGGGATACAGTCTGTTTACTTAGACGGATTTATCCACGGATTGTTCCCGAATGTTGGAACGTAGGAATACGGCTCACAGAGATTACGCGCGGACGTATGCGGAAGAGCCGGAAACATATCTGCAATAAAAATACCGCCGGGAGCGTAACAAACAAAAGGGCGGCCAATGGCCGCCTACCATAAGACAACACGAAAAAACCCTGTAAAATCAACATTTTATGAGCAGGCGGGTAAAACGGAGTAGCGAAGAACAGGACGCAGATACAAAATGCGTCCTGTTTTTTTGCCCGAAAACTAAATACAAGCAATACAGGGCAAGGCCGAGAGTGTAAGAACTCCCGGCCTTTTTTGTTGCCCGAATTACAGAAAGGGGCATTTTTACTATGGCAGTATTCCGCATAGAGAAAACACAAAATTACACGGTTATGAGTAACCACCACTTGCGTAACCCTAGCCTATCACTCAAAGCAAAAGGGCTAGGCCATCAGATAAAACCAAGTTCCGCTTTTTACCATTGGAATGATGATTTGCGGGCTTGTGATGTTAGTCAATAGCGTGCTTAGTGCTTTTGGGGGTCTTGGAACATTCGTATTTAATGCCGCTAGTATAAATCCTCATGTATGGACTAACTATCTACTGGTAGGTTTGTCTGCAATATTATTCGTGGTATCGTTGCTACATTTCCGCAAGGTGAAAGAGAATACAAGGGCAAAAAGCAAGTTGCTTCATGGCATAACCACCGTTCTCTTAGTGTTGTTAATTTTCATACTGTATAATTGGAGTTTCTTTTCATTTATATAAGTAATGTTACAACCAAAAACGCGAAACTGCCAAACTTTCACGGATAAAATTCAGTCTTGACAAGTGTAAAGATGTTTTGTATAATGTTTACGGATGTCAAGATTGGAGGATTACTAATGAACAAAAAGC
>WRAK01000035.1 GCA_009780235.1 Oscillospiraceae bacterium
CCCACAGGCGGCCTTCCCCTATTTCCGATACTCAAACTCCAAACGGTCCATACAAACCGTATCGCCCTCGGCAATACCCATCTCTTCCAGCCGCGCATATACCCCGGCCTGTTCCAAGTTGCGTTCGAAGTACATGGCTATAATGCGTTTCGCCGGCAATGATGTCCGGCAAAAGATAGTCGCCAACTCTTGTGCATGTGATTTCGTTGTTCATGGCTTGTTCCTTTCAGTACTGCGGTGTCCCTCTGTCTGGCTTGGACTGCCTGTGGTTTTCGGGGGTACATCTATCTGCACCCTTTAAGAGCATAGTACTGAAGTGGCAAGTGTTGCCCGACGAAGGATTTTAGGCGGCATAAGCAAAACTACAGGGGCAGGATACCACCGCACCTACAAAACAATCCCGCTCTACGGCCTATATCGGCTGAGAGCGGGATTTTCCATTATCATCCTACCGTAAAATCAAAAAATAATACCCTACCGCCACCAAGAACCCCGGCAGGAAATTCGCCACCTTAATCTTTGTGTCCAGCGTCATGTTCAGCCCAATCCCGAAAATCATTACGCCGCCGATGGCGGCAATTTGCATAATCAGTCCGTCTGTGAACACATTCTGCAAAAATCCGGCGAAAAACTCGATGCCGCCTTGGTACAACAAGACCATAAAAGCGGAAAACAGGACGCCGAAGCCCAGCGTGGACGCTAAAATAATCGAAGCCGCACCATCAATCATCGACTTTGTCAGGATAACGTTTTGATCATCCCGCAGACCGCTGTCGATGGAACCGACCACGGCCATGGCACCCACGCAGAAGAGCAAGGTCGCCGTGACGAAGCCCTCGGCAAAGGTGGACTGCTCCCCCTCACGGCTGAGTTTGGTCTGTGCCCACTTGCCGAGCCGATTCAGCCCGTCATCGATGCGGAGCAGTTCACCGAAAAGCGTCCCCAATGCCATAGCGACGACCAACAACATAACATCCCCGCCGAGTGCGCCGGAAATGCCGATGATGCACACACAAAGCCCCAGCGCGCGGTGGATATTTTTTGCAAATCGGTCGGAAATGCGCCCCATGAGCAACAGCCCGATACCGCTGCCGATGAGAATGG
Source organism: Oscillospiraceae bacterium (assembly GCA_009780235.1). Classification (GTDB taxonomy): domain Bacteria; phylum Bacillota; class Clostridia; order Oscillospirales; family Oscillospiraceae; genus WRAB01. The sequence goes on from WRAK01000035.1 coordinate 1,105, forward strand.
CGAATGCGTTAATAACTGCGCCTGTAATTCTGATGGGTATCACCTCGTGGTTCTGTTTTGTAGGGACGGCCTGCGGCCGTCCGCTGTTCTATTTCTACTGCCAAACGTATAATTAGAGATGCGGACGGCTGCGGGCCGCTAATGATGGAACAAGCGCACCCCTGTAAACACCATGACGATGCCGTGCTTGTTGCACACCTCAATGACATGGTCATCCCGTATACTGCCGCCGGGGTGGACAATGTAATTTGCGCCGCTCTGCCTCGCCCGCTCTACATTGTCGCCGAAGGGGAAGAAAGCGTCAGATCCGACGGTTACGCCGGTGAGCGTGTTGAGCCAATCCCGCTTTTCGGCCGGGGACAGGAAGTCTCCGCAAAGAGCCTCGTCGATGGCGTTGTCCCGTTCCGGGCGGGAGATGTCCGATGGGAACGGGAGCGACAATATCCTCGGATGCTGACGAAGCCACCAGTTGTCGGCCTTGTCCCCCGCCAAACGGGTGCAGTGGATGCGGCTCTGTTGGCCCGCGCCTATGCCGATGGTCTGACCGTCCAACACGTAGCAGACGGCGTTGGACTGTGTGTATTTCAGCGTGACTTGGGCGATGAGCATGTCCAATATCGCGACATCCGGCAGGTCTTTCTTCTCGGTGACGATGGTCTGAAACATGTCACGGGCGACAAGTACATCGTTGCGCCCTTGCTCAAACGTGAGACCAAAAACATCCCGCCGTTCGACGGCGGGCGGCTCGTAGTCAGGGTCGATTTGCACAATGTTGTAGTTCCCCTTGCGCTTGGCCCGCAGAATGTCCAAGGCCGCGGGGTCATAGCCGGGGGCGATGACCCCGTCTGAGACCTCACGGGACAGAAATGCCGCGGTCTCCGCGTCACAGGGTTGGGATAAAGCCGCCCAGTCACCATAGGAACAGAGACGGTCCGCGCCTCTCGCTCGTGCATAAGCGGCGGCAAGCGGACTGAGGGAGAGGTCGTCTGCGAAATAGGCACGGCGGAGCGTCTCACTTAGCGGCAGGCCTACACCGACTCCGGCAGGACTGACGTGCTTGAACGATGCCGCCGAGGGGAGACCCGTTGCCGCATCTAATTCCCGTACCAACTGCCAGGCGTTGAGGGCGTCCATGAAGTTGATGTAACCCGGTCGGCCGTTTAGCACTTGGAGAGGGATGTCGCCGTCCGTTCGTGAGAGGGAAGCGGGGGTTTGGTTGGGATTTAGGCGGTATTTGAGAGGGAGTTGTTTCATGCCGAATTCTCCTCGCGGCGGTTTATGAGTGCCGTCTCCGCTTCGCCCGTTGCCAAAGTGATGTACCGGACGAACAAAGCGACTTTGTTAGCCTCGTTCAGACTTGTCCAAAGCGTTTGGGCGAAAGCCGCCATGTCGTCCTCTGTGGCTACCGGACACGGTTCACCGGCGAACGAGGGGAGCGGGTTGCCGTCGGATTGATAGGTGTGGATGAAGTGGCCCCGGCCGGGGAGGGGGGCGGCGTATTCGTAAAAGAAACGATGACAGGCGGCGGGGTCGCCGTCTGCGGATTTTAGGATGCTGAAGGTGTAACGCCCGTCCGGCTCCATCAGGCCGGAGATGCGGGGGGTGTAGTTGGGGGCATCCGGCTCAAAGGTGCGGGTGCGGAGGGCTTCTTCAAATGTGCCGCCCCGGATGAGGCGGTCGCAAATGGTGTCAGTCTGGTCGCCGTTGGTGACTATGGTGCGCTTGCCGACTGTGCGGACGGGGGCGTAGATGATGAGACTTGGGTCGGTGAGCTTTCGTTCGTCATAAGCCTGTGTGCGGATACCTGTGCCGTCGGGGACGAAGATGCGGTTGCGGCTGTTTTCGCTGCGGCCCATGATGAAATAGGCCAACACGGCACGAGAGCCGTCCGGCGTTCGACCGAGGAGAATGCCGCGGCCGGGGTATGGGTTTTGTGGTAGAAGCGCAGACAGATGTTGCAAGGCAGTTTACCCCCTAAGTAAAATAGAAGCGTAAAAACTCGATTGTACCGTAGAAATTGAGCAAGAGGCCGAAGAGCATGGGCGCGAGGTTCAAATAGATGGTGTCCTTCGGCGGCATCTTTTGGAGAATCAGCAACAGGCCGAGATAAATCGCCGGAAGCGCGTCTACCGTGTACCTTGCGCCGAATTGATGGCCGCCGAGTGTCCTGTGGAACGAGAAAGCCGCTAGGTGCATAAACACCAAAACGGGCAGGGTCAATATGAGAATTCGCTCTCGCGGTGCGCCTTTGCGCATATATAGTCGATTAACTTTAAAACAGTCTACAGATTTGGGAGGCTGCTTTACGCAGTTCAAGGATGACGACGCGGGTAGGCTTTCGCCCGGCAAGGAGGAAGACGCAGAAATGCGTAAAGCAGACCCCAAATCTGTGGGCGATTTTGAAGTTAATCGACTATACGCAAGTAAATAGATAACATAGCTGATGACAATCGGAGAAGCCACCCAGAAAGCGAAACTGCCGAACTGAGGGAATTCGCTTATATTGAAGTTGAAGAACATGCTCCTCAAATTGTCTAACATGCGGCCTGCATAGAACTGTCCGTGATAGTCCCGCATAAACTCGGGCAAATAGGTATGCCCGAACTCAAAAATGCTGCCGAAACGGGAATAATTCAGCCACATAAAGAATGCGCCCAAAATAAATGCGGGGATAGCAAACAGCAAAATCCGCTTTGCCGAAGAGACAAACGGCTTGTCCTCTCTTTTGTAAAGCAAATACAATATAACAGGCAAATATATAGCGTTGAACGGACGGCACCCCATTGCGGTACACAAGGCGAGCAGGGACAGGAGGGTGTGGTGTTTGTTGTCTGTCAGCGCATAGTAAAATGCCATGAGGGTAAACAGGAACGCCATGTTCTGCGTCAGATACCACACGGCACCCCAGAGGGAGATGTGCAAATAATTTGTCCCCAAAACAAGGAACAGGGCGAGCAATATAGCGTGCTGCTTGTTGCCCAACAATCGCTCCCCGAGCTTATAGGCATATGCAAGCGATAGCAGTGCTATTGCAAGGGCAATCGCATGGTCGGGTGTGTCCGTCCCCAAGAAAAACACAAAAGGGAGCATGACAACGGACGGAAGCGGCGGGAAACTGATATAATGTCGGCCTTCAAACAGAGCGGTCTCCAGCCAAGGGATATAGAACCCGATATCCAACCGCCCTCCTAACCAGCTTGCGGCCTGTATAGAATACGAGTTGAACACGTTAGAGGCCGTGATGCCAAAGTCGCCGGAAAATAGGTAAATGAGGCCGTATACCATTAGAGCGGCCGAGAAAATCACTACATATGGCATGTATTTGCTGTTCATCAACCTGTCCTGCGCCATGTGCGCACCTCGCCCCTACCCGAAATAAAACGTAAAAAATATAATCGTTCCATAAAAATTCGTCAGCAATCCGAACATCATCGGCACACTGTTCATCAGATAGGTGCGATTTGTCAGCCGCAGCTTACTGAGAATGAACAGCAAGCCCAAATAAATCGCAGGGAGCGAATCTGCCGCGTAACGGCTCCCGTACTGCCGCCCGCCGAGGGTGCGGTGAAATAGAAACGCAAACAGGTGCAGGCACACGAGCAGGGGGATGAGCCAAATCGTGACATCCCGCTCCCCTTTCGGCTTGCTCCGATAGCGGATGACGAGGTAGACCACGTAGCTGATGACCATAGGAGACGCCAGCCAGAACGCAAAACTCGTCCCGGGGCCGTGGAAGGGGAAGCCGTTTCGTATGCCGTAGGTGATGTCGAGCTCTAAGAACATCATCCGAAAGTTTTCCAAAATGCGGCTCGGGTGGAACTGGCCGTGGTAGTCCCGCACGAACTCCGGCAAGTAGTTGTGCCCAAACTCAAACACGCTGCCGAAACGGGCGTAGTTGAGCCACATGTAGAATGCGCCTAAGACGATGGCGGGGACGGCATAGAGTATCAGCCGTCTCGAAAAGCGGAAAAATGACAAGCCCTCCCGCTGATAGAGCAAATAAAGCACAAGCGGCAAGTAAATCGCGTTGAACGGACGGCATCCCATCGCCGCACAGAGGGCGAGCAGAGAGAGGATAGCGTGCCGCTTGCTGTCCGTCAGGGCGAAGTAAAAGGCCATCAAGGTAAACGCGAAGGCCATGTTCTGCGCCAGATACCACACCGCACCCCAGAGGGAGAGATGCAAATAATTCGTCCCCAAGATGAGGAACAGGCTGAAGAACATGGCATATTTCTTATCTTTGAGCACGAGTTCCCCGAGCTTATACGCAAAGACCAAAGACACCAGTGCGAACACGAGCGCGACCCAGTGGTCGGGCGTTGTATCGCCGAACAAAGTCACCAAGGGGAGCAACACGACAGAGGGAAAAGGCGGGAAGCTGATATAGTTCCGTCCCTCAAAGAAGGCAATCTCCAAATACACCCTGTTTTCTGGCAAATCCAAACGGCCCTGTAGCCACGAATGGGCCTGACGGGAATAATTATTGTACCAGTTGTGCGCCGAAGGGTGGAAGCCCTCGGAAAATATGTAGATTAAACCATAGACCATGAGCGCGGCGGCGAACAAGAGTAGATAGGGCATATATTTTTTGGAGAGCAACTTATCAAAATCCATGCGTCCGCTATGCCTCGTCAATCAGAACCCGCCGCCCCTCGACACGGAGCTTGCCGCGGCAGAACAAATCAATCGCACGGGGGAGAATCTCCCACTCGGCCTGTTCCATGACACGCCGCGCGAGACTCTTGGCCGTGTCGTCTTGCAGGACGTCTATCGCCTTTTGGAGAATAATGGGGGCGGTCTCCAATTCCTCTGTGACAAAATGAACCGTGGCCCCGGTGACTTTGATGCCGTGGTCGATGACCGCCTGATACAGCTCCGCCCCCTGACAGTCCGGTCCGCAAAAAGACGGGATGAGCGAGGGGTGAACGCTGATGATGCGGTTCTCGTATTCCTTGATAATCGGACGCTGGAGCAAATCCTGCGGGAAACCCGCCAAGACGACCAGTTCTACGTCCAAGTCGCCCAGCTTTTGCATCAGACCCGTGTTAAATGTCCGCTTGGTGGGGAAGGTGGTCACGTCTACCACGCTGGCGTCTATCCCCGCCGCTCTGGCCCTATCGAGGGCGTAGGCGTCCTGATTGGACGAGATGACTGCCACAATGTCGCAGTTTTGTATCTCGCCGAAGAGTTTCGCGGCGAGGATTGCCTGTAAATTCGTCCCCCCGCCGGAGACTAGGATTGCGGTTCTTACCATGGTGCTGTTCCCCCTGTGTCGCTATTGCACGTTATTCTTTATTATACCATAAATTCTGTTGCGACGCAAAAAAGTTCTGCCGCCCGCGCGGGCACGTTTCGGCAGGTGTTTGTAAGGGCGATTATTAATCGCCCGAGTTTGTGCAGTCTATTCCCATGAGGATAATTCTAACGCGAGATGCGGGCTAATCGTGTCTATACTGGGGTGTCGGTTTTTTGTAAAAGTTGTGATTGGTTGCTCCGCCTGCCCTTTTGTTTAGACGTTTGAGGCAAATGCCTCGCTCAAGCAAGCAACCTAAAACTTAGAGGGTTTTTCTGCGTCCATCATCTCTCCCACCGCGCCCTCATACCACAATCGACTGAGCGCAAGTCCCTCGGCGGGGACTGTCGGGCCGGTCAGTCTGCGGTCACCTTTTGCCAAGAGGGCGGGAATCTCCTCCGATGCGATTTTACCCTGCGACACGTAGAGCAGGGTGCCTATCATCGCCCTTGCCATATTGTAGAGGAAGCCGTTGGCGCAGACGCGGAGGGTTATCATGTCACCTTGCCGTTCTACGTCGAAATAATGCACGGTGCGCACGGTAGTTTTCGTTTGGGTGCCGACGCTGCGGACGGCGGCGAAGTCGTGGGTGCCGACGAAAGCGGCGGCTCCCTCGGCCATGCGTTCGTGGTCTAAGGGTTTGGGGTGAAAATAGGCGTAAGGGGCTAAGAAAGGGTCACGGATACGGGCGTTTAGAATTTGGTAGGTGTACTCCTTTTTGACGCACGAAAGAATGGCGTTGAAGTCCGGCTCGGCCTCGATGGCGGCTTCGACTGCGATGTCGTCCGGCAGCCTTGCGTTGAGAGCGAGAGGGAGGCGGTCGAGCGGGATTTTCGTGCTTGAATCGAAGCTCACGCAGTACACCCTTGCGTGGACGCCCGCATCGGTGCGGCCGCAGCCCACGGTGCGGATGGGTTCCTCGCATGTTGTCTCCAACGCACGTTCCAAGACCTCCTGAACGGTGATATCCTTCTCCTGCCGCTGCCAGCCGTGGTAGGCGGTGCCGCAGTATTTGATTCTGAGTGCCAGGCGTCTTTTCATCGTAACACCACCAATCCAATGACTGCGGCCAGCAGGGCTGCGCCTGTCAGTCCCGTGAGGGCATCTCGCCGACGGAATTTGAGGCCTCGCATCCGTGTGCGGCCCTCACCGCCGTGGTAGCAGCGGGACTCCATGGCGACGGCCAACTCGTCCGCGCGGCGGAATGCGCTGATGAAAAGCGGAATGAGTAGCGGGATGAGGGCCTTTGCCCGTTTGAAGAGGTTGCCCGTTTCAAAGTCTGCGCCCCTCGCCTTTTGCGCGCTCATGATTTTGTCCGTCTCCTCGATGAGCGTTGGGATGAAGCGCAGAGCCATGCTCATGATGATTGTCAGCTCATGCACGGGGACACGGATACGCTTGAGCGGTCCCATGAGACTTTCCAGCCCGTCCGTGAGTGACATGGGCGGGGTGGTATAGGTGAGGATGAAGGTTCCCATGACCATCATCACGATACGTACAACCAGAAACACCGCCCGATAGATGCCCTCGGCGGAGATGTTGAACACCCAGAAGCTCACTATCGGCTCGCCGGGGGTGAGAAACATGTTGAGCAGGCCCGTTATGGTGAGGATAATCAGGAGCGGCCGCAGACCTCGGAGCAAAAGGCGCAGCTTCACACGGGAGAGCGCAATCACCAGCCCCAAGAAACACGCCATTATTGCCATCGAAACCGCATCGTTCGCCGTAAACAGCGCGACGAGGTAGACCACGACCATACAGATTTTCGTCCGCGGGTCGAGGCGGTGGACGACGGTATCACCGGGGAAATATTGGCCGAGCGTGATGTCACGAAGCATTCGGACCACCCCCCTTTAGCGTTAGGATGGCACGGGCCGCTTGTTCTACCGTAAAAATATTCTCCGGCAAATCAAGCCCCATAGCGCGCAGGCGCATAGCGACACGGGTGATTTCCGGGACGTCCAAGCCCATTGCGTTGAGTTCCGCGCTCCTTGCAAACACCTCATTGCGGGTGCCTTGCATGGCGATTTCGCCGTCGTTCATGACCACGATGCGGTCTGCGGTGCGGGCAATTTCTTCCATGCTGTGGGTGACGAGGATGACGGTGGCATCCGTCTCCCGATGAAAGCGGCGAATGCCTGACATAATCTCATCTCTGCCGCGGGGGTCTAACCCCGCCGTTGGTTCGTCCAAGATGAGCACCTCGGGGCGCATGGCCATGACTCCGGCGATGGCGGCACGCCGCTTTTGCCCGCCGGAGAGGGCGAAAGGGGATTGTTGGAGCAGTTCTTTTGTCAGCCCCGCCAGCGCGGCGGCTTCTTCGACACGGGCGGCGATTTCGCCTGTGTCCAAGCCCATGTTTTTGGGACCGAACGCGATGTCACGCTCTACTGTCTCCTCGAAAAGCTGATATTCCGGGTACTGGAACACCAGCCCTACACGGAAACGGACGCGCTTGGTCGTCTGCTTGGATGCGTGGATGTCCTCGCCGTCAAAGAAGACTGTGCCGGACGTGGGCGGCAGGAGGCCGTTGAGGTGTTGGATGAGCGTAGATTTTCCGCTGCCCGTGTGGCCGATTAAGCCGATGACCTCGCCTTTTTGCGCGTGAAAATCAACGCCCCGGATGGCCGTGCGCTCGAATGGGGTGCCTACACTATAGGTATGGGTGAGGTTTTGGGTGCGGATGAGCATGGGGAATCCTCCGTGGGGTTGGTTGTAGTGCGCACCGGGTTTTGTTTTTCATACCGTTGCGGGACCGTGCGCCGTAGGGGGTGTTTCAAAACATTTTCTACGGAAACGTTTTATAGATTGCCTCGGCGCAAGCGTTTATCGTTAAAGCGTCCACGGGGACATCCACACCCGATTTACGCAGTTCGTGCAAAAGGGCGGTTGTCGGCGGAACGGTTAGGCCGAGTTCGGTTAAGCGGTCTGCTTGGGTGAATACGGCTTTCGGCGTATCATCCATCACAATCTCGCCCTCGGACATGACAACCAGATGGTCGGCGTCTATGCACTCGGACATGTGGTGGGTGATGAGGACTATGGTGATACCGTGTTCTGCATTGAGGCGGCGGACGGTGTCCAGCACCTCGCGGCGGCCTATGGGGTCGAGCATGGCGGTGGGTTCGTCCAATACGATGCACTCCGGGCGCATGGCAATGACACCTGCGATGGCGACACGCTGCTTCTGCCCGCCGGAGAGCAGGTGCGGGGCGTGGCGGCGGAGGTCGTACATGCCGACGGCTTTCAGGGCATCGTCCACCCGTTGACGGATTTCCGCAGGGGGGACGCCGAGGTTTTCGGGGGCAAAGGCGACGTCGTCCTCGACCGGAGTGCTGACGATTTGGTTGTCCGGGTTTTGGAACACCAAGCCGATGCGGCGGCGGACTTCTAAGATGGTGGCCTCATCTAATGTGTCCATGCCGTCTACGTAGACCTTGCCGCCGGAGGGGAGAAGGATACCGTTGAAAAGCTTCGCCAGCGTACTTTTCCCGCTGCCGTTTGCACCGACCACGGCGACGAATGTGCCGCGTTGGATGGTGAGGTTTATTTCCCGAAGTACCGGGGCGGCGGCGGACGGTGTGCCGAGGGCGCCGCTCTCTGCGGCATGGTAGGTGAATGTGAGGTTTTGGGTTTGGATTAGATTTGGCATGGGGACTTCCTCTTAAGTGGAAAGTTAATAGTGGACAGTAGAAAGTTAAGGGCGGGGGTGTAGGGGCGGCCATTAGCCGTCCGTGCCCCTAGAGTGTGTTTTGAAACCGAAACGTGCGGGCGCGCAGTATGCGCCCCTACATTGGGTTGGCTGGTTTTTGGATGTGGCACATGCCCATAAGATGCGAAGGCTCCTTTTTCAAAGGAGCTGTCAGCGCAGCTGACTGAGGATTGCCCTTGCCCAACGTAGGGGTCGATGCCCACATCGACCCGTGTGGGGCGTTTTGGCATTCGTTGTAGGGGCGACGTCTACGTCTCCCACCGACATGTCGCGCCGCAGGGGAGGATTAGGCCGCTCTCTGTCACGGGGAGGCCGAGTTCTCGGCTCTCCGAGCTTCCGCCGAAGCGTTTGGTGAACACACTCTCGCTGATATACGTCAGCACCGAGGGGCTTAGGCCTGTGGTGTAGGAATTGATGATTACGAAGCTCGGATTTTCGCTGAGCACGCCGCTCACGAGTTCTACAAACGGATACAGGCTCTCCTCCAGCTTCCACACCTCACCGTCGGGGCCGCGGCCGTAGCTGGGGGGATCCATGATAATGCCGTCGTAGCGTTTGCCGCGGCGGATTTCACGCCCGACAAACTTGATGCAGTCGTCTACAATCCAGCGGATGGGGGCATCGGCGAGACCCGAAAGACGGGCGTTTTCTTTTGCCCAGCTGACCATGCCTTTGGCCGCGTCTACGTGGCAGACCGTCGCCCCTGCCGCCGCTGCGGCGACGGTCGCGCCGCCTGTGTAGGCGAAGAGATTGAGGATTTGCAGGGGACGGCCTGCGGTTTGGATTTTTTCCCGCATCCAGTCCCAGTTGGCGGCTTGTTCGGGGAAGAGACCCATGTGTTTGAAGTTCATTGGGCCGACTTGGAAGGTGAGGTCGCCGTAGCGTACCTGCCAACGCTCCGGCAAGCGGCCTTTTTGCCATTGACCGCCGCCTGTTTTGCTGCGTTCATAGCGTCCGTCGCAACCCAACCAAGCGGGGTTTTCGCGCTTCGTCTGCCAAATGGCTTGGGGGTCGGGACGCACGAGGGTTTTACCGCCCCAGCGTTCCAGTTTTTCACCGTCAGCGCAGTCGATGACTTCTATGTCTGTCCATTTGTCGGCTATCCACATGGCAATTCCTCAACTGTAGGGGCGGCATTCTGCCGCCCGCTGTCTTTGTAATTGATATGTACGGGCGGCAGAGTCCCGCCCCCACAAAACGTTAGTTTACCATTTTTTGTCCCGATTGGCAAGAAAAACGGCTCGGAGCGGTTGCTCCGAGCCGTTTTGTATTTTGCTTAGCCGATGAATCCGAAGAATGTTGTGGTGTTCAGGATATCGCAGCGGAAGCTTCTGTACACCGTACCTTGACGGCCTTGGGACTGGAATACGATGGGAGCGGTGGCGACACGCCCGCCGTCTAACACCCATTGGGCGTTGGCGAAAGCACGGTCAGAAATCGGAATCCGAACACCGCGTGCGGCCCAAGGATATTGGCCGGACTGGTGGATGATGCCGTGAATCGTCGTGGGCGGGAACGAAGGGTGCGCAACACGGTTGACTACAACTTCGGCCACCATTCTCTGATGGTCATCGCAGAGCCAGTTGGAACCGGCTTCGATTTGGATGGTCAATGCCAACCACCAGAGGTCGTCTTGTGTGTGGCCGGTCGGAGGTGCCGCAGTAGGATTCCCGCCGCCACTACCGCCTGTCGAACCGCCACCGCCACCACCACTAGTGTTGCGGGTGACCGGCTCTTCCCAGACAGGAGCCGGGGTACCGTCGAAAGGTGCCATGTGCAGGACGCTGGCCCATCCGGCGAGTTCGCCGTCCGTTACGTTCAGCCAGCCGTCAGCGTTCCGACCGAGAGATGTTACAATGGTACCGTGGGCGAAAGAGCCGATGCGCTCATACTCCCGCTCCGGCCCTTCCCGCAGGTTCAGGCTGGATGCAACGATTTGGAACTGGAGCGTCTCGCCGTTCAATTCGGTGATGCCGAGTGCTACAATATAGTCGGCAATCTCTACGGCGATTCTGTAGCCCGTGTATTCGCTCTCGAAGAATTCGGTCGCGGTTGCGTCCAAGTCTTCGGCCTCAATCTGGCGGTTCCATGCGGCTTCTGCCGCTGTGCCGTCCTCGCCCGTACGGGCGGCGGCCAGCATGGCTTCCAGATTTTCTGTATCTATTGTAGTGTCTTCCGTCTCCGGGGCATCGTCTGCGGCTGCATCGGCCGCTATGGCCACGGGCGCGGCCAAGAGGACGAGCAGTAGAACAATACAAATCAATCGTTTTAATCGTATCATACCTGTCATTTCTCCTTACGAATGATTAACAATTTGAAATTCATTTGTAACCATTTGTAACGACTATACCACAGGCTGCTCCAAAAATCAAGCACTTTTTTCTGAAGACGATTATGGTAAACCGCACTTTTCGGCAGCGATCGCGCTTGGTTTGGATCGGATTTTTCGGTTTGGTGTTATTTTTTGTCGTAATTTCGATTTCCTTGCCCTGCGATTTTGTGCAGATAATTGGATAACTGTTTTTATGTAACCCTATCTTTGTGTATTGTGCGCAGAGTGGTAGTGGGCACTATATGTGGTGGGCGTGTGCCTGCTTGTTATTCTGGGCATAGCGAAGAATCTTGCACGCGAGCATGTATGAACATCAATGGCCAACCGCCCCGCGCCGGAAAACAAAACCGCCCTCTCAAACGAGAGGACGGTTCATCATTCATCCAAAATTCTAATACATCAAATTAATCAGCAGCGTAATCACAGCAAAACCGCAGGCGACCCACTTTGTGAGTTTTGCCAACCGCTTATCGAGCGAGCGGCCCTTGTTCTTGGACATAAAGGTGTCTCCACCGCCACCTGAAATCGCCCCGGAAAGCCCCGCGCTCTTGCCGGACTGGAGCAGAATTACCGCAATCAAAAACACAGCGGCGAGCATGTGGATGATGCTAAGTGCCAGTACCATCAGTCATTCATTCCTTTCAAAATCGATCATCGTCAAAACATCATAGCACAAGTCGTACGCAAATTCAAGTCTTTTTTCAACGAATTTCTTGCCAAGCGGGCAAATTCGTTATATGATAGGAGGCGAAACAAAGAAAGGGAGCAAAACATATGAGAAAAATCATCGCTCTAATCTTGGCCGCTGTACTGCTCATCGGCATCCTCGGCGGCTGCAGCCTATTCTTCTTGGATGACGACAGACCCGCCGAAACGCCGGCACCCGCTACGCCAACGCCGGAGCGCGAACTGCCGACCGTTGGAGCGGAGCGTGACCCGGTGGAGTTTGAAATCGTCCGCGACTTGACGGGGCTAAACCTCATCGACCACGACCTCGGCAACAGCGCGTTGCTGGAACTCGCCGCGCTGCGGGCGGTCTTGGGCAGAGAGATTGCCGATATCGTCATTCTCAGCGTCGGAGATTTTGACGAGAGCAACGGATTTATCTTCAGTAACAGCGAGAGTTGGGCAGTCGGGCTGTTCTATTTTGCCATGCGGCATACAACGGCTGCGGATACGGTTATCCGCTCATTGGAAATTGACATGGACGATGGATTCATTGAGCCGGACTCTATCCTTACCGTGGGGCCGGTACGCACCGCCGCGGACGGAGAGACGGCGTCGTTGGCTGTATTGGAAGAAAATATATTCGGTGACGTATTTCTTCATATTTATCTGGCGCAAAATGTTCCCGACAGCACCGAGGTTGTGCTTTTGGATATTTTGATTGTAATAGGGTTCTTGGAGGAAGAGGATCACCGCATCCTAACCGAACTCAGTACCCACCTCGGCATCGACCTGCACGCCTACATCGAAGCGTTTGCCGGACATCTGCTGCCGGATGAGGTGTTCTAATGTACTTCGACACCCACGCCCACTACGACAACCCCCGCTTTGACCTCGACCGCAGGGAGCTGTTGCAGAGCCTGCCCGAGCACGGCGTAACCCTCGTATTAAACCCCGGTTTTGACCTGCCCTCCTCCCGCACGGCGATTGGTTTGGCGGAGGACTATCCCCACATCTACGCCGCCGTGGGTTTTCATCCGCACGATTCGAGTAAATTCCGAGAGGGCGACTTAGAACGGCTGGAAACCCTCACTCGCCATCCAAAGGTAATGGCCGTGGGAGAAATCGGTCTCGACTACCACTACGACCACTCGCCCCGAGATATCCAGCGGCTGCGATTTAGGGAACAGATGGGCCTCGCCCGTAAAGCAGGACTCCCCGCCATCGTTCACCAACGGGAAGCGGCGGAAGATACGCTGGAAATTCTGCGTGACTGCAAAGATGTCACCGGCGTCGTCCATTGCTTTTCCGGCAGCGTGGAGACGGCCAAGGTCGTCTTAGATTTGGGCTGGTATATCAGCTTTACGGGTGTCATCACCCACAAAAACGCCCGCAAGAGCCACGAGGTCATTCAATACATGCCGAGAGAACGGCTGATGCTGGAGACCGACGCGCCCTACATGGCCCCCGAGCCGTTTCGCCGCCATCGCAACAGCTCACTCTATATGCCGCAAATCGCGGAGGCAGTCGCGGCACTATGGGGCATCACTACGGAGGAAGCCGCCGCCATTACGATGGAAAACGGCAAGCGGTGTTTCAGGATTTCGTAGGGTGCGATGCCCTCGACGCACCGCTCGATCCAAAAATATATTCAAATCTTGCAGGGGACGCAGTCCTCCTATTAATTCAATGTCCTTGCGTGTACCGCAAAGGCTTCTAAAACTACGCCGGGCGGCATACAATGCTCCATCAACACCAAAGGAGCGATTGCCCATGAAGCCCATCCCCGCCGGCACGCACACCCTGCCGCCTCTGCCCTATCCCTATGACGCGTTAGAACCCGTCATCGACGCGAAAACCTTGGAAATCCACCACGACAAGCACCACAAAAAGTACGTGGAAGACCTCAATCAAACAGAACTCGCCCTCGTCAAAGCCGGAGAGCAGACCGACTGGCATATGATACCGTTTTTGGAGGAACAACTCGCCTTCAACGGCTCCGGCCACATCCTCCACAGCGTGTACTGGACAAACATGACCCGCCCCGGCACAGGCGGCGAGCCGGGGAAGCACACACTATCCTACCTCGACTGGTACTTTGGCAGCCGTGCGACGTTCATGGCGCAATTCGCCGCAACGGCAGGGAAAGTGCAAGGTTCCGGTTGGGCAATACTGGGTTACAACACCGCCTTTTGCCGCTTGGAACTGCTGCAATGCGAGAAGCATCAGAATTGTATATTGCAAGGCACCGTTCCCATCCTCGTCTGTGATGTGTGGGAACATGCCTATTATCTCAAATACCAAAACGACAGAGCTGGCTACATCAGCCGCTGGTGGGATTTGGTGAATTGGGCTGATGTGGAAGCGCGGTTTTTACACGCGACGCGGGGGAAGTTGCCGCTGGAGGCGTTGGCAGTATGATGGGTGTTTGACGGGGCGGCCGTGTGTGCCCGCCCTCAGACTGGAGACAAACCCGCTTCGCTGGGCTTTGTCTTCCAAAAGAACCGGCCTGCGGGCCGGGTCGCTGCGGCGGGCTGTGGTGTTTGTTTTCAGGCGCATGTCCTGAAAACAAACGGATTCCACC
>WRAK01000036.1 GCA_009780235.1 Oscillospiraceae bacterium
AAACCGCCCTAAGCCTTCGCCTTTGGCGAAGCCAATGGCGGCTAAGGCTTGCATTAACTCAACTAACCTTTTGCAAAGAGCGCAAAAGGAAGTTTCGTTGTATGTGCGCCGGAGGCAAAAAAGGTGGAATCCGTTTGTTTTCAGGACATGCGCCTGAAAACAAACACCACAGCCCGCCGCAGCGGCCCGGCCCGCAGGCCGGTTCCCTTGGAAGACAAAGCCCAGCGAAGCGGGTTTGCCTCCAGTCTAAGGGCGGCCGATTGGCCGCCCTTTAGTCGTCATATTCATCCGGATAGAGATAGTCCATGAGGTCATCCTCATCTTGGATTTCAAGCCCTCTCTCGCCCGCCAAATCCTCCAGGTGATGCGTGAACTCGTGGGCTACGGTCTTGCGGAGTTCTTCGTAAATCTCCGGCTCGCTCAGGTGTCTGTGGGCGCGGGTGAAGGAGCCGTAGTAGATATAGATGTAGCGGCCCATGGCGTTTCTGTGGTATTCGCCGAGGATATAGAGGTCATTCGCCCTTGCGTGGGGGCTGACTTTGGCCTCGGGGAGCAGGCTGATGCCGCCGTTTAGTTTTTCGTAGAAGGCATCGGGGAAGCCTGCGGCGATTTCTTCCAGCATTTCGTGCATACGGTCGATGGAAATCATGGGTGCGGCCTCCTTTGGGGGATTGTAGGGGCGGCCATTGGCCGTCCGTTGTTATCAATCTTATGCGAAATCCTAAACAAGCGGACGGCCAATGGCCGCCCCTACATTGCGTTCGGTAATTTGGAAAAGCAGCGGGCGGCAAGATGCCGCCCCTACCGAAACTTCCTGCTCTCCGCCACGGCCAGTTCATCACAACGATTATTATACACATTATCCGCATGCCCCTTGACCCAGTAGATTTTTACGCTGTGGTATTCCAACAAATCTACAAGGCGTATCCAGAGGTCTACATTTTTGGCGGGTTCGTTTTTGTTGCGCATCCAGTTGTTGGAACGCCATTTGTAGACCCAGCGTTTTTCTATGGCGTTGACGATGTATTGGCTGTCGGTGTAGAGTTCTACGACACAGGGTTCGTTCAGAGCCTCTAAGGCCATGATGGCACCCATGATTTCCATGCGGTTGTTGGTGGTTTCCGCTTCGCCGCCGGAGAGTTCTTTTCTGTGTTTGCCGTAGAGCAACACTACCCCCCAGCCGCCGGGACCGGGGTTACCGCTGCATGCGCCGTCTGTGTAGATTTTAATTGTTTTCATTGTCTTCTGCGGGCGGGGTGTCGGGCGTGGACGGGACGATGTGGGCATCGTCCCCTACGTTGGGGGTATCGGTTTCGTCGTCCTCTTCCAAATGTTCGGTACGGGCAATGGAGATGACCTTGGAATCCTCGCCGAGGCGCATGAGGCGGACACCTTGGGTGCCTCTGGAGAGGATGTTGATATCCGTCACGGCCATGCGGATTATGGTGCCGTCGTCGGAGATCAGGAGGATGTCGTCATCTGCGTCTACGACTTTGACGTCGGCGATGCGGCCGGTTTTTTCGGTGATGTTGTAGTTCTTGAGACCTACGCCGCCGCGGTTTTGGGGTACGCCGGAGTCGCCGCGCAGATATTCCAAGATATCCGTCCGCTTGCCGTAGCCGTTTTCGGTGACGGTGAGGAGCGCGCCGCCCGCTCTGGCACGGGCCGCGCCGACGCAGTAGTCGCCCTTGCGGAGACGGATGCCGCGCACGCCGCTGGAATCACGGCCCGTGGGACGCACGTCCGTCTCGCCGAAGCAGATGGCCATGCCGTTGTGCGTGGCGATGAGGATGTTCTGCTCGCCGTCTGTTTTGCGCACGGCGATGAGTTCGTCGCCCTCGTCTAAGCGAATGGCACGGATGCCGATGGAGCGGATATTTTTGAGTGCCGAAAGCCTTGTGCGTTTCGTTGTCCCGTTGCGGGTGACGAAGACAAGGAACTCATCGTCCGTGAACTCCCGCAGGTGAATCATCTCGCTGATTTTTTCGCCGGGTTGGAGGGGGAGGATGTTGACGATGTTCGTCCCCTTCGCCGTCCGGCCCGCTTCGGGGATGCGGTAGCCTTTCTTCTGATATACCCGGCCGAAGCTAGTGAAGAAGAGAATGAGGTCGTGGGTAGATGCGGTGAAGACAGTCTCCACAAAGTCCTCGTCTCTGAGTGCCTGCGCCGTAATGCCTTTGCCGCCGCGGCGTTGGCTGCGATACGTGTCGGCAGGCAAGCGTTTGATGTAGCCTGCGTTGGTGAGGGTGTAGACACAGTCCTCCTCGTCGATGAGGTCTTCGATGTCAATCTCGTCCTCGTCAATGGCAAGTTCTGTCTGCCGCTCGTCACCGTATTTGTCACGAACTTCTTCCAGCTCTTGGATGAGGACGCCTTTCAGCATCTCCTCGCTGCCCAGAAGTTCGTTGTAGTAAGCGATTTTTTCTTGCAAATCTTTATGCTCGGCTTCGATTTTTTCACGCTCCAAGCCCTGAATCCGACGCAGGCGCATGTCTAGGATGGCTTGCGCTTGAATCTCGGACAGGCCGAAGCGTTCCATGAGACGGACGTCTGCATCGTCGTAGCTCTCCCGCAGGATGCGGATGACTTCGTCGATGTTGTCTACGGCGACCATCAGGCCTTCAAGGATGTGCGCGCGCTCCATGGCTTTGCGTCTGTCGTAGATGGTACGGCGGGTGATGACCTCTTTTTGGTGGGTGATGTACTCCTCCAAAATCTCCTTGAGGGAAAGGAGCTTCGGCTGACGCTGGTCATCGACCAGCGCGAGGAGCACGATGGAGAAGGTAATCTGCAACTGCGTGGACGCATAGAGCCGATTAAGCACAACTTGCGGGTTTGCGTCCCGCTTGAGTTCGATGACCATGCGCATACCGTTGCGGTCGGATTCGTCCCGTAGGCCGGAGATGCCGTCGATGCGCTTGTCTTTCACTTGGTCGGCGATATTCTCCAATAGCCGCGCCTTGTTGACCTGATAGGGCAGCTCGGTAACGATGATGCGGATGCGGCCTTGGCCGTATTCCTCCATCTCCGTCCTCGCTCTGACCCGCACACGGCCGCGCCCCGTGGCATACGCCGCACGGATGCCCGCACGGCCCATGATGATGCCTTTGGTCGGGAAATCGGGGCCTTTGATATGCTCCATGAGGTCATCCAAATCCGCCTCGGGGTTTTGGATGAGGCAAATCGTGGCGTCTATCGTCTCCCGCATGTTATGCGGCGGGATGTTTGTCGTCATGCCGACGGCGATGCCCATGCTGCCGTTGACCAAGAGGTTGGGAAAACGGGCGGGCATGACACGGGGTTCTTTCCGTGTCTCGTCAAAGTTGGGCGTGAAGTCTACGGTCTCCTTGTCCAGTTCTCTTGCCAACTCGGCGGAGAGCTTGGACATGCGGGCCTCCGTATAACGGTAGGCCGCCGGGGGGTCGCCGTCTACGGAGCCGAAGTTCCCCTTGCCGTCTACGAGTTGGTAGCGCATGGAGAAGTCCTGCGCCAAACGAACCAGCGCGTCATAGACCGATGCGTCGCCGTGGGGGTGGTATCTACCCAGCACGTTACCGACTGTGGTCGCCGATTTGCGGAATGCTTTGTCGGCGGTGAGGCCGTCCTCTAACATCGCGTAGAGGATGCGGCGGTGGACGGGCTTGAGGCCGTCACGCACATCGGGTAAGGCTCTGCCTACGATTACGCTCATGGCATAATCGAGGTAGCTGTCCTTCATTTCTTTTTCGAGCTCTACTTGGACGATTTTTTGATTTGGGTATGAGATGTCCGGGTTTTTTTCGTTGGTTGGCACTGTTTTTACCTGCCTTTGTGTCTATTTGTGGTGCGTAGGGGGGGGACGGGGGCTTTATGAATGTGAAGGCTCCTTTTTCAAAGGAGCTGTCAGCGCAGCTGACTGAGGATTGCCCTTGCCCTTATTCCCCTCCTTGGAGGGGTGCCGCCGCAGGCGGTGGGGTGGTGCCCTTCGTAGGGGGCGCTGTCCTCAGCGGCCCGTTGGTTTATTGTCGTTGTAGGGATTGCGATTGTTCAGCCCGCCCCTTTTGTTCTTACGTTGGGTTTGCCTGCCGGCGGCGTTCTTTTTAGCCCGCTAAAAAGAACCAAAAATGCGGCTCAGGGGCTGCGCCCCTAAGAACCCCGCGCGGTTATCTACGCCGGATAAAACGGCGTACTCGTGCGGTATAGGTATTACGCGCCGTGCGCGCCTTCTCATTACGTTTGTGACCCGCGATTATGGGCGTCTGCGGGCAGACTGCCCGGACGTTCTCCCCCGCGCGCGGGCGGGGTGGTGGGGGCTATATACTACACATCCACATTCTTCGCAAACTGCGCGTTCTCTTCAATATACGCCTTTCTCGGCTCAACCTTTTCGCCCATGAGCACCGTAAAAATTTCGTCGGCTTTGAGGGCGTCTGCGATTTCGATGCGGTTGAGGATTCTCGCTTCGGGATCCATTGTGGTTTCCCAGAGTTCGCTGGGGTCCATCTCGCCGAGACCTTTGTTGCGGCTGATGTCTACCTTGGCGTTTTCGTTTTCGCCCCGGAGTTCGGCTACGACCTCGTCCCGTTGGGCATCCGAATAAGCGTAGCGGATTTGTTTGCCTCTGACGAGCTTATACAGCGGCGGCTGGGCGGCGTAGACGTGGCCTTTTTCTACCAGGGGACGCATATAGCGGAAGAAGAATGTAAGGAGCAAGGTTCTGATGTGGCTGCCGTCTACGTCGGCGTCGGCCATGATGATGACTTTGTGATATCTCAGCTTGTCGAGGTCAAAATCCTCGCCTATGCCTGCACCCAATGCGGTGATGACGGGGAGGAGTTTGTCGTTGCCGTAGACTTTATCCACTCTCGCTTTTTCCACGTTGAGCATTTTGCCCCAGAGGGGGAGGATGGCTTGGAATCGGCTGTCTCTGCCGCCTTTGGCGGAGCCGCCCGCGGAGTCACCCTCGACGATGTAGAGCTCGGTGAGGGCGGGGTCGCGTTCGTTACAGTCGGCGAGCTTGCCGGGGAGGGTTGCGCCTTCCAATGCGTTCTTGCGGCGGATGTTTTCTCTCGCGCGCTTGGCGGCTTCTCTCGCTCTGGATGCCATTGCGGCTTTTTCTACGATGGTGCGGCCGACTGAGGGGTTTTCTTCGAGGAAGATGTCCAGTTTCTCTCCGACCATCTGTTCGACCAGCGTTTTAATCTCGCTGTTGCCGAGTTTGGACTTGGTCTGCCCCTCAAATTGCGCCTCCATGAGGCGCACGGAGATGATAACGGTGAGGCCCTCGCGGCAGTCTTCGCCCGTGAGTTTTTCTTCGCCTTTCAGGACGCCGATTTTCTTGGCGTAGTTGTTGAGCACTCTTGTGAGCGCGCTTTTCAGACCCGTCTCGTGCATACCGCCCTCGCCCGTGCGGATGTTGTTGGCGAAGCTTAATATCATCTCGCTGTAGCCGTCGTTGTATTGGAGGGCTACTTCGGCTTGGGAGGTATCGTGTTCACCTGCCATATAGATGACGTCTTCGTGGAGAGAGGTTTTGTTTTTGTTGATGTCCTGCACAAATTGGCGGATGCCGCCCTCAAAGAACATCTTGTTCTCACGGGGCGTCTCCGGGCGTCTGTCTATGGTATTAATGTGCAGGCCCGCGTTGAGGTAGGCCTGCTCTTTCATGCGGGTTTGCAGAGTGTCATAGACGTAGTCCAGGGTATCAAAAATCTCACCGTCGGCTTTGAACGATACTTTCGTCCCCGTTCTGTCCGTGTCGCCGATGACTGTAATCGGTTGGGTGATGTCACCTCTTGAGAACTTCATCTGGTGAATCTTCCCGTCACGGCAGACTTCAACTTCCAGCCACTCGGACAGGGCGTTTACTACGGACGCACCCACGCCGTGCAGGCCGCCGGAAACCTTATAGCCCCCGCCGCCGAACTTGCCGCCTGCGTGCAGAACCGTGAACACAACCTCCAAAGCAGACGAGCCCGTCTGCTCCTGCGTGTCCACGGGGATACCTCTGCCGTTGTCGATAACGGTGATGATGTTGTTCGGGCCAATCTCCACCGTGATTTCGTCGCAGAAACCCGCAAGAGCTTCATCGATGGCGTTGTCTACGATTTCGTAGACGAGATGGTGCAGGCCGCTTTCACTGGTGGAGCCGATGTACATACCGGGCCGTTTACGGACGGCTTCCAGTCCCTCAAGGACTTGGATTTGTGACGCGTCGTAGGATTGGCCCTGTTCCAGCTTTTCTTGTTCTGTCATATGTTTCCTCCGGGTTGTTCCTGTTTGCAGGGGCGGCCATTGGCCGTCTGTGCCCCTAAACAAACGTTGTTATTTTTAGAACGGCGGACGGACAATGGCCGCCCCTGCAATTATAATTCAAAACCGACCGCTGTACTGCGTTTTTGCAATGTTGCGGTGGATAGTTGACTAAGATATACGGTGGTCTCGCCGCCGTCCGTCACGAGGACGAAGCTCTTGGGCAACTCCTCTGCGATGCCGATTACCCGGCCGGCCCGCTCTGCTTTGGCGAGGAAGTCCCGTGTAATGTGGGAGCTTGAGCAGTTGTCGAGGTCGTAGATGCCGATGATGTCGGCTTTGCGGACGATGGTGTCCTGGCCTAAGTGCAGATACACGTCAAGTCACACGCCCCTTCATTCCCCTCAAAGCAAGCTTTGCGGGGGCCCCTTTGATTTTATCTATACGGCGGAAATGAATTCTGCCTATATCAAGGTTTTACCCCAAGGGCATGGACTCAACTAATCATTTGCGCAAAGTCATCCGCAAATGGAGTTTCGTTCGATGCCTGCGGCAAAACGCTTGGACGCCGGACGCCCGGCGGAAGGGCCTTTTTATAATCATTGTATTCGGCCTTTTTCTACGGTGAAAATTTTGCCGCCTGTGCGGCTTGCGATGCCCTTGTCCTCGCAGCAGGTGATGAACACCTGCCCGTTTTTGATGCGGTTGAGGACGAAGTCCTGTCTTGCGGCGTCGAGTTCGCTGAGTACATCGTCCAAGAGTAACAGCGGGTACTCCTCTCTGTCTTCGTAGAGCATATCCCGCTCGGCGAGCTTGAGCGACAGGGCCGCTGTGCGGGTTTGGCCTTGAGAGGCGTAGGCTCTCGCCGCTTGGCCGTTGATGCTGATTGCAATGTCGTCCTTGTGCGCGCCGGAAAGGCACAGTCCGGCGTCAATTTCGGCTTGTCTGAGTCTTGTCTGATGCGCCAAGAGTTGTTCGAACAGGACGGCGGGTTTTTCGAGGGGGTTTTCTATCGTGCTCACAGTCTCATAGGTGAGTGTGAGCTCTTCCCTGTTGCCGGAGAAGTCTTGGTGGACAGCGGCGGCTTTGGGGGCTAACTGTTCCGCATAGGCCGCCCGGTAGTGGATGAGCTGTGCGCCCGCTTTGGCGAGCTTGAGGTTGAAATCGTCCAATGTATCTAAAAGGGCCGGTTTGGCCCTGTGGTCTTTCAGAATGCGGGTTTTGTGTTCATAGAGCTTTTGGAACTCGGCTAACCAAAGGGCGTACTTTGGACGGAGTTGGGACAGGCTGTTATCCATAAACCGCCGCCTGCCCGATGCCCCGCTTCGGACGAGTTCTAAATCCTCGGGGGAGAAGAGAACTGCCATCACTTTCCCGGTTAAATCCGCGCCCCGCTTTTGTTTGGCGTTGTTGATGAGGATTTCTTTCGGTCTGCCGCGGCGGAGCTTGAGTTCTATCGTCTGTTCCCGCGCTTCGGAAAAACAGGCCGCCGCAATGGTTGCGAAGTCTTGGTTGTGGGTGATGAGTTCTCTGTCGAAACGGGTGCGGAAACTTTTTGCCCCCGTAAGGTAGTAAATGGCTTCCAACAGGCTGGTTTTGCCTTGGGCATTTTCGCCGATGATAATGTTCGCACCGGGGGCAAAAGTGATTTCGTCCTGCTGTAAGTTGCGAAAGCCCGCGATGGAGAGCTTGAGTAGTTGCATGTATATACTCCGTGTGTATCAATTGTAGGGGACGCTGTCCTCAGCGTCCCGCAGGTTGTAGGGGCGGCCATTGGCCGTCCGTACCCACAAGGTATATCAAAATTTCAACAGCGGACGGCCAATGGCCGCCCCTACGATGTTGGTTAAAAATTAAACCGTGTCGGCGAAAGGTCTGCGCCCTACGATGTACCTGTGACGGTAATCGTCACGCCGTCAATCCCTGCCACATCACCCGGTCGGCATTTTTTGCCTCGCATGGTGCAGACTTCACCGTTTACGGTGACTTCGCCGTCTTGGATGCGGCGTTTTGCCTCACCGCCGGAGCCTACTTGGTCTGCGAATTTGAGCAGGGCATCGAGACGGATGAATTCGGTTTGAATCGCTATTTCCATCACTCGCCCGCTTTCAGACGGACGGGGAGAACGAGGTATGTGAAGCTGTCCGTGCCGTCGGCCGGGCTGATGACACAGGGAGAAACGCTTGTACCGAGGGAAACGCTTACGATATCCGCGGGAGCGGCCTTGAGGGCATCTAAGAGGTACTTATTGTTAAAGCCGATTTCCAAGTCTTCCCCGTCGCCTGTGAGTTTGCAGCTATCGGAAGCTTTGCCGAGCGCGGTTGCGGTAAACAGTTTTGCTTCACCGTCGGAGAAGATACAGCGGACGGGGCTTTTGAGCTTCTCGCTGATGATAAGCGACACACGCTCTACCGCGTCCATGAAGCATCTTTTTTCCACGGTGAGCCGAATCTTGTTGCCCTGCGGGATAACGCGTTTATAATCGAGGAAGTTGCCCTCAATACGCCGGGAGATGACCACCGTGTCGCCGATGGCGAACAGGATGTGTTTTGACCCCAGGGTTAGTTTAACCGTTTCCTCGGAATCTGAAGCAATTTTTTCCACCTCACCCAATGCCGAACCGGGGACGACGAAGCTGCAATCTTCCATTTCCGACTTTTCCAACTGTTCCCGCCGCAGGGCGAGACGGAAACCGTCTACGGAGACGATGGTGAGCATTTTGCCCTCCAACTCGAACAGGCTGCCGGTGTGGATGGGTTGACTCTCATTGTCCGAGACGGCGAAAATCGTCTCTGCGATCATACGTTTGAGCGTATTCTGCGGGATACAAATCGCACTTTGTCCGTCTACAGAGGGGAGCTCGGGATAATCCGAGGCAGGCGTACCCGAGATGTTGAATATACTGGGGCCGCAGGTAATGGTCGCCATGTTGTCCGACGCGACGGAGATTGCCACAATGTCATCCGGCAGTTTACGGATAATTTCCCCCAAGAGCCGTGCATTGAGTACGACTGCGCCCGGCTCTGTGACCTCAGCGGGGATTTCGGTTTTGATACCCGTTTTGAGGTCGTAGCCGGAGATTTTGAGGATGACTCCGGCCTCTAAGAGCAGACCCTCCAACGCGGGAACCGCGCTTTTGGCAGATGCGACTTTGCTGGTCACGGTGATGGCGGACAGGAGCTGGGATTTTTCGCAGGAAAATTTCATGAGATGTACCTCCGCTCTGTAGAGAGAAAATAGGATAATAGATTCGTCGTAGTTGTAGTAGGGGGGCGAAATATGTGGGAAAGTGGGTGGAGCCGCTGAGAACGCTCAGAAAGATTTGCCGGGGTCTATGTGGATTATTTGTGAACGGGCAGTGGGTTTGATGTGGGTAAGTTGTTATCCACAGGGGACGGCTGAGTTATCCACGGGAAAATGTGGGTAACTCAGCTTTGTCCGGATGTGTCTGTGATGTTGGTTTGGATATCCTGTACGGTGTCTCGGAAAGCGGGGTTGTTTTTGACTTCTTGCTCTATTTTGCGAATCGAGTTTAACACGGAGGTGTGATCCATGCCGCCGCCGCTCTTGCCTTGGTATTCCTTGCCGATATCGGCGAGGGAGAGGTCTGTGAGCTTGCGGATGAGGTACATGGAGACCTGCCGGGCGGTGGCCGTGTCTCTGATGCGGCTGCGGCCTCGGATGTCCTCGGTGGAGAGTGTGAAGTAGCGGGCTGTCTCTTGGATGATGAGCTCCGGCGTAGGCAGGAATTCAGATTTCAGAATGTCTTGGATGGCCTTGTTTGCAAAATCTCGGTCTACATTTGCGTCCAGCAGTTCTTGGTAGGCGGAGAGTTTCTTAACTGCGCCCTCCAATTGTCTGATGTTTGCCGTGATATTTTCTGCGATGTAGTCGGCCACATCTGCCGGTAAGGTGACACCCAGTTCCAAGGCTTTGCTTTGGATAATGGCGATGCGGGTTTCGTAGTCCGGGGGGCCGACGTCGGCGGTGATGCCCCACTCGAAGCGGCTTTTGAGTCTGTCCTCCAAGCGGTCAATTTCTTTGGGCGGACGGTCGGAGGTTAGGACTATCTGACAGCCGGATTCATAGAGGGCGTTGAACGTGTGGAAGAACTCCTCCTGTGTCTGGTCCTTGCCGCGGATGAACTGGATGTCGTCCACGAGCAGAACGTCGGCGGAGCGGTATTTCATGCGAAACTCTTCGTTTTTGCCGCTCTGGATGGCGTGAATCAGTTCGTTCGTGAAGCCGTCGCCTTTGACGTAGACGATGTTCATCTCGCCGAATTGCTCTTTGATGGCGTGGCGAATGGCGTAGAGCAAATGCGTCTTGCCGAGGCCGGAGTTGCCGTAGATGAAAAGCGGGTTATAGGTGACGGCGGGCTTTTCCGCGACTGCCCGTGCCGTGGCGTGGGCGAATTTATTGTTGGAGCCGACGATGAAGCGGTCAAAAGTCAGCGACTCCCGCTCTTCGGCGGGGGCGGCTTTACAGGTGCGGACACCCTGGCCGAGGAAAGGCGCGACTTCGTCCTCACCTAAGATGAGCAAGTCAACCTCCCCGGCGAAAAGCTCCGTGAGGGCGTTTTTGAGGTGGGTGAGGAACTTTGCCTCGATGACCTCCCGTTTAAACGCAGAGGGACAACAGATGACAAGGCGGCTGTCTTTGAACGCGACGGCCGTCGTGTCGTCAAACCAAGTGTCTATGGCGGTGGTAGTGAGCTCGCCGGACAGGATGTCCAAGACGCGTTTTAAGACGTCATTTGCTGAATTCATGGCGGATTTTTCTCCTTCGTGCATGGGCTAACTTTATAACTAAGTAATTATAGCAAATTTTTGGGAATAGTGCAATGGGAAACTGACTTGAAAATATGATAAAAAAAGGGTAAGATAGAAAGGTGCTCACCCCGGCCGTTTTTTCGGTCGGGGGCGGTCTGCGTTTGGGTGGGTGTCTACTCACTTTTACAGACCGTCTGCCCTGCCTTTCGTAGGGGTCGATGCCCACATCGACCCGTGCGGGTTTGTTTTGGTTCGCGTCGTAGGGTTGCGTTTGCTCAGCCCGCTCGGTGTGTTATTACCTTGCTTTCGCCTCGCCGGCGGGGCCTTATTTTTTGGTTTCGCCCAAAAAGTAAGCAAAAATGCGACTCAGGGGCTGCGCCCCTAAGAACCCGCCGCGGGTATCTACGTCGGCTAAAACGGCGTACTCGTGCGGTATAGGTACTACGCGCCGCGCGCGCCCTATTATTACGTTTGTGACCCGCGATGATAAGCAATTGCGGGCAGACTGCCCCAATGTCCTCCCCCGCGCGCAGACGGCGGTGGTTGCAAAAACCTTCTAATCCCCCAACCACCTACAAGCGTGAGTTCTTCTGCCGCAAACGCCTCACTCCGGCGGGCGAGCCGGAAGCAAATGCGTCACAAATTATTACGAACGTAAAGTCAAAGGAAGAGAGTCTTGAGAGAAACCTTGGTTTCTTTCAAGCGTGTTTTTGCTTACTTTTGGCACGAGCCAAAAGCAAGGCCCCGCCGGCCAGGCGAAACCAACATAATAATAAGCAGAGCGAACCGAGCAAACGCAACTCCTGCAAAACGTACGCCAAGCCAAAACAACACGGGCGGCAGAACGCCGCCCCTACAAGGGTGATTCTATGTTAGCATTAACCAAATTTTCAAACCAAACAAACCCCTTCGCCCAACTGACCGAAGCCCTCGTGGCGGGCAAGACGCCCATCCTTGTCAGCGGGGCGGGGGAGATTCATAAGGCGCATATGACCGCCGCAGTCCGGCAGGAGACGGGGCGGCCTGTGGTGCTTGTCTGTACCGATGAGGGGGAGGCGAATCGTCTCGGGCGGGATGTGGCGGCTTTGACGGGGGAGACGCCCGTGAAGCTCACGAGCCGGGAACTGACGTTTTACCCCGTGTCCGGCCTGTCCCGTCAGGCGGAGCAGACACGCATCGGGGCCTTATACGCCATGGCTACGGGGACGGCTCCGATTGTCATCGCTACCGTTGACGGTCTCATGCAGCGGTGTATGCCGCAGGATGTGCTGCTCGGGTGTGCGGAGACTGTGATGATGGGCGTGTCGCTCGACCCGCAGACGCTTATCGTGCGTTTGGTGCGGGCGGGGTATAGACGGTGTGAACAGGTGGAGGGGCCGGGGCAGTTTGCGCTGCGGGGCGGGATATTGGACTTTTTCTCGCCCGCGCATACGGCGCCTGTGCGGGTGGAGTTCTGGGGGGATGACATCGACTCCATGGCGCACTTTGACCCCGAATCGCAACGGCGGACGGCGCAGATCGGGGAGGCCACTATCTTACCCACGGCGGAGGCCTTGCCGTCCCTGCATCCCGGCGGACAGGCGGGAGCATTGGACGCTTTGCGCGGTCTGCTGGAACGGGTACAGCGGCGCAAGGGGGCGTCGGAGGTGCAGATTGCGCAGCTCGAGACGGACATCGCACTCTTGGACGGCGGCGGGGTGTTGCCGTCGGCGGATCGGTATATGGGCTTGTTTTATGAGGAGGCGGAGCGGGCACGGGGCGTCGGGGACGCCGCCCCCTACAGGACACCTTTGGACTACTTGCCGGCGGGGTGTACGGTGTTGCTCTGCGAGTTGGGGCGGCTGACGGAGCGGGGGAAGATTTACCTCGCCGAGCATAAGGACGAATTGAAAGCGGCGCAGGAATCAGGGGCGTTAGAGAAGTCGTTGGCGTTGTTTTGCCAACCTTGGCCGGATGTGTTTGAGGCGTTCGTAGGGGCGGCCACTGGCCGTCCGTGTTCCGACACCGTGCAGCAGGAATATACAACGGACGGCCACTGGCCGCCCCTACAGTTGGTTGTCATGGAACATTTCGCCGGATCCGGGCATGGGTTGGCGTTTTCACCCAAAGCCTTAGTCGGGTTGTTGGCGAAGCAGCTACCGTCTTACGGGGGGAGCATGGAGACGGCCGAGGGGGATATTCGGCACTACGTCGAGACGGGGTATCGTACACTTGTGCTCACGAGGGATACGGGGCGGGCGAAGCGGCTTATGGAACGGCTTAGCGAGGTGGGTTTGCCCGTGCAGTTGGAGCTGTCTCCTGCTGTGAAATTGCCGGAGGCGGGGACTTGTACGGTTACGCTCGGGAGTTTGTCGGCGGGGGTGGAGTATCCGGGGGTGAAGCTGGCCGTTATCACCGAGGGGCAGCTCTTGCGGACGGACGCAAAGCCCCGCAAGACGCGGCGGCGGGGGAAACAGCTCGAGAGCTACACCGACCTCTCACCGGGTGATCTCGTCGTCCACGAACACCACGGAATCGGGCGGTTTGCGGGGATTACGCCCATGGACATTGACGGGGTGAAGAAAGATTACATCAAAATCGCCTATCATGGGACGGATACGCTCTACGTCCCGGCGACACAGCTTGACCTCGTGAGCAAATACATCGGCACGGGGGGCGAGGATAAGCCCGTGAAGCTCTCCCGCATGGGCGGGGCGGAGTGGACACGGGCGCGGTCGAAAGCCAAGGGCGCGGCGAAAGATTTGGCCAAAGGATTGATTCAGCTCTACGCCGAGCGGCAAAGACAGCGGGGCCACGCATTTGCGCCGGACACGGCTTGGCAGCAGGAGTTTGAAGATGCCTTTGAGTACACGGAGACCGAAGACCAGCTCGACTGCGTGGCGGAAATCAAGCGGGACATGATGCGGGACATGCCGATGGATAGACTGCTTTGCGGAGACGTGGGCTATGGCAAGACAGAGGTGGCCTTGCGGGCTGTCATGAAGTGCGTGTTGGAGGGCAAGCAGGCGGCTATTTTGGTGCCGACTACGGTGCTGGCGCAACAGCACTATGTGACCACCGTGCGGCGGTTCTCCGGTTACCCCGTGCGGATTGAAGTCCTCAGCCGTTTCAACACGCCGGGACAGGCGAAGAAGATTACGGATGCGGTGGAGGCGGGTGCCGTGGACATCGTTATCGGGACGCATAAGCTTTTGCAGAAGAAGATGGTGTTTAAAGACCTCGGTCTGCTCATCGTGGACGAGGAACAACGCTTCGGCGTCTCCCACAAGGAGCGGCTCAAGGAGATGAGCAAGAACGTGGATGTCCTCACGCTTTCGGCCACGCCGATTCCGCGGACGCTGAACATGGCCCTCTCGGGGATACGGGACATGTCCACCATCGAGGAGCCGCCGCAGAATCGGCAGCCCGTGCAGACCTATGTCATGGAGCACGACTGGGGCGTGATTGCTGACGCGATTCGGCGGGAACTCCATCGGGGCGGGCAGGTGTATTATCTGCACAACAAAATTGAGGGCATAGAGCGGACGGCGGCGCGGGTGCGGGATATGGTAGAGGGCGCGCAAGTTGCCGTGGCACACGGGCGCATGGAAGAGGGGCATCTCAGTCACGCCATGGAGCGGATGATTTCCGGTGAGGCGCAAATTTTGGTCTGTACTACTATAATAGAGACGGGCATAGACATCCCCAACGTGAACACGCTGATTATCGAGAACGCCGACAGATTGGGTCTCAGCCAGTTGCACCAGATTCGCGGCCGTGTCGGGCGGTCGAGCCGTGCGGCGTTTGCGTATCTCACCTATCGGCCCGATAAGGCACTCTCGGAGGTGGCGACCAAGCGTTTGGGGGCGATTCGGGAGTTTGTGGAGTTTAACTCGGGGTTTAAAATCGCGCTGCGGGACTTGGAAATTCGGGGTGCCGGCAATGTTTTGGGACGGGAGCAGTCGGGACATATGATGAGCGTGGGGTATGATATGTATCTCAAGCTGCTCAATGAGGCCGTGTTGGAGGAGAAGGGCGAAAAGCCCGAAGTCCGCGCCGAATGCGCAGCCGACCTCGCCATCGACGCCAACATCCCCGCCGCCTACGTCGCTATGCCGGAAGCGCGGATGGATCTGTACCGCCGTATTGCCCATATCCGCACGGAGGAGGACGCGTCAGACGTGACGGATGAGCTCATAGACCGCTACGGCGAGCCGCCGAAGCCCGTGCTTGCGCTGATTCAGGTGGCGCGGCTACGGGGCGAGGCCGCCCGGGTGGGGATTACGGAGATATCGCAAAAGGGCGGGCATTTGCAATTCACGTTTTTGCCGGAACGGTTTGAACTGGAGCGGGTTTCGGCGATTTATGCCTTGCCGGGGTTTAAGGGGCGGGTGAAGATACTTGCCGGGGATGTGCCGATGGTGCGGGTGAAGCTGAGCGATAACGCTGTAATCGACCAGGCGGCGGCGTTTGTGCGGGCGTATGGGACGTGATGGCGGGGTGCCCTTAATTCCCCTCCTTGGAGGGGTGGCAGGCGAAGCCTGACGGGGTGTAGGCGCATACATTTTCTGCGGAAAATGTATCAGTCCGCCTGCGGCGGACGATGCGCCTTCGAAGGGGGACTAGTCCCCCTTCGACCTTCCCCCTAGCCTCCGGCGGG
>WRAK01000037.1 GCA_009780235.1 Oscillospiraceae bacterium
AAGTTGCCAACGAAGTTGACTGAGGATTGCCCTTGGGCCTTGTAGGCTGCTGAGCGTGTCAGCCCTGCGAAATCAAGGGATTATTCATTTCTGATAAGTTACAAAAGGAATATTATGTTACATTCTCCTTTTTATGGATAGATGTTGCCGTTTTGTGGTATGCTATCCTTACCATGAAAAAAAGGGGATACGCGCAAGAGGACTGTATCCTTTTGGGTGTATTTTTTCATTTTATGGTATGCTATCTTTAGCAAGAAAAAGGGGGATTTTTTATGAGTACAGATCCAATTAGAGACAAAAAGCAATTGAGAGAACTCGCAGGCTATTGGCTCAAACAGCGCAACTTCCGCAATTATGCACTCATTGTCTTAGGTGTCTACACCGCACTCCGCATCGGTGACCTTCTCCGTATCACTTGGGACGACGTGTACGACTTTGAGGCGGGCGAGTTCCGCTCCCATTTCACCATCATTGAACGTAAGACGGGAAAACAAAAAAGGATTGCCTTAAACAAAAAGGCAATCCATGCGCTGCATTTGTGCTTCGCAAGCAGACGGGATAAGTTTGTTTTCTCGAACAACAGAAAGCACTCCGCCCCCATCAGCCGCATCCAGGCGTGGCGCATTATCAAGGCCGCCGCCGTGGCGGTCAAAGCCCCCGGTTGCATCGCTTGTCATTCTCTGCGCAAGACCTTCGGATACTTTGCGTGGAAATCCGGCGTACTGCCGGTGATGCTGATGGATATTTATAATCACTCGTCCTTCGAGATTACACGCCGATACCTCGGCATCGCACAGGAGGACAGGGACGAGGTGTATCTGGGGATGGCTCTGATTTAGGAACAGATAAGAGGAATGTCGTCCCAAAACCGTCAAGACAAAAAAAGGGCGGCCACGCGGGGCCGCCCCTACAATCATATTCAATCCTACGCCCCGACAATCTCAACCGTGTCCCGCGCAATTACCAATTCTTCATTCGTCGGAATCACGAGCACCCGGCCCCGTGACCCGGCGGCGGTGACGTCCTTTTCCTTACCTCGAACCTTGTTTGCCTCCGTATCCAGCGCAAGCCCCAGTACGCCGAGGTTTTTACAAATCGCCTCGCGCTCCTCGGCACCATTCTCGCCGATGCCCGCGGTGAAAATCACCGCGTCCACACCGCCCATGGCGACGGCGTAGGCACCGATGCGCTTGGCAACGCCGTGGAAGAACACGTCCAGCGCAAGTTTTGCCCGCTCGTTGCCCGCATCCACGGCTTTCCAGAGGTCGCGGAAATCCGAAGACACCCCGGAGACGCCCAACATACCGGATTTCTTGTTCAGTACATTCAGTACCGCGTCTACCGTCATGCCCTCGCGGTCGGCGAGGAACTCGATGATGGAGGGGTCGATATCCCCGGAGCGGGTGCCCATCGGCACGCCGGCCAGCGGGGTGAACCCCATGGAGGTGTCCACGCTCTTGCCGCCGTCAATGGCGCAGAGCGAGGAACCGTTGCCCATGTGGCAGGAGATGAGCTTCAGCTCTTCAATGGGACGCCCCAGCATCTCGGCGGCGCGGGCGGCCACATAGCGGTGGCTCGTGCCGTGGAAGCCATAGCGGCGGATTTTGTACTTCTCGTAATATTCATAGGGGATGGCGTAAGTATACGCGGCGGGGGACATGGTCTGATGGAAAGCGGTATCAAACACGCCCACCTGCGGCACATCGCCCAAAACGGCCCGGCAGGCCGCGATGCCCGTAATGTTGGCCGGGTTGTGCAAGGGAGCCAATGGGATACAAGCCCGAACCTCGTCCAGCATGGCATCGTCAATCAGACAGGATGCCGAAAAACGCTCCCCGCCGTGGACGACACGATGACCCACCGCACCGATTTCGCTCACATCGGAGATGACGCCGGACTCAGCGGAGAGCATCTTCTCCATGACCAGCGCAATCGCCGTGGCGTGATCGGGGAGGGACACGTCTTCGTCGAAAACGGCCTTGCCCTCGACTTGGGGCTTGTGCGTGATATGCCCGTCAATCCCGATGCGTTCGCAGATGCCCTTGGCGAGCACACGCTCGTCTGTCATGTCAAAGAGCTGATATTTTAAGGAAGAGCTGCCTGCGTTGATTACTAAAACTTTCATTTTCCCACCTCTTGTATTATAATGTAGGGGCGGCCGTTTTCGGTCGCCCGTGTTGATACCAATAATGTGATAAAGAACCCACAAAAGACATATCCATACGTTCCAAATAAAAACAAAAGGGCATGTTTTTATTTGGAACCAGTATAACGCCTAACCGAGAAAAAAACAACCGTTTCGAGCGAATTTGTAGGGGAATTTTAGGAGAAGCTTATGCAAGTCACGGGAATCATATCCGAGTTCAACCCTTTCCACCGAGGCCACACCGTACCGATTCAAGCCGCCCGTACGGCGATGGGGGGCGAGGGGGCCGTGGTGTGCATCATGAGCGGCAACTGTGTCCAACGGGGTGATTTGGCCGTCTTCCGCAAGACCGCAAGAGCCGAAGCCGCCATCCGTTGCGGTGCCGATTTGGTGGCGGAACTGCCCGTGCCTTACGTACTGAGTTCTGCCGAACGCTTCGCCGAGGGCGGCGTGGCTCTCTTAGCGGCAATGGGGCAAGCGGACACCCGTCTGGCATTCGGCTGCGAGACGGCGGATGCCGAAGTCCTGACCGCCGCCGCCCACGCTCTGAACACCCCGCAAATCCAAGCGAATATCAAAGCCAAAATGGGCGGGGGGCTCCCCTACGGCACAGCCTGCCAAACGGCCTTGGACGCCGTCGGTGACCTCGGCGCACCGCTCCGCACACCCAATAATCTCCTCGCCATCGAGTACCTCCGCGCGATTCACCGTTTGGGCGCAGATATTACACCTCTAACCGTCCAACGCAAAGGCGCAACGCACGACAGCGACACCCCCACAGGCGGCTACGCATCCGCAACCCACCTGCGGGAACGGCTCCGTCACAGGGCGCAATGCCCGCATTGCACCCTGTGCGGTATATATAAGGATGATGCGGTGCGATGCGGGCATCGCACCCTACAAAAAAATGACCCTTGGGACTACATGCCCGCCGCCGCAACAGAACTCTTTCGGCGTGAACTCGCAAACGGTTACGGCCCCGTCAGTCTCACACATCTCGAACCCGCCATCCTAACCCTCCTGCGCCTCAACCAAGCGCCCGAGGGCGGCTGGTCCGACGACAGCGAGGGCCTCAGCACCCGCATCAAAAACATCGCCGCCGAGGTCGGCAGTCTCCAAGAACTGTTGGACAAGACCAAAACCAAACGCTACCACCTCTCCCGCATCCGCCGTCTGATTCTCACGATGTGCCTCGGCCTAACGCCGACGCATCGCCCGCAGGTGCCGCCGTACATCCGTGTCCTCGCCGCGAATCAAACGGGGCAGGCTCTCCTGCGCCGCGTGACAAAGACAGCAAGCCTCCCCATCCTCAGCCGCCCCGCCGAGGTCAAGCGACTGGGGGAGACGGCAATCCAAATCTTCACCAAGGAAAGCGCGGTGACAGATTTGATGGCTCTGTGCTTTGCGCCGCATATTCGTCAGGGCGGCAGCGAGTGGCGCGCGGTGCCGTATATCTCCGCATGCAGCGCAACCCCCAACAATCTGTGATATAATAAATCTCTAATCCACTTTTAATCTCCGCAACATAGCAATATAATCTCCCCCTGCTATCATAAGTGTAACACACAAGGAGGCGACGATATGGATCGCATTGAGATGGTAGAACGTCTGCGGGAGAAAGCGGGCGTGAGTTACGAGGACGCAAAGGCCGCGTTGGAGACCGCCGACTGGGACTTGTTGGACGCTGTAGTCCTGCTCGAAAAAGAGGGCAAAGTCCAAAACACAGGTTACACACAGCAGCACCGCACGAACACGAGCAATGAAACGCAGTCCGAACCCCAAGAGAAAAAATCCGAGGGCGACGGCTTTGAGAAATTTATGGCTTGGGTCGGGCGCGTGATTCACAAGGGCAATACCAATAGTCTGGTCGTCCAGCGGCACGGCGAGCGGAAGTTCAGTCTCCCGGTGACGGCATTTGTCTTGCTTTTGATATTCTTCCACATCGTCACGCTGTTTTTGATGGTCGTCAGCCTGTTTTGCGGCTACCACTACAAATTCACCGGTCCCGACCTCGGCAAAGACAGCATCAACGATGTCATGGACAAAGCCACCAAAGCGGCAGAGGCCGTGAAAGAAGAGTTCAAGGATGAGGGTGAGTAATTCGTAGGGGCGGATTCCATATCCGCCCTGTGTCGAACATGCGCACTACGACCCGGGCGAATATGGAATCCGCCCCTACGGGCGCAAATCAGGAGGAACCCCATGCCAAGCAAAATTTTAGTCGTTGAAGACGAAGAAAAAATCGCACGCTTCATCGAATTGGAACTGCAATATGAGGGCTACGAGGTCGAAAAGGTCACCGAGGGCCGCCGGGGATTGGAGCTGGCGGCGTCCGGGGCCTATGACCTCGTGCTTTTGGACATTATGCTGCCGGGTCTCAACGGGATTGAGATTTTGCGGCGGTTGCGCAAATCCTCGGACGTTCCCGTCATTATGCTGACGGCGCGGGATGCCGTCATGGACAAAGTTTCGGGCCTCGATATGGGCGCGGACGACTATATCACAAAGCCGTTTGCCATCGAGGAGCTGCTCGCCCGCATCCGGCTCTGCCTGCGCAAGCGTGCGACAGCGGGGGCGGAGAACGCGGAGGGCAACTCTGCACTTTTCTGCGGCAAGCTGACGCTCTGCCCCAAGCGGCACGAGGTGCAGTACGACGGCACGCCCGTGGAGCTCACCGGCCGCGAGTTCTCCCTGCTCCAGACGCTCTTGGAGAACAAAAACATCGTCCTCGGCCGTGACACGCTTTTGGAGCGGGTCTGGGGCTATGACTACATGGGCGAGACCAATGTAGTGGATGTCTACGTCCGTTATCTGCGGTCGAAGATTGACGATAAATTTGACGTGAAGCTCATCAAGACGATTCGCGGCGTGGGATACGTGGTGCGAGATGAATAAGACGGCGCAGACGCAAAAACTGAATAAGGCTGTCGGACGCATCCGGCGGCTTTGGTTGTGGAAATTGTTTTGGATTTTTTTCTGGTTCAATGTGGTGCTGTTTTCCGCAGTAGCGTTCCACTTGGGCGGGATGACTTTGCTCACAAACTGGGGACGCCTGACTGCCGAACTGGCGTTTCTGTATGTTCCCGTTTTTGCCACACAGGGCATCATTTTGCTGTGGCAAATTCTCATCGGCAGGTGGCAGATTCGGCGGCGGGTGCGTCCCTTATACGAGATGGCGGAGACGGCCGACAAACTCAGCACCGCCGTCCTGCTCGGGGCGGAGAAGTTCCACGCCTTGGAGACCGCCATCAGTCAAATCAGCCCCACCCGCGCCGATCGCTTGGAGACGGGCGACCACGACCTTGCGGGGTTGGAGCAAGCGGTAAATAATTTGCTCGAACAGATGCGGGAGAACTACCGCCAGCAATCCCGCTTTGTGTCCGATGCCTCGCACGAACTGCGGACGCCCATTGCCGTCATCCAAGGCTACGTCAACATGCTCGACCGCTGGGGTAAGGAGGATGAGACGGTGTTGGCCGAGTCCATCGCCGCGATTCAGAGCGAATCCGTCCACATGCAGCGGCTGGTGGAGCAGCTTTTGTTCCTCGCCCGCGGGGACATCGGCAAGATTCAACTGGAGCGCGCAACGCTTGACCTTGCGGCCATGATGAAAGAGGTACATGACGAATCTGTCATGATAGACGAGAGCCATGAGTACCGCCTTGTTACCCCGTCCGAACCTGTGGAGGCCGTGGGCGACCCCGGTTTGCTCAAACAGGTCGCCCGCATCCTGACGGACAACGCGGCGAAGTACAGCCCCGCGGGGTCGAGGATTACGTTGAAGGCGGGCGTCAACGCAGAGGGCATCGCTTTCTTCCAAGTCCAAGACGAGGGGCAGGGCATGGGCGCGGGGGATGTGCCGCATATCTTTGAGCGGTTCTATCGCTCCGACAGCTCCCGCACGAAGAGTACTGGCGGCACGGGGCTCGGGCTTGCGATTGCGAAGTGGATTGTGGATAAGCACGGCGGATATTTTGATGTGCTGACGCGGGATGGTCTGGGCGTGCGGGTTGCGGTGTGTTTGCCGCATCGAATGAGTCGAGGTGAAAACAGCCCGCCACTATCGCTGATAAGCTACTGATGCTCTTCCGCATATCCGTCGCCCCACAAGCGAGATACACACACTCAGCATAAGCTTGCCAACACCTTACAGACCCGAAGTAATGATGCCTCGTTGAAATTTTCAGGCACTATCACTCGAAATGTGCCAACCTCTACTTGGATCGCACCCGTATCCGCCGCTGCCTGCGCTTCCGCCCATTGCGTTGGCTTTTCCCGCCGGCGCAGCCGTCTTGCTCGGTCGGGAAACGTGTGGTAGTTTACTCCGTTCGCTTCGCACCATGGGTTTTGTGATTGGCCGCGCTCCTGTTGGGCGGCGATAAGCGTTTCCCGCTTCAACTTGCTGCGTTTCTGCTGTCCCATGCGTTGCGCACCCTTGATCTCTTTTGCGTTTGAGTTTAGCATCAGCTACTGCAATGCCACAATGTCCCGTTTATTTCCCGCTTACGCTAATCTGTATGCCAGCTTCTTTTGCAACAAAAACCGGGCAGAGGATAATCCCCTGCCCGGCTTTTTCCCATTTGACTTGTCTTACTTACGGTCTGCCCAGAACTATATTCCATATGCTCGGCCACCCTGCGCCCGGCCACCATATGCTGAGGTCATGCAAGTACCGCTCAATCCGCAGAATGTCTGTCGCACCCACGGTGCCACTCACGGTTACGTTGGCGGCAATCTGGTTAATCGTCACATCCCATGTGCGCGGCTGTCCGATCAGGTCCATGAAAAGATCATGCAAATGCCGCTGAATCAGCAGAGCGTCGGCAGCATCCACTCTATCATCATTCGCATCGCCCCAGAGGGACCAGATGACGAAGAGGTCGAGGTTGCCGTCCGCGTCAAACAGGTCGTCAATCATTGTCTGCGTAATCACTTCACCGATCGGGAAGCCTACATCTCTGACAACCGGTCTGCGGAGACCGTTTCTGAGCACGCGCCCTGTCGTGTCGGGATCCAGTTGCGCATCGCTAAACCAGCCCCACAATGCTCGGCCGCTTGCCTCGAGTGTGCCGTAGATATGCGCCACGGGGATGCCTCTGTCGGCGAGGGCCGTCAGGTCGAGCGCGGTGCCCGGGATGACTTCTACGATTTCGTAGTCGTCGCTGCCGTCGTATAGGTGGAACGTGATTTGGAATTCGTAGCCATCGGCGGCAAGCGGGGCCGCCGGCGCGCTCTGTGTATACGCAGGCTCAGCCTCGTATGTACCTACATCCGGCATCGCCATAGCCGATGCCGGGAACAAGCTCAACAGCATAAGTGCTGCCAACAGAAAGCTTATTGCCCCTCGTGTTGTTTTTCGCATGTGGGTTGCTCCTTATATAATTGCTCTGTTGGTATCTATTTTAATCAGCTATTATATATTTTTTCCTTAGCCGGGCAGGGATACTCCCCTGCCCGGCTTTTTCCTATTTGAGACTTGTCTCGCTTACGGTCTGCCCAGAACAATATCCCATATGCGCGGCTGCCCGATCATATCCATAAGGAGATCATGCAGGTGCCGCTCAATCCGCAGGATGTCTGCCGCACCCACGGTGCCGCTCACGGTTACGTTGGCGGCGATCTGGTTAATTGTCACATCCCATGTGCGCGGCTGTCCGATCAGGTCCATGAGGAGATCATGCAAATGCCGCTGCATCTGCAAAACATCGGCAGCATCCACTCTATCGTCATCATTCGCGTCGCCCCAGAGCGACCAGATGACGAAGAGGTCGAGGTTGCCGTTTGCGTCGAACAAATCGTCAATCATTGTCTGCGTGATGACGGAGCCGATCGGGAAGCCTGTCGCGCCTACAACCGGTCTGCGGAAGCCGTTTCTGAGGGGACGCCCTGTCGTGGCGGGATCCAGCTGCGCATCGCTAAACCAGCCCCACAATGCCCAGCCTTGTGCCTCGGGTGTGCCGAGGATATGTGCCACGGGGATGCCGCGGTCGGCTAGCGTCGTCAGGTTTAGCGCGGTGCCGGGGATGACTTCTACGATTTCGTAGTCGTCGCTGCCGTCGTACATGTGGAAGGTGATTTGGAATTCGTAGCCGTCAGCGTCCCACATTGCGATGAGGTTTGTGTCACGCGTGATGGGTGTGTTGAAGTCGAAGGGTTCCAGCTCGCCGCCCAGTACGCGCCATTGGATGTCATTGGTGTCGGTGAAGCGCGTGCCCACGGGTGCCGCGCCGTCAACCCACAAAGCGGCGCGGAAGCCGGGGCCCTCGTTTGCAGCAACCCTGTTTGCTATTATACGGCCGTCAACGCCTACAGTCGCTACGCCGACGCCTGTGCTGTCGGGCGACCGGGTCCACCACTCGGCACCATGGAAGGCAGGGTAACTAGAAGCCCGTCCGGCCATTCTGTCGGCATTTTCAATGGTACCTCCACCGTCAAAATATTCATGCACTTCCGAAATGGAGAGCACAAACAAGGAGGCGTTCGCCGCACTGCCCGGTGTCGGTGCGCCGGGCGTGGTACGTCCAATCGCTTGGTTCTCGAATCCTCCGACATTCGAAGCCGAACTCCACAACCCTCCCTCTCCGCGACTCCGCACATCGTTATCTACGCCGTCCGGTGCCAGTACTCTTGCGCGGAGTTCAGGTGCAAGGTTTGTTTCGCCCCAAGCAATCATCGTCGTATGAAGGTGTGACTGTGTGAATCGGGTGTACCCGGGTACATCCGGAAGGTGGGGCGCGGAAGGTCTATTATACCGCGTATCGCCGCCAGACGGCGTCCAAGTGCCGTCGCCGCCGCGGTGTACATGCTCCGTGATAATCAGCTGTCCGTCCGGCGCGTAGTACCACCCACGGAAGGTGTAGCCGTCGCGGGTCGGGGGCGGGGTCGGCTCTGTTGCCGTCTCGCCGTCCGGCACGGTCTGCGTCGGGATGCTCGCGGGGGTGTCCGCGCCGTTGAGGTCGAAGGTGACGTCGTGCACGGCGTCCCACATCGCGATGAGGTGTGTGTCCTCGGTGATGGGGGTGTTGAAGTCGAAGGGGGTGTAGTTATAGAACACAGACAGCCCGTCGTCATTCATTATGTCGCCATATATCCACAATGCGGGGCGTAGCCCCGGGGGCTGGGCGCTGCCACGCAGATGGCCCACCTGACCACTCGCCTCCACAAACGCAACATTATTGCTCACCTCCCAGTCTATCTCGCCGCCCGGTGAGCGGAGCCACCAATGCTGCGGTACTGGGCCGCTGTGCTCATTTGCCTGACGATCCGCATTTACACTCCACTGACCTGACTCCACATTGTTCGTCGGCGGCCAGAATCGGTTTACTTCTGATACTGAGAAAATGAATAGTGCGTTAGAACCGTTTGCCGCTACAGCACCGCTGCCGGGTGTAGTCCAGCCGCTGGCCGCCACATTTTCAAAGCTCCACGTTGCGTTCGCGGGTCCGAGTGTGGCACGGACATCATTTTCCGCATTATTTACAGGCACCGCAGCGGCCGCAACCCCTGTGCCGGCCACGTAGTCTGTCCACCAAGTGTTCAGAAGCGTACGGGCGTTCGACTGTGCCAAGCGTGTGTACCCGCCTCCCCCGAGGTTGTACCCTCCATTTGGGATATTCGCCATATGCACATGTTCCGTAAGCAGGAGACGGTATCCATCGCCGCTGTCATACATTACACGCCACGCGATACCGTTGTCGGTGAAGGTTTCGGTGGGCTCCGCCGTGTACCACCCGCGGAAGGTGTAGCCCTCACGCGTCGGCGGCGGCGTCGGCTCGGTTGCCGTCTCGCCGTCCCGCACGCTTTGCGTTGCCGGGGCGGGCGGGTCACCGCCGTTTAGGTCGAAGGTGACGTCGTGGGTTTCTACTTTGTCCCACATGGCGACCAGCGTGATGTCATCGTGGACGGGGGTGGTAAAGTCAAAACGGACGGGAACAGTAGAAAAAGTATCACCAACCGACAAACCACCTCCCAAGTTCTCCACCCATAAGGCCGGGCGGAATCCGGAATTTATGTTGTTCGAGGTTATCTGCCCTACATCGCCGCCACTATTCCATGACGCCATAGGTTGCGCAAGGGGCCCGGGCGAACGGAGCCACGTACTCCGACGACGCAACCCGGTATTATGGCAATAGGCAATCCTGTCGCTATAATATCCGGTAGTAGGTCCCAGAGGAACAAACGTAAAGTCAAAATACTCATGCACTTCCGAAATAGAAAGTACAAACAAAGAAGCGTTCGCTGCATTACCCGGCGTAGCTGCACCGGGTGTTGTACGTCCAACAGGCTGATTCTCGTACTGACCGGGCACATTCGGTTGCGGGTGCTGCCCGTGTAATGAAGTCCACGTACCTCCCCGCGCATTCCGCACATCGTTATCTACACCGTTCGGTGCTAGTGCTCTCGCACGGAGTTCAGGCGCAAGGTGCATTGCGCCCCAATCTTGCATGATTGTATGCAGATGGGACTGCGTAAAAGGAGTATGTTCTTGATTGGTGAGGTTGTACGGTGTGTTCGTAACGTTACTATAATCTGTCCAGTTGCCGTGTGCATCGCGGGTGATAATCAGCTGACGCCCCGCATCTTCGGCGAGAACGCGCCACCAGATTTCATCTCTCCCGGTATACCACCCACGGAACGTATACCCGTCCCGCGTCGGCGGCGGCGTCGGCTCGGTGGCCGTCTCGCCGTCCCGCACGCTTTGCGTCGGCGGGGTCGGTGTGCCGCCGTTGGGGTCGAAGGTGACGGTGTGGGCAGCGTCCCACATGGCGATGAGGGTTGTGTCATCGTAAATGGGCGTGGTGAAGTCGAAGGGGACCAAATCGCCCGCCAGTACGCGCCACATGATGTCGTTGGTGTCGGTGAAGGTGCCGCCAATCGGGGTTCCTCCTCCGGCACCCCGTGTCCACAGGGCGGGGCGGAGGCCTAGGTCCGGGTGGTGTCCAATCACGTTAACCAGCGTTCCGGCCCAGTTCACACCTGTCATGGGCCTGTTCGAGTTGTCATGGATATATTCACCGCCCGGTCTTGAGCCGCCGCCGGGCGAACGAAGCCACCAGGGCCGAGCCGTTGTGGGGAAGTTGTGGTCAAAGGCGAGTAAATCGGCATTTGTGAACTGGCCGGGGGCATGGAAATACTGACGTGCTTCGGACATGGACAGCGGAAACAAAGAGCTGTTCGCCGCCGCGCCCGGGGTCGGTACGCCCGCGTAGGTGAACCCGGCGGGCCCTGTCTGCAGCCACGCGGGGTTATCCCAATTTCCGGTGAAGCCGGGTGCACCGGGCGGAATCCAGCGGTCTGTATGCACATTGTTTGGCGCGAGCGCGCTCGCGCGAATTTCAGGCGCAAGGTTCGCCGCACCCCAATCGGTCATCGTCGTGCGCAGGGTCGAATCTGCCCAAGGTCTGAAGTGATTCGTCGTGAAATATGGCGTGTTCGAGGGATTGACCCCCATCCCCGTGATAGAAGTCCCAGGCCCCCAACCCCCGTGTGCACGCTCGGTGATGATAAGCCGCTCCGCCGCCGCGTACCAGCCGCGGAAGATGTAGCCGTCACGGGTGGGGTCCGACACGGGGCGTGTCGCGGTTTCACCCGGGGCGAAGGTCTGGTTCGGGATGCTCGCGGGGGTGGTTGCGCCGTTGAGGTCGAAGTTTACGGTAACGGCCTCGTCCCACATGGCGACGAGGGTTGTGTCGCGCGTGATGGGTGTGGTGAAGTCGAAACGCTCCATATCCCCATACAGCACGCGCCATTCGATGTCGTTGGTGTCGGTGAAGCGGTCACCGACGACGATCGCGTCAAAGCCTACAGCACCGTGGGTCCACAGCGTGGGGCGGAAGCCGAGGATGGTACTGGAACCGGTCCCGGCATTGCTTCCATCTCGGTGTAAGATTCTGCCCCGAAAGTCAACCGCCGTCGAGTTGCCGGAACCAACGGCACCCGTGGTGCCGCCATCATCGCTAAACATCACACTACCGCCGGGAGAGCGAAGCCACCAACCTCTGGTCTCGTTGAGCCCTGCGCCATATGCCTCTCTGTCCGAATTAATCGCATGCCCGGCAGGGCTGTCAAAATAGTGGTTTGCCTCTGATATCGACAACACGAACAATGCGCTGTCCGCCGCCGCGCCGGAGGCCGGCAAGCCCGCAGTCGTGCGGCCCGCAGGTTGATTCTCTTGCGCCCAAGGCATATTGCCCAGTGGGGTCCATGAGATGATGATGTGCGGGCTGGGGGCAGAGCGCACGTCATTATTTACACCATCCGGCGTCAACGCTGCCGCTCTGAGTTCAGGGGCGAGATTATTCGCACCCCATGTGTTCAAAACACCTCTCAAGTTGCTCGCGCCCAAGCGCGCGTAGGCGGCTGTGGTGTTATATTGCGTGCCCAGGCCGTACACATGCTCCGTTATAATCAGCCGCTCTTCCGGCGCAATGTACCAACCGCGGAAGGTGTAGCCGTCACGCGTCGGGGGCGGGGCGGGTTCGGTGGCGGTGCCGTTCAGCGGTACCGTTTGGTTCGGGATGCTCGCGGGCGTGGTTGCGTTGTTGAGGTTGAAGCTTACAACGGGGGGCGGTGTCACCGTCCACGTCGCGGTGGAGTTGAAGTTCGTTGTCCCTACGGTCCCTGAAGCCGGACGCGGCGTGGTCCATGCAATGAATGCTTCGTTCGCCGGGGGATTGTTCGGGGTCGGGAAGGAAATTGTACTCCATTGCGTGGTTGCCGGTACCGTGCGCGTGAGCTGCGTGATGTTGCCCGATGCCGGTGCACCGCGCTGCCAGCCCGACGGGGCGTCCGTGCCCCAGTTTGCGCCCGCGCCCGCGTTTAGTGTGATGGTAGTCTGAGGTACTCCCCACGTCGCCGTCGATGTAAAGTTTGCTGTTATATTACCGCCCGGACGTCCCGGGTTCCACGAACTAAAGACCAGACCCGCCGGTGCGGTCGTCGGGGTCGGGAAGGCTATGTTAGCCCAGTGCGTGCCGGTCGGAAATACGCGCGTAATCTGCGTGATGTTGCCCGATGCCGGTGCGCTCCGCGTCCAGCCCCAAGGCGGGGTGGTACCCCAGTGTGCGCCCGTGCCCGCGTTCAGCGTGACACTATGCCCCCACTGCGCGGTGAAGGTCCGGTGTCCGGATTCATACTGACCCCACGTCGGGCGGGCAGGAGCCCAACTGTAAAAAGCGAAGCCGGCTCTTGTCGGAAGCGGAAATTCCGGGATGTTTTGCCAGTGAACGAGATCCGTAGAGCCTGTACTAACCACATCCCATCTGATTTCCGGGAAAGGAGGGGGGATCTCATCCCAAGAATACCATCCCCAAGGCATCTCGTTCCACTGGCCTCCATTCGAGCGCAACATAATCGAGCCCCAAAACCAAAACGCCCTAGGCATCATATCAATACCGGACCCTGCATAAGCTTCAGCCGTCATCACAGGCGCGATAATCGTCACGAACACAAGTTCGTCATATGTGCTCTCATATGTATCCGCAAATGCCTCTGCGTCCTTGCGCTCGATGGTATAGGCCCACTCGTCAGACGGCAACGCAAGCTCGATATCACCCTCGTCCGTCTCCGGCGGGAAGATGATGGTGATGTTACCGCTTTCGGCAATGCTGAGTGCATAGTTCGCCCCCACATCCGGCGGCATCGTTACCGTCGGCACGCCGTATTCGTCTACTTCGATTGTGATTGTGCCGGCTTCTAAATAAGCCTCGTCCGCCTCGGCACTATGCAAGGACATAATGCCGCCCGCAAGCAAATGCGCCATCAGCGCGCCGGGGGTTTCCTCCGGCATCGTTGCCGTTTCGGCTTCATACGTGCTTACATCCGGCATCGCCATAGCCGATGCCGGGAACAGGCTCAGCAGCATGAGTGCCGCCAATAAAAAGCTTATTGTTCTTCGCGTTGTTTTTTGCATTGGGTTGCTACTCCTTTTATAATGATTGCTTTTTTGTTTTTTTTCGCCGAGCGGGGGGCTTATATCCCCCCGCCCGGTATACTTACATTTGTCTCGCTTACGGTCTGCCCAGAACAATATCCCATATGCGCGGCTGCCCTATCATATCCATAAGGAGATCATGCAGGTGCCGCTCAATCCGCAGGATGTCTGCCGCGCCCACGGTGCCGCT
>WRAK01000038.1 GCA_009780235.1 Oscillospiraceae bacterium
ATTATGGTTTTCAATGCCCTGCGTACATCGTCTGTTTCGCAGAACAGGCGGTCGTGCTCTGCTTTGAGTTGCTCGTGCCGATCTGTTTCCATGCGTGCACTTCCTTTCAATCATGCACACGCTCACTCCCGGCCCTGCCTGCCGGTCACAAATAGAAAAAAGCATGGGTTTTTACACCCATGCTGCGCCTGTGGTATCGCAATTATAACCTCGTACTTGCCACGGTAACACGGAATGTGTTATACTTGTGACTGGCGGCAGGGCCGAGAGGTTACGCATGGGGTGTATTCGTGTACACCCTGTGACGGTAGTGGGGTTGCTGCCCCGAAGACTACCGCTGCCGCTATTGTATATGATAACGCTCGAATTTG
This sequence comes from Oscillospiraceae bacterium, assembly GCA_009780235.1. GTDB lineage: Bacteria > Bacillota > Clostridia > Oscillospirales > Oscillospiraceae > WRAB01. The sequence continues at coordinate 372 of WRAK01000038.1, forward strand.
CAAGAGGTTTTTGTAGATTTGGGTGTTTTTTGTCTTTGTCGGGGCGGGGGGTATCTCTGGTCGCATGGTTCTTCTTGGTTTTTACGTTGGGTTTGCCTGCCGGCGGCAGGACAACATTTCCGGACAAAATAACCGTACGGGCGTCGCTATTGCGATACCCGTACGGTTATTTTATTACTAGCTATAGTTCTCATAAAAATCGGTCAACAGTTCTTTTTCTGATATTTTCAATATTCTACAAAAGCACGCCAATTCATAATCTGTCACAAACCGAGCGTTGTTTTCGATTTTACTTATCATTTGCTGGTCGATATTCACATTCATTGTCTGCATTTTAGCAGCCAGTTCTGCTTGTGACAAGTTGCATTTTATCCTTGCCAATTTCAATTGCTTGGAAATCACATTTTCATAAAATAATATTTTTTTCACAATAACCCGCCTATATGGATTCACTCATTTCGGCACGTCTATTTCTCCGTGCTCATTTTCGTGCTGTGCAAGATGAGATAAAATAATATATTCGATTAAATTTGTCATTGAACGATGTTGTTCCTTTGCGAGAACTTCAACTTTATCGAAAACTTCATCATGCAACCGCAACGTAAAAACTCTTTTTAAAGATGCCATGCACATGCCTCCTGAACGCATTTGCATACATGGTAGCATAGTAAAAGCACACTAGATACAGTCAATTGACAGGCAAGTGACATCTATGGTATGATGAAAACACATTTACTAAAATCCCAAAGGAGAACACCCATCCCATGGAACTATACAAAGAAATACTAGCCCAAATACTCTCCCGAGAAAACACACACGTCACATTCCCGCATCTCCACCTAAACGCAAACGAAATCATAGAAAAACAATGCTATCAGACCTTGCAAAAAATACAGGCCATCATTCAAAATGATGACCTGTCAGACTTCGATTGTGTTGAACAAATTGTACGCTTGTTTGAAAACCTCGGCAGCGATGGCGGTAACAGGCACGATTTTTAAAGGGAAAGGGTGCCCCTACGGTTTACGTTTTTTGGCCCCCCCGTCCGGTTTCACCAAACACCACTTATGAAACCCAATCAAGTCTTCCCGCCCCGCTTTGCGCAGGGCTTCGAGGACTTGTTTTTTCTTTTCCGGGCGTCTCCATTGCAGGAGTGCGCGTTGCAGGGTGCGTTCTCTGCCGTCTTTGGGGACGTGGACGGGCTGCATCGTCATGGGGTCTAGCCCCGTGTGGTACATGGCGGTAGAGATGGTGCCGGGGGTGGGGTAGAAATCTTGGACTTGCTCGGGATGCTTGCCCTGCTTGTGGAGGGCTTCAGCGAGTTTCACGGCGTCTTGCAACGTGCTGCCGGGGTGGTTGCTCATGAGGTAGGGGACGAGGTATTGGTCCTTGTCGTATTTCTGGTTGAGGCGGCGGTATTTTTCGGCGAAGCGATCGTACACGTCTGCGTGGGGTTTTCCCATGCAGTCCAGGACGTGCGGCACGACATGCTCCGGGGCGACTTTGAGCTGGCCGGAGATGTGGTAGTGGACGAGTTCTGCGAAGCACTCGCCGTTTGTATCTTCGAGCAGATAGTCAAAGCGGATGCCGGAACGGACGAAGGCTTTTTTCACACCGGGGAGTTCTCGGACTTTGCGCAGGAGCTTGAGGTAGTCCGTGTGGTCGGCGTCTAACTCGGCGCAGGGCTTGGGGGCGAGGCATTGCTTGTGCTTGCAGAGACCGCGCTCTTTTTGTCCGGCGCAAGACGGCCGCCGAAAGTTGGCCGTGGGGCCGCCGATGTCGTGGACGTAGCCCTTGAAGTCGGGGTGGCCGATAAAGCTTTCCACCTCTCGCACCACGGACTGATGCGTACGTGCGGAGACCATGCGGCCTTGATGGAAACTGAGCGCGCAGAAGTTGCATCCGCCGAAACAGCCCCGGTTGTGGATGACGGAAAAGCGCACTTCCTCAATGGCGGGAACGCCGCCCTGCGCCTCGTACATGGGGTGGACGGCGCGGGTGTAAGGAAGGTCGTAGACGGCATCTAAATCCTTGCCATCCAATGGCATGGCAGGAGGATTCACCACGAGGACGCGGTCGCCGTGGGCTTGGAGGACGGCGCGGCCTCGGATGGGGTCGTGTTCTTCGGCTTGGATGCGGGTGGTCGTGGCGTAGGCGTGTTTGTCGGATTGGACGGATTCGTAGGCGGGGCATTCTATGGGGTGCGGGTCGATGTGGGCATCGACCCCTACGGGATTGGCGCGGACGGCGTAGGCGGTACCACGAATGTCACACAGTTCGCTGACAGGCTCGCCGTTTTTCAGCCGTGCGGCGATTTCTCTGGTGGCGGATTCGCCCATGCCGTAGACGATGAGGTCGGCTTTTGCGTCAAAGAGGATGCTGCGGCGGACTTTGTCCGACCAGTAATCGTAATGCGCAAAGCGGCGCAGGCTGGCTTCCAGTCCGCCGAGGATGACGGGCAGGCTGGGGAAGGCTTCCCTAGCTCTGTTTGCGTAGACGATGGCGGCCCTGTCGGGACGCAGGCCCGCTTTGCCGCCGGGGGAGTAGTAGTCCTCCCGCCGGGGCTTTTGGGCCGCCGTGTAGTGGGCGACCATGGAGTCTAGGTTGCCCGCCGTCACGAATATGCCGAAACGCGGCCTCCCCATGGCGAGGAAAGCCGCTGTGTCATGCCAGTTCGGTTGTGCCAGTACCGCCACACGGTGACCCTCGGCCTCTAACACACGGCCGATGACGGCGGCACCGAAGCTCGGGTGGTCGATGTAGGCATCGCCGGTGATGATGAGGTAGTCGTAGTAATGCCAATTGCGGTCGGCGAGGTCGGCGGTGGCGGTGGGGAGGAAGTTGTGTGTGCGCATTGTTGTGTTACCCCCCGTTGAATTTGCGAACACCGGATGGTGTTCGATTGATATAAAGCATACCAATTTGATGTACAATTGCAGATATAGATTAGATTTTTGTTTTGCAGAAAGGGATGCTGACAAATGTGCAAAAGAATTAAATACTTAAGCGAAGAAACCTGTCAAAGATGCAAACATTTTCGCTTGCATTACATTAAATTCGGAAAATCCTATCAGTCAATCAAGTATGGGCATTGTGTGTATCCACGATTAAAAAAGAGAGAAACCGACACGCCTGCGTGTGTGCATTACGTTGAGAGGAAATAGCGGCCTACAAGGCGCAAAGGCTCCTTTTCCAAAGGAGCTGTCGGCGAAGCTGACTGAGGATTCATGTTTGCGATGTCGGCGGCAGGAGATACAAATCCTCCGTCAGGCTTCGCCTGCCACCTCCTTTGCACCACAGGCACCCCTTCCGCCAAGCCAATCGCTTCGTTCTTGGGGCGTCAGTTGGAAAAGGAGGCTGCGCGGCTTATGTGCATTTGCGCTGTATGCGAGTGCGCCGTAGTTTATCACGCGGTGCAATCGTACACGGCGCGATGAGGATATGTCCCCTACGAGGTCAAGGGCGACCACCCCACCGCCTGCGGCGGCACCCCTCCGAGGAGGGGAATTTTAAGGGCAAGGGCAATCCTCCGTCCGGGGCGTAGGGCTTTCTCACCGTACCCGCACGGTAATATCCTTTTCCATCACCCAAAGCGGTGCGCGTACGCCCTCGGTCTGGCCCGTTTTTTCAAATCCGAACCGCTCATAAAACCCGATGGCCTTTTCGTTCACCTCGGACACATGCAGCGTGAGCTTATCCCGTCCCATCGGGCGATATACGCTGACGGCGTGGCCGATGAGCTGGGGGCCGAAGTAGCGGCCGCGGAATTCGGGCTTGATATAGAAGAAGCTGATATGCCCTTCGCCCGTCTCTTCACCGCGGAAGATGTCGAGCTCCAGCAGTCCAACGGGGACACCGTCTCCGGTGACGGCTTCGACCAATGCTCTGTCGTGGGCGGCGGCGTGGAAAGCGGCGCGGGCGACGTATTCGTCCGTGAAGCCCGCCAGCGTACCGTGTACTTCGCCCCAGGCGTCTTGTCTGTAAGTGAGGTAGCGGCTGTGGGATTCGGGGTCGTCGAGGTTCAGCGGCAGGAAGTCCAGATTGCCCTTGTCGCCGCCTGTGGTGCTCCGCCACCAGCTCTGGCGGGCGAAGGTGGAGAGGGTTTCATCTAAGTGGCTGGCATCGTTCATCCAGCGGACGGTGAGGCCGCCGTCTCCGGCTTCTAAGAGGGCGACGGCGGTGTTGTCGCAATGGGGGATTTCGGAAAAGCGAATTGACGACAGGCCGTGGAGGCGCGCCAAGAGCGCACGGATGGCATTGCCGTGCGTGACGATGGCGACCGTCTGCCCCGGGTGGGTGGCGGCGATTTCCGTGATGGCAACCCCGATGCGGTTGGTGAGACCTGCGAAGCTCTCGTTTGTGCCGTTTAAATCCCAGCGGGCGGGGTCGGTGGAGAAAGCGGCGAGTTGATTCGGTTCGATGCGTTCGACGGAGGCCCAAGTCTCATCTTCCCAGCGGCCCATGGAGACCTCTCGGATATCGGGGCGGAGCCGTATCTCCAAATTGCGCGGGACGGACAGAGCGCGGGCGGTGGTCTGTGCGCGCACGAGGTCGCTGGCGTAGACGGCGTCGATTTTTAGGCCGTCGAAGCGTTCGCCGAGGGCGGCGATTTGTTTCATGCCGAGGTCGGTAATGGGGCTGTCATAGTGGCCGTGGATGCGGCGGTAGAGATTGCCCTCGGCTTCGGCGTGGCGGATGAGATATAGTTTTGTTGTCATGTGTGTTGACCTCACAGTTAGTATTGTAGGGGCGACCCCGTGTGGTAGCCCGTCCTTGACCTTAGGCTCCCTCATTTTGAGGGGGCTGCACCGTAGGCATTCCTTCCGCCAGCCAATCGCACTACGGCTTCGCCTTGTGCTCTTGGGGCGTCAGTTATCGCCGCAGGCGACCAGGGGAGTACTCCCTCTGCCCCTTCGGGGCACCTCCCTCGCAAGCGAGGGAGGCTAATCTGTACAGTTAGAAAAATATCGCAAAAATGCGGAAGAACGATTGATACAGCCTCATGCGCCACGGCCGCTTTTGCCATTTGGCCAACTCGATTTCCTCGCATTCGAGCAGTGTTCGCTCGAAATCGGCCTTGATGGTCTTGATTACGGGGGTTCCGCACATCCATACGGCGTTTTCGTAGTGGAGGTAGAAACTGCGGTAGTCCATGTTGATGGTGCCGATGATGCAATGGTCATCGTCGGAGAGGATGGTTTTGGCATGGATGTAGCCGGGGGCGTATTCGTAGAGTTTCACCCCGGCACGGAGGAGGGCGTCGTAGTTTGACTGCGTGGCCATGTGGACGAACCATCTGTCCCACTTGCGGGGGGTGATGATGCGGACATCCGTGCCGCCGAGAGCGGCGGTGCAGAGGGCGTCTGTCATACTGTTGTCGATAATCAGGTAGGGCGAGGTGATATAGACGTACTCTCTGGCGTTGTTGACCATACTGCGGTAGGTAATCTCCGCCGGGTTGTAGGGGTTGTTCATGGGGCCGTCGGAAAAGGGTTGATAGAAGCCGGGCGCGGCTTTGCCTTGCCGGGTGGGGCGGTATTTGTCTAGGTCCTGTTCCTGTTTGGTCTGCGCCTCCCACATTTGGAGGAAGAAGACCGTGTGGCTCCAGACGGCATCGCCCTCTATGCGAATGGCCGTGTCTTTCCAATGGCCGAGTTTGGAGTTTACGTTGATATACTCATCGGCGAGGTTTGTGCCGCCGGTGTAAGCGATGTCGCCGTCGATGACGCAGATTTTTTGGTGGTTGCGGTAGTTGATATAGAGTCGGCTGATGGAGTAGTGAATCGGCCCCCAAGCGGTGACTTGGATGCCGAGACTCTTGAGATCGGCTTCTAAGTTGCGGGGCAGGGTGATGAGACTGCCGAAGTCGTCATACATGACACGGACTTCGACCCCCTCCGCCGCTTTGCGGGCGAGGATTTCACGAAGTTCCGTCCAGAGCTCGCCCTGGCCGATGATGAAGTATTCGAGGAATATGAACTTTTTGGCCTGTTCGATGTCGGCGAGCATGGCGGGGAACTGGACATCGCCCAACGGGTAGTAGGTGCAGCTTGTCCCCTGATAGGCGGGGAAGCCCATACGGCCGAGGTACCCGGCCAGACGTTTGCGGCGCGGATGCGCTTCGCTGAGGGCTTGGTAGACGGCGGGGTCTTTGACCAAGTAGGGATTTGTCCGTGCCAATGTGCGGCGGATGCGCTTATGCTTGGTGCGTCTGCCCCATAGGATATAGAGAATGTGTCCCGACACCGGGAGCAGGAGGATGAGAATCACCCATGCCATGGTGAAAGAGGCGTTTTGCCGCTTGCCCGTCAGGATAAAAATATCAATGACGGCGATGCCCTGGATGATGAAATACAGCGGCAATGCGCGGGTGTGGACGACCTGTACCAGAAAAAAGATGACGGCCACTTGCGCCACCACGACCAGAAATACCAGACCAAAGCGCAGGATGCCCGCCGAGCGGCGGGTTAGGTTTTGTTTGACTTGTGTGCTTGCGGTGTAGAACTTACTATCCATCGGGTTCCTCGTTATCTCTATCTAAAATATCTATATCCCACAATTTTATAACCGCTTCGTGCCCCTCGTCCTTTTCGCCGCAGGCGAAAAAATGAAATCCGTCTTTTTTCGGAATTCACTTCCGAAAAAAACACTACAGCCCGCCACAGCGGCCCGGCCCGCAGGCCGGTTCCTTTGGGAGACAAAGCCCAGCGAAGCGGGTTTGTCCCCAGTTACATATCCCGTTCCATGTAGGGGATATCTTTCCAATCGTTATAGTTTAGGTTTTTCGTGAGCGCGATTTGGTAAATCAGCACCGTGGCAGCCAAAGCGAGGAACGTGCCTCGGGTGTAGAGGTCTAAGTTATCTCCCATCGTGACCCCGGTAAAGAAAATTGCCGTGGAACTTGCGAACATGAGCCGCCCCGGCCTGTGTTGGCGGAACGCGTAGCCCGCGATGTAGTAGAGGGCCAGCAGGAGGGCCGCTTTGGTGAAGAGGTTGTAGACATAGCCGAGCAGCACGGGGTCTGCCGCTCTGTCGATGTGGCTCACGATGAGCCAAGCGCAGAGCCAGAAGACAGGCACGGTAGCGGGGAGCGCGACATTGATGCCGCGATGTCCCAAGACAGCCGTGAGCATCAGGCAGAGGCCGGACAGAGCCGCGCCCCCCAGTCGGACGGCGGCGAAGCCATCCATGCCGTCCGGGAGGAGGGATAGGGCCTCCAAGCCCGTCAGAACCAAGACAACGAGGCCTAAGAGTGTGAGCGGAATTGTGATGAACAAACTGCCGCCGAAAGCGTTGGTGAAAGTGGACAGGTTACGCCCTTTCGGCACGGTGAAAGACAAGCCGAAAAGTAGTGCCGTGACGGCGACGGAGAGTACGATGAGCAGAATAGTAATCATCGCCCCGCGTTCGGCGAGGCCTGAAATGGGGTCGAAGACGGTTGCAATCTCCGTTCGGCGAATCAGCCAGCCGATGGCTCCTGCAAAGATGGAGATAATGGCCATGAGGTATCCGCTTATACGCATAATGTGAATCCAATCTGAAATATATATTAGGGAAGAGGACGAACATTTCTATTTTACACGAGGTTGAGCCCCGCGTCAATCGTTGGGTGATAGATTGGGCTTGTAGGGGCGGCCAATGGCCGTCCGTCGTTCCAACATTGTGTGAAAACTAAAACGTGCGGACGGCCAATGGCCGCCCCTACACCCCGTTCATGTCATTCTGAGCGCAGCGAAGAATCTTAATGTTGCATATGATTCTTCGCCTGTGGCTCAGAATGACAGGGAAATTTGGATCAAAACGACAACGTACCCCCCACAAAGGAGAACCCCTATGCGATGGATTATACCCATTTCTCTGGTCATTTTATTGCTGGCCCTGCTTTTGCCGCTCATTTTTGTGTACAGTCCCGCTTTGCCGATGCCGGGAGAGGCGGACGAGCCGGAGGAACCCGAGGAGATATCGCCGCCCCCGGATGCGGGGGAACCCGAATCGCCTCTACAGGATGCGGCGCTTATTTTGCGCGTGCTCGCGGGGGATGAGGTGTGGGAGATGAGCATGGCGGAGTTTTTACAGGGTGTGGTGGCGGCGGAGATGCCGGCGCGGTTTCACCCGGAGGCCCTGCGGGCGCAGGCGGTGGCGGCTCGGACCTATGCCCTGCATCGGATGTTGGTTGCACCAAGTCCGCGGCACCCGGAGGCGCATGTCTGCGGGAGTTATGCCTGCTGTAAAGCATTTCACCCCCCCGAGCGGCTCAGAGAGCGGTGGGGGGACGGGTTTGAACACTATAGTGCCGTCATCGCCGAGGCGATTCGGGATACGGACGGGATCATTTTGCTCTACGAGGCGCGGCCGATACTGGCCGCGTTCCACGCCGGGTCTTACGGCTATACTGAGGCCAGCGGGGCGATTTGGGGGGAGGTGCCCTACCTCCAAAGTGTGCGCAGTTTTGAGAGTGAGGCGGACATGCCGCGATTTTATGCAGCGGAGACGCTGACCTTTACCGCATTCAGAGATACCGTGCGGCGGGAGTTTTCCGATGCCGTGTTGGAGGACGGCAACACGCTCGACTGGATTACATCGATTGTCTACACGGACTCGGGGCGGGTGGCGCACCTTGATATCGGCGGGGTGACGGTGACGGGGCCGCAGTTTCGGCGGCTGTTTGGTCTGCGGAGTACGGCGGTGCGGTTTTCCTTTGACGCGGACGGCATTACCATCACCACGGGCGGCCACGGCCACGGGGTGGGCATGAGCCAGTTCGGGGCAAATACGATGGCGAATCTGGGGCATGGGTTTATGGAGATTTTGGATTGGTATTACACGGGCGTGACCTTTGGGCGGACGGAAGATTTGGCATTGGATTTGCGTTGAAAAAATCGAAACTTTACTTGACACAATACATATTATCGTGTATAATTATGTAACCTTTTAACATGAATGGGGTACATAATGAAGAGGAAAATACTGTTTTTAGTCGCAATCTTGGGTCTCGTCCTGTTAATTTTGCCGGGTGCCCTGGCTGCGGAGGGGGACATGAGCGTATTCTCGGTGGAGCCTACGGCCGGGATTTCTTACGACGGCTATTTGGTCGAAGTGCGGGACGGCGTCCGGCCGCGCATTTCCCCTGCCGTGCTCGGCATGGAGGAAGTTGCGGACGGGCTGTACTTAGCTGCGTCTGTCGAGGATATCCAACTGGTTTTCCGAGCGGATCAGATTCTCTATATTGAACCGAACTACGAAATTGAACTCTTCGTCACGCCCAACGACCCCCTGTTCGGCTCTCTGCAATGGGATATGCGTTTTGTGAATGCACCCATCTTTTGGGGGCGCGGTATATCGGCCGCCGGGGTGCGGGTTGCGGTGATTGACAGCGGGATTACCCTTGACCACGAAGACTTAAACCCTGCACAGATTGCCGCCGGGTGGAATTATGTGGATAATAACGCCAACGTGCTGGACACTTTGGGCCACGGCACGCAAGTGACGGGGATTCTCGCCGCCGCCAGAGGCAACGGCCGGGGCATGGCGGGTCTCTTGGACGAGGTGACCATTGTGCCGCTTCGCGTGTTCCAAGGGAACACCAGCAATCTCAACCTTGCGATTCAGGCGATTCGGGATGCGGTAGACGTGTTTGATGTCGATGTCATCAATGTCAGCTTCGGTGCACGGGGCACCCCCAGCCAAGCACTCCGTAATGCGGTAGACCATGCCGTGAATAACGGCGCGATTATTGTAGCTTCAGCGGGGAATGACGGGAATACGACCCGCTTCTACCCTGCGTCGTTCCCCAACGTGGTGTCTGTGGGTGCTGTGGATCAGAGCGGGAATATAGCTTGGTTCTCTCAGCGCAACAACGGACTGACCGTTGCGGCCCCGGGTGTAGATGTGGTGACTTTGGATCACGCCGTGCGAAACCGATATGTCTCCGTCTCCGGTACCAGTTTTGCCGCGCCGCATGTGACGGCGATGGCTGCTGCCGCAAGGGCGGTGGACGGTGATATCACGCAGGCGCAGTTTATGAATCTCTTGCGCGGCTCTGCGGTAGACCGCGGGTCGGTAGGTTTTGATGTGATGTTCGGATACGGAACGGTTTGCTGGAATCGGTTTCTCGCCGTCTTGCCGGGCGTGTCTTGGTTTAACGACATCGGCGGCCATTGGGCGAACGGGTGGATAGTCAATATGGCCGAGTTGGGTCTTGTGAGCGGTACCGGCAACGGGGCGTTTTCGCCGTACCGCAATATGACCCGTGCCGAGTTTGTGACTGTACTCGGCAGACTCTACAGGCAAACGGGCGGCTATATCCCCGTACGCAACGACGGATTCATCGATACGCAGAATAACAGTTGGTACAGCCGTTATGTGGCGTGGGCGGCAGAGCAGAGCATCGTGCAGGGCGTGGGCGGCAACCGCTTCCAGCCCTATGGGTCAATCACCAGAGAGCAGGCGATTACCATCTTGGCGAACTTTGCCGCGCACCTCGGACAATACAGCCCGGGGAACCCGATGAGCCTCGCCCCCTTTGTGGACGGGAACCACGTGTCCCATTGGGCCGTAGGGCCTATGGCTTGGTCGGTGGAGCAGGGGGTTATTCAGGGGATTCCCGTGCATAACGGCAGAGCTCTCTGGCCCACGGTGACGGCGCAACGTGCGGAGCTTGTGGTAATGCTGGCGCAGTTTATGGCGCAGGTGGGACTCTCGGCGGCGGCGTAGATTGGCAGATAATAGATACGGGGCTGACGTGGTATGCGTTAGCCCCGTTTTGGTATGGATTGTGTAGGGGCGCCCTTAGCCTCCCTCGTTTACGAGGGAGGTGGCCGCCGCGAAGCGGCGGTCGGAGGGAGCACTCCCCCGGTCGCCTGCGGCGATAACTGACGCCCCAAGAGCGCAAGGCGAAGCCGTAGTGCAATTGGTTGGCAGAAGGAATGCCGCCTATGGTGCAGCCCCCTCAAAACGAGGGGGCCTAAGGGCAAGGGTGGTGGGCGGCCACGCGACCCCGCCCCTACAGCGCACCCAATTCTCTGCTCCTCGCACAAGTCGCCTCAACTGCTTTCCCCAACGTATCATGAAACCCGCACGCCTCCAAGGCCGCGACCCCCGCCAGCGTGGAGCCGCCGGGGGAGCAGACCATGTTCGCCAAGGCTTGGGGTGTTTCGTCCGTCTCCAGCACCATGGCGGCGGCACCGTAGGCGGCACAGGCGGCGAGCTTGACGGCTTGGTCACGGGGAAGGCCCGCCGCGGTGCCTGCGTCGGCGAGGGCGTCGATGAAGAGGTAGACGAAGGCGGGCGAGGAGCCGGAGAGGGCGGTGCCTTGGTCGAAGAAGTGCTCCGCGAGCCACATAGTCTCGCCGCAGGGGGTGAGGAGGGCGAGTGTCTCGGCCTTTGCTGTGTCGGAGACGTGGTTGTCACAGGCTAAGAGCATCAGTCCCTTGCCGATGAGGGCGGGCGTGTTGGGCATGATGCGGATGACGGGATGCGCCTGCGCGCCGAGGCGGATGCGGATGGTGTCAATCGTGACCCCGGCGAGGATGGAACAGAGTAGTTTTTGCGTACTTTGCAGAACGGGGGCAATCTCCGCGAGGACGGGTGCCGCCGTCTGGGGCTTGACACAGAGGAAGATGATGTCGGCCTCCTCTGCGGCCTCTCGGTTGGAGGCGGCGGTGCGGCAACCGAGTTCAGCGGCGAGGGTCTCTGCTTTTTCGGGGAGGGCGTCGGTGAGGATGAAATTGCCGGGGTCTGTTGTGCGGCAGGCACCTTTGAGGATGGCCGCGGCCATCACGCCGGTGCCGATGAATGCGATTTTGTGTTGCATGGAGGTCTCCTTTGTGGGGGGTGCTTGTTGTAGGGGCGGCCAATGCCGCCCCTACACTTACGTGCGAGGATGCAGAACGGATGTATTCGTATCCATTTTACCGCATCCATCCCCAAAAGACCACCCCATTCTTGACAAAACACAAAATCCGTGTATAATAAATAAGCTTCGGCTTGGTGCCGAAGCTATCCTTGCTTCTATTGTGTGTAGGGGCCATAGTCCAAAAGGAGGTGCAAGACATGGCAAAAATCCAAGAAAAGTACGAACTGATGCTCATCATTGACCCCAATCTGGGGGAAGAGGGTGTCCAAGAGACCTTTGAGAAGTTCAAGGGCCTCATCGAGAAGAGCGGCACGTTGGAGGAAGTGGAAGATATGGGCAAGCGCAAGTTGGCCTATGAAATCAACTACATCGCTGACGGCCACTATTTCCTCGTGAAATTCACATCCCCGCCCGATTTCCCGAGAGAACTCGACCGTGTGCTGGGAATCACGGACGGCATTCTGCGTTCGCTGATTACCGTTCAACCGGCGTAGGGGGTACAGACATGAATCATGTAGTACTCATGGGCCGCATGGTGCGGGACCCGGAACTGCGGCACACGCAGTCGGGGCACGCCGTTGTGAGTTTCCGTATCGCCGTTGACCGTCGGTTTTCCGGCAAGGACGGGGGCGATCGGCAGGCGGACTTCATCGACATTGTCGCATGGCGGCAGACGGCGGAGTTTATCTCCAAGTATTTCCACAAGGGCCGCATGATTGCCGTCCACGGCAGTCTGCAAGTCCGCGAATGGACAGACAAAGAAGGAAACAAACGCTGGAGCACGGAAGTACAGGCCGATCAGGCCTACTTCACGGGCGAGAAGCGTGAGGGCGGCGGTGGCTACAACTCTCCCCCCCCCTTTGATGACAGAGACGCACCGCCCATTGATGCGGGCGGCACGGGCTCTGTGTCGGGTTCGGACTTTGCAGAGCTCGACGAAGATGACGGCGAATTGCCGTTTTAAAATGATTATGATTGGAGGAAAATCCATTGGCTGAACAGAGAGAACAAAGAGATTTTAAATCCCGCGGCCGTAAGCGGCGCAAGGTTTGTCAGTTTTGTGTGGACAAGTGCCAGCACATCGACTACAAGGACACGAGCCGGCTCAAGAAGTTCATGTCGGAACGGAGCAAGATTTTGCCCCGCCGCACGACAGGTGTCTGCGCACGGCATCAACGGCAGTTGACCGTTGCGATTAAGCAAGCACGGCAGGTCGCCCTGCTTCCGTATGTGACGGATTAGGATTGGATGAGAAAACACCGCGTTTCCGATTGGAGACGCGGTGTTTTTTTGTTGGGCGGGGGGTGTATGGGCGGGGTTACGTAGGGGGTGCGGGCGGGATGGCCCCGCCCGTACGTTTTACACCTTACGGCGCAGGTGGAGAAGTGATATTATTATCATACCGCACGACCATAACGGCGGCCTGCACACGGCTGGATGCGGCACCCGGCGCAACATTGCCGTTACTGCCGAGGATAATCTCGTGGTAGTTCGCCCAGCGGAGCGCGTCTGTCGCCCACCAAGAAATCGAATCGTGGTCCGGGAAAGGCCACTCCGTGCCG
>WRAK01000039.1 GCA_009780235.1 Oscillospiraceae bacterium
ATTTACAGTCTGCCCCCTTTGGCCACTCGGGAACTCCCCCATATGGAGCTGGTGGACGGACTTGAACCCCCGACCTGCTGATTACAAATCAGCTGCTCTACCAACTGAGCTACACCAGCTTATGCGCCGCACCAGTACGAGATATACTACCAAACTTCCCCGGTCTTGTCAAGCCTTTGTTTCTCGTGATATGATTAAGGAAAAGCAAAAACCCGGAGGAACCCCCCATGTCCCTATCCAGAGACTTCTTCCATGAGCCTACCACCACAGTCGCCCAAGCCCTGCTCGGCTGCCGTCTTGTCCGCCGTGAAGCGGACGGCAGTACCACTGCGGGTATCATCGTGGAGACCGAGGCATACTGCGGTTACCGTGACCCCGCCTGTCACAGTTACAAGGGCAAATCCGAGCGCACAAAGGCCATGTTCGGCCCCCGCGGTCATGCCTACATCTACCTCATCTACGGCATGTATTACTGCTTCAACATCGTCTCCGGCCCGCCGGGCGAGCCGGAAGCGGTCTTGATTCGTGCGCTGGAACCCGTAGACGGCCTCGACCAAATGCACGCCCGCCGCAAGACGGATAAACGCAAAAACCTCCTTAGCGGCCCCGGCAAACTCTGCATGGCGATGGACATCTGCAAAAATCTATACGGCACAGACCTAATCGGGGACACAGACCTCTACCTCGAACCCGCCGCAACCACACCCGAAATCACCGCCTCAAAACGGATCAACATCGGCTACGCAGGGGAGGCGGCAGATTACCTCTGGCGGTTTAGTGTAACGGGGAATCCCTTCGTGTCGGTGAAACCGTAGGGCTGACGAACACAGCTCACCCTACCGCATCTCACCCCGTCCACTACACCTCCACCCACCCCGCGCGCGGGGGAAAACGTCCGGGCAGTCTGCCCGCAGACGCCCATCATCGCGGGTCACAAACGTAATAATAAGGCGCGCAAGGCGCGTAATACCTATACCGCACGAGTACGCCGTTTTATCCAACGTAGATACCCGCGGCGGGGTTCTCAGGGGCAAGGCCCCTGAGCGTGTTTTTGCTTACTTTTTGCACGAGCAAAAAGCAGGTCGCCGAAGGCAGACCCAACGTATGAACAAGCAAAACCCCACAGACAGAGATGCAACCCACCCCCTACAACGCCCCCAAAATCCACCCCCACAAAAAATTTCCCCAAACTCTATTGACAAACAATATTATATGTCATATAATATTGTCATACTCCAAAAAGAAAGGAGCCACCCCATGTCTTTCCCATTAGGCGGCGCACTACTCGACGGATGCGTACTGGCCGTGCTCACACGGGGCGACACTTACGGCTACGCCCTGACACAGAACCTGCAGAGAGCGGCGAGCATCTCCGAGTCCACCCTGTACCCCGTCCTGCGGCGGCTGCAGAAAGACCAATATTTGGAAACTTACGACAGCCCCTATGCCGGACGCAATCGGCGGTACTACAAAATCACAGCCGACGGACGGCAAAAACTGACCCACATCCAAGAGGAGTGGTCAGAGTTTCGGGAGACAATCAATACCCTGTTGTTGGAAGAAGGTGCAAACGAGGATGAATAGGAAACAATTTTTACAAGACCTCCGCCGAGAGTTGGAGGCCCTCCCTTTTGAGGAACGAGAGACCGCCGTCACCTACTACGAAGAATACTTCGACGAAGCAGGCCCCGAACGGGAGCAGGAAACCATCTCTGGTTTCGGCACCCCCGCCAAGATTGCGGCACAACTCAAGGCCGAATACGCCGTGAACAAACCACCCAAAACCCCAAAAGAAGGCTTTTCCAAGGTCTGGATGGTCATTCTGGCAATCTTCGCCTTTCCGCTGGCTTTCCCGCTGGCCATCGTCATAGCGGCTTTGATTTTCACCCTGTTCGCGGTGTTCGTCAGTATAATTTTTGCCTTTGGCATTTCGGCGGTCGCGCTTGTCCTCGGCGGCCTTGCCTGCATCGTCGGCGGCTTTGCCGTGATTGCCGCCAGCCCGGCAACCACGCTCTTTTTCGTCGGCGGCGGCATTGCAATTTTAGGCATTGGCATCATATTTGCATACGGATCACACATCGTAGCCACCAAGCTCATGGGTGCATTTGCCCGACTGTTGGGTCGGATGTTAAGCAGAATGAGAGAAAGGAAAACATCATGAAAAAAATTATCTTACTCATCGCCTTGATTGCGATTCTCATCGGCGGCATCTTAGCCGTCATCGCTTTCGGACTGGGCGCAGAAACCGCCCTGTATTGGGATCGCGGCTTCCGTGTAGCCGACACAAGCTCCCGCACGGAGCTGAATACAACATTGTCTCCCTTTAGCGAAATCGAACTAAACGTCGGCACCTCTGACCTTACCCTCCGCTACGGCGACGAATTCCGCATCGAAGGCCACCACTACGGCACGATTACCTATGAAGTCAACGGAAACCGCTTGACCGTCAATGCCCCTTCTCGAAGAGTCTTCTTGGGTTGGGACAGAGGCAGCGGACACATCACCATCACCGTCCCGGACGGCACGGCACTCGATAGCGCGAACTTCTCTCTCGGCGTGGGGAACATCCGCATCCAAGACGTGAGTCTGCACAACGCCACACTCGACAGCGGCGTGGGGAATATCAATGTAACCGCCAACCTCTCCGGCCGAAGTACCATCGAGATCGGCGTAGGCGATATTGATGTCAGAGGTATGATTACCGGCGATGCCGACCTCTCCGGCGGCGTGGGCAACGTCACCGTACATGTCGAAGGCTCGCTTGACCGTTTCTCTTACACCGCCTCCTCCGGCGTAGGCCGCGTCTCCGCAGGCGGTGCGCAGAGCACAGGTTTAGGCGGCAACATGACCCAGACCGCCGCAGACCCCCTCGGCACAATTCGGGTAGATTCCGGCGTCGGAGATGTGACGATTACGTTTACAGGGTAGAATAGAACAAAACCGCAAGCCAAAATGGCTTGCGGTTTTTTGTGCCATTGTAGGGGATACTGTCCTCAATGTTCCGTGGGCGTTGCGTTCGTTGCAGGGGCGGCATCCTGCCGCCCGGCGCTTGACTCTAAACCCCGCCACAGGAAATGTATGCGCCGCTATTTCCCCACACAAAACCGCTCAAAAATCCGCCCCGTCACGTCCGCCGCAACCGTGCGGCCCGTCAGTTCACCCAAAGCCCCCATCGCACCCTCAAGCTCCGTCAGCACCGCATCGGGTGTGATACCCGCATCCAAAGCCTCCAATGCCGCCGTCACATGCGTCACGGCGCGAGACACCGCATCTACATGCCGCGGATTTGTCAGCACCTGCCCCGCAGGAATCGGCACCTCGGCGTAGAGTTCGGCTACTGCCGCCTCAAGCTCTCCCAGCCCCGCACCCGTCACGGCACTAACGTGTACAATACAATCAAAACATGCTCGTATCGGCTCCGCATCCGCAACACAGGGTCTGTCGTTTTTATTGAATACCGCAATCCCCCGCGGCACGTTCCGCGCCGCCTCCAAGACCCGCATATCCTCCGCCGTCAACGGCTCCGAGCCGTCGAACACGGCAAACACCAGCTCCGCCGCCGCCGCCGCAACCTCCGCACGGCGCACACCCAGACGCTCCACGGGGTCATCCGTCTCCCGCACGCCCGCCGTGTCGATGAGCCGCAATAACACACCGCCGAGCTGTACCCGCTCCTCCAGCGTGTCCCGTGTTGTACCGGGCAAGTCGGTCACAATCGCCCGCTCATAACCCAGAAGCGCGTTAAGCAGACTGCTTTTCCCCACATTCGGCCGCCCCAGTATCGCCGTCGGCACGCCCCGCGTGAGCACCTGTCCCCGCCGAAACGTGGCGGCCAGCGCGTCCAAATCCGCCGCATATCCGAGCAAGGCCGCCCGATACTCCGCCAACTCAAACGGCGCAATGTCCTCGTCCGGGTAGTCCACCACGGCGTGGAAATGCGCGAGAATATCCCGCAGCCCGTCATAGACCGCATCCGTCTTCCCGGACACCGCCCCGCCGAGCTGTCCCGCCGCGTTCTGCGCCGCCTCAGCCGTCTCGGCACAGATGAGGTCGATGACAGCCTCGGCCTGCACCAAATCCAGCTTTCCGTTCAAAAACGCCCGCTGCGTAAACTCTCCCGCCCGCGCCTGCCGCACCCCGACGGCAAAGAGTGCCTCCAAAACGCCCTGCAGCACCACGGGCGACCCGTGGCAGTGAAACTCCGCCGTGTCCTCCCCCGTATAACTCGACGGCGCACGGCTGATTGTGCAAAGTCCACGGTCGAGCACCCGCCCGTCCGCATCCGCAAGCGCACCGTAATACAGCGTCCGAGCCGCAAAATCCGCAACCCGCCGCCCGCTCCGCTCCGTGAACACCGCCTCCGCCGCAACATGCGCCCCCGCCCCGCTCACCCGAACAATCCCAATCGCCCCGAGCCCCTCGCCCGTAGCAATTGCGGCTATTGTGTCGTACATAGAATCGAACCTCCTAAATCACCAGTCCCCCGTTGGGGCTGATGACCTGCCCCGTGATAAATTTCGCTTTTTCCGATGCCAAAAACGCCGCCGCATGCGCCACATCCTCCGGTGTGCCCATCGGAATATCACCCAAGTCCAGCCCCGCCAGCATCTCCGTATCAATCGCCCCCGGAGCCACACAGTTGACCCGAATGCCGGACGGTGCAAGCTCTTTCGCCAGCGACTTCGTCAGCCCGACCACCGCCGCTTTCGTCGCGGCATATGCCGCCTCGCAAGACGCGCCCGTGATGCCCCATACTGAGGCAATATTCACAATCCCGCCCCGCTTCTCTCGAATCATATACGGTAATGCACATTGCGTGCAATGATATACCCCGTCCACGTTGACGGCAAACAGCTCCCGCCAGACCTCCGGCGGCGTCTCCGTAAACAGACCGTAAGCGGCGGCCCCCGCATTATTCACCAACAAATCCACAGGCCCCGCCGCGTCGAACATGGCACGCACGGCGTCCGCATCCCGTACATCGGCCCGGAGGGCAACGCCGCCCAATTCTGCCGCCAAGGCGTGTGCCGCTTGTGCGGACGTGTTGTAGTGGATGCGCAAATCCCACCCGTCCGCCGCGAGCGCGCGGCAAATGGCCGCACCGATACCCCGCGCGCCGCCTGTGACCAGGGCCGTTTTTTGCATGGGTTTGGCCTCCTTTTTAATGTCTCTCGATGTTTGCCCAGTATAGCACAGGTTGTGTGTTTGGGGCAAGTAGGGGACAGCCTTTGCTGTCCGGTTTTTTGACCTATGGAGGGGTGGCAGGCGAAGCCTGACGGGGTGGTCCCGCAAGGCGTGTAAATGGCAACCACCCCACCGCCTGCGGCGGCACCCCTCCAAGGAGGGGAATCAGGGCAAACGCCGCACCTGCACAACCCCAAAAAGCACCGAGTCCCTTTGGGAACTCGGTGCTTTTTGCATCTAAGACAAATAAAAAGTCCACATGTTCACAATTTGTTCATTATTTTTTCGAGCAACAATGCTATAATGGACACCTAGGAATCATTCTTATTTTGATTCTCATCAGGAGGTACACCTTTGGGACGTTTCCTCACAGCACAAACCCTCCCCTCCAAACTCATCCTGACCGATGACCCCCTGCGCCTGAAAATGCTGGCGGCACATCATATGGATAACGTGCGCCCGCTCTTTGAAAATCACGGCATGGCGGGCTATACGGGGACATACCGGGGGCAAGCCCTCGCCGCCATCGCCTGCGGGTTCGGCGAGGCGGCGGCCATGCGCTGCGCATCGGAGGCCTACGCGCTCGGTACACGCACTTTCCTGTATATAGGCGAATGCACCGCCCTCTCGCCGTATTTGAAGCTCATGGATGTCCTCACCGCCGCAGGCGGCAATAAACACCTCCAAAAAAAGGCGCAGACGGCGGCAAAGCAAAAAAACATCCCCCTCCCAACGGAGCGGGTGTATACAAACGATACCTATCGGTCGGACAAGACAGCACCAAACGGCTATATCGCCGTCGATTTCGCAACGGCCGGTTTTTACAGAGCGGTAACATCCCTCGGCGGCGAGGCCCTCTCCGTCCTCACCGTCTCGGAGAATGCCGCCACGGGCGAGCAAGCAGAAAATTGCGTCAGGCAAAGTCGGTTCCACGAAGCGGCTTTATTGGCGTTTGAGATATTGGCACTATAACAAGCGAAAAATGCCAAAAACTTGACAATATATATATATATATATATTATAATAAAATGTAATTAAACGCTGTGGCGTTAAAGTGAAAAGGAGACAAAACAATGATAGGATTCTCTAACAAAGCAAGGCGGCTCTTGGCATTTCTGTTGGTGCTTGTCCTCGTCTTCGGCATTGTCCCGCCTGCTATGGCGGCGGCAGAGCTCGTGGCGCAGTGGACTCTCACGGCCGCCCACATACCGGGCGGAACGACAAGCATTGCCGCAACGGGCGGCGCGGCGGCCGATGGCGCAACGCTGCAGATGCTCATCGGCGGCGTGCCGCAGACAATGGACTTCAGCTCCGCCGCCGCAAGCCGCGGGAGCGGCTTGGACAATCAGGTCGGTACCGCTTGGTGGGAAGTCAATCTCTCCAGCGCAGGCTATACCAATCTCAGCGTGTCTTGGCGGCAACGCTCCTCCAACACAGGACCCCGTGACTGGCGGTTGGAGTACAGCACAGACAGGGCAACTTGGCATCCCGCCGATAACCCGGTGATTCCCAACATTACGGCGAACCTGACCGCACGCACAGGGACACTACCCGTGGGCGCCGACAATCAGGGCGTCTTATATGTCCGCTGGGTGATTGCATCCAACACAGGGGTAAACGGCAACCCGGTCGGAGGCGGCGGTACGACGCAAATTCAAGACATCGTCATCAGCGGCACACCCGCAACAGACACCCCGAATGTAAGCGTCGGCGCGCAACAAGGGACACTCCGTGCAACGGAAGCGGGGACGGTCACCTTCCTCGCCACCGTCCGCAACATAGATACCCCCGCGGCTATCACATTGGAAAACGTGAACAGCGTAGCGGGTATCACGCTCGACACCACCACTGCAACAGACACGCAGACGGCTGTCTCCGTCAGCACTTCGGCGGCTACACCGCAGGGCAGTCATCCCTTGCGGCTCAACATCGGCGGCACCGTGTCGGCGAACTTTAATCTCGTAGTGGGCGCAGCACCTCAGCCGACCCTCGCAGTCGGCGCGCAAGTCGGCAACATAACAGCGGGTGAAGCGGGCTCCGTGACCTTCCCCGTCACAAGTACCCTCATCCCCGCAGGGACGCCCATCACACTCAACAACGCCCCGACTGGCGTCACCCTCGATGCGGTGACAGTAGCATCAGGCGGCGTGACAACAATCACCGTCTGCACAGCGGCGAACACCCCGGCGGGGACACATCCCCTGACCGTGACCGCAGGCAGCGTGACCTCCGCTCCATTCAGCCTCACCGTCCGCCCCGGCCCGGTGGAGATGACCATCGCGGAGACCAAGCCGCACATCCCCACGGCCAACAACGTAGAGGGCCCGCAGGCCATCGTGCGGGGTACGGTCACGCACAGACCCGCAAACAATACCCTCTTCATCCAAGACGGCACAGGCGCGAACGACGGCATCGCCATTTTCCGCGCAGGCACGACTTGGCCGCTCTCCCTCATCGGGCAGGAAGTGGAAGTGACGGGTGTACTCAGCGTATTCAACGGCCTGCCGCAGATTCAGCCCGAAACCGCCGCCGATGTGCGAACCATCGGCCCCGGCACGGCATTTGAGCCGATCGATGTTTACCTCTCCCAGATTCAAGGCGGCGCATTTATGGCCATGATGGTGCGGGTGGCTGACATTCAGCTCACCCACATCGAGAGCGGCTCCGGCCTGCAAAACCACAGGGTCGCCCAGTTCGGCATGGAGCTTATCTTGCGTGCCACGCCCCAAAACATCCCCGGTTTTTCCGTGGATGACTGGATTACCATCGAGCGCGGCTTTGTGTCCAGCTTCAACAACCCGCAGATTATCATGGCATCCGACGCAACCGCCGTCCCCGGCACAGAGCCGGAGGAGCGGGACACGGGCAACCTCGCGTCATGGCATGTATCGGGTGCAACCGGTATGACTTTCGGTGACAGCGTCTCCGCCACAAGCGGCGATTTCGCCGACGGTGCGGAACTGCAAATGATAGTAAACGGCAACCCGCTCAGCACCTTAAACTGGGCGAATGCCTCCCTCAACCTGCCCGGCGGGCTGACGGGACAGGCAAACAACGCCTGGTGGGTCGTAAACCTCTCCAGTCTCGGCTTCTCCGACATTGAAGTGAGCTGGGCCATGCGCTCCTCCAACACAGGCCCTCGTGATTTCCGTCTGCAATACAGCACGGACGGCTATGAGTGGCTCGATGCCAACAGCCCGAATGCCTCCCTCGCCGCGGGCAATCTCGGAATCGCGGACGGGCGCAGTCTGTTCAGACGTTCCCTGCCGGAGGGGGCGAACAATCAGCCCACACTCTACATCCGTTGGCTGATGACCTCCAACGCAACAGCCAACAGCACGGGAACAGGCCCCGGCGGGTCAAACTCCTTTAACAATATCGTCATCAACGGCGTATACATCCTCGGCGACAACCAACTGCGTCCCGTCCGTGCCACACCGGACGGCGGTGCCGTGGGCGTGGGTCGGGTCGTAAACTTTGCACCCCACCCGCTAAACTCTGAAGTCCCCGGTTTTGCCGCAGAAATCAGCACAGACGGCGGCACCACTTGGACACCCGCCGTAAACAACCAATACACCATCACGGCACTCCCCACCACGCTGCTGGCACGAGGCACAGCCGCCGGCATGGACAACAGCCGCGTGACTACCCATATCTTCACGCAGGGCAGAGCACCCCTCGTCGTGCCGAACCGCACACCGGGCACGCCCGTCATGCTCGGCACAACGCTGACGCTCTCCACCGCCTTGGAAGATGCAACCATCCACTACAGCATCAACGAAGGCCCGGAACAGGTCTATGACCGCCCGATAATCTTTGCAGAAGAGCTGTTCGTAGGCGACCCCGCCACCCTCACCATCACCGCCCGTGCGACCAAGGCGGGCTACGATGACGGTGCGTCTCAGACCTTCACCTACACCATGGAGCGCACGGGCGGCGAGCAGGTCTTCTTCGGCATGCTCCACGGCCACTCCACGTTGTCCGACGGCAGCGGCTCCCCGGAAGAGGCATTTGCCCACGCGCGAGATGTGGCGGGACTGGACTTCTTCGCCCTGACCGACCACTCCAACTGGTTCCAGCCCGCAAACCCGAACGTTGACCCCGCAACGGTTGACCTCAACACTTTCGGCGCGGCAAGCCCCGACTGGATACGCGGGCAGCAGGCCGCCGCAGATGCCTACCGCACAGGCGAGTTTGTCAGTATGATGGGCTTTGAGATGACCTGGTCTGGCAACCAAATCGGCCACATCAACACCTTCGGCACGGGCGGCTGGATTTGCCGCCGCAATACGGCAATCGCCAATGCCACAGGCTTCTCCGGGCTTCTGGCCTACTATGATTTGTTAGAGCGCACACCGAACTCCATCTCCATGTGGACGCACCCCGGTGCCATGTTCGGTACGTTTAACAACTTCGCTTTCGTCAACCCGACCATACGGCAGAGAATGGCCTTGATTGAGGTCGGCAACGGCCCCGGTACGCCCGGCGGGAGCGGGTTCTTCCGCTCGTTCCAGTACTACAACATGGCCCTCGACCGCGGCTGGCACGTAGCTCCCTCCGCCAACGACGACAACCACGGCATGGACTGGGGCACCGCAAACCCCGTGCGCACCGCCATTTGGACGAATGATTTGTCCTTGGAGGGTGTCTACAATGCCCTGCGCGCACGGCGCGTTTACGCGACGGAAGTTTCGGACCTAGAAATCGTCTTCAAAGCCAACGGATTCCCGCTCGGCACCGTGTTTGACGAAGTGCCGAACGAATTAAACTTCACCGCCGACATCAACAGTCCGACAACGGGCTATGTCATCCGTTCCGTGTCCATCGTCACGAACGGCGGCGTGGAGATTTTGACAAGCACCCCCAATGCACAGACATATTTCTATAACGAAACGCTCACAAACCCCGCACCGGGCTGGTACTATCTGCGAGTCGTCGTCACAACGCCCACGGGCGCACAGCGTTTCGCCGTGACCGCCCCCGCCTGGCTGGGCGAGGGACGGCGTGCGGGCATCACCGACCTCTCCATCGACACCTATCTGCCTGTCACGGAAACACCGCTGACGGCGACCGCAACGCTCTTCAATGATGAAGCGCAAAATGTAACGCTGGAGACCATCGCCTATCACGTAAACGGCGCGGAAGTCAGCCGCTATGCGCTGAATCACGTCATCCTCACCGGCACAACCTTCACCCACAACTTCACTCGCACCCCGACAGCGGCCGTGCGTGAGACATTGGAGGTCGAGGCCGTCATCCGCTTCGCCGACGGCAACACACAGACCTTCCGCCAGACGATTAGCTATGATGTCACGGACATCAATCGTGTGACTTACATCGGCATCGACGGCTCGCATTACAACGAATTTGTCAGCGGCCACTACAGCGGGCAGATGACGGAATTCGCCCGCATGGCGGCGGCAGAGGGCGTGCGTGTCGAAATCTTGGATACCCACGAGGCACTTATCGCCGCAACGGAAAACCCCCGCTTCGGCGCACTCATCCTCACCCCGCCGAGCCGCAGATTGCATCTGAGCCTTGACCGCTATCAGACCTATTCGGCTGAGGTGTTGGACGCCGTCGCCGACTTCGCCCGCAAGGGCAACATCGTAGTCGTCACGGGCTGGAGCAACGCCAATGAGGACTACCCCGAGCTGGCCGGACTGCCCGCTGCTGACCGCATGGCGGCACAACAAAACCAAATCCTCGCCGCCATCGGCTCCACCCTGCGCATCTCCGACGACGCGGCGGCAGATACCCTGCAACACTATGCGGGCAATCCGCTCCTGATGCGCCTGACCGACACGCACAACGCATTCAATTGGGACAGCCCGCTCTTGAACGGCCTTGATAACACCCAGGTCTACAAGCAAGACGGCGGCTCCACCATCCACACCGTACCCCCCGCCGACAGCGGCAATTGGAACGCCGCGCCCTCGGCTGCCGTGCCGAACAGCGTGACCCCTGCCGTGCTGCTCTCCTCGGTGGGCGGCGAGTCCCGCAACGGCACTCGGACAGACTACACCATTCATAACGGCCAACGTATGGCTCTTGCCCACGAAACCGTCACCTATGACGGCGGTGCAGAGGCCTTCATCATTGCCGCGGGCGGCAGCTTCCTGAGCAACCTCGAAGTCGTGACCGAGCTCGACAACGTAGGCGATTTGCAACCCGCCAACCACAATATTGCACAAGTCCTCATCCAAATGGTGGCACCCGAGGTGCAAATCACGCGGATTGCCGACGCCCGTCTCCTGCCGGAGGGTCTGATTGTCACGGTAGAGGGCATCGCCACGACGAACGTGGACACCGGCATCGCCGCAACCAACACGGGTTTCTTCGACTCTATCTATATCCAAGACGAGAGCGGCGGCATCAACCTCCACCCCGTGACGGACGGCGTGGAAGCGGGTCAGCTGATCCGCGTAACGGGCAGAACGAGTTCTTTCCAAGGCGAGCGTCAACTCGGCTTTGTAAGCCGTGTGGAAGTGATTGACCCGGAGATTAACCACGTCCCGCCACAAGTTATGACCACCGAAAATGCTATGGACGCGGACAATATGGGTCTGCTCATCCAAGTGACGGGCGAAGTCTCCGCCGTGCAAATGGCGGGCGGCCTCGTGACGCAGTTCCTCGTCACGGACGATTCCGGCATCCCCGCGCTCGTGTTCATCAACGGCTATATCACGAGTGCCGTGGACTTGTCCCACGTGCAAAACGGCGCACACGTCAGCGTAATCGGCCTCGCCTCCCACGGCGAAACGCTGGGCGAAGAGCAGGCGCGGATTCGCGTGCGGGATCGGAATGAGATTGTATTGATGCAGGCACCGCCGACCGTGACGGGTGTAACAGTCACCCCGGCCACGGCAACGGTGCAAGCGGGCGCAACCGAGCAATTCACCGCGACGGTACAGGGCACGAACAATCCGCCGCAAACCGTGAATTGGACGGTTACGGGCTTGCCCGGAACGACGATTGTAGACGGCCTCCTGACCGTGGCGGCAAGCGAGACGGCGACGAGCCTGACGGTAACCGCAAGGTCAACACACACAAACACGGTGTATGGCACCGCGACCGTGACGGTCACCTCGGCACCGCCAACCGTGACGGGCGTGACGGTCACCCCGAACACCGCAACCATGCAAGCGGGTCTGACCGAGCAATTCACCGCAACCGTACAAGGCACAAACAACCCGCCGCAAGGCGTGACATGGAGCGTCACAGGCAACGCCTCGGCCGAGACAACCATCAGCACAAGCGGCCTCCTCGCCGTAGCGGCGAACGAGACGGCAACGAGCCTGACAGTACGTGCAACTTCGACCCACACAAACACAATCTCCGGCACCGCAGCCGTAACGGTCACTCCTGCCGGTCCCACGACCGATTTCAGCGTTCTGCAGGAAACGCTCGAGGCGGCGCACGGGCACAATCGGACATCCTACACCCGAGAGAGCTGGGCGCAGCTCGTGACCGCGAAGGCAGACGCGCAAGCAGTCCTCGACAAGGCCGACGCCACACAGAATGAAGTCGATGCCGCGGTCCGCGCGTTGGAGACGGCCAAGGCAAACCTTGTCTTCCTCTTCCCGGACGTCGGCGCAGGCCATTGGGGGCGGACGTTCGTGGAACAGGCGTTTGACAGAGGCTTCCTGAACGGCAACCCGGACGGAACGTTTGCGCCCTACGGCAACCTCACCCGCGCGCAGGTGGCGGTGATTATGCTG
>WRAK01000040.1 GCA_009780235.1 Oscillospiraceae bacterium
CGCACTAAGACTCGCCGTGCCTATCTCAACATAACGCCGCAGATTGATGCTGCCCTTTCCGAGAGTGGCATCCGCGAGGGCTTGGCGTTGATAAACGCCATGAACATCACGGCGAGTGTCTTTATCAATGACAACGAAAGCGGCCTGCACCGGGACTTTGAGCGTTGGCTGGAAAAGCTGGCCCCGGAAAAGCCCTACAACCAATATGACCACAACGGATATGAGGACAACGCCGACGCGCATTTAAAGCGCAGCGTCATGGGACGTGAGGCCGTCGTTGCAATCACGGATGGCAAGCTTGATTTCGGCACATGGGAACAAATATTTTACGGTGAGTTTGACGGTATGCGGGATAAGCGTGTGCTGGTAAAGATTGTTGGCGAATAGCGATCCGCTTAAACGTTCCGTTCTGGCAGACAGAGGGTCAATCTCAGCCCCCCATGTCACATTTTACAGTATTCAACCGTATATAAATTGAGGGGAGAGTGAACAAGGTGCATGAACAATCCAACCGGCCGGTGGATTGGGTAGAGAAGCTTGTTAAACAACACACAGGAAGACTTTATCGGGTTGCCCTTACCATGCTGGGGCGACCGGCAGACGCGGAAGACATTGTACAGGATGTCTTTTGCAAGCTATATGAAAAACAGCCGCAGTTTGAAACCGCAGAACATGAGACCGCGTGGCTCATTCGTGTGGCCGTCAACCTATGCAAAGACCGCCTTCGATCCCATTGGTGGAAGACCACAGTTCCGCTTTTAGATACATATCCGGCAGAGACCGACGAACAACAGCACGTCATGGAGACGGTACTTAAACTACCGCCGAAATACAGAATCGCCATCCATTTGTTTTACTACGAGGGGTATGAGACAAAAGAAATCGCCCGGTTGACGAACCAAACCGAGGCCGCAGTACGACAGCAACTCACGCGCGCCAGGCGCATGTTGAGAGACTTTTTGAAAGGGGAATGTATATGAAGGCTTATCGGGATTACATGAATGCTATATCCGAACCGTCGGATTTACAAGATAGAGTTATGCAGGCAGTCAAAACACCTACACGCCGGAAACGGCCGGCATTTTGGTATGCGGGCATGGCTGCGGCCTGTTTCGCACTTATTATGTTTAGTGTATGGGCAATTCCGGCCTTCTTTTCCGCAGATTTTGGTTCCATAGATGGCATCGGCTCCGGGTATGAAGACACCGGGGGATTGAGAGTCGAGACAACCGAGCCGATGCCGTCTTCTCCTATACAAATATTCTTGCTCGCAGACGATGCGGGTGAGTCCCGACAAGCGGGACCGGGTTCCGTAATCGACTTCGGCACACTACAGGGCTCCGAGGCGGCCGCCGGGGTTCCGCTCACCATTGAAAATACAAGTGACCAACCGACCGGGCCGATTCACATGGCACTCACGGGCGCAAACCCGGACAGCTTCCGCATCGCCGGAGCCGGTCGGAACAACATGGTCTACTTCCAGAGCATAGACCCGGGCGAGACGATGCAAACGGCAATCTCGCTGAGCGGCGATTTGGCTGTGGGTGTACACGCGGCATTGCTTACCATATCCGCAGACATTATCCCGGCCCATTCCTTGGAACTCACGGTCACAGTAGTAGACCCGGAGCCGGAGGTGACACCCACACCGTTACCGCCGACACCTACACCGCAGCCGCCCACGCCCACACCGACACCACCAACGCCTACGCCTACGCCGATTCCCATCGTTACAGCGTCGTTCCAAGGCAACGGCGGCATACCGGCATTACAGACGATAGAAGTTCCAATCGGTACAAGCTTTGACGAGATGGCAGCACAGGTTGAACAGCCGGTGCGGGACGGTTACGAGTTCATCGGTTGGATTCCGGGACCTACCGTCGGAATCAATCCGCCGCCCGTATTTAGTGCAAGCTGGCGGGCAATTGAGTTGCCGCAGCGTGAACTGGTGTTGCTTCCCGGACACGACCACGATTTCGGTACGGCAGAAGCCGGGTATTCGGCCGAGGATGTAGCAACACACATGGTAGAGGGTTCGTTCTTGATGGATGGCGTGCATATCGGTCTCCCCGTCGTCACCATTTACAGCATAACTTGGCATGTCGATGCACCTTACTTCACAGCGGGGTGGAACGGTATCCGGCCGATTGCGGGCCTTGAGCCGGGGGCGTACAGAGCAAGAGTCACCTTAGAAGTATTGCGTTTAACGGACGGGGTCAGCTATACGGCTTATCTCTATGTAACATTCAGAGTAACAGAGCCGCAAGTCGGAACAGTCACCGCATTTTTCTACGGCAACGGCGGCACGCCGACCTTGCAGAGGATAGAAGTCCCAAGCAATGCGAGCCTTGATGAAATGCTTGCATTGGCCGAGCAACCGACACGCAGAGGCTACGAGTTCATCGGCTGGATTCCGGGGCCTACCGCCGGAATCAATCTGCCGCCTGTGTTTATTGCCCGCTGGCGGGCCCTTGAATCGCCGCAGATTGAACTGGTACTTATCCCCGGCCGCAACCACTACTTCGGTACGGTTGAAGTCGGGTATTCGACGGAAGAAATTGACGCCCACGAAGTGCGGGGCGCGTTTCTGATAAATGGTATCGAAGGAAGCCCCCCTTGGGCTGCCGTCCACACTTGGAGATGGTATGTCAACTCCCCGCACTTTACAGCGGAGCGAGTTGGCGGAGACAGATACGCGATTCTGCCGGCAGAGGGTCTCGCGCCGGGAACATATCAGGCGAGATTCATCTTGGATTTTATACATTCAAGCGGGATAGTTGTCCACAGCGCGCACATCTACGTGAGCTTCACCGTGGCGGAATCGCCGATTGCGCATGAGACTGCTCCGGCTGATACCTATATCCCGGCCAGAGAAGACCGAGCCAAACCGGAGTTTGAAATAAAATTAGTTCCTGAACACAAAGAACCACAAGAATAGGAATCCCCCGGGCTTCCCCCCCGGGTTCTCCGTGCGGGATTCGGGAAGACATATTCCCGAATCCCGCAAAATAATGCTTGACAAGTCCATGCGACTATGGTATCCTATATGAGCTTCGAAGAGAAGCAAAGTTGGTGTCTATGGCGGTGAGGGTCCACCTGTTCCCATTCCGAACACAGAAGTTAAGCTCACTTGCGCAGACAATACTTGGCGGGAGACTGCCCGGGAAGATACGTCGATGCCAACATATAAAACCGCCCAACGCATTCGCGTTGGGCGGTTTTATAATACCATGACAAATGTCACTACCATGTTTCCCATCCTTATGTTATGATAATCTCACCTAATCATGAAAGGAGAACACGCACATGCTCATGACAGCAATCGGCTTCCAAGGCAATTGTGACGAAGCAATCACCTACTACAAAGAAGCCCTCGGCGCAGAGGTCAAAACGATTAGCTATTTCCGCGACGCCCCGCCGGACGCCGGTATGGAACGGTCTTTGCCGCCGAATTTTGTAATGTACTCGGAGGTGCTGTTGTTCGGGACGCCAATCGTAATGACGGATGGGGCGACAAAGCCGCTGTCGGACGAAAGCTTCTGGATGCACCTGACTTTCGACACCGCAGAAGAAGTGGCTTCCGCGTTCCGCAAACTCGCAGACGGCGGAACGGTGATTGAAGCTCCCGCACCGCAATTTTGGGCGGCCTCAAATGCTTATGTGATAGACCGTTTTGGTGTATTTTGGAATATCTTAACGAATAGTTAGATTGAAATCGCTCAGCGCATTTGTGTTGGGCGATTTTGTAAAAACAAAAACAAGGAGGGGCCTGCAATGCCGATATGGTGGTTAATTTTTATGTTGGGTATAGTGGGTGCGATTGTTGCTGGTGCTGTATGGGAAACCGTGCAAAAGCGACATAGTACGTCCTGTCCGCAGGTCTCTGCCGGAGCACAGATTGTGGCGATAGATAAGAGAAGCAGCGGCAAGACTATTCGGAGGGGTATGAATGTCTATGTCAATCTCAGCAGAGGGTATCATGTGACCTTTGAGCTGCTCTCTGATGGGAAAAGAAAGAAGTTTTTTATTCCTGTCTCCGGGCCTGAGCGGCTTGCTGTAGGAAATATTGGTATGCTTACAACACAAGGGACACGCTATGTCAGTTTTGAAGCAGAGTGAGCTGCAGGGCGGAAGAAAACGCCCCCTTGATAATTTAGCGTAATTATGCTAAACTACAAATGGAGGTGTTAGCCATGAGACAAATTCGACCCGTATCAGACTTGCGAAACAATTTCGCCGAGATATCCAAAATAGTACATGAAACAACACAACCCGTATTCCTCACCAAAAACGGCTTCGGAGACATGGTTGTCCTCAGCATGGAAGCATATGAAAACTTGCAATTTGAGAGCGAAATATATTTCAAGTTGCAGGAAGCGGAAAGAGAAGCAGAGACCACAAAGAAGCGATATTCCTCCAAAGATGTGCTGAAAGCCATGCGGGAAGCCATTGGAGAGAGCAATGTATAAGCTGGAATATCTGCCGCAGACAATGCAGGATATGGCAGAACTCGCCCGATATATCAGCCAGGAGCTATCCAATCCGACAGCGGCTGACAAGCTGGCGAACGAATTGGTAGAGGCCGCTGAAAGGCTAAGGGATTTCCCGTATAAAAACCGGGTCTATCAACTAATACGACCGCTTAAACGTGAATATCGCGGGCAGATTGTGCAAAATCACATCTTATTCTACTATGTAGACGAGGAGGAAAAGATTGTGACGATTGCACGGGTCATCTATGCCCGGCGGGACTACGGGAAGCTGTTGGGATAGAAAGCGATGAAATAAACCCGCAGGGACGATTTTCTCGTGCGCTTACGGCATTCCAATGCTGTAGGCCGCAGGGCAAGAACGTTCCTTTTATTTTATCATCTTAATACAGTCGGTTCCCCCTTGCCAAACCCGCCAATCTACGATATACTAAACGTTAATATCTATACCAACAAAATAGCGGAAGGGGGATACATACATGGCAGAAATCAGCGGGTCCGTGGTGAAGGTAGACCACGGGCCGAAAGTGCGGGGCGAGGCCCGCTTTGTGGCAGACTACCCGATGGAGGGTATTCTCTACGGCAAAACTCTGCGCTCAGACAGAGCACGTGCGAAAATTCAGGCAATCAATGTGCCGGAGTTGCCGATGGGCTACGTCGTAGCCGACGCACGGGATGTGCCGGGGAAGAACGGGGTACTCATCATCGGAGATG
Source organism: Oscillospiraceae bacterium (assembly GCA_009780235.1). Classification (GTDB taxonomy): domain Bacteria; phylum Bacillota; class Clostridia; order Oscillospirales; family Oscillospiraceae; genus WRAB01. Next base: position 5,205 of record WRAK01000040.1, read on the forward strand.
ACACGCCCGTATTTGCCGCCGAGACCGTGGAGTTCGTCGGTGACCCGATCGCCATGGTGGCGGGGCCGGACGAGGCCGAGGTAGAGCGCATCTTACGGGAGATTGAGGTTGAATACGAAGACCTCGAGCCCGTGCTCGACATGCGGAAATCCGAGAAAGTGTTCTACGAGTACGGCTACGAAAAAGGCGAGGTGGACAAGGCCTTCGCCGAGGCGGACAAGGTCTATGAGGAAATCTTGCAGACAGGCCACCAAGAACATGGCTATTTGGAGACGCAGGGCATTACTGTTGTCCCGCTTGCGGGCGGCAAGGTAAAAGTCCACGGGTCGATTCAATGCCCGTATTACGTAAGGAAAGCTCTGGTGTTGGCACTCGGCATAGAGCCGGGGGACATACAGGTTATCCAAGACGTGACAGGCGGCGGCTTCGGCGGCAAGGAGGATTATCCCTCCATGATTGGTGCGCGTGTAGCCGTGACTGCCCTCAAAGCGGGCAAGCCCGTCCGCGTGGTCTATGACCGCAGGGAAGATATGGCCACCACCAGCAAACGCCACCCGACCTACAGCGTCTACAAGGCGGCGGTGAAAGACGGCAAGGTAACGGCAATGGACATCGACCTGCTCTATAACGCAGGTGCCTACACGACAATCTCTATGGTTGTTCTCCAACGCGGCACGATTTGCTCGAACGGTGTGTATAATATCCCGCATATGAGAGCACACGGCCGTTCCGTCAAGACCAACTCCGTACCCAACGGCGCGTTCCGAGGTTTCGGTGCGCCGCAGGTATTCTTTGCGGTAGAGATGTTCATGGCGCACATCGCCAAGGATTTAGGCGTAGACCCCGTGGCGTTCAAAGAGGCGCATTTCGTCAAAAAGGGCGATAAGACATCCACAAACGGCATCTTCCATCACGGCGTACCCCTGCCGCAGATGAACGAGAAGCTGCTTACGGCTTCTGACTACTGGGCGAAGCGCGAAGCCTATGCAAGTCAGCCGAAAGGCCGTTATCAGCGCGGCATCGGTATGTCCTACAGCTTCCACGGCGGCGGCTTCACAGGCACGGGCGAGCGAGACATCATCAAGGCCGTTGCGGCTCTGCAAAAATACCCGGATGGCAAGGTGGAGATCCTCACCTCCGGCACAGAGATGGGGCAGGGTCTGTTCACGACCTTTGCCAAAATCGTGGCCAAAGAGTTGGATTGCCCGATTGACCAAATCATCGTCAAACTCCCCGACACCGACCGTGTGCCGGACTCGGGGCCGACCGTGGCCTCCCGTTCCATCATGGTCGTGGGTGAACTCCTGCGCCGTGCGGCGGCGAAAATCAAAGCCGAGTGGAAAGACGGTGAAGCCCAACGAGTGGAAGAGCGGTTCCAACAGCCCGAGTGGCAGATTCCATTCAACTATGACACCTTCCAAGGTGATGCCTACCCGACTTTCTCCTGGGGCGCGCACTGCGTGGAAATCGAAGTGGACACCTACACAGGCGAGCAAAAAGTCATCGGCGCGTGGGCTTGTTATGACGTGGGAACGCCCATCGACACGACGGTCGTCATCGGCCAGATGGAGGGTGGCTTCCTGCAGGGTATCGGCTACGCCCACATGGAGCAGATGAACTACGACAAAAAAGGCCGCATCCGCAGCAACAGCTACTCCGACTACACCATGCCCACCGCCGCAGACGTGCCGAAAATGGAAATGCACCTCTGTGTCGAGGAATATCCCGAAGGCCCCTTCGGCGCAAAGGGAGCGGGCGAGTTGCCCCTCGTGGGCGTACCCGGTGCCTATGTGAACGCGTTGGAGCAGGCCATAGACAAGGACTTCTGCCACATCCCCGTCACGATGGAAGACACATTAACACATTGGAGAGAGGGGGGGCAAGCATGAGTATTCCCTTTACCTTAAACGGCAAGCCCGCCGCATACGAGGGTAGTGCCACCGACCGTTTGGTGGACATCCTCCGCAAAGACTTCAAATGCCCCGGCGTAAAAGTCGGCTGCAACGAGGGCGAGTGCGGGGCCTGCAGCATCATCATGGACGGCGTACTGATTAACGCCTGCATGGTCGCCGCGGGACGTGCCTATGACACGGAGATCATCACCATTGAGGGTTTCCGTGAGACAGAGAAGTTTGCCGTCCTCGACCGTTGTTTCGCCGAGACGGGTGCCGTCCAATGCGGCTTCTGTACCCCCGGTATGATTTTAGCGGCGGAGTGCATTCTCACCAAGAACCCGAACCCAAACGAGGCCGAGATTCGGGACGGCCTGTCCGGCAACATGTGCCGCTGTACGGGCTATAACGCCATCGTACACGCAGTAGCCTTAGCGGCAAAGGAGGGCAAGGGACTATGGTAAACGGTTACGCACCCCAAACGCTCCGAGAGGCGTTAGAGATTAAACGCAAAGAACAAGTATCCCCCTACGGCGGTGGAACCGACCTCATGGTAGACCACCACCGCACGGGTACCTACCTCTTCCTGCACCGCATCGCGGAGATGCAGGAAATCAAGCAAGACGACAACTACCTCCGTCTCGGCGCGGGGTGTACATTCACCGAGGTGCAGGAACACGCCCTCACGCCGCCCATTCTCAAGGAGGCCATCAGCCGCATCGCCGCCCCGGCGATTCGCAATCTCGGCACCATTGGCGGCAACATCGGCAACGGATCGGCCAAAGCAGACAGCGTGCTCGTTTTCTTTGCGCTGGATGCCAAACTCCGTCTCATGGACGCAGACGGTGAGCGCATCGTCCCCATCCATGCGTTCTATAAGGGCAGAAAGGCCTTAGACCTCGCCTTGGATGAGCTGATTGTGGAGATTTTACTGCCCCGTGTCATACCGACGCGGTACGTCTACCACAAAATCGGCGCAAGAGCCGCCCTCGCCATCTCCCGCCTCAGTTTTGCGGGATTGTGGAACGTGGAAGGCGGCAAAATCACCGCCTGCTCCACGGCATTCGGCGCGATTGACCAGGTTGTGGTGCGCATTCCCGAGGTGGATAAGATTTTAATCGGCACACCCGTGGCCGAGCTGGACAGCGTCAAGGAACGCTATCTGGCGGCGGCAGGGGAGGCGATTAACCCGATTGACGGACGGATATCGGCACATTATCGGAAGACGGTTTGTTTGAATTTGTTGGATGATTTTGTGGAGACGATGAAGAAGGCGTAGATAGACGAAGCCGCTTGGGGGCGACCCGAGCGGCGTTGTTTTTTGTGTGTCGTAGGGGCAGTATTCTATCCATGCCCGCACGGTTCTGTTTGTTACTACGTTGGTTATGCCTGCCGGCGGCGTTCTTTTTGTTTCGCCAAAAAGAACCAAAAACGCGACTTAGGAGCTGTGCCCCTAAGAACCCCGCCGCGGTTATCTAGGTCGGCTAAAACGGCGTACTCGTGTGGTATAGGTACTACGCGCTGTGCGCGCCCTATTATTACGTTTGCAACCCACGATGATAGGCAATTGCGGGCAGACTGCCCAAACGTCCTCCCCCGCGCACGGGTGGGGTGCGTTAGTGGTACAAAAAACCTCCAAGCCCTAACACACTCGTCGGCGCGAGCCCTTCTGCTACCAACGTTCCCTCCGGCGGGCGAGCCGGAAGATGACGAATAGTAAATTACCACGAACGTAAAGTCAAAGGAAGAGAGTTTTGAGAGAAACCTTGGTTTCTTTCAAGCGTATTTTTGCTTACTTTTTACACGAGCAAAAAGTAAGGCCCCGCCGGCGAGGCGAAACCAACGTAATAACAAGAAGAGACGCAGGGACAGGGATGGAACCCTGCCCCTACATCCACCGAAAGAGGATTCAATTCCCCCTACCGCGACATCTTCCGCCGATACAAGCCCGTCGCAATCAAATACGCCACAACAATAATCCCCCCGCTCCAAGCAAGGGCAAGCGGCAAAGCATTCCCCGAGGGCACTCCCAACATCAGCCCGCGAAGCGTATTGATAATCGGTGTCATGGGCTGATTTTCGGCAAACACGCGCAAGACGGTCGGCAAAGTGTCGGTCGGTGTAAATCCCGAACTCAAAAAGGTAAGGATGACAAGCAAAAACATAGTACCGCTGATGCTTTCCGCATCTTTTGCAATGAGGCCGAATATGACGGCAATCCATGTGACGGCAATGATAAACAAGGTCAAAATCCCCGCAATCATCAGCCAGTCTGTCAGCCCGGCACTAGGGCGGAAACCGACCGCAAATGCCGCCCCGATTGTTATGGCGGTTATAATCATGCTGCGTATAACCGATACCCATACATGCCCGGAAATGACGGCAGTTTTAGAGATTGCCATCGAGCGGAACCGGTCGATAATGCCTGTGGTCATATCGCTGTGTATGCCTAGTGCTGTCGCGGAAGAGGCATTGGTAACACATTGTATGATAATACCCGGTACAATAAAGTTGATATAGCTGTAGTTTCCTACACTTGCAATGCCGCCGAATACATATCCGAACAAAAGCATCATAACAATGGGGACAAGCGTTGCCATGAAGATAGCTTCCGGGCTTCTGAGTGCTTTTGTGAGACAACGCTTGAACATGGTATATGAATCGGCAAATAGTTTTGGTTTCGTCATTGTTTTTCTCCTATTGTCGTTAAGAATACCTCTTCCAATGAGGGCTGTTTTTGCGTAAAACGGGCAAGCGGAATACCTTCTTTATCGAGCCGAATCAGCACATCGGCAAACTGTGCCGCGCTGCCGTCCGTGGACACGTCAATGGCGTTCTCGACGACTTCGCCGTTACCGCCGCCTGCCTCGCCCGTGCTTTTACAGATGCGATATCCGCTGAGTGCCGCCCGTGCGCGCTCCACGTCCGCACGGTTGCGGAAGTCGAGCTGAATACTGCCCTGCGGCAACACGGCCTTGAGCTCGTCCGGCGTTCCCTCGGCGGTAATAATACCCTCGTGCAGGATGGCGATGTGGTCAGCCAGATACTCTGCCTCATCCAAATACTGTGTGGTGAGAAATATGGTAATACCGCTGTCCGCCAGCCCCCGCACCGTCTCCCACATGGCAAGTCGGCTTTGCGGGTCAAGTCCCGTGGTCGGCTCGTCGAGGAAGATGACCTCGGGTTTGCCGACAAGGCCCATGGCGATGTCGAGCCGCCGCCGCATCCCGCCGGAGTAGGTGGAAGCACGACGGTCAGCCGCATCCTCCAGCCGAAACGCTTCCAGCAGTTCATCCGCCCGCTGTTTGGCGTTCGGCAGGTGACAGAGCAACCCGATGAGCCGAAGATTCTCCCGCCCTGTGAGTATCTCGTCCACCGCCGCATACTGCCCCGTGAGGCTGATACACCCCCGCACGGCGTCTGCCTGACGCACCACGTCATGGCCGCAGATGGTGGCCCGCCCGCCGTCCGCCCTCGATAGGGTAGAGAGGATGCGAACAGCAGTCGTTTTACCCGCCCCGTTCGACCCCAATAAGGCGAAGATACTGCCCTTCTTTACGCGGAGGTTCACGCCTTTTAAAACCCGCAGGTCCTTAAATGACTTCTCCAAATTTGTAACTTCGATGATGTACTCTGTCTGTTGCAATGAAATTTCCTCCTTGGATTTTAATATACGTATTGAATGTATGTATAACGGTGAGAAAAATGCCCCTTAGGGCAGGGGCGTGTCGGAATCGGGCTGTACTTGCAAAAGCTCAAACATCGTAGCACCCGCTTTCTCGGCGGCTTCCTCGCTCAAAAGCTCAATGCCGAGACTGGCAAAGACTTGCAAAGCAAACTCCAATTTTTCCATAAATTCTTTCTCATCACAGGGGAAGATGGTGGGGAAACACCAGAAATTGAACACCAACATAAACAGTTCTGCGAGCAACTTGGGGTTGCCGGGCGGAATTGACCCGTCAGCCATACCCTGTTCCATGATGGGCATGAGCCAGATGGCTGTTTTTTGATTGTCTTTCAAATGCTCAGCCAAAAAGCGCGGATTGGACATGAGGGTCAAGGTAGCCTGATTTAAAGCCGTGCGTGTTTTATCCTCCGTGACCCGACTCATGCTGGTATCTATGAGCTTTTGTATCTTCTCAAGCCCCGTCAGCTCTTTATCGTGTAGCAAATCTTCAAAGAGGGCGGTGTCGTCAAGCAGCTTTTCCTGTATGGCAATCAGCACGTCTTCCTTGGACTTGAAGTGGTGGTAAAACGCACCGCGTGTCAGTCCGCCCAGATTGTCTACAATGTCCAAAATGGTAGTTTGTTCAAAGCCTTTCTCCATAAAAAGTTTCAGCGAGGCATCGAGGATTTTTTGGACGGTTTCTTCCGGGTATTTGTTTCGCGGCATGGGATCAACCTCCATACATACATCGTGAATGTATTGTAACATGGAGTGGGGTGGTTGTCAAGAGGGAATTTGAAAAACGGGATAGAAAAGGGGACATTTGGTTGTTTTTCGCTCACCCCACCACCAAAAACCCAACCGTTAAATACACCATATACCCCACCCAAACCAAATACGGCACTATCAGCCGCCCCGCCGCCGGGTCAATCGCCCGGAACCGCCGCATAGTCAAAAACACCAAACCCGCCAGCGCAAATACCGCCGCCACGGCAAGCCAGCCGTTGCCCCACCGAAAAAACAGCATCGGCCAAAGTCCGTTTAACACCTTCTGTGCTCCATAGAGCCGTATGGCGTTCCGCCGGCCCGCGCCGTCCGCATCCCAGACCCGATAGGCGGCGATGCCCATCAAGGTATACAGCGCGAGCCATACCGGGCGAAACATCCATCCCGGCGGTGAGAAAGGCGGCACGGTCATCACCGCATACACCCCCGCCATGTCTCCCGCCAAAAGCCGAGCCACCTGTCCCGCCAGATGCGCCGCCAGTATGCTGGTGAGCAAAGGCCGCCATTTGATTTGTTTCATACAATCCACTCCCTTGTCAGATATTGGGTACCTGTCCCGATACTCATTATCTATTCGGAGAAGGACGGCTTCTTGCTTGTACGAGGGAAATTTTATAGGGGAGTAGGGGAGGGGGATCAGCCTCGCTTGTGCGGTTGATGATGCTTGCTTTCTCTTGCGCGCATTTTTGCTTCCTTTTGGCATAAGCCAAAAAGAAGCCCCCGCCCGCGGGGCAAACCCAACATAACAATATAGAAAAACCAAATGGGCGGAGATAGAACTCCGCCCTCAAAACGCCTCCCAAAACCACAGCCCAAGCAAGCCGCATCCCCCCAAAAAAGCAACAGACAAAAAAGGGGCAGACCCAAGGTCTGCCCTTCAGCTTGTAGACAAAGTCCTTGCCCTACATTTCGCCGAAGGCGAAATGCTTTTTTGCCGACAAGTGCATGATAGTGTGCGCCGGAGGCAAAAAAGGTGGAATCCGTTTGTTTTCAGGACATGCGCCTGAAAA
>WRAK01000041.1 GCA_009780235.1 Oscillospiraceae bacterium
CTGGCTCTCCGAAATCATGCTCCAGCAGACTCGTGTAGAGGCCGTCAAAGGCTACTACGCCCGCTTCCTTGAAGCCCTGCCGACCATCGCCGACCTCGCCGTGGCGGACGATGACAGGCTGCTCAAACTCTGGGAGGGTCTCGGTTACTACAACCGCGCTAAGAACCTCAAGCGAGCGGCCGGGGTGATTATGGACAAACACGGCGGTGTGTTTCCGTCCACCCATGCGGAGATTTTGGCTCTGCCGGGCATCGGCCCCTATACCGCCGGGGCGATTGCCTCGATTTGCTTCGGTCTCCCCTACCCGGCGGTGGACGGGAACGTCCTCCGTGTCCACGCCCGCCTCACCGCCACGGATGACTGCGTGGATTTGCCCGCCGTGAAGCAGCGAATCACAGACGAACTGGCGGCGATTTTACCGGGGACCGACCCCGCTACGTTCAATCAGGCCATTATGGAGCTGGGGGCGATGGTCTGCCTGCCTAACGGCGCGCCTCGGTGTGAGGTCTGCCCGGTGGCAGAGCTGTGCCAATCGAGGGCGGCAGGAACGCAGATGCAGTACCCCGTGCGGCTCAAGAAGAAAGCGCGGCGGATGGAGGAAATGACGGTGTTCATCCTCACCGCAGACGATGCTTTGGCCGTGCAGAAGCGGGAGCCGGACGGCCTATTAGGCGGCCTCTGGGCCTTACCGAACGTCCCCGGTGAGCTGGACGAAGCGGCTGCGCTGGAACTTGTGAAGGATTGGGGCGCGGAGCCTGCGGAGCTTGTGAAACGCAGCCGAAAGAAGCATATTTTCACGCATGTCGAGTGGCACATGACTGGATATTATGTTAAGTGTCGCAACCGAAGTCCGCTGTTTACGTGGGTGTGTGAGGATGAGCGCGCGGAACGGGTGGCATTGCCTACGGCGTTTCGGCAGTTTTTGGATTGACACAGCGGTAATTGCCCTTCTTGCAGGGACGGGGTTCCATCCCCGCCCGTGACCAAGCAAAAGGCGGGGACGGAACCCCGCCCTTACATACTGCTATCCAAACATATTATAAAAAAGGAGGCCGCAAAAATGAAAAAGTTGATTGTGCTGCTACTCGTTGCCCTGCTTGTAACAGGCATGTTCACAGCGTGCCGCGCCGAAGACCCGTCCGCACCAACCCCGGAGGTTACTCCGGCACCAGCAACGCCTATGCCGACACCTACACCCGAACCTGAACCAACACCGCACCCGAACGCCGCAGATATCCGAATTGCTTGGATTGAACCCTCTCCGGCGTCTATTTCCCACAATGGGGACTATAGGGGCGGATGGCTGGGAATCCAACGGTTTCTCGACAGCCACGGACTTTCGGCTGACAATGTGGAGCGTTTCCAACCCCACGCAGACTCCGATGAAGCGCGTATCGACCTGATTACAGACGCCATCGATTGGTGGGATGCCAACATTATTGTAATGCAGAGCAACCACTTTACCAACGCTTCTGCCGTAGTGCAGGATATGTTCCCGGATGTCAAGTTCATCCTATTGGACGCCACGCCTGCCGACGGTCCGGCGGAAAATCTCGTCGCAATCCATTTTGCGGAGGAACAGGCGGGGTTTTTGGCGGGCTATGCCGCCGTGATGGACGGGCACAGAAGTTTGGGCTTCATGGGCGGCATCGCAGTCCCTTCCGTTGTACGCTACGGATACGGGTTCCTCTATGGCGCAGATTATGCTGCTGCTGCGCTGAACTTAGCGGAGGGCGAAGTGACAGTCCGCTACACCTATCTCGGCAACTTTGCGCCCTCTCCCGAACATGTAATGATGGCCGCCGCTTGGTTTGAGGATGGCGTTGAGGTCATTTTCGCTGCAGCCGGTGGCGGGAACTTCTCTGTCATTAGTGCCGCACACAATGCAGGTGCGCTCGTCATCGGCACAGACGATGACCAAGCCGGCGCAGGCGGGGTCGTTCTCACATCCGCGATGAAAATGCTCAATGTAGCGGTTTATGATATGCTGACCGATATCTTGTACGACGAATTTATCGGCGGCAGAATACTGCGGTTTGACGCTTCCAACGATGGTGTCGGTTTGCCCATGGATACCTCACGGTTTCAAACCTTCACACAGGCACAGTATGACGCGATTTTTGGATTGCTGGCCGACGGCACGGTTGTGGTTGACGATACCCATCACGAAATAGTCTTGCATCTGGTTGTGGTGTACGAAGTTTAGTGTAGGGGCCCCTGTGGCAAATGCCCTTGTAGGGGCGGCCATTGGCCGTCCGGCATTTTACACCGATTGCCGGAATAAAACGCGGACGGCCAATGGCCGCCCCTACATATAGGTTATACACAAAAGGAGGTTACAAAGGTGAAAAAGTTGATTGTATTACTGCTCGTCGCTTTACTCGCAATAGGCGTATTCACAGCGTGCCGTGCCGAAGGACCACCCGCCCCGACCCCGGAGGCCACTCCGGCACTCGCAACACCGATGCCGGCACCCGAACCGGAACCAACGCAACATCCGAACGCCGCAAATATGCGAATCGCTTTGGTTGAACACTCACCGTGGTCTGTCAGCCACCACGCTTGGACCTACTGGGGTCCATTTCCCGCAATCCGATGGTTTCAAGATTCCCATGGGCTTTCCGCTAACAGTATGGAGTTCTTCCAGCCGCACGAAGCGTCCGATGAAGCGCGGATTCACTTGGTCACTGACGCTATCCTCGAATGGGATTCCAACGTCATTATCATGAATGGCGGCGGATTTGCCGCCGCTGCCGCCCAATTGCAGGAGATGTTCCCGGAGGTCAAGTTTATCCTGATAGAGGCCGCGCCTTACGGTGAAGCGGCGGAGAATCTCGCGGCGATTCTTTTCGCAGAGGAGCAGGCGGGCTTTTTGGCGGGTTATGCCGCTGTGATGGAGGGGCATAGAAGTTTAGGTTTCATGGGCTGCACCGGGAGTCACCGCGCACTTCCTACGGTTGTGCGCTACGGACACGGGTTCCTCCAAGGCGCGGAGTATGCCGCCGCGGCTCTGGGCTTGGAGGAAGGTGCAGTTACCGTCCGCTACACCTATCTCGGTAGATTTGCTCGCTATTCTGCGCATACAACGGTAGCCGCCGATTGGTTTGCCGATGGTGTTGAGGTCATCTTCGCTACAAACAGCGATGCAAATATGGCCGCCATGACTGCCGCACGCGACGCAGGCGGGCTCGTTATCGGCGCAGACATTGACCAATCCCTTGCCGGCGACTTCGTCCTCACGTCTGCGGTAAAAGCACTCGACCGATCTGTTTACGAGATGCTGACCGGCATCTTAAACGGCGAATTCCGCAACGGTATGCGACGGTTTGACGCATCCAATAACGGCATTGGCCTATCCATGGAGAACTCACATTTTCAAACATTCACACAGGCACAGTATGACGCGATTTTTAGCCTGCTGGCCGACGGCACGGTTCGGGTTGACGATACTGTAAGCGACAGCCCGGCGGGCGTTTTGGACTTGCGCTTTGTCACTTTGTATTTCATCAATTAGCAGGAGGACACCCCCATGTTTGAAAATCTCTGCTTTTTTGGCTACTGCCTGCACGAACTCAACGCAGGTTCCATCTTCTTCCGCCTTGCCCTCGCCGTGCTTTTAGGCGGGATTATTGGTCTGGAAAGGGGCATCAAAGGCCGTCCCGCCGGGATGCGGACTTATATGTTGGTCGCGCTCGGGTCTGCGCTTGTCATGATTACGAACGAGTATATGGCCGGGCTTTTCATCGGCGTTGACCCGGCGCGGATGGGGGCGCAGGTGATTAGCGGCATCGGCTTCCTCGGGGCGGGTACGATACTCATCACGCGGGATCGTCAGGTACGGGGGCTGACGACTGCGGCGAGCCTTTGGGCGAGTGCTTGCATGGGCCTTGCCATCGGCGTGGGTTTTTATTCCGGGGCTTTGATTGGGATGCTGTTCATCTTCTTCATCACCACGGGAATGCACCGGCTGGACACGAAACTGCTCAGCAAATCCCGCTCGATTGACCTCTATGTGGAACTTGACGAGGCGGCGCATATTCATAAGCTGCTCGACCATGTCCGCACGGCGGGGATGAAAGTGACTTCAATGGAGAGCGTCCGCCCGAGATATGACGACGAGAGCCGAGTCGCGCTTCTGCTCGCCCTGCACCTCCCCACGCGGAAGCCGCATTATGAGCTGTTGGCAGAGATGAATGAAATTGATTATGTAAACTTCGCGGAGGAAGTGTAGGCATGTCCTAAAAGATGCTTGATAAAACACTCCTCTGTGATACATATTGTATCACAGAGGAGTGTTACTATAGTTGTTACATATCTATAGAATCTTACACGGCTCACAAAATATCCGTGCCGCATTAGAGGCTCAGTTTTCGGACTGAGCCTCTTTTCCTTCCGCTATCGCTTCCCACTCGGCGTACAAGGCGGCAAGTTGTGTATCCACCTCGCCGGCTTGCGATTCCAGTTCCATCAATGCCTCGTAGTCGCTGGCCTTTGCTTCCGTCTCCGCTTCCAAAGCCGTCTTTTGTTCCTCTAAGGCGGTGATTTCTTTTTCCAGCTTTGCCAGCAATTTCTCCGGTGAGACATTTTTTTGCTTGCCGGGCTTTTTTTCTTTTTTCGTGCGGGTCTTTTCGATTTGGGCGTAGTGTTCGTCCTGTGCGCGGCGGCGGAGGTATTCCTCGTATGTGCCGTGGAAATCGGTAATTTGGCCGCCCTCCAAGGTCCATATGCGGGTGGCGAAGCGGCTGATGAAGTAGCGGTCATGCGAGACGAAGAGGAGGGCTTCGGTGTAATCCTCCAGCACTTCTTCGATCCACTCACGGCTTTGGATGTCGAGGTGGTTCGTCGGCTCATCGAGGATGAGGAAGTTCACGTCGCCCTCCATGAGCATACAGAGGCGCAGGCGACTCTGTTCGCCGCCTGAGAGGGCAGAGACGGGCGTATACACGTCCTCGCCGTGGAATTTGAATGCACCTAAACGGTTTCGGGCGGTCTGCGGGGAGACGCCCAACTCGTAGATGAGGGTGTCCATCATGCTGCGGCTCGGATTCTCAAAGCGGATGTGTTGGGGTAAGTAGGCTTTCTTGACAGCGGGGCCAAACTTGACGGAGCCGATATCCGCACTCTCCTCCCCCAGAATGACCTTGATGAGCGTAGACTTCCCCGTGCCGTTGTCGCCGATGAGGGCGATGCGTTCGCCACCACCGACTTCGAGGTTTAAGTCCTCGAACAATGTGCGGCCGTCGTAGCTCTTGGCGAGTTTTTTGATAACCATCAGCTCATCGCCGCGGAACTCCTTCTCCGAGAGACGGGCGTGGAGACGTTTTTCACTATCGGGACGCTGCGTGCGTTCCATGCGAGCAATGCGGGAGCGCATGGCCTTGGCTTTTTGCGCCATTTTTTTGTTGCCCGTCCCCCAGCCCGTCATCTGTTCGGCGCGGGTGCCGAGGCGTTTGATTTCTGCCTGTTCCCGTTCATAGCGGATGCGCTGTTCTTCCTCGCGGCGGGCTTTTTCGTCGATATAGTAGCTGTAGTTGCCGCTATAGAAGGCCGCTTTGCCATGGGCGATTTCGATGGTGCGGGTGACTACGGTGTCGAGGAAATAACGATCGTGTGAGATGACCAGCACGGTGCCGGGGAAGCGTTCGAGGTAGGTTTCGAGCCATTGGGTACTTTTGAGGTCGAGGTGGTTGGTCGGCTCGTCGAGGAGGAGGATGTCTGTCTTCTCTAAAATCAGCCGCGCCAGATTTACCCGCGTCTTCTCGCCGCCGGAGAGGGTGGCGAAGGGCTGTTCCCGCATGGCCGCCGGGATGTCCAAGCCGCCGCAGATGCGATTGCGGTCTGTCTCCATCTCGTAGCCGCCCAGACGCTCAAAGTCCGATAGCGTGCGGTCGTAGCGCGTGAGGATGCCGCCCTCTGTGCTGTCCGCCATCTGTTCGGCGAGGCATTCCAGTTCTGTTTGGAGCTTGTAGAGCCGTGCGTGGGCCTCTTTGAGTACGTCTTCCGTGGTGTAGTCCGCCGGGTAGCGCGGGATTTGGGAAATCAGCCCCAGCCGTTTGCCGGGGCCGATGACAATTTCGCCCTCGTCTTTTTCAATCTCGCCGGAGAGTAGGCGGAAGAGCGTGGTCTTTCCCGCCCCGTTCTTGCCGAGCAGCCCCACGCGTTCACCGGCTTGGATTTCAAAACTCACGCCGTCTAAAATGTTTTTGTCCACCTCATAGGCCTTCACGAGGTTCCGGACGCTGATATCAATCATATCTTCGCCTCTGCTGTATGATTTCTGTTGTATTCTCCTATACTATCATCAAACGGAGGAAATGACTATGGAAATTCGGAAATTTTTGAAAAAGGTCCGGTGTTGGAAGTGGGTGCGGAATCTATCTGCGCACTTATGCCCGAAAAAGCTCGGGTGCCTTGCGGCAGTTCTTTTGCTGCTGACCTCACTTTGTCTTGTCCGGCGGCATAAGATGGAACACTCACCATAGGAGGCGTGCAAGTCTCATCCGGGGCGGCCTGTGGTCGTCCGTACATATATACCTATACACCGCACCCTCCCGGTGGGTGCTTGGAGTTTTGCCATGCGTCCGACTGAGTTAAACGCGCTGCTCACCGTCATTGTAAATTATCTCTACACCAGCCTTGACGAGCGGGAATTTACAAATCTCGGCATCTTTTTCTCCCTGCTCAGCAAAGAAATGCTGGCAATGGAGGCAATTCGCGCGCTTTGCAGGATAGAACAAGAGGCCGAGTCAGAGAGCGATGGGTAGGCAGAGAAATTTTATGCAAACGAAATCTTTTTGAAATTTACCCTCAAAAACCCATTTGAGGCTCCTTCGATTTTCGCAACAAATCAATTGTAACCCAGTTATTCCAATGAAAAACACCATGTGGAAAACTCTGTGGAAAATGTGGATGACTATTTGTAGTGCTTTTTTTTATATTTAATTATGTCATCTTACTTAGGAATGAGTCTCAAAAAAACTCGAACGATATTTGATAAAATATGAAAAACAGAGGAGCATTTTTGTGTAAAATTACAATTGACTTTTCGACAAAAAAAGTCAGGGTGAGACATGACACGCCGGACTTTAGCCTGCGAAAATTGCCCCTTTCCTGAAAAATACAAGATGTAGTGACCCTCCCCTGTTGACAGACGCCGTGAATTGTGGTATAACTTCCCAAGTACAGATGTACGCTCCAAGATACGCTGCTGTGGCTCAATGGTAGAGCACGTCACTCGTAATGACGGGGTTGTCAGTTCGATTCTGACCAGCAGCACCAGCTTACTACCGGGGTAGCTGCGCTCCGTTTCCGTCGTTTGGACGGAAACTGCGCTACGCTGCCCCGTCGTGCGCTTCCGAAACGGGCGAAGCCCCGCCCGTTTCGGTCAAGGTCAAAGGCTAAAGGCACGAGCTTGGCACGGGCTTGTTAATTTTGTTCTTGCATTCCGTCGCGAGGTATGGTAATATAGCGGGGTGTCAGGAATGGCACAACTTAATATCCGGGTGTGGCGCAGTTGGTAGCGCGCTTGACTGGGGGTCAAGAGGCCGCAGGTTCAAGTCCTGTCACTCGGACCAAAGAAGCTGTTAACAAATGTTAACAGCTTCTTTACATTCTTGCCTCAAATTCTCCACTTTTCGCCTTTCAAAACAGATATATATTCATAAAACTATGATAAACTCCACTTCATAAAGGGTTCATTGGGTACCTATCACTTTTAAAGGACTGGTGGTTATCATGACGAAAAGAAAATTTATCGCTATTTTTCTGGTTGCGACACTATGTTTCAACATGTTGCTTCCCATTGCCGCTCCCATCTACGCGCAGGCCGCAGATGAGCATGATGAGACAACCATGGCAGAGGTCGAGGAAAACGATGCGGAGAACGACAGCGAAGCCGACGAAACCTCTGCGGCCCCGGACAATGATGCGGATTCCGCAGACCGGCAAGAGAACCTTGTTGTGGATATTCAACCTGTCACGGTTGAGCTTCCTATTGCTGCCACGGACACCATAGACCGTTGGAATCTGGCGAACTTTGTCTATCAACTCGTGTTGCGGGACAGTAACGGCAACGTAATCCCGCCCGGCGGGGATGTTGTACTCTATGAGCATTACGAGTTCGTCATCAACTTCCGGGAGAGTGCGGAGACACAGTTTTCCTACGGTACGGACGGGTATTTGCGGTATCAACTGCCGATTAACATTCTGATTCCTGATGTCGTAACGAATGTACCCATCCTCGCCGGAAACGGTATGCCGATCGGACGGTACAGCGTCAGCACGGACGGGCTTGTCACCGTGCGCTTTGATGAGTGCGACCGATACGGCAACTCCACACCGGGCGTGAATCTCTTGGATCAGTACACCGACATCGCATTTACGCTCAATCTCGGGGCGCATTTCAGAGAGGTCGGAGAATTTATCAATGTTGATTTCGGCGGCGGGATAAGGCTTACTGTCATCGTACATCCGCCGGGATACAATACGCGTCTTGATGTGGAGAAGTCACACTTCGGCTACAACAAAGCCGAACGCACCATAGATTACGAAATCCTTATCACCGCCCGCAATGGCGAGGTGAGCGATATCTCCTTGCGGGACTGGTTGGGCGGGACACACGTTGTGACATACGAACTGGCAAGCGCATCGCTTACCGAGGTCACCGTGCAGGTTCGGGATGAGACGCCGTACATCGTCTCCCCCATCCCGTGGAACGGGCAGAGCAACACCTTTATACTGGATTTCCCCGATGTGACACTTGGGCACGGGGAAACAATCCGCATTACTTACACGCTGGACGTTGACCCCTATATCCGGGCTTGGGGCGAGGAATCATCCGGGCGGCGGAACTATGAGTTTTCCATCTCAAACGGCGTATCCGTCAGCGGCGTGGACATGTACGACAGCGAAGTAACGGACAGCCACTCCATTTGGCTGGTGCCGACCAATCGGTTTATGAACAAGTGGGCGACGCAGACCGGGGACGGTACACTTCGGTGGAGTTGCAGCGTGGGTGATGGGATAACCCTCTTGAACGGTGTAACAATTACTGACCAACTGGGTCCCGGCATGACCATCACAGACACCACGCTCCGTGCCGAGCTATATGACAAGGACGGCCTCTATCTCGGTTGGGAGAGCTTTACCGTCTACGCCGACCGCAGCGGCTTTACTTATGCGATACCTGACGGCTTCAACGGCCGGGATATCTATTCTGTGTACATCAACTACGATGTCGAGGTCGATTTCAGTCTGTATCCGCCGGACGGCATCTTTCGGAACCGCTTGGAGTTGGACCTTGAGGACGACCCGTATATCATAAGACAAGTACACGTCAACCCGCCGGGTGTACGCATGGAGAAAGGGCATACGCTGACGGAAAACTACATTGAGTGGACAATCAATTTCTACATCCCCGGTGCCTTGTACGGTGAGATGGTTTGGTTGGAAGATTATCTCGATATCCTCTACCTCAATGAATACGGGCAGCACGTATGGCAGTCGGCAGTCAATCAGCCCGAGAACTTTACCGTCACCGCACGCAGGCTGGACGGCAGTCCCGCCGAATCGTTCCATTGGACATTGCTCGACAGCAGAGACCCCCGCTTCGGGCTCAATTGGAATGTCAGGAATGTGTGGCAGCTGTTCTTTGTTGAGGAACTCATCGACACGCAGGGCGGCAGACAAATCTGTACTGAGAGCAAGTATTACAGTTTCTCACCCTTTGCCGAGGATACCGTACTCACCGTGACATACCGCACACCTTTCACGGCACGGCTTCTGTATCGCAATGTCGAGGATGCGACGTTTTCGGGAATGCGCACCGTGGGCGATGTGCTGCGGCAGATGCCTGTCGGCAGTAATTTCGCCGAGATACGGAATATGGCCTTTGCCTATCAAATCATTGACGGTAACCAGCGAGAAATTTCGCGGGTGGAAAACTTTGCCACTTGGCCCGTACACAAAACGGCTACGCCCGTGGCGGGCACGGATGACACATTCCGCTTCACCGTTGTACTGCAACGCGGGCTGTTTCAGCCCGGTGCGGCGGCGATGTTTATTGATACATTTGATGCGCGGATGGAGTACGTCCCCTACTCCTTCGTCGTAGAGCACAGGGGTGACAGATTTATCCCGCGCACCGACGGCGGCGGGGATGCGATTTTGAATCTGATTTCCTACGGCGACGGCAGGAACACCATGACGGTGGACTTCTCCGCCCCGTATATGAGACGGGCTGTCGGCGGAAGCTTCGGGGACGCGAATCCCGGCTGGTTCGCCTCGACGGAAAGCATCTATGTCGTGCGCTATGAGATGCGCATTGCAGATTTGAATACCATCGACCAACAAGTCTACAGGAATACGGCAAGCGTTCAAAGCACGACACGGAACTATACATTTTCTGACAGTTACGAGCTGAGATACGGCACTAAAATGGTACAGAAGTCGTGGGAGCTCATCGGCAACATCGCCGAGGTGGAAATTCTCATCAACCCCGACGGACAAACGCTCACTTCTGTCGGATATTTCGAAGTTGTTGACACGATGAGCCAGACGCTGACACCCTATCTCGGCACAATGCGGGTATTTCAACTCATTGATGAAGAGTGGGTTGAAGAGCCGCTCACGCAGATTCCGGCTCCGGCTGTGGGGCTTTGGAACTTCGCTGTCACCGGAGATAATGAGTTTACCTTCATCCTGCCGGACGGGGTACCTCTTCTGCTGACCTATGAGGTGCTTATTAAGGGCGACATGGACGAAGCTGTTGATATCTACAATGAGATTCTGGTTGCAGGGCGGTTCAGAGACAGCGTAAGCGAAAGCTTTGTCGTCACCAGTACGAGCGGCGGCGGGAGTGCGAACCGGCAGGCGATAACTCTCTACAAAAACGACAGCGAACAGGCCGGGGTCTTCCTCCAAGGCGCAGACTTTGCGCTCTATATCGGTACCCCCTATCAGGGATGGGCCTACGCCACGCCGCCCGACGGTGTACCGCAGACCTTCCGTGTTGGAGATATGCTGTTCTTCTACATCGAATCTCAACCCACGGACGCGACAGGGCGGGCACAGTTTGATTCGCCTTGGCTCACCCCGACCCACGAAACGATTTACGCACTAGTGGAAATCGAAGCCCCCATCGGCTATATCCTGCCTGCCGATGCCGTGACGTTGTTCTCCTATATACCTCCGACACCGGATCAGTTAGCGGCGATTGGCGGAAAGACGGTGGAACAGGTGGCCGACAGCATCATGATTGCCAATGACAGAGAACCCCCGCCTTGGATTATGGAGATTCCGCTGCTCGGCGGGCTTGGGACGGTACTGTTCATCGTGGGCGGTGCGGTTTTGATTGGCGGTGCGGCGATAGTGATTTGGGGGACGGAAGTACGGAAGCGTCGGAAAAGGTATTTGTAGATTTGTATCTGCATAACGTTTGTAGGGGCAGACCTCGGGTCTGCCCCTCAGGCTGGAGACAAACCCGCTTCGCTGGGCTTTGTCTTCCAAAAGAACCGGCCTGCGGGCCGGGTCGCTGCGGCGGGCTGTGGTGTTTGTTTTCAGGCGCATGTCCTGAAAACAAACGGATTCCACC
>WRAK01000042.1 GCA_009780235.1 Oscillospiraceae bacterium
CCTCCGGCGCACATACAACGAAACTTCCTTTTGCGCTCTTTGCAAAAGGTTAGTTGAGTTAATGCAAGCCTTAGCCGCCATTGGCTTCGCCAAAGGCGAAGGCTTAGGGCGGTTTAGGCAGGTACTATCATGCACTCGTCGGCAAAAAAGCATTTCGCCGAAGGCGAAATGTAGGGCAAGGACTTTGTCTGTAAACTAAACAGAGACTGACTTCCGTCAGTCTCTGTTTTTATTTTGGAATAATACAACACGGCGTGATGCGGACATCACGCTCTGCAGAAAGCATCCGCACGATTTGACGGCGAGCGGCGGGCAGGGGGCCCGCCGCATACGCCATCGAAAAAAGGGGGATGAGAGGGGATCAGTATTATCGTCGATTATATGCTATACAGCAGCGCACCAATGCGTTTAACATATTATACCACAAAATCGAGAAAAGGGAATAGGTTTCGCTTAATAAAAATAAATTTTTTGCGCCTCGCCCGGTACATTCCGCCGACTTGAAGAAACGTCCTACAGCACACCTTCCAACTTCAGCAAATACTCTTTGTTCGGCAAACCGCCGCCATACCCCGTCAGCCCGCCGGACGCGCCGACAACGCGGTGGCAGGGAATCAAAATCGAAATCGGATTCCGATTATTCGCAAGCCCCACCGCTCGGTAGCCCTTGGGGCAGTCTGCGGCCTCGGCCAGCATTTTATAGCTCCAAGTGGTGCCGTAGGGAATGGTTTGAAGCGTCTGCCAGACCCGTCTTTGGAACTCTGTCCCCGCCGGGGCAAGCGGCAGGTCAAAATCCCGCAACGTCTCGGCAAAATAGGCATCCAACTGCGCGGCGCATTGCTTCAACAGCGGCGTCTCCCGCTCTTCTGCGGTGAGTGGTGAAAATACCAAATGACTGATAGCTCCATCACGCTCTGCTATGTATAACGGACCGATTGGACTGTTGTAGGTTATGGTGAACATAAAAATTTCCTTTCGCATCCCCGTCCTTTTCGCTGAAAGCGAAAAGTTTTTTGCCGACGGGAGTGCATGTTAGTGTGCGACCAGAGGCAAAAAATAAAATCCCAAAGGGCTTTCGGAATTCACTTCCGAAAGCCCTTTCACAAATTTCCACCCAAAACGAATGCTTGCATTCGTTTTGATGTTCCCCCGCTATTGCCGTGTAGGCCCACTTATAACCTGCACGGTTCGGCAGGTGGGTTTCCTCTCTCCGGTTTCATGGCTTCCAACATCCAACCCGAGACGAACCCGGGCCGGGAGGCCTGCACATCCATCGGCGAAGGCCGGAATCCCTTATAAGAAATGTGGGTTTAAAAGAGCCTATCACGCACAGAGCAGGGAAGGACTTTTCAATGAACAATTATTCGTCTTCATCCTCGAAGAGCCGTTCCATGAACAAATCGTAGATTTCGTTTTCCTCTTCTTCGCTGTCTAAAGTCGCAAGCAACTCTTCGCCGTCTTGGTCTATGGCTTTGAGGAGGATGATTTCTACTTCATCGTCATCGCCTGCGTCGGCGGAGGTGAAAGCGTGGTAGTAGATGTCGTTGTGTACCAAGGCATCTAAGAGTTCCAACTCAAACTCGTTGCCGTCCTCGTCTGTAACGGAGATGAAATCTCCACCGTATTCATTGGCCATAACATCGTCCTCCTGTCGGTTGATAGGTATATTATACAACCGCCGCTTACGAAATGCAATAGCCGAAATGTTAACTTGTTCCCCACAGGGCTTTCGCCCTGCGGGGGCCCCTTATAATTTTATCTATAACGGCGGGCAAAGCCCGCCTATATCAAGGTTTTTCCTACGGCAAAACGCTTGGGCGCCGGACTCCCGGCGAAAGGGCATTAACTTCCGAAATCCTCAAGCAGTTCCATCAACTCCCGCCGCGTGGTGACGGGGATGCCTTTCTCCACATCTTCCCTGTCCTGTCCGCGGAGGGTGATGACGGGGATATCGGTGATAAAAATCGGATGCCCCCAGCCCTCGTAGTAGACGGCGAGATAGCCCTCGGACTCCCGCACCCAGTAGCCGTGGTGATCTTGGATGTCGGCGAGGTATTCCACCATGTAGGCATCGGTCTCGGCAATCTGTCCCAACGCGATGCTGCCCGTGACAATTGCCGCGACGCAGATGACGGCGAGGGATATGAGTTTCAGGGTTCTGTGTTTCATGGCGGTGGCCTCCTGTTGTTGTAGGGCGCGATGTCCTCACCGCGCCGTGCACTATTCCTGTGGGGATGATACGGCGCGATGAGGGTCGCGCCCTACAATGGCATTTTGCCCGCTCCCGCACAACTTCATACGACCACAAAAATTCTCCTGCAACTATTTGACAAGCCGTGGTATAATAACTACTGTATAGTTATTATACGGGCATTTAAATCACTTTTCTCCCCGCTTTCGGCGGGAACCGAAAAGTATGATGTTTATACCATGAATTCTGAACAAATTCATGATATAATAGGATAAATAAGTATGCAAATAATTGCGCAAACAAGGGAACCTTTTACGGTCTCCCTGCGTCATATATATCGAGTGATAAGGGAAAGGTGAAATTTACATGGCATTTGATAAACAAAAAGCGAAAAAGGCAGCCAAAAAAACCGCTGTCTACGGCGGGCGTACGGTGGGCGATGTGTTGGCATTGATTTTCAAGATAGTCGGCACAGTCATCCTCGTCGCCGTCACGACGGTGGCCATCTTTGCGATGATTTTCGTGCTCTACATCCAAACGCTGGAAGCACAAATGGAAATCAGCTTGGAGGACTTCACGCTCGACCTCACCAGCGAGATTTTGGAATTCGACCACGAGACGGATCAATACGTCGTGGCTGTCCCCGTGGAATCCGGCCAAGTACGGCATTGGGTGCCCTATGAGGAGATTAACCGCTACCTCATCTATGCCGCCGTGGCCTTTGAGGACAGGCGTTTCTATGAACACCGCGGGGTGGACTGGTTCCGAACGGTCGGGGCCTTCTATACCATGTTCATCGGGGACGGGGATATCTACGGCGCGTCCACCATCACCCAGCAGCTCATCAAGAACTTGACGCAACAGGACGAGGTCACGGTGCGGCGTAAAATCTTGGAGATTTTCAGAGCCATGGAACTGGAACGGCTCTATACCAAAGAGGAAATTTTGGAATGGTACCTCAACGTCTTTGCCCTCGGCGGGCGGATTAACGGCGTCGGGGCGGCGGCGATGTTCTACTACGGCGTAGACCAGAGCGAACTGACGCTGGCGCAGTCCGCCTCCATCGTCGGCATCACGCAGTTCCCCAGCCGCTACAATCCCTATCTGAACTTAGAGGCCAATCAGCGTAAGCGTGACGAAGTCCTCGGCACCATGTACGCACAGGGGTATATCACCCATGCGCAGTATGTCGAGGCCATCAATGAGGAAATCGTCCTCGCCCGTGTGGACGGTGCCACCTTTGAGACGCCCATCTACACCTTCTACCAAGAGACAATCATCAACGACGTCACCCGACAGCTTATGGAAGAGTTTGACCTCTCCCGAGAGGCAGCCCGCAACTGGGTTTTCCACGGCGGACTGCAAATCTACTCCGCCATAGACCCCCGCATACAGGCGGTGGTTGACCACTATTACGCAGACTGGAGCAACATGCCGAACCTCCTGCGCAACACCGCGCAATCGGCCATCATTATCATGGATCAGCGGACGGGTCACATCGTCGGCATGGGCGGCAGGATAGGCGAAAAGACGGGCAACATGGAGTTCAACATGGCAACCGATGCCCGCAGGCCGCCGGGCTCGGCGATTAAACCGATATCCGTCTTCGGCCCCGCCATGGAATTGGGCGTGCTTCGGCCTGATGATATGATCTTGGACGCCCCCGTGATGAATCAGGGCAGACCGTGGCCGCAGAACGTCACGCGGGTCTGGACGAACGACTACTACAATCTCGTCCGCGCCATGTCGCAATCGACGAACACCGTTGCCGTCCGCGCTTTGGAGATGCTCGGGGTTGACCGCTCTTATGAGTTCATGACGAACCGCCTCCACATCGCCCTCGTGCCGGAAGATATGGACCGCGCGCCGCTGGCTCTGGGTCAGCTCACGCACGGACTGACGGTGCGTGAGATTACGGCGGCCTTCGCCGCTTTCGCGAATGACGGCGTATTCACCCACCCCGTCACCTTTACCCGCGTACTGGACTCAAACGGGGAAGTGCTGATTGACAACACCATCGGCCGGCAGGAAGTCGCTTTCCGTCCCGAGATTGCGGGACAGATGACGGCCATGCTCCTCGATGCCGTGAACAACGGCACGGGCACAAACGCCAGACTCTCCGGCTTCGACGTGGCGGGCAAGACGGGCTCCACGGAGAACAACCGTGACCGTTACTTCGTCGGCTACACGCCCCACCTCACGGCGGGCGTGTGGACGGGTTTCGTGCAGAATGAGGGCTCCCTCGCAGGACGGAACCCCGCCGTGGATATCTTCCACCGCGTCATGCGGGACGCCCACGCGGCGGCGGAGCTGCCGAATGCACGGTTCCAAAACCTGCCGTCGTTGCGGGGCAATCGTGAGGCGGGCGAGGCGATTTATATTTGTAGCGTTTCCGGGGATTTAGCGACGGAGGCCTGCAGGAACTATGTTGACGGACCTACAGCTGAGCTGTTTTTGGGCGACCGAGACGAGGCGCCGACGGGGAATTGTAGTGTGCACGTGTTGGTTGCGCTTTGTGCGGTAACAAACGAACCGACAAATGATAGTTGCCCAACCACCCGTAGTGTAGGTTTCCGTGTTGGTCACATCCCGCCAAGGTGTCCAATAGATCATGACCATATAGAGGTAACGCCAACACCGCCACCTGAGACGCCGACCCCAACCCCGACACCGCCGCCTGAGACCCCAACCCCAACCCCCGACCCCGATGAATTAACAGGTTCGCTCCGCGCGCTCCCGCCCACGCTGCACGGGCGTGTCGGCACTACGCAGAGAGGGCGACTGGGCAAAGCGGCGTAAAATTCCTGAACCTTTGGCGGGGCAACCCTTGTGTCTGCCCCGCATTCCATAAACAAGGGTGTACACAAGGTGCGCCCCTGTAACGCAGAATGACGGGAAACCTCAAATGTCGGGGCGTGATGTCCTCATCACGCCGTGCGCGATATCCGCGAGGATGATACGGCGCGATGAGGACATCGCGCCCTACGAAGGGCAGGGCGGCCACACGGGGCCGCCCCTACGCCCCCCACAAAAAACATTTTCTCGAGAAAATTACCTGCCCGCACTTTACATACGGGCAGGTTTTCGATATAATACATAAGTTGGAACCAAAATTGAGACTACTATCAAAAAAGGCAGGGACAAGCAATGAGCGGATCGAAGAATAGAAAACACAGAAAATCGCAGCGGGACAGCGGGTTCGACCTCGGCAACCAAAAAGACAGGGAGGCCGAACAGGGCAGACGCAAACAGACCCGCACGGCAATCATCGTACTGATTGTCATCGCCGTTGTGGCGGCGGTTGTACTGCTTTTGAACTCTAACCTGTTTTATCGCAACATGACGGCCGTAAATGTAGACGGCGAAAGGTTCTCCATTGTAGACATGAACTTCTACACCGCTATGGCCGCCGCCAGAGGGGCAGATTTCGATGCCGCTGTGGAAGATGCCGTGCAAGAGGCCGTGCTCCACAACCGTGCCGTCGCTGAGGGCCTGGAACTTGATGATGCCGCCAGAGCGCAGGTGCAAGCAACCTTGGACTGGGCGAGAGACGGTGCTGCGGAATGGGGTGTTTCCGTAGACCAGTTTTTGTCAGATAGTCAGATTGGGGCGGGATTCGGCCGCGGCCACAGAATCAACTTGCGTGTACTGGAAGATCGTGTAGCGTTTACCGCATTGGGCAACATGTACCGCGACCACTTCCAAGAGCGTCTCTGGGAATCCTACACCGAGGCGGAGATGGAAACGTTCTACATGGAAAACAGAGAGCAATTTGACCGCATCCAATTCCGTGTCCTCAATATCCCCTTCACGGCTGTCGACGCGTCCGAATTGGAAGACCCGGATGACTTCATCCGCACCAGACAAGAAGCTGAAGATTTGGCACAGCGGGTCATTACCGCCGCCGCAAACGGCGAAGCGGCCTTCCTCACCACCGCAGGAACCGTCATGTCGGAGATGGGCAATACTGCCGAAGCCGACGCACACACTTGGCGTGACATGGCGTGGAACATGGTGCCCTCGGACTATGCCGACTGGCTCCAAGCCGCCGCCCGTACCACGGGCGATGCCGAAGTGTTCACAGGCGACACCAGCGTATTCGCAGTCTTCTATGTGGACTTGGATGAGAACCGCTATCACAGCGTCAACGTCCGCCGTATCTTGGTTCAAGCGGAAGAGATAGACTTCTTTGACGAGGACGGCGAAGTGCTGGACCCGGATATCATCGAAGCCGCCCAAGAAGCGGCCAATGCGGCAGCTTGGACAAAGGCGGAGGAAATCTTGGCGCAATGGCACGCCGGTGAGGCGACCGAGGCATCTTTCATCGAACTGATTCGGGAATACTCCGATGACAACTGGGAAATACAAGCCGACCCCGGCCTGATTGACAACATCGGTCGCCAATCGCTCCTTGCCCCAGAGTTCCGTGACTGGGCTTTGGATTCCGCCCGACGCATCGGAGACGTAGAGATTGTAGAGACCTCTTTCGGCCTCCATATCATGTACTTCGTGAGCGAGAACACGGAAATCTACCACCGCCACGAGTTGGCGCGGGAGACCATGTCGGCCGAGGCGTTTGAAGCGTGGTTTGAGGAGGCCGTTGAGGCCGCCAATGTACGTGAAACGTTCTTCTCCCGCTTGGTAAACCGCCCTGATCCCCAGCCTGCGTTTGGTTGGTAAATCGCATATAATATAAAAATACCCGCCGCATCTGCGGCGGGTGTTTTTGCACAAAGGGGGCCGAAATCGCATAGACTGGGGAAAATCCCTATGAAAGAGGGCGTATCCCATGGACGAATACAGAGGCCGCTACGAAGCCTATCATAATCACCAACACCGGGAAGAACAGGAAGAACCGATACCGCACATGGAGCCGACCCCGCCGCAAGGCATGTTGTCCCGGTTCGGCCTCGGGGACGGCTTGGACGATTATCTGCCCATTTTGCTGATATTGCTGGGGGCGGTGGGCGTATATCTGTGGCTCGGCAAGCAGGGCGGCGGGCTCGGCGGGTTATTGGGCGGATTTATGAAGTAGGGGCGGTGGTGTCGCAGGGACGCCGCACGGAGCCGCCCCTACATCGTCTCAATAAACGCTTTCAATCGCAAAAAGGTCTCCTCACTCATCACATGTTCAATTCGGCAGGCGTCTTCTTTCGCAATCGTCTCGGAGATACCGAGCCCCATGAGAAACTGCGACAGGAGCGTATGCCGCTCGTACATCTGTTCGGCGATTTTCTGCCCGGCTTCCGTGAGGTCTATCATGCCGTCTGCCGCCACGGTGATGTAGTCGTTCTCTCGGAGCAGCTTCATCGCTCGGCTCACGCTGGGCTTGGAGTAGCCCAGCTCCGCGGCGATGTCAATGGAGCGGACGAATCCCTTGCGGTTTTTAAGTATGAGAATGGATTCGAGATAGTTTTCGGCGGATTCTTGGATGCGCATGGGTGCATGTCTCCTTTGCGGATAAATCATTTGCTTTATAGTACCATACACCCCGTGAAAGTACAAGGGTCGGCGCAGACTGCACCGACCCTTTCGTCTATTTCTTCAGCTTCACCCTGCGAATGAGCAGCCAACTCGGCACAAGCGCAATCAGCGCACCCGCCGCAAACACGGCTATCCCGTTCAATGGGTTCGGTGTGTCCCCGCGGCCGAAGAAAGTTTCTCCCAGCCACACGGCGAACTGCCAAATGCGGCCGTTTGTCAGGGTGTTGAGAACAGGCAGGGCCACGACAAGCACGACACCCGCCGCACCCAGTAAAATCTTGCCGAATTTGTCCAGTCTGTAGAGCAGAATGGAGAGCAGATATCCGAGCATACCGGCCATGAACAGGGCGGCCCAGTAGAACAAAAAGGTCAACAAAATACCGATGAATGTTCCCGCGGCTTCCAACCATGAGCCGTAGAAAACATCAAAAAGGACCGTAGCCATATCCACCCCGATCCACGCCCCGATGACACCAAACAGAGTCGCGCTAACTAACAGAACCGCTGCAAAAAGAGCAGTAACCACAAGCACATGGAAAACAAACCCTACAAAAGCAGAGCGGCGGGACACGCCGTGTTGGAACAAGAAATGGAATTCCGCCGCAAAGTCAGACATGCAGAAAATAAACATCATAACGGCAAACATTGCATCCATGCCGCCGAAGGTGCCTCCCTCCGTTGTGATGGTGCCGATGTTGACGGCTATGCCCAAACCGGTGCCTGCGAGCAAAAATATTGCCGTATAGACTAAGCCGAACCACATCATCGCCCGCAGCATGAGTTTCATGTAATACGCAAATACAGGTTTCCTCAATAACATCACAATCTCCCCCTATTCCTTCGTGAGCTGTACAAACAGCTGTTGCAGATTCAATTTCGAGACCTCCAAAGTCTCCGGCACTTTAGACATATCCAGGCTCCCCAAGATATAGGCCGACTTCAGGCCGCCCAGTTGGTCTTCGCCGATGCTCGGGTGGTCTTCCACAAATGCGTCTACCGCATCAACCGGCCCCGTGACGGTATAGCCGCGGGCAAGGAGCCGCTCGGTGGATTCTCGAAGTAAAAGCTCACCCGCTCGGATGATGAACACTTCTTCAATCAGCCCCGCGACCTCTTCGATGAGGTGCGTAGAGATAACGTAACAGGCCGGGTGACGCTCGAATTGCTCCACGAGGAGCTTGTAGAACAGATCCCGATGCACGGCATCCAAGCCCAACACAGGCTCATCGAGGAAGATGTAGGGCGCGCCCGTGGAGAGGGCCACGGAGAGCCGAAACATTGTGCTCATACCGGTGGAGAGTTCTTTGACCTTGCGTTTGGTGTTCAAGTCAAACTTTTTCGCCAAATGGTTTGCGTTTTCCGAATCAAAGTTCGGATAAAACTTTGCCGCCCAGCAAAAAGCGTCTCGGATGCGCATCCCGTCCGGGTAGAAGTTGCGCTCACCCATGAGGTAGAGCTTGCCCATCGCCCTGTCGTTCTCGATGACGCTCTCGCCGTCTACGGTAATCGTCCCCGCGTCCGGGAAGACGCGGCCTGTCATCATGTTGAGGAGCGTACTCTTCCCCGCTCCGTTACGGCCTAACAGGCCATAGATTTTACCCGGCTCAAAAGTCAGGCTCACGTCATTCACGGCCTGCACTTGGCCAAACGCTTTAGACACATTTTTCAATTCAATTTTCTTCATCCCTAAAACTCCTTTCAATCAGCTCCGCCGTCTCCCCCGGGGTCAGGCCGAGCCGTTTTGCCTCTCTTGTCAACGGTTTGACATGCCGATCGACAAAGGCGGCTTTTCGTTTTTGTTTGACTTTTCGGATGGCTCCCTCGGCCACAAACATCCCCAGCCCCCGCCGTTTGTAGAGAATGCCCTCCTCTGCCAGACGACTCACGCCTTTGAGTGCCGTGGCCGGGTTGATTTTGTAGGTCACGGAGATTTCCGTAGTCGATGGGATTTGCCCATCTTCGGGGTATGCGCCCACCAAGATACCGTCTTCAATGCCCTCGGCGATTTGGAGGAAAATCGGGCGTTCGTCCTCGAAGTTTATCTTCACGGGAGTCCTCCTTTGCCGCTTTTCGTTGACTGGTTGGTTGGTCGTGTGATTAACTATAGCACGAGTGTTCCACATTGTCAATAGGGATGGGGGGGTTTTTTGTAGGGGCGATTATCAACCGCCTCTACATTTACGGTCTCTTGTTACTTTGAGTGCAGCGAAGAATCATTCTCCGGCATAAGATTCTTCGCTGCACTCAGAAATGACAGACGCACGAAAAAACGCACGAATCTGCAAAAAACACTTGCAAATTCGTGCGTTATCATATACAATGGCGGCAGCGGTAGTCTTTGGGGTCGCCACCCCGCTGCCGTCACAGGGTGTACGTACTTACGCCCCATGCGTGACCTTCCGGCCCTGCCGCCAGTCACAAGTATAGCATATTCTATGCTCTCGTGGCAAGTAAAAGGTCATGAACGCGATATTCCCCTATCGTTGCATGGGTTATTAGCCCATGTATTTTTTTATTTGTGGCCGGCAGGCAGGGCCGGGAGTGAGCGTGTGCATCATTGAAAGGAAGTGCGCGCATGGAAACAGACCGATACGAGCAACTCACAGCAGAGCACGACCGCCTGTTCTGCGAAACGGATGACGTACACAAGGCATTGAAAACCATAATCGGAGAAACGCAAGCGGCCTTGGAACTGCTCCTCAAGGCCACCACACAGGTCACAGGCCGAATGGCACAATTGCAAATGCTGGAGGAGCGGCTCCACAAAGTTTTGTTTGAGGAGGAATCGCTGTAATCGCAGGGGCGGCATTCTGCCGCCCGCAGTTTAAAGACGTATGCCGCCACGGGCGGGAATGGAGCCCCACCGCTACGAAATACGCATGTCTTGCACCATCCCCAACAACAGCCCCCGCTCATTGGCCGTCGGATGCGCAATCACATACTCCAACAGCCGCCCCAACACATCCCCCAGCCCCGATCCGGGCGGCACACCTACAGCTATGAGGTCTGCCCCGCTGACGGCGAGGGTATCCAAGGAATAGCACGCCCCGCTCTGCACAATGCCCTCCAACACCTGCAAGGCCTCCGCCCGCCCGAACAACACCGCAACCTCGGCGGCACATCGGATGGCATCCAAACCATGCCGCGCGAGAAGACGCTTCAGTTCCACGATGTCAAGCGGCAAATCGGGCGCAAGCTCTGCGGCAGCTGCGGCCGTGGCAAGCGTCTTATTATCCAAGCGAAACGCCCGCAGCTCCCCGCCGCCGCACGCAAAGGCCGCCCAACGGGCGGTCTTTTGATTTGCCACCCGCCCCATCTCATATAGGAGCGGCACCCTACCGCCCGCAGCATAGCCTGCGAGCAGCCCGCACGCCAACACATCCGCCAACACATCAGGCCGTTCGGACAGCAAAATCTTCTCCACCTCATCCCGCACCCGCTCGGCGGAGAGGTTTGCGGTGAGGTGATGCTTGGCGTGAACGGCCTCCAACACCGCCGCATCAATCTCAAACCCCAACTGCGCGGAAAAACGAAACGCCCGCAACATCCGCAGGGCGTCCTCTTCAAAACTCACCGCCGAGTCACCCACGGCTCGGACGCGCTTTGCTTCTATGTCAATTCGTCCCCC
>WRAK01000043.1 GCA_009780235.1 Oscillospiraceae bacterium
CCGCATCGGCGCACACATTTTCTGCGGAAAATGTATGGTTCGCTTCGCTCACGGTGCGCCTTCGAAGGGGGACTAGTCCCCCTTCGACCTTCCCCCTAGCCTCCGGCGGGGTTTTAAGGGCAAGGTCAAGGGCATGAAAGCGGAAGCAAGAGTAGTATAGCACAGTCTCAAACTAAAAATCAAGTATATTTGTCCCGCTTGTTTCATACTTATCCACCAAGGACATCCACAGGAGGTCGGCGGACGATGAAATGGAAGCGGATACTTGCAGCACTTTTGCTTATAGCGGTACTCACAGGAACAGCCAACGCATCCCCCGCGGAGACATTGCGGGTCGATGTACCATTTGCGATTCTGATGGAGAAAGAGACCGGCACCGTCATCTTCGAGCAGGACGCGGACACGCAAACGGCACCGGCGAGCATTACGAAAATCATGACTACGCTGCTCATCATGGAGGAAATCGAAGCGGGGCGGCTCTCACTCGACGACATGGTCACAGGCTCGGCTCGCGCGGCGAGCATGGGTGGGTCACAGGTGTATTTGGAAGAGGGCGAGCAGATGAGCGTACGGGATATGCTCAAGGCGATTATCATCTCCTCTGCCAACGACTGCTCCGTGGCGATGGCAGAACATATCGCGGGGACGGAAGAAGCATTCACGGCACGGATGAACGAGCGGGCGGCGGAGCTGGGAATGACGAACACCCACTTCCTCAACAGCACGGGACTGCCCGAGGGGGACAGCGAGAGCCTGACCACGGCACGGGACGTCGCCCTGATGAGCCGTGCCTTGATTGCGCACGATTTGGTCAAGGAATTCACTACCATCTGGATGGACACCGTGCGGGGCGGCGAGTTCGGGCTGAATAACACGAACCGTCTCATCTTCTACTACGAGGGCGCGACGGGGCTGAAGACCGGGTTCACGCAGACGGCCATGTACTGTCTTGCCGCTACTGCCGAGCGAGACGGGGTGGAGTTTATCGCCGTTGTCCTCCACGGGGCGACGAGCGACGGGCGGTTCGAGGCGGCGAAAGAACTGCTCAACTTTGCCTTTGCCGGCTACACGCTGGTCAACGTCCAACCGGCAGAGGTCTTACGTCCCCTGCGGGTGGAACTGGGCGCGGCAGACACGGTGCAGCCCGTGTTGGCGGGGCATCCGCGTCTGCTCATGGAGAAGCGGGCCGCGCCGAATGTGCATCAGACGGTGGAGATGGTGGAGGCCGTTCCCGCCCCGGTGACGGCGGGGCAGAATCTGGGGACACTTACGGTCTATGAGGGGGAGACGGTGATAGCCGTGATTCCCATCGTGGCGGGGGATGATGTGGAGAAGTTGGGGACGATGCAGGTGTTCGGGAAATTTTTGCGATTACTTTTCACGGGTGCATTGTAAATTTGGGGAATTTGCGGTAAACTACATAATAAGGATGAAGGAGCGGCGCATCCCGCTCCTTTTCGTTTTTGCACCAAACCACGCAGGGGGCGATGCCCGCATCGCCCCCGACAATGGAATGTCCCTAAAAACAAAAGGAGGGCCTAACCTATGATTAAGCTTGACCTTGCAGGTGTCACACCGTTTCTTGACAAATCCGAGTGGCAGAAAACAGAGCCTGTGGCCGCGGCACACGAGGAATTGGTCACCAAATACGGCATTGACTGCGGGTATACCAGTTGGCTGAACCTGCCGGAGACCTATAACCGCAACGAGTTTAAACGCATCAAAGCGGCGGCGGAGCAGATTCGCTCGGAGTCGGATGTGCTCTTGGTCATCGGTGTAGGCGGGTCGTATCTGGGCACGCGGGCGGCCTTGGAGCTTCTGCGCTCGCCCAACTACAACCTGTCGGCCAAGCATACGCCCAATGTGTATTTCGTGGGCAACAACCTCTCCGCGGAACATATCAACGAGATTGGCAGTCTGCTCAGGAACAAGAACTTTTCCATCAACGTGGTCTCCAAATCCGGCGGGACTTTGGAGCCGGCGATTGCCTTTCGTATATTCAAGGATTTCTTGGAGAGCCGTTACGGCGACATCGGCGCGCGGAGCCGCATCTATGTCACCACGGACAGAGCCAAGGGCGCGCTGCGTCAGTGGGCGGAGAAAGAGGGCTTTACCTCCTTTGTCATCCCCGATAAAATCGGCGGACGGTTTAGTGTGCTGACCGCGGCGGGCCTTCTGCCGATGGCGGTTGCCGGGATTGACATCGACCAAGTGCTCGCCGGGGCATTTGACGCAATGAAGACCTACACGGAGGATACGAGCTTCCACAATGCCGCTTGGCAATATGCCTCGGTGCGGCAATCGCTCTATCGGCAGGGGCAGAACATTGAGGTCTTGGCCTGCTTTGAGCCTGCGTTTCGTTACATGGGCGAGTGGTGGAAACAGCTCTTCGGCGAGAGCGAGGGCAAGGGTCACGGCGGCATTTTCCCCGCCAGCGTGGACTTCTCGGCTGATTTGCACTCCATGGGGCAGTACCTCCAAGACGGGGCGCGGACGCTGATGGAGACGGTGGTGTCTTTCGAGACTTTCCGGCGGGATATCAAAATTCCCGCGTTGGCTGAGGATTTTGACGGTCTCAACTACTTAGCGGGGCGCGGCGTGGAGGGCATCAATCAGGCGGCGAAGCGGGCGACCGTCAAGGCGCATATTGACGGCGGCATCCCGGTGACGGAGATTATTCTGCCCGACATGAATGAGACGGCGTTCGGCTGGCTGACGTATTTCTTCCAGCTCTCTTGCGGCCTGTCGGCACTCATGCAGGGCGTGAATCCCTTTGACCAGCCGGGTGTGGAAGATTATAAGCGGAATATGTTTAAACTGTTGGGACGGCCGGAGTAGGGGTTGTTTTGAAACCCAAACGTTGGGACGATTGCCATCGTTCCCTACTTTTACGGGTTGCCATTCTTGTAAAATTGTGGTACCATTGAACAAGGTATCAAATGCGTCCACACCATATCATAAATTTTTGTTAGGAGTGTGATTTTTATGGTTAAGCTGATTATGGGTCTCAAGGGGTCCGGCAAGACAAAGCAGATGATTGAGCTCGTGAAGAAAGCCGTCGCCGAGGAGCATGGGGATGTGGTCTGTTTAGAAAAAGGCCCGAAGCTCACCTATGACATCCCGCATAAGGCGAGGCTGATTTCCATCACGCAGTACAACTTTGGGAGCTATGAGTTCCTCAAAGGGTTTATCAGCGGGTTAAACGCCAGCAATTACGATGTTTCGCATGTGTTCATTGACAGTCTGCAAAAGATTGTGGATACTGAGCAAGAGTCTGATTTAGAGGCGTTCTTAAACTGGTTAGATCGGATGAGTGAAAAGGAGAGCATCAAATTCACCATCACATTCTCCGCCGAGCCGAGTTTGTTTAGTGAGGGAATTAGAAAATTTTTATAAAATAACGGTATAAAAAATGCGGACGGCCAAAGACTGTAGCCTGTAGGGGCGGCCTTTGGCCGTCCGTGTCAATATTTCAGGAGACAAAGCATGAAAATAAAAAAAGCGGTCATTCCCGCAGCCGGTCTCGGTACGCGGATGTTGCCTGCCACCAAGACCATCCCCAAAGAGATGCTGCCCCTTTTGGACAAGCCGGTGATTCAATACATCATCGAAGAGGCGGTGGACGCGGGGATTGAGGATATCCTCATCATCACCAATCGCGCCAAATCGGCGATGGACGATTATTTCGACTACCACCCCGAGCTGGAAGAACGGCTCGCACGGGACGGGAAGACGAAAGAACTCGAAGCCGTACGGCGCACAGCCGATATGGCGAACATTTTTTATGTGCGGCAGAAAGAGACAAAAGGTCTCGGTCACGCCATCTGGCGGGCGAAGGACTTTGTGGGGGACGATGCTTTCGCCATCCTCTTGGGTGACGACATCATGCGGGCCGAAGTGCCCGTGATGAAGCAGCTCATTGATGCCGCCGAGAAGTACCACGCCTGTTGTGTGGGTACCCAAGCCGTGGCGGATGATGCGGTGGGGCGGTATTCTTCGCTCAAGGTCAGCCCCTTGGAAGAGCGCATCTACAAGGTCACGGACATGAACGAGAAGCCTACGCCTGCGGAGAAATTTTCCAACTACGCCATTCTGGGCCGCTATGTACTCACGTCTTCGATTTTCCCCATCTTGGAGAACACCCCCCCGGGCAAGGGCGGGGAAATTCAGCTGACGGACGGACTGCGCCAGCTCTGCCGCACCGAACCTTTCGTGGCGAAAGTCTTCGAGGGGCGGCGGTATGATACGGGGAACCTCTGCGGGTTCCTGGAGGCGACCTTAGACTTTGCGCTGGACTTCCCCGAGACGGGGGACTTTCTGCGGGAATATATTCAATCGAAGCGGGTGTAAGGGCGGCCAATGGCCGTCCGCCGCATATACTTGATGCACCATTTTGGGATGCGGACATCCAATGGCCGTCCCTACATTTGGTGCATTGCCGGTTTGAAAGCGCGCCCCAACTAAAGGAGAATACCATGGACGAATTCAACACCTCCCCCCAAGTACCCTTCCGCGGACTGTACGACTGGATGCAGAGCATTGTTATGGTATTCCTCGCCGTTATCTTTCTGCTCACCTTTGTGGGGCAGACGATGGCGGTGCAGCAGGAGTCCATGACGCCTACGCTCTTAGAAGGCGACCGTATGATTGTGCGCAGTATTTTCTACACACCCGAGCGCGGGGACGTGGTCATCTTTGCGCGGCATGATTTTGAAGACGGGGCCGCGCTGGTCAAGCGGGTCATCGCCTTAGCGGGAGATACCGTGGCGATCGACACGGCGGCGGGTATCGTCTACGTGAACGGAATCGCACAGCCTGACGATTTCACCAACACGCCGACCAACATGGGAGGAGATATGCCCCCATATCCCGCCGCGCTTACCGTGCCGCCGGGGCATGTCTTTGTCATTGGAGATAACCGTAACCACTCGATGGACAGCCGCCACACGGTAATCGGGCCTGTGGACGAGCGGGAGATTATCGGACAGGTAGTGGCGGTGATTATGCCGTTTAATCGGGCGGGGTTTCTTTCTGATTGATAATTCATAATGCAGAATTGACGGAGACGCTACATTTTTTCGTTGACAATGCGGAAAATTAGTAGTACAATGGTCGTACAATTTCATAGACAGGGGAGCTGGATGATTTTCGGCTGAGACCGGGCGAGTAGACGCCTGAGACCCTGGTGCTCTTTGGAGCACGAGACCTGATCCGGGTAATGCCGGCGTAGGAAGAGAGGGGCATGTTTCTGCGCACAGCTGTATCTGGCTGTGCGCATTTTTGTTGTCCTTTGTCTCCTGTAGGGGTCGATGCCCACATCGACCCGTTTTCTGTACTGCAACGATTGCGGGCCGATGTGGGCATCGGCCCCTACAACAGAACTGGAGGAAAAAACAATGTCAAACACAAACACGCACAATTCACGCACACATCTTCGGGCACTCACGGAGGCGGCTCTTTTTGTGGCCATTGCCGTGGTGCTGCATCTGCTCCGCTTTCCTGTTCCATTTTTGCCGCAGAGCGGTTCGGTGAGCTTTATTCTGGTGCCGCTCGTCTTTCTGTCCGTTCGTTGGGGGCTTTCTTGGGGGTTGATAAGTTGCTTGGCCTTCGGCATCTTGCGGGGGACCTTGCTCGCAAGAAGTTTCTGGGGTTGGCAATCGCTGATGCTTGACCACGTCGTAGCCGTCGCGGTTATCGGCTTTGCGGGGCTGTTTTACCGAAAAGGAGGTATATTCCCCGCGCTGGCGGTGGTTTTTGCGGGGGCTTTGCAATTTGCCGTACACTTTCTGTCCGGGTGGTGGATTTTTTACGAATGGATGCCGCCGGAGTTTGCGGGGATGGCGATGACAAACCCCATGGTGTATTCGCTGATTTATAATGCGACTTACATGGTGCCGAGTATCGTCATTTCTGCTGTTGCCATCGGTATTTTGACAAAGCCGCTGGGCAAGTATTTCCGAGGCGAAGATTTAGCGTAAAACGTAACAGGCCGCCCCAGGTGTTGTTCAAATCCGCAAACAGCTATCTCAACAAGCACCGAAACGCCGAGGGCAAAATCCCGCTTGCCGCTTGGATAAAAGAGCGTGATAAGCTCATGGCAGAGAAAAAGGAAATCAGCAAATCCACCATGTCGCTATCGGAGCGGTTGCGACAGATTGACCGTATTCGCAAGAGGGCAAGAGAGAGTATGCCGAAACAACAGCCCCGCCGTGACAACGGGTGGGAGATGGAACACTAGAACGGCGTGGGGGTACACATTGCGTACCCCCATTTCCTAAAGTGGACTTTGTACCGAGCGTGTGTTATAATTCTTTCATTCGTTGCTCGCCCCTTGCGGCGGGAGACGTAGAAAGTTTATATTTGGAACGGAGAATCCACTTCATGAAATCAAAGTTTTCATTCGCATTGATCGTCATCCTGCTAATCGTTTTTCTCGTAGGATGTGCTGCCCCATTTGCCCCGGAGTTTCGCGTGGTGGATATTCACGCTTATCGCGTTTCCGACCTATCATGGGAAGAACAGTCAGAATTTGAAACTTCGGCTGCTCGGCTCTTTGCTACGCTTGAAGAAGAACATAATGCCTTTATTGTTGATACATTCAACTTTCATGTTCATGACGGAGGACAGCGACAGTGGGAGCTTCACGAACAGCTTTACCTCT
The DNA here is from genome assembly GCA_009780235.1 of Oscillospiraceae bacterium. Taxonomy (GTDB): domain Bacteria; phylum Bacillota; class Clostridia; order Oscillospirales; family Oscillospiraceae; genus WRAB01. The sequence goes on from WRAK01000043.1 coordinate 6,662, forward strand.
CCGGTGATTTTGACAATTTCTGGCCGTCTGCAATTTGCTCTCATGGTCACTCAATCGCGGTAAGTATACATTATTTTTTGCACAATCCCATCGAACCTGTTGATGGCGGCAATCTGCTTGACCGCTTCATTTTTGATCCGTATACCTTAAACATTCTTGTCCCCGAATCACTAAGTGTGTATGAGGATGACATTATATCAGCGTATCGGGGGAGATTCTGGTTTGACAAAGTGTATGTCGATAATATTTATCATGAAAACATAGGAACTCCGCTCAACCAAACCACGGAAGCGGATTTGAATATCAATATCATCTATGTAAAAAACAATCAGTCTTATTTCACTTTTAACTCTGATGTGGAGTCCGAGAGTGACTATTTGATTACTGACCCGATTGTTCGGGTTTTGCTTGCCGACAACATCCATCCGGCACAACTTCGCACACTAATGCAACATGGCGTCTTTTTGTATGGTACTGACTGGAGCGTACAAGACTTTGGCGATACAGGAAGGGATGACCTTACCATAGGAGCTATTCGTGCATTAAGATAATCCTGTAGTATAAGCATGGGGCAGTCCAACGCCCCGCCCCCGTTCTATAGCGTGATGGGCAAGATTATGGATGGAACAACCGAATAGCGAACCGAACCCCACAAGGCAAATTGCAAGCCTTGTGGGGTTTTGCGATGAAAAAGTCCTTGACAAAATGCCACAGGAGGGGCGGCCTGTTACGTTTTACTTGACATAATAGCGTGTCGGGGGTAAAATATACTGTATGATTCCAACACTTTGGATGTGTTTATCCCCAAAGTGTAATCAAAAACAAAATACAAGAGAAATTGGAGGTGTCAGATCTCACCATGGAGCTAATGCACATAGTGCTGGTTTTGGTCGTGGCTGTGGTGTTTGCCGTTATCGGGATGGTTGTAGGTGTTATCTACAGAAAACGCGTTTCCGAGCGGGAGATTTCTTCAGCCGAGGACGAGGCCAAGCGGATCATAAACGAGTCCATCAAAAGTGCCGAGAGCAAAAAGCGTGAGGCGTTGGTGGAAGCCAAAGAAGAGATTCACAGAAACCGCGTAGAGTACGAACGAGAGGTCAAAGACAGACGGGCGGAGCTTACGAAACAAGAGAACCGCTTGCAACAGAAAGAAGAAAACTTAGAGCGCAAGATTGAATCGCTGGAGAAGAAACACGATAATCTGGCGCAAAAACAGACAGAGGTAGACCGCAAGTTAGACGAAGTAAGCCAAATCAAGACCGAGCAGCTGCAGAAGATGGAAAAAATCTCCGGCTACACGGTGGACGAGGCCAAGCAGCATCTGATTAGCACCCTGCAATCCGAAGTCACACACGAGTTAGCGGCAACGCTCAAGAGTTTAGAAGCACAGTTCAAAGACGAGGCCGACCAAAAGGCCAGAGAATATATCTCCCTCGCTATCCAGCGTTGCGCGGCTGACCATGTAGCGGAAGCGGCCGTGTCCGTCGTGCCCCTGCCCTCGGATGAGATGAAAGGTCGTATCATCGGTCGTGAGGGGCGGAATATCCGCACAATTGAGACGCTCACGGGCGTTGACCTTATCATCGACGACACGCCGGAAGCCATCACGCTCTCCAGCTTCGACCCGGTCCGCCGCGAGGTGGCACGGATTACCTTGGAAAAGCTGATTTTAGACGGCAGAATCCACCCGGCCCGGATAGAAGAGACCATCGTCAAAGCCCGGCGAGAAGTGGACGCCATCATCAAGAGCGAAGGCGAGCGCGCCACGTTTGAGACAGGCATCCACGGCCTGCACCCTGAGGTTATAAAGCTCTTGGGCCGGCAAAAATACCGCACGAGTTACGGGCAGAATGTGCTCAATCACTCGATTGAAGTCTCACATCTGGCGGGATTACTTGCCGCCGAGTTGGGGGCCGATGTGGCCACGGCAAAGCGGGCGGGCCTCTTGCATGACCTCGGTAAGAGCATCGACCACGAGGTCGAGGGCAGTCACGTCACCATCGGCGTGGAGCTGGCCAAGAAGTACAAGGAGAGTCCGGACGTCATCCACGCCATTGAGGCGCACCACGGAGACGTGGAAGCGACAACGATTGTGGCCTGCATTGTCCAGGCGGCGGATACGATTTCGGCGGCACGTCCCGGCGCACGGCGGGAGAACATTGAGAGCTATATCAAGCGTTTGGAGAAACTCGAAGAATTGACCAACTCCTTTAACGGCGTAGAGAGCTCCTTTGCGATTCAGGCCGGCCGTGAGGTGCGGGTCATCGTGAAACCCGAGGAGATTACCGAAGACCAGATGGTGCTCCTAGCCCGTGATATCGCCCGCAAGATTGAGAGTGAGCTGAAGTATCCGGGGCAGATTAAAGTACATCTGCTGCGGGAGACAAAGGCGATTGAGTACGCGAAGTAGATAGATATGGGGGCAGGCCTTGCGGCCTGCCCCTCAGACTGGAGACAAACCCGCTTCGCTGGGCTTTGTCTCCCAAGGGAACCGGCCTGCGGGCCGGGTCGCTGCGGCGGGCTGTGGTGTTTGTTTTCAGGCACATGTCCTGAAAACAAACGGATTCCACTTTTTTTGCCTCCGGCGCACATACAACGAAACTTCCTTTTGCGCTCTTTGCAAAAGGTTAGTTGAGTTAATGCAAGCCTTAGCC
>WRAK01000044.1 GCA_009780235.1 Oscillospiraceae bacterium
CGACTGAGGATTCATTTTTGCAATGTCGGCGGTAGGGGATACAAATCCTCCGTCAGGCTGTGCTTGCCACCTCCTTTGGAAAAGGAGGCTTCGCGACTTATGAGCTGCGCCCCTAGTGGCTTTCTTCAAACCCGCTACGGGTTATTACGCCTGATAAAACGCCGTACGTATGCGGTGTGATGTACAACACGCCGTGCGCGCCCTGTTGTTACGTTTACGGCCCGCGATTATAGGCGTCTGCGGGCAGACTGCCCGGACGTTCTCCCCCGCGCGCAGACGGGTGGCAGACGGGGTGGCTGGTGCGGCGGGTTAGGTTCGCCACTGTTCGCCGTTATCCATGGCGGCCAGGGCGAAGCGGATTGCCCATGTGATTTTTTCTTGCTCCGCTTCGTCTGCGGCGTCATACTTAGCGCGCATTTTTCGGAGGAACAGGCCCCGCAGGGTGTCCTCTTCCGCGCTCGCCCAAATGTCACGGCGGAGTCGGGTTTCGTCTCGGAGAGTGAGGTGGAAGAAGCGGTCTTCTATGCGTTTGGTGAGAACGGCCAAATCCAAGCGGCCGTCGAACTCGCCGGTGAGGGCGATGCGGTAAATGTCGCGGCTCGTGTCCATCGGCAGAGCCGAGAGGATGGCGGCGGTGAGGTCTGTTTTGCCGGTGAGGTCTATGCGGAGCTTGTGGTACTGCCGCCCGGCGATGGGGACGAATTTTTCTTTGACAGTATCCCTGTCAATTTCGGCGATGATGACGCCGCACGGCCCCGTCTCGTCAAAGCCCCGCCCCTCGGGGCAGCCGGGGTAGGCGTAGTATGTATCTCCGGCTTTTTGAAGACCCGAATAGCTGTGTTCGTGGCCTAATGCGAGGTAGTCAAGGCCTGTTGCCGCAATTTGATCCGCGGACATGGGGTTGTAGGGATTATCCGCACCCACTTGGCCGTGGAGGGTCATAAGGTTGATTTTGCGCTTGTCGAGGGCGGGGAAATCCGTGAGCATTCCACGGGACTGCCCGCCGACAAAAGCCGCGCCCCAGATTACGGCTTCCCCGTTCGGCAACTCCACCGCTTCGGGCGTGGGAGTTTGGAAGACATGGACGTGCTCCGGCAGTTTGAGTGCCGCCCAAGGGGAAAATTTGTGGCGGTAGTCGTGGTTCCCGGGCGCGATGAAAATCGGGGCTTTGATTTCGCCGAACGCCCGCGCGAGTGCCTCGCCCGTTTCGTAGTAGCTCTTGTCGCTGTCCAAAAGGTCGCCCGACAAGAGCACGGCGTCCACCTGCTCATTGTTGGCAAGTGTCGCCAGTTTGTGCAGGAGCGCACGTTGTTCGCCGCGTCTGTCCGCCGCTTTGTCTTCGGGGAGGGCGTCAAAAGGGGAATCTAAGTGAAAGTCCGCCGCGTGCAGGATTTTAATCATGGATTCTGAGCACCTCCGCCTCTTGTGTCTTGCCTGTCTCCGTGTCTATGGTGAAGACGACGCATTCCAGTTTGCAATGTCCCGGTGCGGCCTCATACCGTTCACGGGGGTTGCCGAGGAACATGTTAATCGACTGCTCCGCCTTTACGCCCAGCACCGAGCGGGCGGGGCCTGTCATGCCGACGTCGGTCACGTAGCCCGTGCCGTTCGGGAGGACTTGGGCATCCGAGGTCTGCACATGGGTGTGCGTCCCCCAAAGTGCGCTGACCCTGCCGTCAAGATAGTAGCCGAGTGCCAGTTTCTCACTCGTGGCCTCGGCGTGGAAGTCGATGAGGGTAATTGCCGCCTTGTGCTCGTCTAACAATTTATCCGCCGCCAGAAACGGATTGTCCGGCCCGAAATCCATACTGCAACGGCCAATGAGGTTCGCCACGAGCACCGTGCCGAAGTCCCGCTCCACCAACACATAGCCCCGCCCCGGCACCTGCGGTGCCAGATTGAGCGGACGGATGATGTTAGGCGAGTCTTCCATATACGGAATAATCTCCCGCTTGCCCCAGACGTGGTTGCCGAGTGTGATGACATCGGCCCCGGCATCGAACATGGTCTCGGCCATGTCGGGCGTGAGCCCCAACACGGCGGCGTTTTCGCCGTTGACAACGGTAAAATTGATGCCTTTCATGGCAATGACGGACGGTAAGCGGCGGCGCAAGCAGTCAAGGCCGCTTTTGCCGACGATATCACCGACGGCCAAAATGTTTATAAGCATAGAAACCTCCGCGTTTTGGTCGTTCTCGTTCCCTTGAATCGCCTATAGTGATTTCCCCATCACCACCATGTTATTCTCGCCGTTATATCCTTTTTTTAGGTAAAATGTTTCCGTTTCTTCTGTGCGGGAAGTAATTAAATATATTTTCCCGACACCGTGCGTTTTCAAACGCGTTTCAAATTCCTTGAGAAGCTGTGTGCCGGCTCCCGTCCCTCTGAGGCTCTGCCGCACACAAAATTCTTTGATATGAAAATGCGTGCTGTCGAAGTAGTGTTCGATGTTGCCGAGAATCATACCGCTTGGCACGGCATCCTTATAGCAGGCCAGCCCCATAAACCCGTCGCAGTTTATCATTTGGCGAAGCCGCTTCGCCGCTGTTTCGGCTGTCCAGTTATCGTTCCACGGCGGCGCGTTAAACGCTTCCGCATACATCTCTACCAGTTCCGGCAGATGACTTTCGTTTATCGGTTCATATATCATGGTTTTATCGTCACTTCGCATAGCCACCTCTACGCCTCCCGCGGTACAAAAATCTGTACACCCGGTTGTGCGACATGGAGATTTACCTCCGTGTGCTCACCGCCTGCCTCGCCGTCTCTGGTCCAAGGGACAGGTTCTTCAAATTGGAAACGGACTTGTTTGGCTTTGAACAGTTTCACGTATTCCGAATTATATTTCTGGGTGACGATGTCCATGAAGATGGCGTTAAACTCCAAAATATTGCGGGGACTTTTGACTAAGATGACCTCGAACGCGCCGTCGCCCAAGTCCACCAGATGCGGCTTGAGTTTCCACAGGCCGGCGATGGAGGTCGTATTGGTGACGCCGCCGAAGATGAACTCGCCTTCGATTTTGCCTTTGCCGTCTGTGCCGTCGTACTCCACCGTGAGCTTACGGGGTGTAATTTTCGTGAGCCGTCCCATGCCCTCCAAGACGTAGGCCAGGTGGCCGAGAGCCCGTTTGTTTTCCGTGGGGGTCTGGTAGGAGACCTCCGTGAACGCGCCGAAAGCGGCAATGTAGGTAAAGTAATCTTGCCCGAAACGGCCGACGTCTATGGGAATGGGGATGCCCTCCAAAATTACCTCGGCGGCTCTTGTTGCGTCTTTGGGGAGGCCCAGCGTAGTTGCCGTGTCGTTGGTTGTCCCCATTGGGATGTAGCCGATGGGCGGGCGGTGGTCTAATTCCATGAGGCCGGAGATGGTCTCGGCGAGCGTGCCGTCGCCGCCGAGGCAGGTGACGATGTCGTATCTCTTTGCGTGGCTCTCCGCCAGTTCACGGGCGTGGCCGGAGTGCTGTGTCATGTAGACCGTCACCGCTGCACCGCGACCGCAGAGGACTTCTAAAATGTGGGGAATCTCGCTCTTATACTGCGCGCGGCCGGAGATGGGGTTTATGATGAGCATGATGCGTTTTTGCATGATGATTGCCCCCCGTTTCGTCTGAAATATATATTTTGTTATTCTACCAGATTTGTGTGTGTTTGTAAACCGTAAACACAGGATGTTGGGGTGTTTTTATTTTCACGGGGGGCGGGGTTTTATCCTCGCCCGTGTGTTTTGTCATTATCTATACCTTGGTTTTCGCCTGCCGGCGGGGCCTTACTTTCGGCTCGTGCCAAAAGCAAGCAAAAACATACTCCCCGGCAATTCGCACATCACAAAACAGCCTCCACCTCCGCCCACGTCGGCAAAGACGCCTGCGCTCCTGCACGGCTGACGGAAATGCCGGCCGCACGGACGGCAAGGTGGATAGCTTGGGACAGGCCGAGGCCTTTCGACAGACCGAAAGCCAACGCTCCGACAAAGCAATCCCCCGCCGCCGTGGTGTCTTTCACGGGCAGCGCGGTGTAGGCCGGGTAGGTTCGCGCGCCCTCGCCGTCCACGAGGAGGCATCCCTCTGCGCCCAACGTAACCAGAACGTGGGGGAAGCCTTTTTCGCGGAGTGCTTTGGCTTTGGAGATGATATCACCCACACCGGGGATGAGCAGATTCAGTTCGCTCTCGTTGGGCACTATCATCCATGCGCCTTGCAGTTTGCCGAAGTCCAACGGGGCGGCGGGGGCGGGATTTATGATTAAGCGGGTGTCCCGCTCCTTACACAGATTCGCACAGGCATAAAGCGTTTCGATCGGGGTTTCCAGTTGGATGAGACAATAGGCGGCATCGCCCAACAGGTGCGTATGGCGGGCGAGCATATCGGGTGTCACATGTCCGTTTGCGCCGGGATTTACGACGATGTTATTCTCCCCGGCATCGGAGACATTGATGTATGCCGTGCCTGTGGGGACGCCGTCCGAAGTTTCGATGCCGCAGGTGTTCACACCGTTTGCCTGTAGCTGGGTACGCAGGGTGCGGCCGTGGTCGTCGTTTCCGACACGGCCAATCATGGTAACATCGCCGCCGAGTTTGGCGATTGCCGCCGCCTGATTTGCCCCCTTGCCGCCGCCGAAGGTCTGCACGCCTTGCGCGAGGATGGTCTCGCCCGGTGCGGGGATATGGGGGACGCGGAGGACGATGTCCATGTTGATGCTGCCGATGACGGTGATTTTTTGCATGGGGCACCTCCATTTTATATGAAAAGTATATCATGCAGGGGGTGGTTGGGGCAACCAAAATAGTAGACTTTGTACTGTTGGCATGATATAATTTTTTTGAAAGTGTGGTGAATAGCAAAGTGAGTCGCGCAAATGCACGTACAATGATGGATACATACCAACCCACCCTGTTTGAGTTGATAGATGATTTCCCGCAAGCGGTGCCCATCAGTCGGTGGGACTCGTTTCGCTTTGCTGATTTATTTGCAGGTATAGGAGGAATGCGGCTCGGCTTTGAACGCGTGGGCGGGCAATGTGTTTTTTCCTCCGAGTGGGATGTACAAGCCGCCAAAACGTATGCAGCTAACTTTGGCGAAACACCGGCGGGTGATATCACCAAAATAAACGCAAGCAGCATACCCGACTTTGATATCCTGCTTGCCGGTTTTCCTTGTCAGCCGTTTAGCATTATTGGAGACAAAGCAGGGTTCCATCACGAAACGCAGGGAACGCTCTTCTTTGATATTGAGCGCATTCTGGCAGAGAAAAGACCCGCGGCGTTTTTGTTGGAGAATGTACGAAATTTAATTGCGCATGACGGCGGAAACACATTTAAGACAATCAAAAAACACCTAGAGGCTCTGGGCTATCACGTCTATGCAACGGTGCTGAATGCTCTTGATTTCGGTGTCCCTCAAAAACGAGAACGGATTATGATTTGCGGTTTTCTAAACAATGTAGATTTTAAGTTCCCCCCCCCCGTACCGTCTCATAAAAGGCGTTCCCTATCTGATATTTTGGAAGATGAATCCGAATTAGATGAGAAACTTTGGGTGCGCGAAGCGATAAAGAACAGTAGAGTGGAACGCATGAAAATAGAAATAGGCCGTCCCTATATCACACATGAGAACGTCTCAGGCATGGTGACACCGCATCCATTCTCTTGCGCTTTGCGTGCGGGAGCTTCCGCAAACTATATCCTAATCAATAACGAGCGACGGCCATCGGCACGGGAATTATTGAGACTGCAAGGTTTCCCGGACACCTTCAAGATCGTGGTTCCGTATAGCAGCATCAGAAAACAGACAGGCAATAGTGTCGCGGTTCCCGTGATTACGGCGGTTGCTTCTGAAATGTTAAAAGCATTGAACACCTATGAAAGAAGGTCACTAATCCATGACAGGTAGAACCCAAGCGAAGGCTGCCCTTGATGCACTAATTCGCAAATCAAGGGTACATCTATACAAGCCAATACAAGTTGCCGAGATACTCTATCACGCAAGAACAAATCCCGGCTCTATTGACCTTTCCAACCTTGAAGATTATCGAACCAAGAGCAAAAAATGGCGGGATGATGTTTGTATTGTCCTGCTTGGCCGTACCAGCACGAGTAGCTCAAAGTTCCAAGACGACCTATTTAACGATAGTGCCATCCCGCCCTCTGTCCTCGTGGAACTGGGAACAGAAAATATCCGTACAAACGGCACAGTAGAAGCCTACATCTACAGACAATTTACAAATCGATATGCGCAGCTGTCCGAAGCGTTGCGCTATGCCACCACGAGTGATAACTTTGACGTTAAGGTGTTCATCGATTCTTTCCGACATGAACCGGGTTTAAGGCGAAGCATCGATAAGATTTATGAAATCGTCGTCTATGCCCTGTTTACAACGTTGGTCTCAGCACTTGAGTTGCAAGTTGAAATATCCATCCAAGCTGACAAACACGCTCTTTTAACCGAATTTTCCGACTTTGCGAATATGATAATGTGCCTTGATGCAGATGGCATGGCGAGCACACAAGAGGCCAAAGTTTATCGGGTCGGCATAACAAATGCTGCTGACCGAGGGCTTGACATGTATTCCAATTGGGGACCTGCCATTCAAATCAAACATCTGACTTTAAGCGAAGAACTGGCAGGCGATATCGTGGGCGGCGTTGCAAGTGACAAAATTGTCATCGTCTGCAAAGATGCAGAGGAACGCACCATTTTATCCTTACTAAACCAACTCGGTTGGAAAAACCGTATCCAGAGTATTGTAACGGAATCAGATTTGCAAAACTGGTACGGAAAAGCATTACGCGGCACATATGCCTCCGATTTGGGGGATAAGTTGCTGGCTTGCTTGTGTGATGAAATCGCCAACGAATTCCCGTCTGTTTATGACACCCCGGAAATTTTGAAAAGCCGCAAATACGAGGATATACAGGACGATTTTTGGAGCTGATTGCATATCCCCGCCAAATGTGATATCCTTAACAAACTAAACCAAACGCAAAAGAGGATACCCCCATGTACGATACATTCTACCTAAAATCAAAAGTCTACGCCGGCAAAGGCTCTATTGAACAGCTTCGCACCCTGTCCGGATCGGCGGCTTGTGTCATCACGGACAGCATTATGGATGAGCTCGGCTATCTCGGGAAGACCATAGACCTCCTGCGGGAGGCCGGGATGGAGACAGCGGTGTTTCAAGATGTCCGCCCCGACCCGGACACATCCGTCGTTGCGGCAGGAGTGGAGGTATTTCAGGCCTCGGGTGCCGACGTGCTTGTCGCGCTCGGCGGCGGGTCGGTGATTGACGCGGCCAAGGCCGTCCTCTACACGGCTTGGAAAATGGACGGCGCGGCCTTTCGCAAGCCGCAGTTTATCGCCATCCCATCCACCAGCGGCACGGGGTCAGAGGTGACGGATTTCTCCGTCATCACCGTGGACGGAAATAAAATCGTCATCGTGGACGAGCTGATTTCGCCCGATATCGCCATCCTCGATTCGATCTGTCTCCAACACGTCCCGAACAAAGTCGTGGCCGATACCGGGATTGACGTGCTGGTACACGCTTTGGAGGCCTACGTGTCAAACAAGACGACAGATTTCACCGACGCACTGGCCGAGAAAGCCGTCCAGCTGATATTCGCCCATCTGCCGACGCTCTACCGTGACCCGACGGACGCTTACGCACGGGATCGGGTGCAAAACGCGTCCTGCATTGCGGGTATGGCGTTTACGAATGCCTTCCTCGGCATCAACCACAGTCTCGCCCACGCATTCGGCGGGCGGTTCCACATCGCGCACGGTCGGTCCAACGCGATGATGATGCTCCCTGTCATGGACTACAACGCATGGCTCTCCGGCGGGAGCGGCGGCGAGCGGGAACGGCGGCGGTATGCGCATCTGGCGCAGCTCTTGGGTCTGCCTTGCCGAACGGCACGGGAGGGTACGGTGAGCTTGATGGACGCCGTGCGGGAGCTGAAATGGACGTTGGAGATTCCGAGTTCGATTCTGGAACTGGGCGTAGAGCGGGATGCGTTCACGGCTGTACTGTCTGATATGGCAGACGCGGCCTTGCAAGACCGTTGCACGCCGAGCGCGCCGCGGCAGCCGTCGAAGGATGAGCTGATTGCGATTTATGAAGAGGCGTATGGGTGATCGTAATTCCTCCAAGCGTTTGTAACTGAAATGGATTCTATAATTTGCGAAGTAGTGACAAATGTCACTACTTCAGGCTGGAGACAAACCCGCTTCGCTGGGCTTTGTCTTCCAAAGGAACCGGCCTGCGGGCCGGGTCGCTGCGGCGGGCTGTGGTGTTTGTTTTCAGGCGCATGTCC
>WRAK01000045.1 GCA_009780235.1 Oscillospiraceae bacterium
CAGACCCCGCGGGACTGCTGGGCTGGCACACGGACCCCGGTTCGACCTATGGTTTGCCGGGCGGTACGGCACTTGCGGACGGGATGTCTGTGTTCGCGATCTGGGCGCCTGTTGTGGCGCCCGGTCCTGACCTTGTGCGTACGTTCCACGGACATGGCGGGACGCCGACCTTGGAAACAGTTGTTTTTGCAGAGGGTGAGTTCGAGACCTACGGAATGCTCTTTGATGAGGTGGGTGTGCCCGCCAGAGAGGGGATTCCCGGACAAGTTTCCTTCCAATTTGCCGGCTGGTTCACGGCGTCTGTCGGCGGTGATGAGGTTTTGGCGGATGAGCCTGTGGATATGGAAACACTCAGCCGCAGACTGTATGCCCGTTGGGATGTAACCATTGATACGCCTGTGGAGCCTACACGGCAGATTGTAATCTTCGATGCCATGGGCGGTGAGCCGGCAGTACAATGGACCACGGTGGACTTCGGCGGGACCTATGCGGATGTCTTGGACGACATTACTGTGCCGGAGAGGGAAGGCCATAACTTCCTTGGCTGGTTCCTGGCCGACGGCAACCCGTTTGATGAAACTGCCGATGTGACGGACGATAATGTCTTAGAACTCTTTGCCCGATGGGTAGAGATAGTGATTCCTCTGGGCGATGCGCACCACGCCTATCTGATTGGCTTGCCCGACGGGACCATCCGGCCCTCTCAGCCCATTACACGGGCCGAGGTGGCGATGATTTTCTTCCGTGTCGTTGATGACGAGGTCCGAAGTGAGGCGTGGGCTACGAATGCCTCCGAGATGTATACCGACATACGTGCGGGTGCGTGGTTCAATAACGCCGTTGCAACAATGACGAATGCCGGTGTGTTCGTAGGCTTGCCGGACGGACGCTTTGCACCCTATGCGCCCATCACCCGAGGCGAGGCGGCGGTGACAATTGCCCGCTTTGTCAGCATGGGAGACGATGAGATCAGCGATGTCAGCTTCTTCAGCGACATTGCCGGGCATTGGACGGAAGCCTCTGTCAACATGCTTGCCCAACTCGGCTGGGTTAAGGGCAATGGCAGCGGTGAGTTTAGACCCGATGACCCGATTACGCGCGCGGAGATGGCGGCCTTGATTAACCGCATGTTGGGGCGGAATATACGCTCTGCGGATGATTTGCATGAGGACATGCGCCGTTGGCCGGATAACGCAAATCCGAATGCTTGGTATTATCTCGATATTCAGGCGGCCTCTAATACTGCGGAATATGTACGTAACGCAGACGGCACCATCACTTGGGTTGCTATCTTGGAGCCTCTGGACTTTACAATCCTAAATCGGCCGGATGCCACCCCGGCGGACTTTGCTCTGGCCAGAGAACTTTGGCTGCAGCAGAGAGCCGCTCAAAACAATTAAATAGTACACACCTAAACAAAGCACCACAGGCGGCTATTTACAAATAGCCGCCTGTGGTGCTTTATAGTTAACCAAAAAAATTCTCGCAATGACTGCTTCGTTTTTCAAGTGGATTAACTATATGTGTATGCTTTATCCCTCCGCCGATTCCTGCCCTTTCGGCTTCCACACAAACCCCGCAGCCAATCCCACCAACACCACGCACAAGGCGGCCGCTCCAACCCGCGTATCAAACCCAATCAAGGGCAGGCTCAGCTGCGGCGCGGCAAACCAATGAAGATAGATGTGGTAGCTGATCAGCGATGCAAGTTGCGTCAGCGGGATGACGGCTAAGAACCGCAGATGGGAAAGGCCGAGGGCCACGGCGAAGATATCCGCCAGATAGAAGTAGCGGTCGTGCATATGCGGCAGGAGGAACGGGACGCCTACGACGAAGATGAGGGCGAGGACAAGATAGTCCTCATTTGAAATCGCCCTGCGTTTGTGGCGGAGAAAAACCGAGAGATACACCAGTACCACCAACGCAAAGGCGGCGATGATACCAATCATGGCCAAGGTGTCGTTGTAATTCGGCCCCCGGTTGAAAGCAAAAACGGAGGGCGAGTTGTAGTTCAGGCCGGGGTTGCCGCCGCGGCCTATGTAGAACAGCAAGGTGTCCCAAAACGGCTGTCCTGCGATGACGGCGGGGAGAATGCTCAGAATATATACCGCAGGGAAGACGGGCAGATGCCGCAGACGGATTTTTTTGGTGAAGAGAAAGACCAAGAACAAAGGGAAGAGGAATACGACTTGGAGTTTGAATGTGAGTGCGAGTGCAAGTGCCGCCATGGAGAGGATTGGTTTGTCTTTCATGGCGCAGTAGAAACTCATGACCGCAAAGGCGGCGTAGATGCTCTCGCATTGCCCCCAGTAGGCACTATTGAGGAAGACGGTGGGGAGGAAGAGAACGGCGAAGAAAGCGATGCGTTGCCTATTCTTGTTTTCGGTGTAGATGCTTACGGTTTTCATGACGTAGTAGGCGAGCAGGACATCGAAGAAGAAGCTGAGCAGCTTGATCAGATGCAAGTCGGGGATGGGGATGTAGCTGAAACCGGCGAGGAAATAGAGGTAGGGAACATTGTAATTCCCCACGGGGATGCCGAGGCCGGTGAAGCCGCCGTGGTATCTGAAATGTTCCACCCAAGGGGAGAGGAACCATTCATAATCTAAGGTTGTGGTATCGAGGAACCAGAGCCGTATGCCGAATGCGGCGAGGAGGAGAACCATGCTTGCGAGAATTGGGGTCAGGCTTGCGGCAAGTCCCTGCCGGTAGAGCAGGAAGAAGGCCCAAGCAGCCATAGCGCATACGAGCATATAGGTAATCCAGTACATTTTGAAAACCTCCGGTTTTCTGTGGTTTAGGCCCCCTCTCCGAGGGGGCTGCCGCCGTCAGGCGACTGGGGGAGTCAGCACGCATCACACGGTCAAGGGCGACTCCCTCCGTCAGGCTTCGCCTGCCACCTCCCTCGGAGAGGGAGGCTTGCTCGAAGTATTATACAACAAAAAGGCGAGACCGTAAATGGTCTCGCCTTGGGGGTAAAAAATTCTTGACAGGGGGGGCGATTTTTGATATAATCAATCGCTTGTGTTGTAAAATCGCAAACACTACCCCAGTCTCATGGGTTATGCACCTATTTTAACCGCTGGGGTGAAGAAAAGCAACAGGGAAAGCATAATTATCGACAACGGAACCGGGCGTGCCGGATAATGTTACAGAGGAGTGAGGGAATTTGCCACAGGATGTATTGTACGGAAAGACGCTGCGTAAGAGCTACGCAAAGACCGAAGATGTGCAGGAAATGCCCAGTCTGTTGGAGGTGCAGAAGACATCTTACAGATGGTTCTTGGAGACCGGTCTGCGGGATGTGTTCAAGGATGTAGCCGCCATCAGCGACTACTCGGGGAATTTGGAGCTGTCGTTCATTGACTATTCTATGGATGAGAACCCCAAATATTCCGTGGAGGAGTGCAAGGCACGGGATGCCACCTATGCCGCGCCGCTCAAGGTCTCTGTCCGCTTGCGGAACAAAGAGACAGAGGAGATTAAAGAACAGGAAATCTTCATGGGCGATTTTCCGCTGATGACGGAGGGCGGCACCTTTATCATCAACGGGGCGGAGCGAGTCATCGTCTCGCAGATTATCCGTTCACCGGGTGCTTATTATGAGGTCAAGACGGACAAAAGTGCCGACAGCATCTACAGCGCGACGGTCATTCCCTACCGCGGGGCGTGGTTGGAGTATGAGACGGATGCCGCCGGTGTATTCTATGTGCGGATTGACAAAAACAGAAAACTGCCCGTCACTTGGCTGCTCCGTGCGATGGGGCGGCCGATGGCGGATAAGCCCTACTCTTGGAACACCGCCGCCGAGTCGGCAACGGGCGGCATGGCAATCTCTTCCGAACAGCTTCGGGCGATTTTCGGGGAAGATGAGCGGCTGCTCGCCACTTTAGAGAAAGACCCGACGAACTCCCGTGAGGATGCCCTGCTTGAGATTTACCGCAAGCTTCGGCCCGGAGACCCGCCCACAGTAGATTCGGCTGAGGTCTTGTTGGAGAACCTGTTTTTTGACCCGCGGCGGTATGATATCTCCGCTGTGGGGCGGTATAAATTTAACAAGAAGCTCGCTGTCCACACCCGACTGACGGGGCAGGAGCTTTATTACCCCGTGGCTGACCCGCTGACGGGTGAGATTCTGGCCGAGGCGGGTGAGGTGCTGACCCGTGACAGAGCGCAGGAACTGGAAAAGCGCGGTGTCGTCGAGGCCACGGTGAAAGTGGAGGATAAGCCTGTCAAGGTCTTCTCTAACGGCATGGTGCCGCTGACTGCCTTTGTGGACTGTGAGCCGAAAAGCCTCGGCATCGGTGAGCGGGTACGCTGGGTTGTGCTGAAAAAGCTCATGGAAGAGCATGCGGGCGATGCGCTGCTTGAAGCCATCCGTGAGAACGCGGACATTTTGGTGCCGCGGCATATTATCGTGGATGATATCTATGCTACAGTAAACTATCTGATGGGTCTCGGCCACGGCATCGGCGGGCCGGATGACATTGACCATCTGGGCAACCGTCGGATGCGGTCTGTAGGTGAACTCTTGCAGAATCAAATCCGCGTGGGCTTCTCTCGCATGGAGCGCGTGATTCGGGAGCGGATGACGCTGCAAGACCTTGACATCGTTACCCCGCAGTCGCTCATCAACATCCGCCCCGTGACGGCGGCGATTAAAGAGTTTTTCGGTTCATCCCCGCTGTCGCAGTTTATGGATCAAACAAACCCCATGTCGGAGCTGACGCACAAACGGCGTATGTCGGCCCTCGGGCCGGGCGGTCTCTCCAGAGAGCGTGCCAACTTTGACGTGCGTGACGTCCACTACAGCCACTACGGCCGTATGTGTCCGATTGAGACGCCGGAGGGGCCGAACATCGGTCTCATCAGCTACCTCGCCAGTTATGCCAAGGTGGATGAATACGGCTTCCTGATTACGCCCTACCGCAAGGTGGATAAAAAGACCTTCAAGGTCACAAACGAAGTCCACTACATCACGGCGGACGTGGAGGACGAGTACATCGTCGCCCAAGCCACGGAGCCTGTCGATGCAAAGGGATGTCTTGCCAATCAACGTATCACCTGCCGCCACAGAGATGAAATCATCGAGGTGGACAGAGGGCGTGTGGACTATGTGGACATTTCGCCCAAGATGATGGTCTCCGTCGTCACGGCGATGATTCCTTTCCTTGAGAACGATGACGCCAACCGCGCGCTCATGGGCGCGAACATGCAGCGTCAGGCCGTGCCGCTCCTCAAGACCGAGGCTCCGATTGTGGCGTCGGGCATTGAGCATAAGTGCGCCGTGGATTCGGGCGTGCTGGTCATGGCCGAGGGTGATGGTGTGGTCAAGGCTGTTTCGGCGGAGGGTATTACCGTCAAGTATAAAGGCGGGGAGCAGAAAACGCATGCACTCACCAAATTTTCCCGTTCCAACCAAGGCACTTGCATCAACCAGCGTCCCATCGTGGACGTGGGTGAGAAAGTCACCGCGGCCAGCGTGTTGGCCGATGGGCCGTCTACCGACCAGGGCGAGGTTGCGCTCGGCAAGAACGTACTCGTGGGCTTCATGACTTGGGAGGGCTACAACTACGAGGACGCCATCCTCATTAGCGAGCGGCTCGCGATGGATGACGTGTTTACCTCCGTGCATATCGAGGAATACGAGGCCGATGCCAGAGACACGAAGCTCGGACCTGAGGAAATCACACGGGATATCCCCGGCGTGGGTGACGATGCGCTGAAGTATCTCGACGAGCGGGGAATTATCTCCGTGGGTGCCGAGGTGCAGTCGGGTGATATTTTGGTCGGCAAGGTCACGCCGAAAGGTGAGACCGACCTCACAGCGGAAGAGCGTCTGCTCCGTGCCATTTTCGGTGAGAAAGCGCGTGAAGTGCGTGATACCTCGCTGAAAGTGCCGCACGGTGAGAGCGGGATTGTGGTTGACGTCAAGGTGTTCTCCCGTGAGAACGGCGACGAACTCAACCCCGGCGTGAACATGGTTGTGCGCGTCTATATTGCGCAGAAGCGGAAGATTTCCGTGGGCGATAAGATGGCCGGACGCCACGGCAACAAGGGTGTTGTCTCCCGTATTTTGCCGAGAGAAGATATGCCCTATCTGCCTGACGGTACGCCGTTGGATATCGTGCTGAATCCCTTGGGTGTGCCGTCCCGTATGAACATCGGACAGGTGTTGGAAGTCCACTTGGGCTATGCGGCGCAGGCACTCGGTTGGAAAGTCGCCAGCCCCATCTTTGACGGTGCGGTTGAGGTGGATATTGAAGAGACATTGAAACTCGCAGGTCTCAGAGAAGACGGCAAGAGCGTTCTCTACGACGGACGGACGGGCGACCCGTTTGACAATCCGGTTACGGTCGGGTTTGTGTACTTCCTCAAACTCCACCACTTGGTAGATGATAAGATTCACGCACGTTCTACGGGGCCGTACAGCTTGGTTACACAGCAGCCGCTCGGCGGTAAGGCGCAGTTCGGCGGCCAGAGATTCGGCGAGATGGAAGTTTGGGCTTTGGAGGCCTACGGTGCGGCATATACGCTTCAGGAGATTTTGACCGTGAAGTCGGATGACGTGACGGGTCGCGTGCGGACGTATGAGGCCATTGTGAAAGGCCACAACGTGCCGCAGCCGGGTGTACCTGAGAGCTTTAAAGTTCTGATGAAAGAACTCCAATCACTCTGCTTGGATATCCGTGTGCTTGACAATGAGGGCAATATCATTGAACTCATAGACGAGGATGATGATTTCCGCGGCATTCGTGACGAGAGCGAATACCACGCAGGGGACGGCGAGATTGTCTCCGCCGGGTACAGCATAGAGAACGTCGAAGAGGGTGGGGACGATGCAGTCTCCATGGACGAGGACGAAGAGGACGATGCCGACCTCTTAGACGAAGACGATGGGATTGAAAACATTGCGGAGGAAGAGGAGGATTTTGACTAATGAGTTACGC
>WRAK01000046.1 GCA_009780235.1 Oscillospiraceae bacterium
AGGTTTTGGGCGGCCATTGCCACGCCCCAAGCGGTCTGTTGAACCAGGTGTTCAGGCAAGATTTTGGCCTCAATTCCGTCTGTTTGGATCCAAGCGTGACAGAGGGCCGCACCGTCGCCGACAAGTATGTAGGGGACGGCGTATTCGGGTTGGGCGAAGAGGTCTTCTATGGCGATGGCTCTGTCTTCCGTCAGGCGGATAAGCCTGTCACCCTCGGTACGGAACAGGGCGTTGTAGACTTGGCCGCGTCTGGCATCCATTGCCGGGCAGATGATGCCTGCGCCGAGGTGTTTTGCTTGATGTGCCATCGCCTCCAGAGTGGATACACCGATTAGGGGCTTATCTGCCGCAAAAGCTAATCCTTTTGCCGTCGCTACGCCGATGCGGATGCCCGTAAACGAACCGGGACCGTGGGCTACGGCGATTTTATCCGTATCCGCTGCGCGCATCCCCAGCCCGTCCAAGAGGGCGTGAATCATGGGCAGAAGTGTTTTGGAGTGGGTCAGACCGGCGTGTTGAAGGTTCTGGGCAATGAGCTTCCCGTCCTCCACCAGCGCAACCGATGCCGTTTTAGCGGAGGATTCTATGGCTAAAATACGCATACTACCCCTCCCCCGTCAGGCCCATGATTGTGATGCTTCGGCTGTCGTCGCCGACTGTCTCCATGCGGATGTACACCGTATCCGGCGGGAGGGCGGCTTTCACGTTCTCGCTCCACTCCACGGCGAGGACGGCGTTTTGCGTGAGATAGTCCTCCCAGCCGATTTCAAACAGTTCATCGGGCGAGCCGAGACGGTACATGTCGAAGTGGATGAGGGGGAGCTTTCCGTCTCTGTACTCGTTGACGATGGTGTAAGTCGGACTGGTAACGGGTGCGGTGATGCCGAGGCCGCGGGCCAAGCCACGGGTAAAAGTGGTCTTGCCTGCACCGAGGTCGCCCGTGAAAGCGAGAACTGTATTCGGGGAAATGCGGGCCGCAAGTGCCTCGCCCGCCTGTTCTGTCTCTTGTGCGCTGTGGGTTTGTATAGTCATTGTAGTATTATAGCATAAATTCTTTTGGGAAGCAAAAAGGTTTTGCCGAGAATCTTTCAACACAAGGGGACATTTGCTTGTTATTACGTTTGCGACCCGCGATGATAGGCGTCTGCGGGCAAACTGCCCGGACGTTCTCCCGCGCGCGAGGATGGTGTGGGACGCCGGGAGGGGCACACCCTACGGGGCCAATGCACAATATGGACATTAAACCGTATCTGTGTTATCATAAATGATTATCAGTTCAAAAAGGGGTCTACCCAATTGAAACGAGCGTTCACGGTTAGTTTGGACTATGTAAAAAAAGCGGACATGCTATTGCTTGCGCTGTCCCTCATCTGCTCCATCTTCGGGCTAATTTTGATTTGGAGCTCTACGCGGAACCTTTCCGGCGGGGCGGGGCAGTTTTTGCCTGTGCAGATTGGAGCATTGGTGCTGGGGGTGGTTTGCTTTGTGCTGTTCTCAGCGGTTGACTTGGACAGCATCGCCACACGGTGGAAGTTTCTGCTCGTGTTTAACGTGTTGATTCTGCTCAGCCTGCGGGTCTTCGGCTACGGTATTGCGGGCGGGTATCGGATTTGGCTGCGCTTTTTCGGTATCGGCATCCAACCTAGTGAGATTGTCAAGATTACCTTTATCGTCATGTTCGCCTATCATATTCAGTATTTGAAAGAGTATAAAAACCTCAACTCCTTCTTCTCTCTGGCACAGCTCGCGGTGCATCTCGGGTATTTGCTGGTCTTGCTGCCCGACCTCGGGAATACACTCATTTTTATTTTCGTCTTTATCGCCATGCTCTTTTTGGCCGGGGTGAAACTGCGGTGGTTTGCGTTGGGCGGCGCACTTGTGGCGGCGGTTATGCCCATCGTCTGGGGCATGATGAACGAATACCAGCGATACCGCATCCTCGCCCCCTTTGACCCCACGATTGACCCCTTGAACCTCCACTGGAACTTCCAGCCGCATCGGAGCCAGATGGCCATCGGAGCCGGACAGGTGACGGGGCAGGGTATCGGCCAAGGGACACAGACCCAATCGGGCGGTGTCCCGGAGCAATGGACGGATTTCATCTTCTCCGCCGCCGGAGAGGAATTGGGCCTCATCGGGGCCGTAGCGGTCATTGTACTGCTGGCTGTTGTCATCATCCGTTGTTTCTACGTCGCCGCAAAGGCGCGGGACACGCTTTCCGCGCTCGCCTGTGCGGGGATTGGGTCGTTTATGTTGTTTCAGACGCTGATGAATATCGGCATGACGCTGGGGCTGACGCCTGTTGTCGGGATTGCTTTGCCTTTCTTCGGGTACGGGGGGTCGTCTATTGTGACAACGTTTATTGCGATGGGGATTGTGTGCGGGGTGAAGATGCGAACGGTTTCGCCGTGGAAACGAGTTTTGTAGGGAACAAGCTGAATACACGAAAATGCTGCTCGGCACCGAGCAGCATTTTTGTTGTCTCCCTGTCATTTTTCGATTTAGTCACCGTCTGTGACAAACACCTCCGCTGTCACCAGCAAGCCGAGCTTGTACCCGTCAACCCAGTAATTTACAGCGGCCATTTGATTGACTTTATCCTGTACGTCAATGTACTTTTCAAAGATGGCTTTTTCATTATTGTTTAGTTGTTCAAATAACTTCTCTTTGTTGCGTGAAAGCGCACGCATGGCGTCACTATATTCTGCATTGTGCTGAAAAAGTTGCGTGCTCTGTGACATATTAGCATAAGCGAATGTTTCTAATATGCTTCGCATAAAAAACCTCCTTTTACAATGCTCAAATTGAGCACTAATTATTTTCTTAATTATAGTGTACAATATGCTCATCTGTCAATAGTTATTGAATTATTTTTGGAGATTTTTTATGATTGGCGATATGCTTAATAAAACAAGGAAAGCAAAAGGGTTTACTGCGCAACAAATGGCTGACTGTTTGGGCATAAACCTGCGCTCTTATCGTGCCTACGAAAGCAATGACAGGCAGCCCTCTCTTCAGATGCTTATCAAAATAGCTGATAAACTGAATGTGTCTACAGATTATCTGCTTTGCAGAGATTATAAAAACAATGCTGAATAGATTACACCATAAAAAAGTGAGCCTGCGTACGTAGGCTCACTTTTCACATCTACCCTACTCTTCCGTATCCAGCTCCAACCGCTCACCGCAGTTGGGGCAATCAATGACGCCTTGCTTCAGCACGTCATCGTCTATCGTAATCTCACTCTGGCACGTCGGGCACTTCACCGCATAGAACTGCTGCTTGTGGCCGTTTCCATTTTTGCGCCCGTTTCCGCTGGCAGCAGGCGCGGACGGCAGCGGGGCCGATTGGGCGGGGCAACAGCCGGGCTCGTCCTCTTCGTCGTCTTCTTCGGAGAACATGTATTCCAAGTCCTCTTCCAAGGATTCCAAATCTTCGATGAGGACGCTCATGTCATCGTCCAATGCCGTAACATCATCCGCCAGTTCTTCGAGTTCCGCGGAGATATCTTCTAAAATTTCAATCATTACTTGGAGGATTTTTTCCTCCTTTGTGTCATGGCCCAAGTTTAATCCCTCGGCCAAACCTTTTAGATAGGTTACACGCTTTGCAATCGACATAGCTAGCTCCTTTCAGCCGCAATTATTAATTAGGTTCAACCTTTGGCTCGCTCCATGTATTCGCCGGTGCGGGTATCTACGCGGATTTTCTCGCCCGGGTTGATGAACAGGGGGACTTTAATCTCCGCGCCTGATTCGAGTTTTGCGGGTTTGGTGACGTTAGTCGCCGTGTCTCCTTTTACGCCGGGGTCGGACTCTGTGACTGTGAGTTCCACAAAGTTCGGCGGGTCTACTGCGAAAACTTTTCCCTTGTAGCTGGACACAGTACAGGGCATATTCTCCATCACGAAGCGGAAGTTGGGGCCTAGAATGCTCCCGTCGATGGGTTCTAGCTCGTAAGTCTCGTTGTTCATGAAGTAGTATAGACCGCCGTCCTCGTAGCTATACTCCATCTCACGTCGCTCAACAAAAGCGTTTTCGAACTTCTCCGAGGGGTTGAAGCTTGTCTCGGTCACGCCGCCCGTGATGACGTTGCGCATCTTGGTGCGCACAAAGGCTGCGCCCTTGCCGGGCTTGACATGCTGGAACTCAATGACCTGCATGACCTTCCCGTCGTACTCAAATGTAACACCGTTCCTAAAATCGCCGGCTGAAATCATGTGTATTCCTCCTGTTGCCTGTTTCTCTTTTCTGATTTTACCGCACTCGCACTCTATTTGCAACCTTTTTCTTTGAATTTTTGAAATAAGGACAATTTGCGGGGGCGCGCAAAGCCCCCCTCGCTTGCGAGGGAGGTGGCCACCGCGAAGCGGTGGGCGGAGGGAGTGTAGGAGCTTCCCTGGAGGGCCTACTCCCCCGGTCAGCTACGCTGATAACTGACGCCCCAAGAGCGCAAGGCGAAGCCGTAGTGCGATTGGTTGGCGGAAGGAATGCCTACGGTGCAGCCCCCTCGCAAGCGAAGGGGCCTAAGGTCACGGACGGGCGGCCACGCGGGGCCGTCCCTACAATACAATCAGTTCTTTCGGCGTCTGCGTCAATATCTCGCAGCCGGATTCTGTGAGACAGAGCGTGTCTTCAATCCGCACGCCGAATTTGCCGGGGAGATAGATGCCGGGTTCTGCGGAGATGACTGCACCGCTCGGCAGGGGGCGGGTTTCCGTCGGGCCCGCGCCGGGGGACTCATGGACTTCCAGTCCCAGACCGTGGCCGAATCCGTGACCGAAATAATCGCCGTACCCCGCGGCTTTGATGACGCTTCGGGCGGCGCAGTCGATGTCTTTGCCAATGACCCCGGCCTTGGCGGCGGCGATGCCTGCGCGTTGGGCTTCCGAGACGACTTCATAGACCCGGCGCATCTCATCTGTCGGCTCACCGATGCTGACCGTGCGGGTCATATCGGCGCAGTAACCTTTGTAAACGGCTCCGAAGTCGATGGTGACGAAGCCCGTGAGCTTATCCTCCCCCGGTATGCCGTGCGGCATACTGGAGCGGGGGCCGGAGACGACGATTGGGTCGAATGCGGGGTGTTCCGCTCCGTTTTTCAGGAGACGGTAAACAATCTCCGCCGCCAGTTCCCGCTCGGTGCGCTCCGGCGTAATAAGCGGGAGGATTTGGGCGAAAGTTTGGTCGGTAATCTCCTGCGCGCGCCGCATGAGGGCATATTCCGCCGATGTTTTGGAAGCGCGGAGGTCTGATAAAACGCTTTGAGCGGGGACGAGTTCGGCGGGGAGCTTTTTACGGTAGGCGGCATAGGCACTTTGG
The DNA here is from genome assembly GCA_009780235.1 of Oscillospiraceae bacterium. Taxonomy (GTDB): domain Bacteria; phylum Bacillota; class Clostridia; order Oscillospirales; family Oscillospiraceae; genus WRAB01. The sequence continues at coordinate 5,323 of WRAK01000046.1, forward strand.
GTCATGAAGTCCTCTTCAAACCCGAGACGCTTAATCGGGTTCCCGGTCAATATCTCGGCCACGAGGGCGGCGTAGGATTGACCGCTGCTGATTTGAATCACCGCGGCGTCACGGATTTGAGCCTCGGCGGCCTCGATGTAGCGGCTGTCTGTGATAAAGACGCTCTCGGTCGGCGTGATGAGCAGGGCTCCGGCCGAGGAGGCGAACCCTGTCGCCCAGCGGCGGTTTATAGGGCTTGTGAGTAGGATACCGTCAGTCGGCGGACGGCCGCAGGCCGCCCCTGCAAGGGCGGTTCGGATATCGGGGATGCGGTTCATTTGATACGCTCCTTGCTCAGTACACGGAAAAGTTGTTCCACTCCGTAGCGGATGCGGAAGAAGATATTTTTCATCTCTATGGGCTTGACCACAATCGACAGCGCGCCGGCTCGGTTGGCGCACAGACCATCGGTGAAGATTTGGTCGCCCATGAGGGCGGTCTCCGCCGGGGTTTTATCCATCTGTTGCATGGCATCCCGCAGAGCCTTGGGCCGAGGCTTGCCGGCACATTTGACGAATGGGATGCCGCAGGCTTTGGCGTAGTCGTCGGCGCGGCGGCTTTTCGCACTATTGGAAATCATATAGAGGTCTATGCCCGCCGCTTTCAGCTCGGCCATCCAGTCGAGTACACGTTTGGGGGGCATATCCTCGGAATAGGGCGAGAGCGTGTTGTCGAGGTCGAGACATAGGAAGGTAATGCCCTTCCGTCGGAGCAAGTCGGGGGTGACGGCGAAGATGTCGGGTACCACCAGTTTGGGGATGGGGGAAAAGCTCATAATAGGCTCCATTCGTTCATAAGGTTAAACCAGTATAGCAAATGTAGGGGCGGATGGCAATCCGCCCATTTGTCCGAAATTTCACGCACGGGCGGATTGCCATCCGCCCCTACAAGGGGGACACACGATTGAAACCAAACGTCATACTCGCCGCACCGCCTGAGGAACTGGGCGGCGCACGGGCGCACGGGCTGCCGATTGCGCATATGGCTTATCAAATCGGGCGGGGCTTCCATCTGCTGCGGGCGAATATTCCGCTGTCGCTCAAGGGGGGACTGATGATGCTGGGCGACGGGGGTGCGGACTTAGACCTCTCCGACGGCAGTCCCGATGTACTGGCCGCTGAGGTGATTCGGGAGTGCATCCACCGTGGGTTTGACGGGGTGGTGCTGGCATTTCAGCGGACATCACCCCGGCTCCACGCCGCGGCGGCGGTACTGGCGGGACGGCTGCGACGGCAGGGCGGGGAGCTGTATCTGCCCGAGGCCTACGCCGATGACAGCGACTGGGCGCGGATTCTCATCCCCACCGCCATCTCGGGCGGTAACTTGACGGCGCGGCTTTCTGAAGTGTGCGGCCATTACGGTCACGAGCGAATTTGCCTCGACATCGAACGGGTGCGGACGGATTTTTGTACGCCGACCGCGCAAAGTCAGGGCAAAAAGCTCACCGCGCGGGAACTTTACGCCCTGACGCGGGCGCAAAACCCCGAGGCGTACTTTTCGCAAGACCTTTGCGCCTACTA
>WRAK01000047.1 GCA_009780235.1 Oscillospiraceae bacterium
AACCCGGTGACCGTTATCGGCGAATCCGATTGCCGAGATTGGTGGCGGATTGACAGGGCGGGTGCTTCGCGCTATGTGAATAAGGGGCCTGCTAATAATTTGCATATTCGCTGGACACAGCCGGGCGGGGGCGGTGGGACGGGGACACCGGTAACTATTACATGGCGTGGAAACGGCGGTACAAGCCCGCCCCCCTCCTCCTTAATATCGGGAAACAACTTCGGCACCCTCCCTGCATCCACAAGAACAGGCCGTGTCCAAGTTGGCTGGTTTACAACGACCGCCAACACCGGCGGCACACGGATTTTTTCAGATTCTAGTGTGCCGAATGCAGGCAGAGACTATCACGCAAGGTGGAACGAGCCATCTCGGCACCAAGATTCGTGGCACATCAACACGACTGTCCCCCTTCAATTTTTGAACAACACGTCCACCGGCCAAGGAGGAGACTGGCGGCCGTATATGCGCAGAGCTATGACGAATTGGAACAATGCAATGAGTGGGTCAGGTAGTACTGTGCGTTTTGTAGAGGCTCCTCTCTCTGTGACTCCGCCTATGCACAACTGGGTTAGGCGAGATAACTTCACGTGGGATTGCTATGCACAAGTCACCTTATTTTCATTTGATCCCAACTCAACTGGCGCAGTTATCGTTGGCTTTGACATCTCTATGAACAGAAGAACGATTGGGGCTAGTACAGGCTGGCGTCCGGACGCTGTCCCCAATTGGGTTTCTAGTGTATTCGGGCACGAATTAGGGCATGTTCTTGGCTTAGAAGATGACCCTATACGAAATACGCCAAATAATAGCATTATGAACACAAACAGACAAAGACATCTCGATCAGATGACCAGGCCGCAGCCTTTTGACGTCACAAGTGTTCGCATCTTATATGACAGATAGGAGGAGGAAATCTTCATGAAAAAAATAATTTTATTGGCAATTGTATTGCTCGTCATAGTGGCCTTTGCCGCTTGTAGCGGAGCGCAAGCTCTTACACAAGAAGAAACCGTTTCAGAGCATGATTCCTATGCGCTACACGCCCAACAAGAGCATGACAGCAGTATATATGAACCACTCAGACAAGGCGTAGCGTGGCCGGAATGGATGAATACGGAACCCGACCGGCTCAGGCAAGGTGCAGCATGGCCGGAGTGGGTAAATGTGGATGAACTCGTATTTCGCCATGCCGAAACCCGTGCAGACAGCCCATGGTTTGATGGCGTGCACGAAATGCTCGATAGGGGCCCCATTGATATTGTTCGTGTGGAAGTGTTGAATAATGGAGAGGGACGGTGGATATGTTATGCAATAGATCCTTGCGAAGAGTCTATATACATAACATGGTTAAGACCTATGAGCTTGATACATACGGTATATCAGCTTCGTGTTGTAGAGGTGTTTCATGGCTCTGTTCAAGTAGGAGATATTATCGAAGTGGCACTAGACGGCGGAGAATTGGAGGGCCTTACCCGAGTAAGACGTGAGGTAATCCCCTTTACAGATGGATATGATTTGATTCTATTCCTCATACCGGTCGATGGATTGCCCCATCTTATTGCATCTTATGGATTTGGCGTATACCGTTTCCCTTCGCCGGACGATGGTGCGCGGGCTTTTGCGCTTGAAGCAGATGAATCTGTTGAGCGCATAGTAGTAAATGATATTGATAGATTTACCCTCACCATCGACGACCTAATCAACCTCCAAATCGAATCCTTCGGCAGGCTCTCCGAATCTTTCGAAGCCCTGCTTGTGGAAGACGCCAGACGCTAACACTACCCCCCCACAAAAAACCCCCGCCATCGGCGGGGGTTTCGCACATACTACACAGCCAAAATCATAACCACATCATCTTTCACCGTCAGCCCGATCTTTTGCACGCCGCGCTCATAGTGATCCACAAGCTCTGCCGCAATTTTATCCTCAATCTCCCGCTGCACCAGACGGCGGAGGTTTCGCGCGCCGTAGGTGAGAGAGTAGGACTGCTTCGTGAGGTAGTCGAGCACCGTGTCGTCATAGGTCAGCGTGTAGCCCCGCTCGGTGACGATGGCTTTCAGCTCCTCCATCATAAGCGAAGCGATTTCACGGAAATTGGCTTCTGTCAGGCGGTTGAAGTAGACGATTTCGTCCACACGGTTTAAAAATTCGGGTCGCAGAAAATCATTGAGGGCCTTGACGGCTTTCTCTTTGCCCTGCTCGTTGACACTACGGCCGAAGCCGACTGCACCGTCTTTCTTATCGCTCCCCGCGTTGGTCGTCATGATGACCACGGTGTTTTCAAAGTTGATGTTGCGCCCGTGCGCGTCGGTGATGTGACCGTCGTCCAGGATCTGGAGCAAAATATTCAGCACGTCCGGGTGGGCTTTTTCGATTTCGTCGAAGAGCACCACGCTGTAGGGACGGCGGCGGACTTTCTCCGTGAGCTGTCCCGCCTCGTCATAGCCCACATAGCCCGGCGGCGAGCCGATAATGCGGGAGACGGCGTGCTTCTCCATGAACTCCGACATGTCCAGCCGAATGAGCGATTCGGGGGAGGAGAACAAGTCCTGCGCCAAGCGTTTCACCAGCTCCGTCTTCCCCACCCCGGTGGAGCCGACGAAGATGAACGACGCGGGCTTACGTTTCGCCGCAATGCCCACACGACTGCGCTTGACGGCACGGCAGACGGTGGCCACAGCCTCGTCCTGTCCGATGATGTGGGCTTTCAGCCTGTCTTCCAACCCCGCGAGACGCTTATACTCGTCCTCTCGAATGGAGCTTGCGGGGATTTTCGTCCACAACTCTATGACGTGGGCGAGGTTATCCAGCGTCAGCGTCGGCGGGCCGTCTTTTTGGAGTTCCATGAGTTCATCGCCCAGTTGAATCTCCCTGCTGCGGATGGCGGCGAGCCGCTCGTAGTTTTCTTCTTCGGCCTTGGGGTCGGCGAGGAGCATATCCCGCTCTTTGCCGAGGTCGGCTTGGTCTTTGCGGATTTCTTCGATGCGGGCGAGTGCCGCGCTCTTGAGGTTCACGTCACTACAGGCCTCGTCGATGAGGTCTATAGCCTTGTCGGGCAGGAAGCGGTCGGTGATGTACCGCTCGCTCATAACCACGGCCTGCCGCGCCATCTCACGGGAGATGCTCACGTTGTGGAAGACCTCGTAGTAGTGGGCGATGCCCTGGATGATTTCGATTGCGTCGGAAACGGACGGCTCCGTCACCGTCACGGGCTGGAAACGTCGCTCTAAGGCTGCGTCTTTTTCGATGTGCTTGCGGTATTCCGTAAAAGTCGTCGCGCCGATGACTTGAATCTCCCCGCGGGACAGAGCGGGTTTGAGGATATTGGCCGCGTTCATGCTGCCCTCGGCGTCGCCCGCGCCCACGATGGTATGGACTTCGTCGATGACGAGGATGATGTTGCCCTGCTTCTTGATTTCCTCGATGAGACCTTTCATCCGGCTCTCGAACTGCCCACGGAACTGCGTACCCGCAACGAGTGCCGTGAGGTCGAGGAGGTGAACTTCCCTCTCCCGCAGTTTATACGGCACCTCTCCGGCGTGGATGCGAATCGCAAGCCCCTCGGCGATGGCGGTTTTGCCCACGCCGGGCTCGCCGATGAGACAGGGGTTATTCTTCTGCCGCCGGTTGAGGATTTGGATGACACGCTCCAGCTCTTCATCCCTGCCGACAATACGGTCGAGCTTACCGTCTCTGGCTTTGTCGGTGAGGGAGATGCAGTAGCTCTCTAAGAATTTCCGCTTTTTATTGCGGGGGTCTTGCGCTTTGCCGTTCGGAGGCGGCCCGCCTTGCTGGGGCGGGCGTTCCATGGGCAGGCCGGGGTTGCCGCCGGAACCGAAGAGCTTATCGAGAAAGGGGAACGTGGCCATGTTCCCGGCCTCTTCCTCTGAATCGCCGCCCTCTATGGGCGTGAGACTTTCGGCACCGCCGAAAGCGTCCATCATCTCATTGGAGATGGTGTCGAGGTCTTCTTCCGAGATGCCCATTTTTTGCATGATGTCGTCCACGGGTTTGAAGCCCGTCTCTTTGGCGCACTTTAAACACAGACCCTCATTGGTCGTGTTGCCGTTTTCCATTTTTGTGATGAAGATGAGTGCCACGTTTTTCTTGCAGCGTACGCAAATTGTTGGTTGCATTGGTTTCTCCTTGGGGTGATGGGGCATGGGGCGGATTGCTGGTTTTGTAGGGGTTGGTGCTCTAAAGCATTCCTTCCGCCATCCAATCACGCTACGGCTTCGCCTTGCGTTCTTGGGGCGTCAGTTATCCTGATCGCACCGTTGCACCATATCTAATAGACGTCATGCGGCGCGATGAGGACATCGCGCCCTACGGGGTTGGTGTTCTAATACAACTGAATCAAGCCCACAATGGGGTTCGCGCCGACAAACAGGCCTGTAACCCAGCTGTTGGCAATCAGGTCTTCGGGCAGAATCAGACCCGCATAGCCCAATGCCCAGGTCAGCATGAATACGAGCAGCAGCCCTTGAACGAAGCCCAAGACCCCGCCGCCGATTTCATCGACCAGTTTAAGGCCGGGGAGCCGAAAAGACAAGTGAAGTATGTTGTAAATTACCGTGAGGCCGATTAAAATCAGCAAAAAGCCGATGATGTAGACCAGATAGAAGCAGAAGGCATAGACCAGCACCTCCGTCATGGCCCCGTTGACGGTGAAACCGGCGGCTCGATAGTCCAAATACTGCTCGACCAGCCCGTCGGTGCGGTTGGGGTGGACGCCGAGGTCAATGAACACCTGCCGTGCCACGGTGGGTTCCATCTCCGGCTCCATGCGGAACAAGTCCTCCGTGGAGAACTCCTGCAAAGCGGGAGGGACGATTTCCTCAATGGCCTCCAGTTCCGCTCTGTCGAGATAGCCGCTGACAAAGGGGCGGAACATGGTGGTAAACTCGTCCGAATAAGTGCGGGCGACGAGATTGCCGCCGTAGATGGCGACGATGATAAAAATAATCGCCAAAACGCCGCCAATGGCCCCCCGTTTGTAACCCTGCCACGCGCAGAAAGCCAGTATTGCGATGATAAGCAGATCCAGTAAAATGTGCATATGTCTTTACCCCCGTAGGTTTTGTCTATAGTATGTGTATGTGCGGATGGTGCCTTCCTCTCCGAGAGAGGGGGATTTGCGCGGTTGTTACGGTACCAAGAGCCTCGCCCGCTGCGGTGACAGTCGGAACACCGTACCGTCTTCCCGCATGAGGACACGGGTCATGCCCTCGGTGTCGTCCCAGCTTGCGTAGGCGCGGCCGTTGCGGTAGGTATCCAGTCGGTTGAAGTACAGGACAGCCAGAAATCTGCCGCGCAGAGATATGTCGATGACCGTGCCTTCGGCAAGTGTCTCACGTGGGCTGCCGTTTGGCTCTAACACCGCCAATGTCCCGCCTGCACCGGTACGGAAAGGGGAGAGGTGCAAGCCTGCTCGTCCGCCGTATGTGTCATAGGCTCTGAGGTGGAGGTCGGGGAAGAGATATTCGCTCGTCAGCTCTCCCGTGTTTGACAGGAAGCGTACCATGTTGCTTGAGATGACGCCAACGGCCCCGTCTCGGGCGGTGAACCAGAGGTCGAAGAAAAGTTCGTCTTCCTCCAGATGAACATGCTGCGGGTCCCCGCCGACATCGGCACAGAACCAAGCGACACGTCCGCCTGTCTCTGTCATGGTCAGCGTAATCAGCGTGCGGTTATCCGCCGCTAAAGCCGCCGCGATCAGGTGGCCATCCCCCGCAAGGACACGAAGCCGTGCCTGTCCCTGCGCATCGTAGACGTGAACCACGCCCAGCGTACCGATCTGCTCAGAACTCACCGTGACCCAGCCGTTTTCGTTGATGCGGGCGTCGATGATACGTCCGTCGGCCTCTTTGTGCCGCAAAACTTCCCGTGTGTTGCCCACGAGGATATCAAGGCCGCCGAGGTCATAGGCGAGGGCGAAGCTGCCCTCGGTCTCGATGACGGGTTGCTGCATGGATGCTTGGGCGGCATAGACCTCTCTGCCCGCTCTGTCGAAGAAAGCGAGCCCCGAGCCGGATGCCACGGCGATGCCGTCATCTAAGACGGCAAAGGTGTTGGAGCCGAGGCTTGCAAAGCGGAAATCCTCCGCCAGCGACGCGCTGCCCAGATTGCGGTACTGGATGGCACGGGTGATATGGCCGAAGGTGAGGCGGTCTCGATTGAGAATCAGCGTGACCGTCAGTAACACCAAAAGGACTGCGCCCAGGAGGACGGCGATTTTCTTGCGGCTCAAGTTTCTTTTTTTCGGCTGTCCTTCCATTTGACGTTCCTCACCGTGTTTTTGTTCCATCGCGCATAATTCGCACTATTGTGATAGTATAGCACAAAGTTGGTGAATTGGAAATAGCAATTGTAGGAGCGGTGTTTTCATGGGCGGCGTTTTGCCGCCCATGGGGGTACGTTTTGGCGAGCGGGTTGGGATGCGGCGGGTTTTCACTTTTGCAAGGCTGTACGCCAAACGAAAAAAAGGGCGGCCACACACGGCCGCCCCCAGCTTGTAGACAAAGCCCTTGCCCTACATTTCGCCGAAGGCGAAATGCTTTTTTGCCGACAAGTGCATGATAGTGTGCGCCGGAGGCAAAAAAGGTGGAATCCGTTTGTTTTCAGGACATGCG
>WRAK01000048.1 GCA_009780235.1 Oscillospiraceae bacterium
GCGAAAGCCATGAAGCGCGGGAAAAAGGGCGGCATCTTCGGAGGCCTGGACGGGCTGTTCGGTTAGACACCCTTCGTAGGGCGCGATGTCCTCATCGCGCCGCAGGCTCGCTACAAATTTGGTGCGCGGCGCGATGAGGACATCGCGCCCTACAATAAAGATTTTTAAACAATAATGGAGGTACGTACAAATGGTTAAAATCAGACTACGCAGAATGGGCGCAAAGAAGCGTCCCTACTACCGTATCGTGGTGGCGGATTCCCGCAGCCCGAGAGACGGTCGGAGCATTGAAGAGGTCGGCACTTACAATCCGCTGACGGATCCGCCGGAGGTTACGGTGAAAGCCGAGCGCATCCAGGAGTGGATTAAAAACGGTGCGCAACCTACGGATACCGTGCGGGGGCTTCTGAAAAAAGCCGGCGTCATCTAAGGGGGCCGCTATGAAAGATTTGCTGATTTATATCGCGCAAAATCTGGTGGACAACCCTGACTCGGTCACAGTGACCGAGTTGGAAAAAGACGGCGAAACGGTATTTGAGCTTCGGGTCGCCGAGGGCGACATGGGCAAGGTCATCGGCCGTCAAGGTCGGATTGCCAAAGAGATTCGGGCCTTGATGAAGTCCGTCGCGCAACGGCACGGGAAGCGGATTTCGGTAGATATTGTAGATTAGATTTATCGTAGGGCGCGACGCCCTCGGCGCGCCGTACAGCATGCCTGTGTGACATACGGCGCGCCGAGGGCGTTGCGCCCTACGATTATGGGGACAAACCATGAAAAAAGAATTTTTAGAGGCCGGAAAAATCGTGAACACACACGGTATTCGGGGCGAGATAAGAATCCAGCCTTGGGCGGATTCGGCGGAGTTTTTGCAGGGATTTGAGCATCTGTATATCGACGGTGTACCCATAAAATTGTTGAGCGGCCGGGTGCATAAGAGCTTTCTGATTGCCCAATTGGACGGCGTGGCGGATATAGGTGCCGCAATCGCATTGAAAAACAAGTTGGTCTACATCCGCCGATCGGATGCCGTTTTGCCGGAGGGGGACTTCTTTATCCAAGACATCTTAGGCTTGCCCGTGGTGGACGAGGCCGGGGAACAGTTCGGTACGCTCAAAGAGGTTCTGCCCCGCCCCGGCGGAGATGTATACGTCATCGTCGGAGATGGTGGCGAGCACCTCGTGCCGGATGTACCTGCGTTTATCTTGGAGAAAAACTTGGATGAAGGGTTTATCCGCGTGCGATTGATTGAAGGGCTGTAGGAGACGCTGTTCTCAACGTTCCGCGGTGCGCATTGCAAATTTCCGGCGGCGGGACGCCGAGGACAGCGTCTCTTACAAACGTCGGCATCTGAGGAGGGCATATTATGACCATAGACATCCTAACCCTCTTCCCCGCCATGTTCTCCGCACCCTTGGGCGAGAGTATCATCGGACGGGCGCAGGCGGCGGGGCTTGTTACTGTGCGGTGTCACCAGATTCGGGACTTTACAGAGAATCGGCAGAATCAGGTGGATGACTACCCCTACGGCGGCGGACAGGGCTGTGTCATGCAGGCACAGCCGCTCTACAGTACGTGGCAGCACGCACGGGATTTGGGCGGGCCTGCTCGGACGATTTATCTCTCGCCGCGGGGCAAGGTCTTTACACAGGCGGACGCCGTGCGTTTGGCTGAGGACTGCGAGCGGTTGATTCTGGTCTGCGGTCACTATGAGGGCGTTGACCAACGGTTTATTGATGCCGCCGTGGATGAGGAGATTTCCATCGGTGATTTCGTCCTGACGGGTGGGGAAATTCCCGCCATGGCCTTGGCGGACGCGGTCTGCCGTCTCGTGCCGGGGGTACTGTCCGATGCGAGCTGTTTCACGGACGAGAGCCATTGGGCCGGGTTGCTCGAACACCCGCAATACTCCCGCCCGGAGGTCTGGGAGGGCGAATCCGTACCGGAGGTGCTGAAGTCCGGCGACCACAAGGCGATAGATAATTGGCGGCGGAAGCAGGCATTTTTGATTACGCTCCTGCGGCGGCCGGATATGTTCGGCAAACTGCTCTTCTCCCGTGCGGATTTGAAATTACTGGGGGAACTTAGAGACGAGACGGACGATTTAACGGTTTCCACCGCGCTGTCCAATCTGCACACGGGGCGGATTACGGTGCGCAAGACTGAATTGCGTGACTTGCGGGGTGTCAAGACGCTGTTTCGGGCAAAGGGTCTCCCCCCTACCGATGCGGAACGGTATATTGAGACCTTGGACGCGCAAGACATCACGGACTACTCCGTCTACGCCGATGAGCACGGGTTCTGCGGGCGTGTGATGTATACGAGAGCGGGGCCGTTGGCAGAGCTCAGGCTCGAATTCCTCCCCCATGCAAGCGGCAAGGGAATTGACACCTTTGCTTTGGCGCATGCGTTGGATAAGCTGTTTGCCGAGCCGGAGCTGAAGATTTGCATCGTAACCGACCCGCTCCCTGCGGACTTGGTGCGGCGGATTGGCTTCGGGAAAGACGAGTTGGGACAGTACATTTTGGCGCGGACGGACTGGTTGGCGCGGCGTAGTCCCATGTGAAAACCCTGCAACAACCGCAACGCCCACAGCACAATAAGGATAACTGACGTCCCAAAAACGCAAGGCGAGGCCGTCACGCGGATGAATTTTATACGCTTTCATCGCCCATTATGCAAGATTTTGTCTTGACGATTCTCCTTGGAAAGTGTATAATTTTTAGCATTATTTAATGAAAGGATTGAAGGAAAATGAAACACACAAAAAGACTACTTGCCCTGCTGCTGGTTGCAGCTATGATTACATTCACCTTTGCCGCCTGCAACGACAACGGCGGCACCGACAACGACGATGGTGTCTTCCAAATCGGCATCATCCAAATCATGGAGCACCCCGCCTTGGATGCGGCCCGTGAAGGGTTTATCAACGGCCTGCGTGACGCGGGCATCGAGTTTGAGTACGACTACCACAACGCACAGGGAGACAACGCCACGATGGCCTCCATCGCCCAGCTCTTTGTGGACAACGACGTGGATTTGATTCTGGCTGTCGGCACGGGTGCCGCAGTCGCCGCCGCCGCTGAGACGCAGACGATTCCCATCGTCGGCACCGCCATCACCAGTTACACACGCCCCGGCCTGGCCGAGACGGACGAGATGCCCGGCTTTAACATCACCGGCGCGTCTGACTTCAAGCCCGTTGCGGCACAAGTTGCCATGATTTCCGAGTTCGTACCCGGCATTCAGACCTTGGGTATCCTCTACTCCTCCGGCGAGCCGAACTCCGTTGTACAGGGTGAACTCGCCAGAGAGACCGCCGCCGCTATGGGTTGGGACTATGTCGTCGGCACGGTGACGGGTACCGCCGATGTGCAGCAGGTTACACTCGATGTTGCGAGCCGCGTGGATGCCATCTACATCCCCACGGATAACACCTTCGCCGTGAACATGGCTCTGGTGGGTCAAATCAGCCAAGACATGGGCGTACCCGTATTTGCCGCCGAGGCAAACATGGTGCGCACAGGCGGCCTCGCCACCTTGAGCTTCAGCTATTATGATTTGGGTCTTGCATCGGCCCGTCAGGCGGCGATGATTCTCAGAGGCGAAGCGGTGGTCGGCGAGATTCCGATTCATTTCGCCTCAGACGATGACCTCTTCTACATCGTAAACGGCCACATGGCCGAGCAGCTGGGGATTGCGATTCCCGAACAGTTCCACGATTACATTGAGTGGCCTGACAGCGAATAAGAACACGTAGGGGCGGGGTTCCATCCCCGCCCGCTACTTTGCTCTCGTAATGTCCCGTACGGGCGGCAAAACGCCGCCCCCATATTGTTTTGGCAACGCACGGGCGGGAAACCCCCGCCCCCGCAAACACCTCACGGACGGTCGAAAGCCGCCCATACAAAGGATTTGATTACACATGCTCTTAATTATACAAGGTGCCGTTACGCTTGGCCTGCTCTGGGCGTTTTTGGCTCTTGCCGTTCATCTCTCGTTTCGCGTCTTGGAGATGCCTGACCTATCTGTGGAAGGCACAGTCATTCTGGGTGCCGGTACGGCAGCCAGCGTGATTTACGCCGGGTTTAACCCCTTTCTCGCCACCTTCCTCGCCATGTGCGTCGGTGCGGTCGGCGGACTTGTGACCGGAATTCTTCATACGAAGTTCCGCATCCCGCCGATTCTGGCGGGTATTTTGACCATGATTGCGTCTTGGTCGATTGTTCTGCGCATTATGGGCGGCAGTCCGCTCGTCGCGTTCTTGCGCGCGCCCACGGTCTATACGTTCTTGGAGAACATGGGGCTGTCCAACCGCAACGCCGTGATTGTCTTCGGCATTCTCGCTCTTGCGGTGTTCGGGACGCTGCTCTATTGCTTCTACGGCACAGAAATCGGTGCGGCACTTCGGGCCACGGGAAACAATCGCCAGATGGCCAAAGCGCAGGGTGTGAACACAGACAGGATGGTTATCCTCGGCCTCATGGTATCTAACGGTTTTGTCGGCCTCGCCGGAGCTCTGGTTGCGCAGATGCAACGTTCTGCCTCTGTAGACATGGGCGTAGGAACTATCATATTTGGTCTGGCGTCTGTCATCATCGCCGAAGTCATATTCCCCGTGCGCAGGTTCTGGGTGCGGATGATTACGCTGGTAGCGGGTTCTGTTATCTATCGGATTATCATTGCCATTGTGCTTCGATTGGGCATGGACCCCTCGGATATGCGGCTCTTCATTGCTATTACTGTGGCACTTGCGCTGATGTTGCCGGTGATTCGGGAGTTTTTGTCCCGAAAGGGCAAGTGGGATAAAAACTGGGTCGTGTGGGGCTTGATCCTGAATTTTATAATCGTTTTGCCCGTCGTTTTGCCTACCGTTTTGTCTGCTGTGTACAGACCTCAGTTATTCTGGCTGCCGCAAACGCATACGTTCATTCAGATTGTCGGCATAGCGATTCCGGTTTTATTGCTGCTATCTTCTGTTTTATTGCTCGTTTCCCTGATTTTGCACAAGTCAAAAATGCGGGTCGCATTTGCCCTATGGGGCTTCGGGCTGTCCGCATTCGTTTCGATTATCTATATCTTCGGAATACGCAGCGGCAGCGGTATTGTTGACGGATTGGACATGGTCATGCTTGTGCTGCATCATATTTTCTACACCGTCTTGCCGTTTGCAACACTTGCTTTGTCCGTTGTTGCAATGATATTCCTTGTGAAATATCGGCTCATGACTGCCCGTTCGGAAGGGAGGGTCTCCTGATGTTGCAGATTGAGAACCTAAACAAAACATTTAATCCGGGTACACCGATAGCCAACCATGCCCTGAAAGATGTCTCACTCCACCTGAATGCCGGAGACTACGTGACGCTCATCGGCGGCAACGGTGCGGGTAAGAGCACCCTGCTCAGTAGTGTAGCCGGAACCTTCTCCCTCGACTCGGGGCAGATTACCATTGATGAAACGGACGTGACCCATCTGCCGGAACATAAGCGCGCATCCTACCTCGGGCGGGTGTTCCAAGACCCCATGCGGGGGACTGTTGCGAACATGAACATCGAGGAAAATCTCGCCCTTGCCTATCGCCGCGGCCAATGGCGGGGACTGCGCTGGTACATCAACTCGAAAGAACGCGCGCTCTATCGGGAACGGCTCGCCACGCTGGGGCTGGGGCTTGAGAAGCGTCTGGGCGACAAAGCGGGTCTGCTCTCCGGCGGCCAACGGCAGGCTCTGACCTTGCTCATGGCCACGCTCAAGGAGCCGAAGATTCTGCTCTTGGACGAACACACCGCCGCCCTTGACCCGAAAACGGCCCCGAAAGTGCTGGAGATCGGCGACAAGATTATCGAACGCCACAAACTCACCACTATGATGGTGACCCACAACATGCGGGATGCGATTCGCCACGGCAATCGGCTCATCATGATGAACGGCGGCCGCATCGTGCTCGACATTGCGGGCGAGGAGAAGAAACAACTCACGGTGGATGCTTTGATTGCGAAATTCAGTCAGGCCAGCGGTGAGGCGTTTGCGGGAGATCAGGCCTTGTTGGGGTAGGATTTTATAAAAAGTGCATCATGCAATTGCATGATGCACTTCAGACTGGAGACAAACCCGCTACGCTGGGCTTTGTCTTCCAAGAGAACCGGCCTGCGGGCCGGGTCGCTGCGGCGGGTTGTGGTGTTTGTTTTCAGGCACATGTCCTGAAAACAAACGGATTCCACCTTTTTTGCCTCCGGCGCACATACAACGAAACTTCCTTTTGCGTTCTTTGCAAAAGGTTAGTTGAGTTAATGCAAGC
>WRAK01000049.1 GCA_009780235.1 Oscillospiraceae bacterium
TTGTAGACAAAGCCCTTGCCCTACATTTCGCCGAAGGCGAAATGCTTTTTTGCCGACAAGTGCATGATAGTGTGCGCCGGAGGCAAAAAAGGTGGAATCCGTTTGTTTTCAGGACATGTGCCTGAAAACAAACACCACAGTCCGCCGCAGCGACCCGGCCCGCAGGCCGGTTCTTTTGGAAGACAAAGCCCAGCGAAGCGGGTTTGTCTCCAGTCTGAAGCGGCTCACAGAGTGAGCCGCTTTTTTTGCTTGAAACTTTGGGTTTTTTCTTGTTACCGCTAGATACTTACAACAACTTCAGCAGGAATCCACCCTGCCACACCTTGTGCATTCGTAGCAACCAGCCAAGCATGCACAATCTCCCGCACTTCCAAAATATCACCGACCTCTTGAATCAGCTCTGTGGGGTTGTAGTCTCTGATTAGCTTTCCGTCATTGACAAAACAAAGCGGCACATACGTTTCATGCCCTGCAATCTCGCAGGCATACCAGCCGAGGAAGTCCGCATCCTCCTTACCCGCGAGCGTGACGGGGGTGCCTTTTGCAAACGAGGGGAACGTGCCGGGGAAGTCCCATCTGTTGGGGCGGGTTACTTTTACTTGCATGGCGGTGGCTCCTTACGTGTTATTTTTCGGCCTCTCTTTGCTTGCGGTATTGCCCGAGCAGCCCGTCGTACTTTTTCCCCATCACACGAAAATAGACCTCGAATGCGATAGTGCCGCCTATGAAAACAAGCAAGAAAACCCCGACAAATGTCAGCCAATACATGGTGTTTTCCATCGGGAACCAACGGAAGAAATAGGCATTTGCCGCAAGGAGCGCGAGGAATGGTATCGCGAATACGGCCATTCGGGCGGTATAGCGCATTCTTTTAATGATACGGTCGGTAAACGCGAGCAGTTGCAGGAACGTCCCGCCTGCCGAGACAAGCAACAAGGAGGCGAGGACGGGAATTGCCACGGCATCTTCTCCCGTGAATAACATGATGACCGCGCATAAGATGACGGATGCAGAGAACATCATTGCGGCGGCAGTTTTCCATGCAAACACGCCTTCTAAAAAGTTTTTCATAAAGATTCCCCTTTCGTAATACCAAGTTTTTGTTTAATCACTATAGCGTATTGTCTGGAAACCGTGACAATTTCGCTGTTTTCGAGTGTGCATAACATACGGCCGCCAAAATCTCCGCGGAGGCTTTTCACCTTTGAAAAATTGAGGACACAGGACTTGGAGGCGCGGATGAAATCTTCCCCTGCGAGACGATCTTCCAACTCATAGAGCTTAAACGGTGTTTCATATACGCCGTTTGCTGTGTAGAGAAAGGTCTTTCGGTCCACCGCTTCCGCATATAGAATGTCGGAGGCATTGAGCAGAAAAGTTTGTCCGTCCAGCAGGCCGGTCACTTTTTTGTCAAACACCCGGAGTCCGGCGCAGATGCGCATAATCTCTTCGTCCGCCTGGCGGCAATTGATGATAATTTCGGTTTCATCAATTGTGCTGTTTTCATTGATGACAATCTTCACAGGATACCTCCCTACGGCTTGCAAGCACACTTTTATTATAGAAACGAATCAAAGACATTGCAAGCGATTTTGCACGACCTGTCAATCGCGGCACATGAGTTGCAATATACGCGTCATCAAAAAACGGAGGCACTCGTGGGGGTGTTCCCATGAATGCCTCTTGATAAGCCATTTTCATCTCAGCATGTGGTAAAAAACAACCGTCTGTGCATTCTGTGCACCCGCGCTAAAAAGAACAAACTCAGTAGTGCCAAGGGCAATTCAAACGTCGGATAAGATGCCCAAATGCCGGTAACACCGCCCTGATAAGCCAGCGCGAGCATGAACAGAATAATCCCGCCGTTTTGTAAGGCGGACAACACCAAGGCGCGTTTCGGCGCGCCTGTTGCCGCCAGGAAATATGTGCTGGCAAGTGTGATGCCGGCAAAAACAAAGCCGATAAAATAAATCCGAGCCCCGCCTGCGGCGAGAGCGGCGAGCTCTGCGGCTAAAACCATGTCTTGTTCTTGGTTTAAGACGGAGACGAGCGGCTCTGTAAACAGAAAGACCGCTGCAATAAATAAAATTGCAAAGCCGACGCCCGTGAGGATGGCATATTTCAGCACTTTGTATAAATTTTCAGCATCACGCTTTCCGTAAAAATGGCTTGCCATCGGCTGCATGCCCTGTGCTATCCCGATGAAAATGGCAAAGACAACCGTAGCTAAAGTGGACACAATCCCAAATGCGGCCACACCGATATTGCCCAAATGTTGCAGGAATACCCAATTAAATGCGAGTATCGTCAGACCGAACAAAATGTTGCCCAAAAAAGAGGGGGCACCTATCGAGAAAATCGCCGCCCGCTTCTTGCCCGCCGCAAAGACAGCGGCGAAGTGGAAACGTGCTTTTTTGCGCCAATGGTATAAGAGATAGCCGAGCGCGAACAGGGCGGCAATCGAAGTCGCAAGCCCGGAGCCCAGCATTCTTAAATCAAGCAAAATAATAAAGACGTAGTTCAGCGCGATATTTGTGGCGTACAGAATCACAGATGAAATCGTGGCGGTACCCGGTGTGCCGTCGTTGCGCACAAAACTCTCCAGCGCGTAATAGAGCATGATGGCAGGGGAGAAAGCCAGCAACACCCGTGCATATGCGGAGACTTCCGGCATGATATAGGCATCTGCCCCCAAGAACATGCTGAGCGGTTCTGCAAAAAGCAGTCCGATGACCACAAGGGGAACGGCAATCATCAAACATGTTTTAATTGAAAGTGTAAAGAAAGCGTTGGCTTTCTCCTCTTTCTCTACCGCCATATTTGCGGCGTATTTTGAGCCGCCGCCCTCGCCGAGCATCAGACCCAGCCCGAACACAATGCTGAAGATGGGAGCTGTCAAGCTGATTGCGGTTAATCCGTCTGCGCCGAGGGCGATGGAAATGAAAATGGCGTCTATAAAAACGAGTGCCGAAGCCGTTATCATCCCGATGATATTCAAACTCACATATTTTACAAAGGTTTTGCCTACATTTCCGCCCATTATATGCCTTCTCTTTGCTGAAGTAAATTCCGTTTGCATTTTTATCTTACCATAAAACACGTCAAAATTCAAAAAAATACCGCCGCCGGTGCATCGGCTCCTTGACAAGACCGCAATAAAGCGATACACTAACGTAGTAAAAAGTTCAAGCATCCAAAGGAGGACATCCCCATGTCAGAAAGAAAATGGCGTTTTGAAACGCAGCAAATCCACGTCGGGCAAGAGACCCCCGACCCCGCCACGGATTCTCGTGCGGTTCCCATCTATCAGACGACTTCATACGTATTTCCCAGCCCCGAGTCGGCGGCGGCGCGGTTCGCGCTTGCCGAGCCGGGCAATATCTACACGCGCATCATGAACCCCACCACGGATGTGTTTGAGAAGCGTGTCGCTGCGTTGGAAGGCGGTATGGCCGCGCTTGCACTCGCCAGCGGACAGGCGGCGACGACCTACGCCATCCAGAATATCGCCCGTCCCGGTGACCATATCGTGGCGGCTAAGACCCTGTACGGCGGGACGCACACCCTTTTCGCCCACACGTTCCGTAATATGGGTATCACCGTTGACTTCGTTGACCCGGATGACCCCGCCAACTTTGAGGCGGCAATTCAGGACAACACCAAGGCCCTGTTCCTTGAGACTATCGGTAACCCCAACGCCGACCTCACGGATATCCGTGCCGTGGCGGATATTGCCCACAAGCACGGCCTGCCGCTCATCGCAGATAACACCTTTGCTACGCCCTACCTGCTCCGTCCCATCGAGTACGGGGCCGATATCGTGGTGCATTCCGCGACGAAATTCATCGGCGGACACGGGACGACTATCGGCGGTGTGATTGTGGACGCGGGACGATTCGATTGGGCCGCATCCGGCCGCTTCCCCGGGCTCACGACGCCGGACGCCAGTTACCACGGCGCAGTCTTCACTGACGTGGCAGGTCCGCTGGCCTACATCATCAAAGCTCGTGTGACGCTCCTGCGTGACATGGGTGCCTGTCTCTCGCCTTTCCATTCGTTCATGTTCCTGCAAGGCTTGGAGACGCTCTCTCTCCGCATGGAGCGGCATGTGGCGAACACGCTCAAAGTCGTGGACTTCCTCGCAAACCATCCACAGGTCGAGCGGGTCAACCACCCGTCTCTGCCCGCGCATCCGCACCACGGGCTGTACAAGACCTATTTCCCGGACGGCGGCGCGTCCATCTTCACCTTTGAAATCAAAGGCGGCGCGGCAGAGGCGCAGGCTTTTGCGGAGAAGCTGGAGCTATTCTCTTTCCTCGCCAACGTGGGAGATGTGAAGTCCCTCGTTATCCACCCCGCCAGCACTACGCATTCGCAGATGACCGAAGCGGAGCTGATTGCAAGCGGGATTCGACCGAATACGATACGGTTGTCGGTGGGGACGGAGCATATTGATGATATCTTGGAGGATTTGGCGGGGGCGTTTTAACTTTTACAACGTAACACGGGCGGGGCCGCCCTGCCACGTTTCAAACGGCACTACAAATCAAAAACGGAGGGCGACCACACGGGGTCGCCCCTACAACCCTGTACCGCACCTGAATTGCGGACGGCCAAAGGCCGCCCCTACAGGATGCGGTGCATTGTTTATTGCTAATCCCCCGCAAATTTGCTATACTATACGCAATATCAATATTACAACGGAGAGTCATCATGCGTATACTCGTCATCACAGTTACAACAGGCCACGGACACAACGCCTCGGCGCATGCCATGGCAGAACGGCTCAAAGAGCAGGGAGCCGATGTGCTTGTGCTGGACATGTACCAATATATCAATAAGGCACTCTACAAGATGGTGGACAAGGGCTACCTCTTTTCCATCCGCCGCACGCCCCGTGCCTTTGGGCGCACCTACTCCGGGGCGGAACGGCGGGGGGTACGGCGGAAAGTGCTGGGGATGTTCAACCGCAACCGCCTCCTCGCGGGACGATTGGCGGGCTTTTTCCGCGATTATCAGCCGGAGATGATTATCACCACACATGTCTTTGCCGCGCAGGTCTTGGACGTACTGAAACGACAGGGACACTTGGATGTCCCCATCATCGGCATCATCACAGATTATTGCGTCCACCCCTTTTGGGAGCTGGTTCCCACGGTGGACTACATCGTCACCGCCGGCGAGCAGATGCGCCACGCGGCGGAGCGGCGGGGCATTGAGGCGGAGCGGCTGTTGCCGTTGGGCATCCCCGTTGCGGGCAAGTTTTCCGAGTCAAAGGACAAGCGTGAGGTTCGGCGGGAGCTGGGCTTGCACGAGGACAAGACCACCATCCTCCTCATGGGCGGCAGCATGGGGTACGGCGATATGCTGCACAACGTGACCCAGATTGACGCGATGGAGCAGGACTATCAACTCATCTGCATCACAGGCAAAAACGAGCGGCTTTACAATGTGCTCAGCCGATTAAAAACCCGTGGGCCGCTCCATGTCTGCGGCTTTACGGATAAAGTCGCGCTCTACATGGGTGCCGCCGACTGCATTGTGACAAAGCCCGGCGGTCTCAGCGTGTCCGAGTCTCTGGCCAGCGGATTGCCGATGATTTTAGTCTCACCCATCCCCGGCCCGGAGGAGCGGAACGCGAACTTTTTGCTCAACGCCGGAGCCGCCGTGCTGGTGAGCAAACATTTCCCGATTCGAGACGCCATCCATGCCGTTTTCGGTCAGTCCGGGCGGCTGAGACATATGCAGGAGGCCATAGCGAATATTGCCAGACCCGATGCGGCGGAGAAAATCGGCCGCTTTGCCATAGATTTAGTCGAGCGGGAGTGCGGACAATGAGTGGTCTGCCGCCGTTCGTGCGCACGGTCTTGGAGACCTTGGAATCGTCCGGCCATCCCGCCTATCTCGCGGGCGGTCCGGTACGGGATATTGTCATGGGCAAGGTGCCGCAGGACTGGGATATCGCCACCGCCGCCGCGCCGGAGGTTGTGCAGGGCTTGTTTGCGAAAACCGTCCCGACAGGCATTCGGCACGGGACAGTAACCGTGGTCATGGACGGGCAATGCAGAATGAAGGGCGCAGGGCATGTGGAAGTTACCACATTCCGCCGTGACGGGGCGTATGCTGACCACCGCCGCCCCGAGCGGGTGGATTTTGTCACGGATTTACAGGAGGATTTGGCGCGGCGGGATTTCACCATGAATGCCATGGCCTTGGATTTGCGCGGCGTACTCATTGACCCGTTCGGGGGACGAATTGACATAGAAGCAAA
>WRAK01000050.1 GCA_009780235.1 Oscillospiraceae bacterium
ATGGTCTTTGTAAGCCCAATCATGCCCGCCTTTGCGGCCGAGTAATTGGCTTGCCCGGCGTTGCCCATGAGGCCGGAAACGGAGGCGATATTGATAATCCGTCCCTGCCGCCGCTTCATAAATGTGCTGTAACAATGCCGAATCATGTTGAATGTCCCTTTGAGACTCACATCTACCACCCGCTCAAAATCCGTCTCAGACATTTTGAGTGCCAAAGTGTCTTTTGTAATCCCGGCGTTGTTGACCAGAATATCCACAGGCCCCAGCGTCTCCGTGACCGCAGATACCGCTTCCTTGCACGCATCAAAGTCCGCCACATCACATTGAATTGCCATGGCGGATACGCCCAGTTCTTGCGCCTCACGCACAACAGTCTCTGCCGCCTCGGTGTTCCCGGCGTAGATTACGGCGATATTTGCACCGTTCTCCGCAAGTTGTAAGGCAATCGCTCGTCCGATTCCCCGTCCGCCGCCGGTGATGATGGCTGTTTTTCCGTTTAACATCGTTTCCTCTCCCTTACTGCGCCGAAAGCGCACGAATTGTCTCATGCAAGCTGTCCATATCCTCCACGTGATATGCCGCCGCTTTATCGGTGCATTTTGTAATCAGAGTTTTCAAGGTCTTGCCCGGACCGACTTCTATAAAAGTCGTCACGCCGTCGGCTATCATGTTTTCAACGGTTTCCTGCCAACGGACGGGGCTTACCATCTGTCGGACAAGCGTTCCCGCTACATTATCTGCATCATAAGGCTGTGCGGTCAAGTTTGCATAGATCGGGTACTGAAGTCTCCCGATTGCAAAGGCCGAAAGTGCCTCTTCAAACGCCGTAGATGCAGATGCCATATACGGCGAATGAAATCCGCCGCCCACTTTGAGCGGGATGGCGCGTCCGCCCGCCTCCTTGACTGCCGCCCGGAACGCTGTCAGTTCTTCCGCATCGCCCGCTACAACAGTCTGCCCGGGCGAATTGTAGTTCACGGGGTAGACCTTGGAATAATTCGCCGCAAGCGTTTCTACTTCTGACGCAGAGAGCTTCATTACCGCCGCCATAGCACCAGAGGCATCCGCCGCCGCTTTTGCCATCAGTTCACCTCGCCGCACCACAAGGGAAAAGCCGTCCGCAGCAGAAAATGCCTCACCGAAAGTCAGAGCCGTTACCTCACCGAGTGAGAATCCGGCCAGAACATTCGGAGATAGCCCCTGTTCCCGCAAAGCGGCGGCCGCCATTGAGGAAACGGCGAATATGCAGGGCTGTGTGTTTTTTGTATCTTGCAGTTCTTCCTCTGTCCCGTCAAAACACTGCGCAAGCGTACCGGGGCGGATGCGTTCCAGCTCGTCCATAAGCGACTTTGCGGCGGGAGAGCCTTCATAGAGCGACTTGCCCATCCCGGCACATTGCGCACCCTGCCCGGAGAACACAAAAGCTATTCGACCCATTTTGACGCCCCCTTCAGGCAAGTCTCCATCCCGTCGAAAATATCCCGGATGATATCCGCCGCCGCTTGCTCTTTCGTGACCATTGCGGCAACTTGACCCGCCATAAAGGCTCCTTCTTGCAGGTCGCCGTCCACGGCCGCCCGTCTGAGCGACCCCGCTCCCATCTCTTCCAACTGTTCATTGGAGATATCGGCATTATACTCCGCTTGGAGCAAGTTGCGGGAAAACGGCGTCTTCAATGCCCGCACCGGATGTCCTAAGCGTTTCCCCGTGGTCAGCGTGTCAATGTCTTTCGCCTTGAGCACCTTATCTTTATACGCTTGATGAATCCCGCACTCTTCGGCCACCAAAAAGCGTGTCCCGACTTGCAAGCCCTCGGCACCCAGCATAAACACCGCCGCCGCTTGCCGTCCGTCTGCGATTCCGCCTGCCGCGATGACCGGCACATCTACCGCATCACAAATCTGCGGTACGAGTGCCATCGTGGTAATCTCGCCCACATGGCCGCCCGCCTCGCCGCCTTCGGCAATGACTGCCGATGCCCCGGCTCGGACAACCCGCTTTGCCATCGCCACACTTGCGATTACGGGGATAACCCGAATCCCGGCCTCCAGCCAAGCGGGCATATACGGCGTAGGGCTTCCCGCCCCGGTTGTGACTACGGGAACCTTTTCTTCGGTCAAAAGCACCGCCACTTCAGCTGTAAAGGGACTCATCAGCATCACATTTACCCCAAAGGGCTTATTTGTGAGGCTCCGTGCAATTTGAATCTGTGTGCGCAAGGTCTCCGCATCAGCGTTCATGGCCGCAATAATCCCAAGCCCGCCGCCGTTCGAGACGGCCGCGGCCAGTTTCCCGTCGGCAACCCAGGCCATGCCGCCTTGGAGGATGGGGTATTCAATTCCGAGTAGTTCCGTAATCCGTGTTTTCATTACTTGCCTAATTTCTTCTCGATAAACTGAGCCAGCTCACCGACCGTTGCGACTTTTTCATTCAACTCTAACTCAACGCCGAGCTCCTCTTCCAGTTCCATGACCATCTCCACGGTATCCAGCGAGTCGATGCCAAGGCTTTCAAAGGTTGTCTCCGCGTTGATTTCGCCGGGGTCGGTGTCCAAATGTGCCGCCAAAAGTTTTGTCAGTTTCTCCATTACCATGATTGTGTCCTCCCAAAATGATAGAAAAATTATGAAAAAATGAAACCTGCGTTCCATCTTTTACCATTGAATTACACAGGCTCCGCTGGAAAGCCCGCCGCCAAATGCGGATATCACCAAGATATCTCCCCGTGTGAGCTTTCCGTCACGATTGAGTCCGTCCAATACCATCGGAATACTCGCCGCCGAGGTGTTTCCGTATTTGTCCAAGTTTACCGCAAACCGTTCCGCGGGGATATCCAGCCGCTTTTTGGCCGTATCAATAATCCGCACATTGGCCTGATGAGGAATCACATAGGCCACCTCGCTTTGCGCAATCCCTGCCGATGCGAGTACCTCTTGAATATCCGCCGCCATGACGCTTACGGCGAACCTGAAGGTCTCCTGGCCTTTCATGTGAATCAGAGGCTTCACTTGCTCACCTTCAAAAAAAGGAGAAACCCCGATAGAGGTCGGAATCTGAATCACATCAGCCCCGCCGCGGGAAAAGAGCTTGGATTCTATGTAGTTGTCTCCCGCTTCCAAGAGACAGGCTCCCGCCCCGTCGCCGAAGATAACGGCGGTATTTCTGTCCGTCCAATCTACAATTCGGCTCGTCTGCTCGGCACCGACAACCAGCACTTTTTTCACTCGTCCCCGTGCGAAAAAACCCGCAGCGGTGTCTAAGGCAAAGACAAAACCGCTGCAAGCGGCATTTACGTCCATAGCCGGACAAGTGGCTCCAAGCCCCGCTTGAATCATACAGGCCATTCCGGGCGAAACATATTCGCCGCTGACGGTAGCCGCGATAATCATATCCAGTTCTTCCGGGCGGGTATTCCCCGCTTCCAGCGTGCGCCGTCCTGCCTCTATTCCCAGCCCGGAGGCCGTCTCCGTGACGCACACACGGCGTTCCTTCACGCCGGTTCGTTCCGTAATCCATTGATCCGATGTGTCGAGGAAGGTCGCCAGTTCGTCATTGGTAACAACCCGTGACGGTACAGCACTACCTGTGGAAATAATGCGAAAGCTCATGTGATTATGCTCCAATACTTTGTGAAAAATTTCGTTTCTTGACCCATAATTTGCCGTATAATTATATAGACAGGATTATATGCCGCTTGGTTGTATTGATGTGCAAATTTTTTATTGGATTCTATACGGCAAGGCAAAATCAAATCATTTACTGTTGCAAATCCACACAAGCCCGACGGCAAGTGCCCCCCAAAGAACAGGGCAAACACTTGCCGTCAGGTTTGTGTGTTTATAGGGCTGACTATTTGTTCCGTCCGGCGGAGGATTGTCAGAGAACGCTATGTTTATATTTGATAATATTGCTCATCTTTTGAAAAAGGAGATTTCGCGTACATATATCTCAGAAAAAACTACACAGCATCAATCCCATACCCAAGAGGATGAGCGGCACGCCTACGATGGCACCGATGATTGTCATTGTCAGCACGGCACCAACGATGAGTAATACCAAGCCCAACAGGAATCCGATTAGGCCGAAGAGCAAGCGAAAGGGGAATAGCAGTAGTCGTAACATTGTCGTCTCCCTCCAATTTGTTTTTACACGCCATTAATAGGATAGCAGAGTATGGTTTGGCTGTCATTGGGTGTAGATTAGAATTGGATTAGAGGCAAAAAACCCGGGCGGCTTTTCGCCGCCCGCAGACTGGAGACAAACCCGCTTCGCTGGGCTTTGTCTTCCAAAAGAGCCGGCCTGCGGGCCGGGTCGCTGCGGCGGGCTATGGTGTTTGTTTTCAGGCACATGTCCTGAAAACAAACGGATTCCACCTTTTTTGCCTCCGGCGCACATACAACGAAACTTCCTTTTGCGTTCTTTGCAAAAGGTTAGTTGAGTTAATGCAAGC
>WRAK01000051.1 GCA_009780235.1 Oscillospiraceae bacterium
CCGCATCGGCGCACACATTTTCTGCGGAAAATGTATGGTTCGCTTCGCTCACGGTGCGCCTTCGAAGGGGGACTAGTCCCCCTTCGACCTTCCCCCTAGCCTCCGGCGGGGTTTTAAGGGCAAAGGTCAAGGGCAAAAAACAAAGCAAAAGCATTATAACACACTTGCTGGAGAAAAAGCAAGCACAATTATCTCACCCGATCATCGCATCAAACGCGTTCTCATCAATTACCGCGACGCCCAAGCTGTGCGCCTTGTCGAGCTTGCTCCCCGCGTTCTCTCCCGCCAGAATATAGTTCGTGTTCTTCGACACGGAGGAGGCGACTTTGCCGCCGAGACGTTCAATGGCCGCCGCCGCCTCGTGGCGGGTATAGCGGACGAACGTACCTGTGAGGACAAAAGTTTGTCCGGCAAAACGGGCGTCTCCGGCTTCTGAAGCCTCGGCGGCCATGCGCACCCCTGCGGCACGGAGGCTTCCCAGTAGTGCTTGCGATTGCGGGCTTGCAAACCAGTCCAAGAGAAATTGCGCCGTCACGGTGCCGATGTCGCCAACTTGCACGAGGGCTTCCAAATCCGCCGCTTCAAGAGCTTCCATGGAGCCGAAATGCGCCGCCAAACTCTTGGCCGTCTGTTGGCCGACTTGGCGGATGCCGAGTGCGTAAATCAGCCGCGCCAAACCCTGTGACTTGCTGGCCTCAATGGCGGCGAGCAGGTTCTCCGTGCGCTTTTCGGCCATGAGCGGGAGTTCGACCATCCGTACGGGGTCGAGGGTGTATAAATCCCCAGCGGAACGCACCAGCCCCGCGTCCACCAAAAGCTCCACAATCGATGGCCCGAGACCTTCGATATCCATCGCGTCTCGGGAGGCGAAGTGGGCGATGTTGCGCAGGAGCTGGGCAGGACAGCTTGCACTCGTGCAGCGAACGGCGACGCCGTCCACATCCCGATGCACGGGCGCACCGCAGGCGGGGCAGGTATCGGGGAGGGTGTAAGGCACGGCATCGGCGGGACGCTTCTCTTTCAGGACGGTGACCACCTCCGGGATAATCTCGCCCGCTTTTTGAATCAGTACCGTGTCTCCGATGCGGATGTCTTTTTCGTCGATGTAGTCCTGATTGTGCAGGCTGGCGTTCGTCACCGTCGTTCCCATGAGCTGTACAGGCTCGACTACGGCTTTGGGCGTCAGCACACCCGTGCGGCCGACTTGCACGACAATTTCCCGCACCACCGTAGGCTTTTGCTCCGGCGGGTACTTATAGGCCACAGCCCAGCGGGGGGCCTTGGACGTACTGCCCAGCTCCAGCCTGTCGTGGAGGTTGTCCAGTTTGATGACCGCGCCGTCGATGTCGTATTCAAAATCCGAACGGGACTGCCCCAGCGTCTCAATGCGGGCGATGCAGGCTGTCATGGAATCGTAGACCTTGTAGTCGATGGCAGAAAAACCCATCTCCCGCAGGAAGTCCAGCGTCTCGTGGTGCTCTGCGAAGTCTTTGCCCGCCACGGCTTGGACGTTGAACGCAATCATCGCGAGCCGACGACCGGCGGCGATTTTGGGATCGAGCTGCCGCATGGAACCCGCCGCCGCATTGCGGGGGTTGGCGAAGGGGGCCTCCCCTGCGAGGTCACGCTGTTCGTTGAGTTCTGCGAACACTCGCTTCGGCATGTACACCTCGCCCCGCACCACCAAATGCGGCGGGGCGTGCACGGGCAGACGGAGCGGGACACTACGGACGGTTTTCAGATTTTCCGTTACGTCCTCTCCTACCAATCCGTTGCCCCGTGTCGCGCCGCGGACGAGGAGACCGTTTTCATAGGTGAGTGCCACGGATAATCCGTCAATTTTCGGCTCTACCACATAAGTCGGATCCGACACTACTTTCAGCACACGGGCGTGGAATTCCTCCAGCTCGTCCTGTGAAAAGGCATCGTTGAGACTTTCGAGCGGCACCTCATGTGTGACTTGGCTGAAAGATTCCAACGGCGTACCGCCGACGCGTTGGGTGGGACTGTCGGGCGTGCGGAGTTCGGGGTGCGCCTCCTCCAATGCGATGAGTTCCCGCATGAGCGCGTCGTACTCGTGGTCGGGGATAGTGGGCGCGTCGAGGACATAGTAGCTGTGATTATGACGTTCGAGGGTTTCACGGAGTGCGTTTATCTGTTGTGTTGTGGTCATGGTGTTTACCGTCCGTTTCTATCGTTGTCGGAGCAGACCGTCCTCAGTCGCCCGTTGTGTCAAATTTGTAAGGGGGTACGTATGGCGTAGGGCGCGCCGCCCTCTGCGCGCTGGGGGGCGTCGCCCCCTACAGAGGGCAAGGGCACCACCCCACCGCCTGCGGCGGCACCCCTCCAAGGAGGGGAATTGGCACGGACGACCGGGGACGGCCGCCCCTACGGGTGCACCCGGGACGTCGGGGACGCCGCCCCCTACAATCGTACCCATATCCCGCCCTAAAACCCAAACTGCCCGAATACATTCGGTACATCGCCCACAATCACCGTCTCCGCCACCAACATCTGCGTAGTAATCGTCTCCCGTGTGGTGCGGCCGGGGACGAGGATGTTTACTTGGACGGTCAGCTCCAGCATAATTTGGTGCTTGGTCTGGTTGATGCCCGCCGTGGAAAATTCGTTGGTAAATGTCGCCGATGGGTTCCCCAGCGTCACCACCCGAAAGCGTATCCCCGGCCCTCGGCCCGA